>JBGPTH010000005.1:0-104405 GCA_041490525.1 Nitrospiria bacterium
ACAAGAACTCGCGTGGATCGGTGATCGTGCCCGTAATCGCCGACGCGGCCACCGTAAAGGGAGAGGCCAGGTAGACCTGGGCGGTCTTCGACCCCATGCGCCCGGGGAAGTTCCGGTTGGTGGTGGAGATGCAGACCTCGCTCTTGTTCAGCCGCCCGAAGGTGTCGGAGGGCCCGCCCAAACACGCCGCGCAGGAGGCGCCCTGCGCGATCTTCGCGCCGGCCTTCTGGAAAATCTCCACGAGCGACTCCCCGTCCAGCGTGGTGGTTACGAGATTGCGGGCCACCTCGGTCGTCGCCGGGACGATGTAGGTGTCGGTCGTCACCCGCCGGCCCTTCAGGATGGTCGCCGCCGCGACGAAGTCGTTCAGCTTGCCGCCGGTGCAGGACCCGATGTAGGCGCGGTCCAGCTTCACACCGGCGCACTCGCGGGCCGTGCTCCGGTTATCGGGAGAGTGCGGCTTGGCCACCGTGGGCTGAATGTCGGCGGACTTGTACCGCCGGACGCTGTGGAAGCGCGCGCCCGGGTTGTCCGCGACCGCCTCGTAGGGCTTGGCGGTCTTGGACTTGACGAAGGCGTGGGTGACGGCATCCGCGGGAATCATGCCGTTCTTGCCCCCGGCCTCGATCACCATGTTGCAAAGCGTCATCCGCTCCTCGATCGAGAGGGACATGACCCCATCGCCCGCGAATTCCATGGCCCGATAGGTGGCTCCGTCCACGCCGATGTCGCCGATGATGTGCAGGATCAGGTCCTTGGCCATCAGGTAGGGCGGCAGCGACCCTTCGAACTCGAAGCGCATGGTCTCCGGCACCTTCACCCAGAGCTTGCCGATCCCCATGATCAGCGCGGCGTCGGTGTTTCCGATCCCCGTGGCGAATTCGCCGAAGGCGCCGGCCGTGCACGTGTGGGAGTCCGTGCCGAAGAGCACCTCGCCCGGGCGGGTATGGCCCTCCTCGGGCAGCGCGATGTGGCACACGCCTTTGTACTTGTCCGTGCCGACGTCGTAGTAGTACGGCAGGTCCTGCTCCTTGACGAAGGCCCGCAGGACGTCGATGTTGCGGTGGGCGTGCTGGTCGTTGGTGAAGATGAAGTGGTCGGGAATGACCACGACCTTCTCCCGGTCCCACACCTTGGCCTGAGGGCCGAATTGTTTGCGGAAGATTCCGATCGTCCCTGGACCGCAGACGTCGTGGGTCATGAGGATATCCACATCCACCCAAATATTGTCGCCGGGCACGACGGTCTTGCGCCCTGCGTGCCGGGCCAGCACCTGTTCTGTCATCGTCATGGGCATGGGTGAAATTTTAGACGAGGGAACCCGCGAATAGCAAGGCGCCGCTGATTGACAACCCGCGCGGCCATCGGCTAAGGTAGGATATGTTCATTAGTCCGCAGCCAGGCGCCGGAGACAGCTTCGAGCCGGTCCGTGTCCCAAGCGTGATTCCCCTCTTTCCCCTCCCGAACCTCGTCTTTTTCCCCCAAACTTACGTCCCGTTGCACATCTTTGAGCCGCGCTACCGGAAAATGGTCCGGGACGCCTCCAAGGCCCATCGGATGATCGGGCTGGTCCTGCTCAAAGAAGGATGGGAGACCGATTATGAGGGGGATCCCCCGATCTTTCCGATCGGGTGTGTGGGCCGGATGATCACGGTGCAGTCCCTTCCGGACGGGCGGTTCAATATTCTCCTGCAGGGGTTGTGCCGGTTCGAGGTTCAGACCGAGCTCGAAGCGGTCCCATACCGCCGGGGACAGATCGAGATCATGGACCAGGGCCTGACCCGTGGGGGGCTCCCGCCCGAGATTCGGGCGGAACTGCTGAAAGTGGTAACGGCCGTGTTGAAGGGCCGCGAGGAGGGGGTGGGGCTTTCGACCTTGCTGAAGCAACCCCTCCACGACGAGGCCCTGGTGCAGAACCTCTCGCTCGGACTCGACTTCACCCCTCTGGAGAAACAATTCCTCCTCGAGTCCGACTCGCTGATCCAGCAGGCCCGCCGGCTCCTCGACCTCCTGCAATTCAAGCTCTACGAGCGGAACGACGCCACCGGGTGGGGCTGACCGTGAGCGCCCCCAGTGCGCCCATCGCGGTGGAAGCGGCGCACCTCTCGAAGACCTACGAAGGGGGGTTCACCGCCGTCGAGGATATCTCCTTCCAGGTCGCCCCGGGCGAGGTCTTCGGACTGCTGGGCCCGAACGGCGCGGGCAAGACCACCACCCTCCGGATCCTGATCACGGTGCTGCGCCCCTCGGGCGGCCAGGCGCGGGTCCTGGGCATGGATGTGGTCGAGCAGGCCACCCAGGTCCGCCAGGCCATCGGCTACGTGCCGCAGGAACGGGCGATCGACCGGTTCCTGACCGGCCGCGAACACCTCGAGCTGCTCGCCAGCCTGTACCATCTCCCGGCCGCCCAGGCGGCCGCCCGCATTGATGAAGTCCTGAAACTGGTGGGGCTTGAGGACAAGGCGGACGAGGTGGCGCGGACCTACTCGGGCGGGATGAAGCGCAAGCTCGACATCGCCTGCGGCCTGATTCCGGACCCCCGTGTGCTGTTCATGGACGAGCCGACGCTGGGTCTGGACGTCGAGAGCCGTCTGAAGATCTGGGAGCACATCCGCCAGCTCAAAGCCCGGGGGATCACGATCCTCCTGACCACCAATTATCTGGATGAAGCGGATCAGCTCTGCGACCGCATCGCCATCATCGACGGCGGGCGGCTCAAAGCCATCGGCACCCCCGGCGACCTCAAGTCCGGCCTGGGCGGCGATGTCGTCACCCTCACCCTGGCCTCCGACGACCTGGGCAAGGTGGAGGGTCTGGCCCAGACGCTGAAGAGACAGGAGACGATCCGGGCGGTGAGCATCAAACGGAACGTGCTGGATATCCGCGTAGCGTCCCCCGAGGCGACCCTGCCGGCCATCCTGAGCGCGGTGACGGCGCACGGCTGCCGGCTGGAGTTCGTGGACTATCACCGCCCGCGCCTGGATGACGTCTTCCTGGCGCACACGGGACACCGGATCAAAGAGGAATGACGCGGTTCTACGTCCAAGAGGTCGGGGCGCTGACCATGCGCTGGGTGAAGCGGCTGAGCCGCGAACGGTTCAGCATGCTGTTCACCCTGTTTCAGCCCATGGTGTTCTGGCTGATCTTCTTCGGGAACCTGTTCGAGCGGGCCACCGACACGCAGGTCGTCCAGGCCCCCAGCTACATCGCCTTCCTCACGGCGGGGGTCGTCGTCATGACGATCCTGAACAACGGGCTGGCCGGCGGGACGGACCTCTTGTTCGACAAGGAGAACGGGTTCCTGGAGCGGTTGATGTCCACCCCGATCTCCCGGACGTCCGTGGTCATCAGCCGGTTCCTTTTCGTCATGACGATCACCTCCCTGCAAGTCTTGGTGATCCTGGGCGTGGCCTATCTGTTCGGCGTGCATCCGGTGACCGGGTTCGGGGGCGTGGCGGTCATTATCCTGATCGGGCTGCTGTTCGGAGTGGGACTGACGGCCATTTCGATGGCCCTGGCCTTTACGGTCAAGAGCCACGGCGACTTCTTCTCGATGCTCGGCTTCCTCTCGCTCCCCATGATCTTCCTCAGCACAGCACTCGTGCCGCTCGCAGCCATGCCGACCTGGATGGGTGTCCTGGCCCGGTTCAACCCCATGACGTGGGCCATCGATGCCATCCGCCCGCTCATTTTGACCGGATGGGCCGCGGCGCTGCCGAAGATCGGTATCGTCATTGTGATCATGCTCGCCTTCGACACCGTGTGCCTCTACGGCGCGACCCGCGCCTTTCGCCGCACGCTGGGATAAAATTCGCGGATCGCGCATCGCCCTCACGTTTCCTGTCTTGAAGCCCGCTGAATCCTCTGTTAAGATGCCCCACCATGTTTCCGCTTCCGGAGACCCAGATCAGGGCGCTGATCCGACTCTTGTCGGACGACGACGAGCGCGTCGCCCACATCATCGCGGGCAAGCTGGCAGAGCTCGGGGACCGCGCCGTGCCCCTTCTGCGCGAGGCCGAGATCGAACAGCCGGAGATCGCCGAGCGCATTCAGAATGTTCTGGACGACATTTGGGGACAGCGGCTCGAAAGTGAGTTTCGCGCCCTCTCCGCGTGCGCCGATGAGGCTCTGGACCTTGAGACTGGCGCCTTTCTCGTCGCCCGGTTCGCCTACCCCGAACTGGACGTGATGCGTTACATCGAGACCCTGGACGCCATGGCGGGGGAAGTGCGCGACCGGCTGGGGTGGAAGGCCTCCGGGGAAGAAATCATCAAGACCATCAACCGCTACCTGTTCGTCGAGCAGAGGTTCGCCGGCAATACCCGTCAGTATTACGACGCCGATAACAGCTACCTCAACAAAGTCCTCGAGCGGAGGGCGGGGATCCCGATCAGCCTGAGCGCGGTCTATCTGCTGTTAGCCAAGCGACTCAACCTGCCGATCTATGGCGTGGGGATGCCCGGGCATTTCCTGGTCAAATACGAGGCCGGCCGCTACCATATCTTCGTGGATTCGTTCAACGGCGGCGCGCTCCTGACCCAGAAAGACTGCGCGCGGTTCCTAGACCAGGCCGGCTACGGGTTCGAAGACCGGTTTCTCGCGAAAACGCCCCCCCGCAATATCCTCATCCGCATGATCAAGAACCTGGTGGCCATCTACAACAAGATGGCGGACACCAGAAAAGCCGCCCGGTTGACGCGATTCATCGAGATTCTGGGGCTCCCCGAGAAGGACGACTGACTTCGATCCACAGGCGGTCCCTTGCCATCGTGATGCGCCCCGCGAAGGCCTCCCGTGCCTGGGCCTTGACGTCATAGCGTTCCGCCACCGGGTAGAAATGAGACAGCACAAGGCGCTTCACGCCGGCCGCCCGTGCCACGCGCCCGCAATCCCGAGCCGTCATGTGCCCCTTGCCGGGCTGTTGGACCGGAAAGGAGCAGTCTAAGACCGCGACGTCTGCGCCGCGGCACAGGGTCACGAGTCCCTCGCAATACTCGGAGTCCCCCGAATAGGCCAGCACCGCCCCTCGATGTTCCACGCGATACCCCTGGCAGGCCAGGCCCCGACTATGGACCACGGTGCCGGCGGTCACGCGAGTGGCCCCGAGGCGGACCGTCTGATCCGTCAGATCCTTGATGGTCACACGGAACCGCGCCGACGAGAATCCCGGAAACGCCTTCATGATGGTCCCGAAGAGACGGCGCGTGCCCTTCGGCCCGAACACCGTCAGGGAAGGGCGGGGCGCGACGTACCGGGCATGGAAGACGGCGTCGAAGAAGAAGGTGATGAAGTCGGAAAAATGGTCTGCGTGATAGTGGGTGAAGAAGACGTGTTGCAGCCGGTGCCGGTCCACGCCGGTCCTGATCAAGTTGGGGAGAGTCCGCGGCCCTAAGTCGAACAGGAGCCGCCGATCGGTCTCCACCAGATAGCCGGCAGCGGCCCGTTTGGGATGCAGGTTGGTGCCGGATCCGAGGACGAGCATGCGCATGACAACACCCACAGGCTATGGTACCATCGCCTGTTGAATTCCTGAAGCGGAGATTCCCGATGGATCAGCGGCATCACATGCAAAGCGCGCTCGACGAGGCGACTCTGGCAGCCGCGGCCGGCGAGGTCCCGATCGGGGCGGTGCTTGTCGCCGGCGGGACCGTTATCGCCCGCGCTCACAATCGCCGTGAGGGGTGGCAGGACCCCACGGCCCACGCGGAGCTCATCGCCATCCGAGCCGCTGCGGCACGTCTCGGCACCTGGCGTCTGGAGGGCAGCACTCTGTTCGTGACGATGGAACCCTGCGCCATGTGCATCGGGGCGGCGATCCTGGCCCGCGTCGAACGCATCGTCTTCGGTGTGCGGGACCCCAAGGGCGGGGCCTGCGGGTCCGTCCTGAACATTCCGGAGGCGCAGGGGCTGAACCACCGAATTGACGTCACCGGCGGGGTACTGGAACAGGAGAGCCGTGAACTATTGCAAGAGTTCTTCAAGGGACTGAGGGAGAACACGCGCGAAAGGGTTATCCGACCAGTTTGATCGAAGGGCCGGCCCCAGCAAAAGAAGGATTACTGGTGGTATTGAGTATCCGCCGCGATTTGATCGAACGCGGCGGTTCCAGGAGGAAGTGGTATTGGATATCGGCCACCTTTGATCGAAGTGGCCGTCCAACAAGTTCGGAGGAGAGGTGGCCGAGTGGCCGAAGGCGCGGCATTGGAAGTGCCGTATACGGGAAACTGTATCGTGGGTTCAAATCCCACCCTCTCCGCCACAGCGAGACAAGCTGAGGAGGTTAATCGTTAAACGTTACACGTGAAATGGGTACCGATTAACGAATAACGATTAACGTTTAACGTGTTCAGGGGAGAGGTGCGAGAGTGGCCGAATCGGGCAGTCTCGAAAACTGCTGTCCGGGCAACTGGACCGTGGGTTCGAATCCCACCCTCTCCGCCATGCTGAGGCAAGGATTCATTTTCGCGATTAGCGAATAACGATTCACGTTTAACGATGAATAGGAAAGGGGCCGGGCCCTGTGCAACAGGAACCTTTGAACCCCGCCAGGTCCGGAAGGAAGCAACGGTAAGGAGGCCCTTCTGTGTGCCGCAGGATCACCTGGCCCCCGTTTTCTGAAGACGTGAAACGTTATTCGTTCATCGTTAAACGGAGAGTTTCGACCTTCTTTCTTCTACGAATAACGGATAACGTTTAACGTATAACCAAGGTTATGGAATACCAAGTCTCCGCGCGCAAGCACCGCCCCATGACCTTCGCGGAGGTGAGCGGCCAGCCGCACGTGGTCCGGACGCTCACCAACGCCATCGCGGCCGGCCGCACGGCGCACGCCTATCTCTTTTCCGGGATGCGGGGGGTCGGCAAAACCACCATGGCCCGCATCCTGGCGAAAGCCCTGAACTGCGAACAGGGGCCCACCGCCACCCCCTGCCTCGAGTGCGTGAATTGCCTGGAGATCGGCCGGGGCGCGTCGTTCGACGTCCTGGAGATCGACGGCGCCTCCAGCAACAGCGTGGACGACGTCCGGGAGATGCGCGAGACCATCAAGACGGCGCCCGCGCACGGCCGCTACCGCATCTACATCATCGACGAAGTCCATATGCTCTCCACGGCCGCGTTCAATGCTTTGCTCAAGACCCTGGAAGAGCCGCCCCCCCACGTCGTCTTCATTTTCGCCACCACGGAGTCGCACAAGATTCCCTCGACCATCCTCTCCCGGTGCCAGCATTTCACGTTCCGGCGGATTTCCCGGCGGGAAATCATGGAGACCCTGAAACGGATCGCGCAGGGGGAGGGAATCGCCATCGACGACCGCAGCGTCAGTGCGCTCGCGCGGGCTTCGGACGGGAGCATGCGCGACGCCCTGAGCCTGCTCGACCAGGCCGTGGCCTTCGGCGGGAATCGCGTGACCGGGGACGACCTGATGACGTTGCTGGGGTCGTTCCCGCGCGAGCGCCTGCGGGAGGTGGTCGCGGCCGTCCTGGACCACGACGGCGCGCGGGCGCTTCGGGCCGTGGCCGCGGTCCAGGATCGCGGGTGCGACCTGCGCCAGTTTTGCCGTGGATTGGTGGAGCACGCCCGGGATCTCATGGTGGCTAAGCTCGCGGCCGACGCCGACGATCTCATCGAGGCGGCGCCCGAAGAGCTCGCGGAGGTCAAAACCGATGCAGCGCGGCTCTCGCTGGACCAGGCCCAGGAGTTGCTCCGGATCTTCAGCCAGGCCGAGGAAGGACTGCGCCCCAGCCAGCACCCGTGGTATGTCCTCGAGATGGCCGTCATCCGGGCGAGCCGCTTGGGAAGCGACAAAGCCGGGGGCCTCCCCGCCCGACCCGAGGCAAAACCGGGCGCGCCCCCTGCGGCGGCGCCCAAGCCCGGACTCGCGCCCCCAGCAGGCCGGCCCACTCCCGCGGAAGGTCCATCGAACAAGTCCCTGTCACCGGACCGCCCCCCGGCGCCCCGCCCGGCGCCTTCCCCGACCGAGCCGTCGGCCCAGACCCCGACCGCCCTGGATTGGGAAGCGGTGGTCTCGCGCATTTCCTCGGAGCGGCCCAACGTCGGGGCGTTCCTTGAAGATGCCGCGCTGGTGGGCATCGAGGGCAACACCGTGACCATCGGGTACCACCCCTCGGCCGGCGCCTCGATGCAGATCATCCAGAAGGAGGACTATAATCGAGTCGTCGTGGAGGCCTGCAATGCGGTCTCCGGCCGTCCGATCCGTCTACGGGTTGAGACGCTGACGGAGGGGTCGGCCGCCAGGACGGTGGGCCAGTTGCGACGCCAGCGCGAAGAGACCACGGACCTCCGCTTCCGCGAGGAGGTCCTGTCGAACCCCGTGGTCCAAGAGGCCCTGTCGGTTCTCGGGGGTGAAGTACGGGAAACGCGGCGCCGGGGTCCGGGTTCAACGCCCGACGGCGCGCCGGGCTGAGCGGAGGGAGGAGGATGGCCAAGGGTATGTTCGGCGGGATGGGAAACCTCGGCAACATCATGAAGCAGGCCCAGGCCATGCAAGAGCGACTCGCCAAGATCCAAGCCGAGCTGGCCACGAAGACGGTGCAGGCATCAGCCGGCGGCGGCATGGTCACGGTCGTGGCGAACGGCGGGATGGAGGTGGTCTCTATCAAGATCGACCCGGAGGTCCTCAAAGCAAACGACGCCGAGATGGTGCAGGACCTTGTGGTCGCCGCTACGAATGAGGCGCTCCGCAACGCGCGTGAAATGGTGGCCGAGGAGATGAAGACGGTGACGGGGGGGCTCCAGATTCCGGGGCTTCTCTAGCGGTGGACCGGAAAGGCGTGCTGGGGGAACTCGTGGAGGAGTTGACCAGGCTGCCGGGGATCGGGCGAAAGACCGCGCAGCGCCTGGCGCTGCACCTCCTGAAGCAGTCGAGCGAGGACACCACCCGTCTGACGGACGCAATCCGCGCCGTCAAGGAACGCCTGGGGTTCTGCCGGCAATGCGGCAACCTCGCCGAAGGGGAGCTCTGCGAGGTCTGCCTGGCTCCCAAGCGGGACCGGACGCGGGTGGCGGCCGTGGAAGACATCGCCACGCTGCAGGCCATCGAGCGAACCGGCGGGTACAAAGGGCTCTATCATGTCCTGGCGGGGGCGCTCTCGCCGTTGGACGGGAGAGGGCCCGCGGACATCAAGGCCCAGGAGCTGGCCGATCGGATCAAAGGGAGCGAGATCGAAGAGGTGATCGTGGCCACCTCCCCGACCATCGAAGGTGAGGCGACCGCCATTTACTTGTCCCGCCTGCTCAAGCCGCTGGGGATCCGGATCAGCCGAATCGCCTTGGGCGTGCCGGTGGGCATGGACCTCGAGTATGCCGACGAGGTGACGCTGCTGAAGTCCATTGACGGCCGTCGTGAAATCGGTTAGCTCTCGGGAGCGCTGAACCTATGGGAACCAAGACCAGGGCCACCAAGACCAGCGCCACCAAGACCAGAGTCACCAAGACCACCAAGCCCGCCCAAAAGGCACTGTCCGCCAAGGTGGCCCCGACACCGGCCGCCTATAAGCCCGCGAGGAAGGCCCCCCGGTCCGTCGGCAAGTACGAGGCGATCCGGCAGGATCTGATGCGCCAGCGCGCGGCGCTCCTGACGGAGGCCGGCGCCGTCCTGACCACGAGGCACGACCAGGTGGCCGCTCCCGACGTGACCGATCAGGCCCAATTGGAGGTCGACCGGAACTTCGTGCTGCGGCTCAAAGAGCGCGAGCAGAAGCTGTTGAAGAAGATCGACAGCGCGGTCGAGCGGATCGACGACGGCACCTTCGGCATCTGCCGGGGTTGCGAGAGCGAGATCCCGCTGCCCCGGCTGCTGGCGCGCCCCGTCACCGATCTGTGCATCGCGTGCAAGACGAAACAAGAGCAAGACGAGAAGATCCGCGGGACCGGGTAGCTCTCCCGCAAACGGTCACTTCCCCGACTTCCGAAGGACCTCCACCCGTTCCTTCGCCTTGGCGATACGGTCCTGTTCGCCGGGGATCTGTTCAGCATAGGCCAGGTAATTCTCGTAGGCCGTGAGCGCCCGCCGGGGCTGGGTGGGCTCGATGGCCTCCGCCAGGTTGAAGTGCGCGTTGGCGTAGTTCGGGCGGAGGCCGATCGCCGTCTGAAAGGCCTCCACTGCTTTGGTCCGCTCCCCCATCATCATGTAAATCTTCCCCAGGTGGTTGACCACTTCAGGAATCGCGGGCCTGAGCTTCAGCGACGTCTCGATGGCCGCCGCCGCCTGCGGAAGTTGCCCCTTGTCGCGGTAGGCCAGGCCCAGCCGATGCTGGGCTTCAGCCTGGTACAGCGCCTCGCTGAGGCCGATCTCGATGGCACGGGTGTAGGCTTCCACGGCGAGATCGACCTCCCGCTCTCCGCAGAGGGCGAAGTGGGCGACCTCGCCCTTGGCGAACTGCTGGCGCGCGATGTAGTCCCGGCTCTCGCTCTCGGTCGGTCCGTAGACGGGACGCGGGACCGTTCCGGCCGCCAGGTGAATGCGGGCCACATACTGCGGCTTGTAAGCAGGGAGCAGCGGGGCATAGGCCGCGAGCACATTCGCATCCACGTGGAGGACCGGTCGGTCCTCGTGCGGAATGATGATGGCCTGTCCGATGATCCGTTGCCCCTGATCGGTGTAGAGACGCCCCGAGCGGAGGCCTGGTTTTCCACCGGAGGGCAACAGAAACTCGGTCGCTTTCTGCTTGGTCACCCATTCGGCATAGGCGGGCTGGGAGGCCAGATCGACTCCCTCGTACAGGACCCCGATGTACCCCACGAGGACGCCCCGGTCGTCGAAGAACAGGTGGTACTCGCTGTCTCGCCCGGCGGTCGGGCGGTACACGATGATTTCCTCTCCGGTGCCCCAGGGGAGGCGCTCGGTCCGGCGGCCGGGCTCGCGCATGAGCACGGTCTCCCGCCGGTCACACAGATTCCAGACCGGGGGAGGGTTCAGACGAGGCGCGGGGGGCTGGGGCGGAGGGGACCCTTGGAGGCCGTTACAGGCCGCGGCGAAAACCAGGAAGCCCCAGGCCACCAATCCAGCACGGGCAGGACCCTGAAACAGGAATGTCATAGAAATAGAAAACGGGGCAAGCCCCGGAGGCGTGCCCCGTCTTGATTACAGCACGGAAACCGTTATTTCTCGGACGCGTTCCACCAGTTATACTTCAATTTCTCAAGTTCCCGTCGATAATTCTCGTCGTGCACGGTGTACCCGAACAGCTCCGGCTCTTGAGAGGAGACCAGGTAGGATAATTGACTCACCCCCAAGTCCAACGCAATGCCAAGCGGGTTTACGAGAAACGCCATGATCCGGAGGGGGTGGCCCCCGCCCCAGCCCGGAGAAATCAGCCCATCTTCCAGACCGAGCGGAAGGTCTTGGTATCGCGGGGTAGGATGGACTTCCGTGGACATCATCGGCCCTGCGCAGGCGGACAGACCCAGCGCCAACGCCATCAGGACCACGGCCAGGCTACGCGTGAAATCCATGTCGGGCCTCCCTTCCGTGAAACAGTCCTTATTAAAAATCAGTGTAGCTCAAAGGCCTCGGAAAGTCCAGTAATTAATTGTCCGGCCGGAGGCGGACACCCTAGAGAATAAATCTCGATGGTGGGCGATGCAGGTCTTGAACCTGCGACCTCTTGCGTGTGAAGCAAGCGCTCTCCCCCTGAGCTAATCGCCCTCGGCGTCCAACGAGGCAGGTAAAACCTTTCTAGCACAACGGCTTGCGGCAGTCAACGCGGGGCGGATCAACCTGCCTGAACGACCAGGCATTTGAGGTACTCGGTCTCCGGCATCCCCAATAGGATGGGATGGTCCGGCCCCTGCCCCCCGTGGGCCACGAGGCGGAGGGGGCGGCGGGCATCATGGGCGGCCTCAAGGAGCAGGTCCCGGAATCGCTCCGAGGACAGATGGTGGGAGCAGGAGCAGGTGACCAGGATGCCGCCTGGCCGGAGCAGCCGCAACGCGCGCAGGTTGATTTCCTTGTAGCCCCCGATCGCCTCCTGGAGCCGGGCGCGTGATTTGACGAAGGCGGGGGGATCGAGGATCACTAGGTCATAGGCCTCGCGGCGCCGGTCTCGTTCTTTGAGCGCATCGAAGACGTTGCCGACCTGGAAGGTGCACCGGTCCGAGAGCCCGTTGGTTACGGCGAGCGCGGTCGCCTGCTCGATGCTCGCGGCCGACTGATCAACCCCGGTCACGCGGGCGGCCCCGTAGCGAGCCGCATGAAGCCCCCACAGGCCCACATAGCAGAAGCAGTCCAACACTTCGGCCTGAGGGGCCAGACGCTCGATCAGGTGGTAATTATTGGCTTGATCGAGGAACAGCCCCGTCTTCTGTCCTTCCAGGAGATCCACCGATACTTGTAATCCGTTCATCTGCACGGAGGGATGCGGCAAGGGCTCTCCCCGAAGCACGCCGCGCTCGCGGGGGAGTCCCTCGCGCTCGCGCATGGGCGAGTCGTTCCGGGCGACGATCGTCCGGGGATGCAAGACCTCCTCGAGAGCCCCCAGAATGAATTCGCGCCGGCGTTCCATCCCGGCCGTCAGGGCCTGGACGGCCACGGCATCGTCGTAGCGGTCCACGATGAGGCCCGGGAGCCGATCGGCCTCGCCGTGGACGACGCGGTATGCGGCGCGGGTGCCGGCGAAAACCCGCTCCCGCCAATCCTGAGCCTGGCGAAGCCGATTCGTGAAGAAGGCTTGATCGATGGGGACGCGCTCACGGGCCAGCAGACGGACGACGATCAAAGACCGGGGATTGAGGTAGCCACGGCCGAGGAAGCGGCCGCGGGCATCGTGGACATCGGCCAGATCCCCCGGCGTCGCGCTGGGTGGCCACCCTTCCAGTTCGTTCCGGTATATCCAGGGATGCCCGGCCAGAAGGCGGTCTTCTTCCCCCGGCTTGAGGCGAACGGAATGGATGGGTTCCATGGAGCGTGTTGGCTAGGGAGCGTTAAGCGGCGCGGGCCAATTCTTACTCCCCTGATTTCTCTGCCGCCATCAGGCGCTTTTGGAGAAACCACATCTCGTAGAGCGGCACGCCGGCCATCACCAGGAACGTGCCAACCATGAGAATATCGCCGAGCAGCATCACCAGCGCGAAGTGGGGGCTTATATAAAGGATCAGCCACGGGGAAGCAAGATCGATGGCCACGCCGCTGAAGGCAAGCAGCGTCATGGCGAGTTTCAACCCCTGGCTGGCCATCGTGAGATAAAACACATGGCAGAGGATCAGGAAGACGACCGGCATGGTGAAGAAGTGAAAATGAGTCGTCTCGGCCAGCTCCCGGAAGGACTTGGGTTGGCCGAAGGTCTCGTCCGAGCCGAGGTAATGCTGGGCGATCCCGGTATACGAAAGGCCGGTGGTGCTGTGGGCCCAGTAAATGGTGAAGAGGAACCCGGCGAAGAGTGTGCCGATGAACAGGGTGTAGAGCAGACGGATGTTGCGGTCGGTGTCGAGGAGGCGAAAGCGGGTGTTGAAGTTGCGCACGGCGGTGTCAGCGGTGGTTGAGGTAGAACTCGTCCACGAGGACCAGCGCCCGCTTCACGCCCGCGCTGACCGAGCGGACCGACATCGTCGCGCCGGTGATATTGATGATGTCCTTGTTGATCCGGATGGGATCCAGCGGTGTCTTGCCCTCGTACTGGGAATTGAACCGCTTCATCCGGACCTCGCTCCCCTTGCTCTCCCGGTAGACGAGGATCTCGACGTCGGAGACTTTGCCGTCCGGCGTCACGCCCACGAGATAGGTGATCGGCCGATGCTTGCCGATCGTCTCCTGGATCACCGCGTAGCCGTCCACCTTCCCGTTGCTTTCCGCCTGGAACGCGCGGAACGATTCCTCGGGGAACTTCCAGCCGATCCGCTCCTGGATCCGGGCCTTCTGCTCCGGAGTGAGGCGGAGTTCATCGGGCCGCACCTGCTGGCTCTTCGGAAACAGCAGTTTGAGGGCCTGATCCTCGGTGAGATAGACCTCGATGCTGCCGAGCTCTTCCTCCGTCAGCCAGCGTTTGAGGTCCGGGTCCCAGGTCCGCTTGCCGGGCTCGGCAGCCCACCCGCACGCCATGAAGGCAATCCACAGCGGCAGGGCGGCCGCCAGGACGGTCCTCAGCATCCTTTTTCCTTGAGACGCCGGGTCATTTCGGCGGCGACGGCCTCCTCCTCCGAGTCATGGCTCGGGATGCCGCGCCACTGGCGACTGCGTACCCCCAAGGGCGACCATTCCTCGCGACGCTGCAGCACCGTAGCCACAGCCCCGGTCCCCTCCTGTTTCACCTCCACCACGTACTTCATCCGCTCTCTGTTCACCTCGCGCTGGATGATGCCGGCTTGCGTCGAGGCCCGGACTTCCACCCACTGTGTTTCCAACACGCCGGCCGCCTTATCGGCCGCTGAAAGGTGAAAGCCCGAGAGAGCGGCGATGGCGGTGTCCCACACCTGCTCGAAGGGACAGGACGAGGAAGCCGTCGCCTTCCCCCCCAGCGTCGCGCACCCGGACAGCAGCAAACACGTGAACACGGCGAGCGGTTTACGGGCTGTCACGACGATCTCGCAAAGGGCGTGGCATCATAGCACGGTTTAGAAATATGTCGCCACCGAAAGGACCAGCGCGTCGTTGTTGATGCGGTTCGCCTTTCCGTCCTCGAAATTGAACTGGTAGTCCAGTTTGAACACCGCGTCCTCAACCGGCCGGAAATTGAGGCCCAACGTCAGCCGTTGAACGTCTCCTGGGCCTCCTGCCACATCGCGGTTCGTGTTCACGTCATCCCATCGAATGACCCCGGTGAAGGTCGAGGAGTCTTTGAAATGCGCCGGTGCCCATCGTTTCAGCGCTTCCGGCATGAAATGATAGTTGGCCTGAACGTAGAATCCGCCCATTCGCTGCGGCAGCAGTTGCCCGGCGAAAGTCGGGTCAGGGGCCGGATTGCCGAACAGGTCTTTGGAGTTGTCCGTGGCATACGCCCACGCGGCTTCTCCGATCAGCTCGAACGGTCCCTTCTGCAACGTCCAATCTAGGGCAAAGATGCTCAAGGGCCGGTGGTTGAGCGGGGAATAGTTGCCGTAATACCCCGACCCGCCGACTTCGATGCCGAGCATCGGGCTGAAGGCCACCCGGCCGACCACCGCCTTGCCGTTGTTGTTGTCGAGCCCGTCGTCCGTCGTCGACACCCGTTGACGCGCGTCCCTGAGGCTGGCGCCGGCCGTGATCACCGGCGTGCCGTCATTTTGGTACCCGTTGAAGCCTTGGGTCACGTACAGTTCATAATCCAGCTTCGACAAGCGGCTCGGATAAAAAGTGCCATAAAAGCCGGCGCCTGCCTCGGAGAGGGTAGAGGGGATGACCATCGTGCTGACGAGCGGTCGGGCGGCCAGATCGTTCAGGGGTGAGTCATGCAGGAGATTGAACTTGCCGACCGGCAGTAGGATGATGCCGGCTCGAAAGTTCAGTCTTTCGTGAATCAAGTAATCGATCGTCGCGAACTCGAGGCTCACTTCGATGCCCGAACCTGAATTGGACTTGGACCGGATCCCGTGCTCGACCTCAAGTTCGGCGGCCACCTTCAGGCGGTCGGTGACATCCGAGTAGAAGAACGGCACGAATCGCTGCTGATCGAACGAGCTGCTGGTCCCGACTCGACTTCCGTTGATGTTGATCCCGTTGTCGATGCTGCTGTTCTTGGCCGCCGTATATTGTATGTCCATGTAGCCGCCCACGGTCGCCTTCGGTGATGAGACGAAGGGCTTGGCATAGATCAGTTTGCCGCTGCCGGTGCTGCCGAAGCCGAGGGGTTGCTCCCCCTCCTTCTTGGCCTTGGTCGCGGTCTCCGCCGTCTCCTGTTTCTTGACCTCGGCCAGCTCCTTCTCCACGATGCCGAGCCGTTTCTTCATCGCTTCGAACTCTTCCTCTGACACCACGGCCCCGGCATCAACGGCGGCGCCGAGCCACAGGCACACTGCAAGGACCCCGAGCACTGCTGAACGTCGCATGGTCGCCTCCATCTTGCTTTCTCTGATTCAACCAGGGACTCGGGGTCCTCTTTGGCATGTCTCTGTCTCGCTATCCGCCTATGCGCGTCTGTGCTCCGCTCTCACCTCCTTAGGGCAGGTTGTGCATAGCCCTCGATGTCGGCGAAACGGATCAGAACGATTCGTTTGCACCGGCGGCATTTCACTTCGATCCCCTCCGGTGCCATCTTGGCCAACAGGCTGCCGCACTCGCAGCGGTGCTGCTCGACAGGGGTGACGCTGAGAGGGCCGATCATGGGGAAGGCTCATTAATTTTGATTTTGAGATTGATTATTAATATCTTAAAGGGGGCGCACCTGTCAAGCGAAAAATAAATGAGGTTATTCAGGGCGCTGGAAACAGGACGATGTGGGTAGCGACGACCTTGAGATCGACTGTGGTCCCGATGGGATAGACCGTAG
The DNA here is from genome assembly GCA_041490525.1 of Nitrospiria bacterium. GTDB lineage: Bacteria > Nitrospirota > Nitrospiria > Nitrospirales > NS-4 > JBGPTH01. Next base: position 16,419 of record JBGPTH010000005.1, read on the forward strand.
TGGAGGACTCGCTGCTGTGGAGATGCTGGCCTGAGGGTAACAGCGTAGTATACAGGTTCTCCGACCCCCGGAACTGCCGCCCGACGATCTGGGCCCCGCCCGGGGAAGCGGGCACGATGTGGATGTCATCGGGCCGGATCATGATCTCAACAGCCGTGCCCGGCGGATGGTTGTTGACGTTGGGAAAGATCCCCAATTCGGTGTGAATCTTCCCGTCCTCCACCCGACCGAGCAGGAAGTCGGCCTGTCCGACGAAGGTGGCGACGAACGGGGTGGAGGGGGTGTGGTAGATCGATTCCGGGTTGTCGAACTGTTCAAGGCGGCCTCCATTGAGGACCGCGATCCGGTCGGCCATGGCGAACGCTTCGTCATGGTCGTGGGTGACCACCACGGCCGTCGTCCCGGTCCGGCGAAGAATTTCCTGCACTTCTTCCCGCATCTGACCCCGCATGTCGGGATCGAGGTTGCTGAACGGCTCATCCAGAAGGAGGACGATGGGCTTGGGGGCCAGCGCGCGGGCGATGGCCACCCGCTGCTGCTGGCCGCCTGAGAGCTCATGAGGGTATCGGTCCTCCAGGCCGCCCAGTCCGACCAGCCCCAGGGTTTCCGCAACCGTCCGATCGGCCGCAGGCTTTCCCTCGCGGCGCAGACCGAAGGCCACGTTCTGCCACACGGTGAGGTGAGGGAACAACGCGTAGTCCTGAAAGACCTTGCCCACGCCCCGTTCCTCGGGGGGCACGCAACGGATCCCACCGCCGCACACCTGACGCCCGGCTATCAGAACTTGTCCCGACTGGGGATGCTCGAACCCGGCGATGGTTCGCAGGACCGTGGTCTTGCCGCAGCCGCTCGGCCCCAAGATGGAGAGAGTCGCCCCCTCCTCCACCCGTAAAGAAAGATCATAGAGGGCGGGAGTCGCCGCGTTAGGATAGGTAAGGGAGATATGGGAGAGCTCGATCAGGGTCATAGAATTTTCTTCTCCCGCAGCCGTGTCACCACCAGCCATGGCAGCGCGGTCAACGTGATGAGGATCAAAGAGAGAACCGCGGCCTTGGCGTACTCCGCCTCCACGGTGTGGATATAAATTCGAACCGGCAGGGTATCGAACCCTGCAGGACGGAGCAACAAGGTCGCATCGAGTTCTTTCATCGCCGAAATGAAGACCAGGGCCCAGACCGCGAAGAGAGTGGGGCGCAGAAGCGGCGCCAGGATTCGACGCAGCACGGTCCCCGGCGAGGCGGCCAGCGAGCGGGCGGCCTCTTCCAGGTGCGGGTTGATGCCGCCCAGCGCCGCCTCCACGCCCTGCACCGATTGGGTCAGGAAGCGGATCAGATAGGCCAGGACGAGCACGCCCACGGTGCCGTACAACCAGGGAAGGTACGTATTGTATAAAAGAATCAGGCTCAGACCGAGGACGGTTCCCGGGATGGCGTAGCCGATCTGGACCGTCCCGGAGAGCCCCGCGCCGACCCTCCCCCTGGCGCGCAGAGCGGCATAGCCGATCAGCAATCCCAGGATCATGGCGAGGGTGGCGGCAAGCCCGGCGGTCCAGAGACTGTTCCTGAAGAACCCCCATTGGTCCCGGATGACCTCAGCGAACTGCCCTGGGGACCCCGCCTGGGCGATGAGTACGCCGAGGGGGAGGAAGACCGAGAGCCCCAGAATTCCTCCCGCGAGCGCACAGGCAGGCCAGCGCCAGCGGCCAAGGGACACGGGGCGCGCGACCCGTGCCGTACCCGTGACGGTGACGTAGGCGCGCCGGCCCAACATCGTCCGCTGCCCGACGAGGACCCCGATGGTCATAAGGACTAGCACGAAGGAGAGCATGGCCGCGGCGGACTGATCGAACCGGGTGTTGAGCTGGTGGTAGATCTCGGTCGTGAACACGTGGACGCGGAGGAGTGACAGCGACCCGAAGTCGGAGAGGGCGTAGAGAAAGGCCAGGAGTCCTCCGGCAAGAATGCTCGGCCGAAGCATCGGCAAGGTCACGCGGCGAAACACCCCGAGGGAATTTTCACCCAGGGTGCGGGCGGACTCTTCAATGGCCGGGTTCGTGGTGTCCAGGGCGCCGCACACCAGCAGAAAGATATACGGGTAGGTGAAGAGGCCCAGAATGAAGACCCCGCCCCAGAATCCATAGATGTTCACCCATTGATGGGGCATGCCGGTCCATCCGGCAAGCCACGAATTAACGGTCCCAACCGGACCCAGGAGCGTGATGTACGTCAAGGCTCCGATATAGGAAGGGATGGCCAGGGGGATGACGGCCAACCAGCGACCGACGTTCCGAAACGGAAGGTCGGTCCGGACCACGAGCCAGGCCAGAGGAAGGGCCAGGGCCATGGCCCAGAGGGTCGAGAGGCCCGCCAGGGACAAAGACTTCCCCGCCAGGAGCGCCAGCGAGGATCCCGAGACGGACCCCAAGGTTTCAAGACGGACGGCGGTGGCCGTCAGATGAACCAGCGGGGGAAGCACCAAGAGCCCGACCGCCGCTAACAGCCCGATGACCCCGGCCTTCGCGACCCACCCCGAAGGTTGGGCAGTCGGGAGGGCCCCGTAGAATGCTAGCGCGGGGGCCTCCTTCATCTCACCAATCCGGACTCAAGGCGGTCAAGAGCTTGAGGGTGGGTTCCTCCAAGGCCGCCAGACGCTGTTCGCTCACGGAAGGCTGCTTGATGGACTTGGCCGGCAGAACCTCGCCGGCGTCCCCGTCAGGCAGCAAGGGGATCTCGTAGTCCGCCGTGACCAGGATGCGTTGGCCCTCCGGGGACAGGATGAAGTCGATGAACTTTCTGGCCCCGTCCGGATTCCTGGCCCCCTTGATGACGGCCACGGCATTCGCGTTGATCGGCGTCCCGATTCCGCCGGGTCCCTGGTCCGGATACACGACGCCGACCGGGAGGCCCATCTTCTTCGCGAGGTAATAATTGGGGGAATTGGTGAGGCCCACCGCAAACTCCCCGCGCCCCACGCCCTGCCAGACCTCGGTATTGTCCGTGAGAATCTTGAGGCCGTTGGCCAGCAGCGCCTTGATGTAGTCCCTGGTGAACGCCTCGCCCTTCACCGCGACCAGCGCGGACACCCAGGCCAACGACGTCCGCTCCCGCGTGCCGGCGATGGCGAGCTTCCCTTTCCATTGGGGGTCGGTCAACTCGAACACCGACTTCGGCACATCTTTCTCCGCCACCAGGTTTTTGTTATAGAGGATCACGCGCGCGCGGCCGGAGATGCCCGTCCAGAAACCCGTCGCGCTCTTGAAGTCGTCGGGGACGGCCTTCGTGGCGGGCGAGCGATAGGAATCCAGCAGGCCTTCTCCGGCCAGGATCTCCATGATCCCCCCCTCCGTGGAGATGAACAGGTCGCCCCGGGGGTTGGCTTTCTCCATGCGGATCTCGTTGGCAAGGCCGGCAGTCTTGCCCCCCTTGAGGTCTACCGGAATGCCGGTCTGTTTGGTGAAGGCCTCCACGACCGGTTTGATGGCCTTTTCTTTCCGCCCGGAATAGACGATGAGCCGGTCACTGGCAGCCGCTGGCACCATCGGCGCCAGGCTGCCCGCCCCGGCCAGAAGGAGGGCCACCGCCATAAATTTTCCGAATGTATGAGTGACACCCCATTTCATGTTTTTTAATCTCACCCTTTGCATTTGCTGCATAACCCGTAGAGCTCCAGTTTATGGGTCGTGATGGAAAACCCATGCCGGGCCGCGACCTCGTCCTGCAGGTGCTCGATGTCGCAATTCTCGAACTCGATGATCGACCCGCACCGATTGCAGATCATATGATCATGGTGCCGCTTGTTGACGACATTGTCGTAATGCGTCTGGGCGCCGAAGTGCCGTTCCTGGGCGATGCCGGTATCGCATAATAGATTCAGTGTCCGGTAAATGGTGGCCAGCCCGATGTGCGGCTTGTGGCGCCCCAGCATCCGATAGACCTGCTCGGCCGTCACATGATCGTTCTGGAGGAAGGCTTCTAAGATGACTTCCCGCTGTTTCGTGACCTTCTGGCCGTGCTTGGCCAGATGCTCTCGTAAGCGGGCCAATTCCTTTGTGTGCTTCATAATAAATTATACAATTGAGAACGATTATTAATACTAAATTCTATCATGGGAGTCAAGTCCTCCCTTTCCATGTATCCCGGCATGTTTGATAGGCATGGCGGGGAAGACCAAGCTCCGCTTGGGCGTTGACAAGGTCGCCAGGGGTGTGGCCATAATTCGGCGTGCGCTCCCCCACCGACACTACCATTGACCGACTGCTCCTGTTGTATCTCCTCAAGGTGGCGGCCCCCTTCGACATCGACGGCGACGTCAAGTTCCAGCAATTGGTGTTTCTCTCGGAGTTGCAGATGCTGGGCAAGCAGGCCAAGGGCTTCCATTACCGGTTCTTCCGCTATGCCTATGGGGGCTACAGCAAGGACCTCGCCGACGACTTCGTCGGCCTAGGCGCCAAGAAGTTCCTGGACCAGGCGACGTGGAAGCTGACGCCGGCCGGCGAAACGGTCATCAAAGTCCTGCCCCGTACCGTCACCGGCCGGTCCGAGAATGAGATCATCGTCACCATCATCCAGGACATCGTGAAAGCCTACGGCAAGTTCGACAGCTCCAGCATCGTGCCGGAGGTCGAGAAGATCGAGCTGATCCTTCCCGAGAAACCCGATGCCGACGCCGAGGGCGTGACCCAGCAGGAAAACCTCCCCATCGGCCACATCTCCTTTCACGCGACCCTGCTCGTCCCCGAACGCGTGCAGACTCCCGCGGAGTTCACGGTGGAGGAAGATCTGCTCGCGGTCCTTCAGGACGTCCTCAAATGAGCGTGTCGAAGGCCACGCCTGTCGCGGTGATCGGGGCCGGCGCCTGGGGGACGGCCCTGGCTTGGCTGGTGGCCGGGAAAGGGGAACGGGTTCGCCTGTGGGTGTTCGAATCCGCGGTGGCGGCCGAAATTGCGTCCGCCAGGGAAAACCGGACTTATTTGCCTGGGGTCCCCCTGCCGGAATCCCTGGACGCTACCACCTCACTAGCCGACGCCGTGCAGGGGGTAGGGTCGCTGATTTTCGCGGTGCCGTCGCATGCGGCGGCAGCCGTGCTGGCCCAATTGGCCCCGCTCCTGGGACCCGAACTCCCCATTATCAGCGCCACCAAGGGCATTGAGGCGGAGAGGCTCCGCATAATGTCGGCACTCATCGAGGAAACGCTCCCTCGGCACCGGGGGCCGGTCTTTGCTTTGTCCGGGCCGAGCTTTGCAATGGAAGTATGCCGCAACCAGCCGACGGCGATCGTGCTCGCCGGGCCCCTGGGCCTTCAATCGGTCGCGCTGCAAAAGTTGGTGATGACGTCGACGTTCCGGGTGTACCTGAGCGAAGATCGGCTGGGGGTCCAGCTCGGCGGCGCCCTGAAGAACATCATCGCGCTGGCCGCCGGCGTCGTGGAGGGGCTCGGGTTCGGCTACAATACCCGTGCCGCGCTCATCACGCGCGGGCTCGCCGAAATGGTCCGCCTCGGCACCGCCATGGGGGCCGACCCGCGCACCTTTGCCGGCCTCTCCGGGATGGGCGACCTCGTCCTGACCTGTACCGGGGCCTTGAGCCGCAACCACACGGTAGGGGTTCAACTGGGGGCTGGCAAGAAGCTGGCGGAAATCCTCGCCGCCACCCACACCGTCGCCGAGGGGGTCAACACGGCCCGGGCCGCATTGGCGCTGGCCGAGAAACATCACGTTGAGATGCCGATCGTCCGGGAGGTGTGCGCGGTGCTGTTTGAAGGGAAGGAGCCCCGCCGGGCGGTGGCCGATCTCATGGAACGGGCGGCTCGCCCTGAATTGGATCAGGTATGACGGCGGATCGGATACGGCGCCTGTTGGCGCAGGTGGGAAAAGGCAGACTCGGGGTGGAGGCGGCGACCCGCCGCCTCAGGAGGCTCCCCTTTGAAAACCTCGGCTTTGCTTCGGTGGACCATCATCGGGCCATTCGGCAAGGAATGCCGGAAGTGATCTTCTGCGAAGGGAAGACCGTTCCGCAAGTGGTGGAGATCGCCCGCCGATTGATGCGGGCCGGGCATCCGGTGCTGGCGACGCGGGTCGAGCCGGAGGTCGCCCGCACGCTACGACGGATGGACCGCCGCGCCCGGTACGAGGCGCTGGGGCGGACGGTGGTCTTGCGGCCGCCCAAGGGGTGGGGAACAAGTGCCCTCCGCGGGACCGGCCAAATCCTGATCATCACGGCCGGGACGGCGGACGTAGGGGTCGCCGAGGAGGCGCGGGTCACCGCGCAGGTGCTCGGCAACCGGGTGACGACCCTGTACGACGTGGGAGTGGCCGGCCTGCATCGGCTGTTGAATCATCACGCGGTCCTTGAAGCCGCGCGGGTTCTGATCGTGGTCGCCGGCATGGACGGGGCTCTGCCGAGCGTGGTGGGCGGGCTGGTCGGCCAGCCGGTGATCGCCGTCCCCACCAGCCGGGGCTACGGGGCCAGCTTTGGAGGGCTCTCCGCCCTGCTGGCCATGCTCAATTCCTGCGCCGCCGGCGTGGGGGTGGTTAACATCGACAACGGGTACGGGGCGGCGTGCCTGGCCCATCGGATCAACCAGAGCATAGGACAAGGTGCCCGGCCGGGCGCCCGGATTACCGCACCCTGACCTCGAAGTGCCCCCGTTTCTTCCAGGAGGTCGTGCGGGTCAACGGTCCATTCTTTCCGATGACCATCAGCTTGGCCTGCACCTGGTACTCGTAGGTTCCGGCGGACACGAGTCGCTTCGTCTGATCGGTTCCGTCCCAGGTCTGGACGACTTCCACCAACGACGCTTCGCCGTTCTTGTCCCCCTCAGCCGGCCGACCCGGGAGCAACTGGCGGTCCGACAGCAAGCGGATCGACAGCTTCGAGGGGGACGTGATCAGGGTAGTCACATCCAGAAGGGCCCCTTCGGGCACGGTTTTCGGCAACTCCACCATGATGGTCATGGTCAGGGAGGTCTCATCCGGCACGAAGGGCAGGGGCGCCGGGTCCACGGAAATGATCTTTAAATCTGGGGGCTTCCCCTTGACCTTTGACTTGGGCTTGGCTTTGGCCTTCTCTGTCCCCTGCTTCGGCTTGGTCTGCTTCGCCTGCTCAGGGGCATTCGCGGCCAGGCTCAGGCCATCGCCGAACCCCGCGATCAACCACACCCCCAGGGTGACGCAAACCGCCAGGACCGCTGACCTTCTCCGCCAAATCTGGACCAGGGAAGGATGACTCTTGGGGGGAAACATACAGCAGATCAAGGTGAATAGCACACCCTCCACTCCCTGTCAACGAAACCGGCCGGGCCGTGCGGCCACTCATGGCAAAGGCTGCCGCGCTTTGCTAAGATGGCGCTCTCTATGAGGGTCGCGTACTTCGACTGCTTTTCCGGGGTCAGCGGCGACATGTGCCTGGGGGCGCTTGTGGACGCGGGCCTGCCGTTAGCAGACCTCACACAGGCCCTCGAGGGTCTCCGACTCACGGGCGTCTCCCTCCGCAGGCGCCACGTCACCCGCGGGGCGCTCCGCGCCACCAAGGTCGAGGTCGTCCTCACCAAGGGCTTGGCCAAGCCCATCGCCCTGCGAGACATTCGCCAGCTTCTCCGGTCCGCCCGCCTTCCGGATGTCGTGCGGGACCGCTCGCTGGCGATCTTCGAGCGCCTGGCGCACGCGGAGGGCCGCGCGCACGGCACCACTCCAGAGAAAGTCCATTTTCACGAGTTGGGCGTCCTGGACACCATTGTCGATGTCGTGGGGACCGTCCTGGGCTGCCACCTGCTCGGCGTGGAGAAGGTCTATATCTCAGCCATCAACGTCGGCGGGGGGACCGTGGTCACGAAGCATGGGGCCCTACCGGTGCCTGGACCGGCAACCGCGTTCCTGTTGAAGGGTCTCCCCGTCTATGCCGGGGGGCCCGCTCATGAGTTGACCACGCCGACCGGGGCCGGCCTGATGGCGGCGTTAGCCGATGGCCACGGCGCCATGCCGGAGATGATCGTCGCGTCCATCGGATACGGGGCCGGGAGCTTCAATCCCCCCGGATGGCCGAACGCCCTGCGGGTCTTCATCGGAGAGACGCCGGCGGCGGCAGCCTCCGATCGGATCCTGGTTCTGGAGACCAATCTGGACGACATGAATCCGCAGGGCTACGAGTTGCTGATGGACCGTCTTCTGGCCCGCGGTGCCATGGATGTCACCCTGACCCCGGTCATCATGAAACGCGGTCGGCCCGGCATCCTCCTGAGCGTCCTGACCGATCCGGCCAAGCTTGAGCCGGTGCTCCAGATCATCTTTGCTGAAACGACGACGTTGGGCGTCCGCATCCAGGAGGTGGCGCGGCGGCTCCTCGAGCGGGAGGTTACCGAAGTCCCGACCCGATTCGGGCCGGTTCGGGTCAAGGTCGCAAAGACGCCTGGCGGGAAACGGGCGGTCAAGGCTCGGCCTGAGTACCAGGACTGCAAGCGGATCGCGGAGCAAACCGGCCTGCCGCTGCGGGTGGTTATGCAGGAGATCGAGCGCGCCCTCAGGCAGATCTCATGCTAGTCGCGCTTCCCCTTTTCGTCATCGCCATCGCGATCATCCTGGGAGGCGCCGTGGTCTTCACCAACGGCGTGGAATGGCTGGGCCGCAGGCTCGGCATTTCCGACGCCGCCATCGGCAGCGTTCTGGCGGGGATTGCAACCGCCCTGCCGGAGACACTCGTCCCGGTCATCGCCATCTTTTTCGGTGACAGTAAGACCGAAGCCGACATCGGGATCGGTGCGATCCTCGGCGCGCCCTTGATGCTGGGCACGCTGGTCCTGCCCTTGCTGGCCGGGTTCCTCCTGTTCCTGGGCCGGATGCGGAAACGAACGGATCATTTTGAATTGGACTACCACGCCGTTCGTCTCGACCTGGTCTTCTTCCTGCCCGCCTACGGCGCGGCGTTCCTTGTGGCCTTGATGCCGGCCCCGGCCTTACGCTACGGGGCGGCTGTTAGCCTCCTGCTCATGTATGGGTGGTACGTCAAGATCCATATGACGAGCGGCGAGGTCAGCGAAATGGAGCTGGCTCCCTTGTATTTCTCCCGCCGGGCGGGCCGTCCGGCGACGGGCCTGGTTGTCTCCCAGGTCCTCGTCGGACTGGGCTTGCTCATCGGAGGCGCGCACCTGTTTGTCCACGTCGTCAAAGGCGCGGCACTCGGCTTCGGCGTCTCACCGCTCGTGCTCTCCCTGATCGTCGCGCCCATCGCGACGGAGCTGCCGGAGACGATGAACAGCTTCTTCTGGGTCTATCAGAAAAAGGACACGCTGGCCGTCGGCAACATCACCGGCGCAATGGTGCTACAAGGGGCCATCCCGGTCTCGGTGGGATTGATCGGGACCGGCTGGAACCTGGACGCGGCATCCATGCTCTGCGTGACGCTCCCGATCGTCGCGACAACCCTCTTTCTCGCTCAAATCCGCATGACGGGACGGTGGCACACGCGCGTGGTGGTGACGCCCGCGCTCCTGTATGCTGGATACATGACGTACCTGTTCCTCCGATGAACCGCCAACCGGCCCAGCAAGATGCGCAGAGGCAGCAGGGCGCCCCGAATGAGGACCGCGCCAGCCGCGAGACACGCCAGATCTTGTGGGTCATCCTCGTGCTCAACTGGGGCGTCGCGGCCGCAAAGCTGGTCTACGGCCTGATGACCGGAGCCGTGAGCATGCAGGCCGACGGGATCCATTCCACGTTCGACGGCCTGTCGAACGTGATCGGGCTGATCGGTCTCTGGGCGGCGGCCCATCCCCCGGACCCCACGCATCCCTATGGCCATAAAAAGTACGAGCCCTTCGCCGCGGCCTGGATCGGAATCATGCTGTTCGGGACCTGCCTCTACATTCTTCGCAACAGCTACCTCCACTGGCGCGAGGCCGTCGTTCCCGAAGTGACCGCCATCAGTTTCCTGATCATGCTCGGGACGATGGCGGTCAACTGGGGGGTCATGACCTGGGAGCGGCGGCGGGGCGACGCCCTTCAAAGCGAGATCCTGGTGGCCGACTCGCATCACACCGCGAGCGACATTCTTTCCTCCTTCTCCGTGCTCATCGGCCTCGCGGCCGTGCGGGCCGGCTATCCGGTCCTGGACCCGATCGCCGGCGTGGTCATCGCGGGCTTCATCGGTCACACGGGCGTGCAGGTCCTCAAAGAAGCGTCGCAATCGCTGGCCGATAAGGCCCGGATCGATGCCGACGCGATCCGCAGGGTCGCCCTCATGGTGGAGGGCGTGCGCTGCTGCAACGGGATCCGCACGCGGGGGCTCGCCCGGCACGTCTTCATGGACCTGTGCATCCACGTGGACCAGGCCATGACGATCGCGCGCGCACACATCCTGGCCCACGACGTGGAGGAAAAGCTCAAGCAGACGTTCCCCGACGTGGCGGAGGTCGTGGTCCACGTAGAACCCGAAGACCATGGATGAGAGGCATCTCCGTGCTCTGATCGGGGAACGACACCCGGTCTCCTCGCCGGCCTCCCTCCGACAAGCTGAAGAGTATCTGGCCGAGCAATTCCGCGCCCTCGGACTGGAAGTCTTCCGCCACCCCTTCGACGCGCTCGGAGCCTCCTACCGCAACGTCGTCGCCACCCTGCCCGCGTCCCTCGCCCCCAGCCGGAGCCTGCCGGGCAATCCGCCGCCGTTGCTCGTGGCGGCGCACTACGACACGGTCCCGGGCTCCCCCGGGGCCGACGATAACGCGAGCGCGCTCGCGGTCATGCTGGAAGTCGCGCGCTGCCTCCGGGGCGTCCCTTTGAGCGGGCCGGTCCGGTTCATCGGCTTCTGCCTGGAAGAGGAAGATCTGTTAGGAAGCCTGGCCTACGTCTCTTCCTTGAGGACCGCCAATGAGGAGATCGCCGGCGCCATCGTGTTGGAATGTGTAGGGTACGCACGGACGGACAAAGGCTCTCAGCGGACGCCGCCGACGGGAATGGGCGCGTCCTGGCGCGCCCGGGGTGGGAGGGTGCAAAAGATACCGGTTTCCGTCCCGTCGGTGGGGGACTTTCTCGGGATCGTGGGCAACGCCGCCTCTGCCGAATTGGCCGGCGCGGTCGAGGCCGCCGCCAATGCCCAGGTCCCCGACCTTAAAACCGTCTCGCTCCTGGTGCCCGGCAACGGCGAGCTCCTCCCGGACACCCGGCGGAGCGACCATTCCGCATTCTGGCATTACGGGTATCCGGCGGTGATGCTCACCGACACCGCCAACTTCCGCAATCCCCACTATCACAAGCCCACAGATACCCTCGACACTCTGAACCTGGAATTCATGGAGAAGGTCGCCGCCGCCGTCACCGCCGCGGCGCTCAGCTTGACCCAGACGCCCGGCGAGGAGACTTAGCGCGGGCCGGAGCGATTTGATACCCTATATGGTCTGGAGATGAGACACCCCCGAATTAAAACGGCCAGACCCCTCTTGGGCATCACGATGGGCGACCCTGCCGGCATCGGACCGGAGGTGATCGCCAAGGCGCTGGCCCGACCGGTCGTGCGGCGGCTGTGCCGGCCGCTGGTGATCGGCTCGCCCGAGGTGCTGGAAAAAACCATCCGGGATCAGAAGATCCCGGTCAAAGTCCGGCGGGTGACCGCTTCCAACGTCCCCATCCCTGCCGGAGTGATCCCTGTCCTAGACCCTCTTGCGGGGCCCTTGGCCCCCTTCACATCCGGCCGAATCTCGAAGGAGACCGGCGCGGCCCAGGCCCTCTATATTAAGGAGGCGGTCCGGCTGGCCATGGAAGGGGCCCTGGACGGGATCGTGACCGGGCCGATCAATAAGGAGGCGATCAATCTGGCGGGCTATCCCTATCCCGGCCATACCGAGATGCTGGCCGATCTGACCGGGGCCAAAGAGGTCGGCATGATGATCGTCGGCGGCCCCTTGCGCTTCATGTTCACGACCACCCATGTCGCGATGAGGGACCTCCCTGCTCTTCTGACACCCGAACGCATCGAACGCGCGATCCGCCTCTGTCACCGGGGGCTCACCGACCTGTTCGGCATCAAGCGCCCCCGGATCGCCGTGGCGGCGCTGAACCCGCACGCGGGCGAAGGCGGATTGTTCGGGACCGAGGAGCGGACCGCAATCGCGCCCGCCATCGCGCGGGCCAAGGCCCAGGGGTATCCCGCAGTCGGACCGTTGCCGGCGGACACCCTCATCGTCCAGGCCGCCCGCGGCCGGTACGACGCGGTGGTGGCCATGTATCACGACCAGGGCTTGATCCCGCTGAAACTCGCCGCCTTCGGCAAGTCGGTCAATCTCACGGTGGGCCTGCCGATCATCCGCACGTCCGTGGACCACGGGACGGCCTACGACATCGTCGGCCGGGGAATCGCGGACGAGGGGAGCCTCATCGAGGCGATTCGCCTCGCCGCGTGGTTCGCCGGACGCCGCCGGAAACGATGACCCGGCCGGACCGGCGTGGCAGAGTCCCGGCCATCCTTCCCCGGAAGGCGCTCGGCCAGCACTTCCTGATCGATCAGAACATCGTCCGCAAGATCGTCCGCCTGGCCGAACTGCAACCGGGCGAGACGGTCCTGGAGATCGGCCCGGGACGGGGCATTCTCACCGAGGCCCTTGTGAACGCGGCGAGCCTTGTGGTGGCCATCGAGGTGGACCGCGACCTGTGCGCTCACCTGCGCACGACCCTGGGCCGCCATCCAAACTTCAAACTGGTCGAAGGGGACGCCCTCACCTATGCGTACCCCCAGGCACCGAGTCCGTTTCTCGTGGTGGCCAACCTGCCCTACTACATTTCCACGCCGCTTTTGTTCCGCCTGCTGGGGGAGCGCACACGCATTATTCGGATGGTACTGATGCTGCAGCGGGAAGTGGCCGTACGCCTCGCCGCGGCGCCGGGGAGCAAGGACTACGGGGCGCTCTCCATTGCGGTACAGTTCTACTGCGACGTGCGACAGGCCTTCAGGGTGCCCCCCACCTGTTTTCGACCGCAACCCACGGTGGGATCGGCCGTGGTGGTCCTCACCCCCCTGCCCGCCCCGCGGGTCCCGGTCCAGGACGAGACGTTCTACTTCAAGGTGGTCCGGGCGGGGTTCGCCCACCGGCGCAAAGCCCTGGTGAATTCGCTGCGGGATGAGGGATTCGATACGGAGAAAACTGTTGCCGCGCTGGAAAAGGCCGGCGTGGATCCCCAACGCCGCGCCGAAACGCTGGGCATCGCGGAATTCGCCCAGTTGGCGGACGCCCTGAGGCCCCTCACCCTCCCCGCGTGATCATTTGAGGAGGGCCGTGCGGAAGTCCTCGTAGATCGCCATCAACCGGCTATTCTCCAGGCGGTAGGCCGAAGCGACTACCACTAATTGGAAAAGCAGGACCAGCAGACCGAGCCCGCACACCGCCACGGCCAGAAAGACCCCGCCCGGAGATGAGAACCCGCCGCCGAGGGCATAGGCGATCAGATAGGCTGCCAACCCGATCGCGACCGTCAGAAAGCAGAGCGCGGTCATCACCGCCGAGGACCAGGGCATCCGCTTGATCAGCGTGGCCGGGGCGGGCTCCCCCAGCACGGCGCAGTGGACCGCTCCTTTGAGGGGCCAAGCCGTCCGGAAGATGAAGCCCATCCGCGCCCTGTCCGGCAACAATAAGATCGCCTGCTCTTCCAAAAAGAGCCGGGCCCACCCGCGAGGCAGGGTCATGACGCCGTTCGCATCGAATAGATCGCGCCGGACCAGGAACGTGTCCTGGTGCCGCCCCAGGGCCACCCCGTACCGGAGGGCCGTTGCCGTGGTGCGGTTGAAGACCACCCAGTCCGCCACGATCAAGCCCGCGACGATCACAGCTCCGAGGAGGAAGGCCGCATGCATAGACCCGAACGATACCACAAAACGCTTGCGTCCGCCCGCAGATGCGTGTACAACTCCCCGCGTGATCGAGCACGATGGCGGCCTGCGAGTGAAGGGAACGACCCTTTGGCTGGACGCCACCCGGTCCCGCTCCTGCAGCTTCGTTTCCCACGCCCACAGCGACCACGCCGTTCGCCACCATCGGATCATCGCCTCGCCGCAGACTGCCCGTCTCTACGCGCATCGCCTCGGCCGCACGGTGGCCGACACGTACGCGTATCACACCCCCTTCGAGGTGGACGGCGCCACCTGCCGGCTCCTGCCGGCCGGGCACATCCTGGGTTCCGCACAGATCCTGATCGAGCACGAAGGCCGGCGGACACTCTATACGGGGGACTGCCGGCTCCGGGAGAGCCTCACCGCTGAGCGGATCGCGGTGGAGCCGTGCGACGTGCTCGTTATGGAGAGCACCTTTGGCCGTCCGCATTACGTGTTCCCGGAGCCGGCCGAAGTGGCGCGCCGCCTTTGCCGCTTCATCGAGGCGACCTGGGATGAGCGGCGCACCCCCGTGCTGCTGGCTTACTCCCTGGGCAAAAGCCAGGAGGCGATGAAGCTGCTGGGCGATCGCGGGTATGAGTGTGTCGCGGCCGAGCCGATCTATCGGATCGCCCGGATCTACGAAGAGTTTGGGGTGCGGTTCGGCCGCTTCGACCTGTTATCGCCGGACCTGGCCGGAGACGCCCTGCTCGGGAAGGTCGTGCTCATGCCGCCCTCCATGAAGCGCTCGCAGGCCCTGGCGGACCTGGGCCCCTGTCGCACGGCCGTCCTGACCGGCTGGGCGATGGACCGGGGCTGCCGCTTCCGCTATCGGGTGGACGAGGCCATTCCCCTTTCGGACCACGCGGACTTTGCCGAGCTCGTCTCGCTTGTCCGCCAGGCGCGCCCGGCGAAGGTGTACACCGTCCACGGCTTTCCCGAGCTCGCCAAGCACCTACGCTATCTGGGATTCGACGCCGACCACCTCGGCTGAGGTTCTCCCGATCGGGGCGCCACCAACCCCCGTCGGCCTTCCACGACTTCGCCTACAGAAAGATACCTTGACAAGTTTACCTCGTTTGGCTACAGTGAGGCCGTTTTGTCGCAGTAAATCGTCCGCTTGAGCCGCGAGTCCCTGCCACACGGAAGCGTCGGCCCCTTACAGGTCAGAAAACGGACCGGAAGAACTGCACGGAGACCTACGAATCGCCATGGACGCGGCCAAAGTCGAGCGGGTCTATTCCAGCTACGCGAATGTCTACGATCACATCTTCGGAAAGATCTTCCACGACGGGCGAGAGCATGCGGTCCGCCATCTGAACCTGTCTCCCGGCGAGCGGGTCCTGGAGGTGGGGATCGGGACCGGCCTGGGCCTCCCGTTCTACCCCCGATCCTGCGAGATCGTGGGGATCGACCTGTCGGACGGGATGCTGGCCAAGGCCAAGGAACGCGTCCGGGAACTCGGGCTGCCGAACGTGCGGCTCACTCGGATGGACGCGGGCGCAATGGACTTCGTCGACGACAGCTTCGATGCCGTCATGGCGGCCTACGTGGTGACGGCCGTCCCCGACTACCGGAAAGTCATGCTGGAGATGATCCGGGTCTGCAAGCCCGGGGGGCGCATCATCCTCCTCAACCACTTCAGCAACGGCAACCGGCTGATCGCGGCGGTCGAGAAAGTGATCTCCCCGCTCTGCAAGCAACTGGGGTGGCGGACCGACCTCTCGCTGCCGATGGTCCTGGACGGCACGCACCTCACCGTCATCCACAAACAAAAGGTCAATCCCCTCCGCTTCTGGCACCTCGTCAAATGCGTGAACGAGAAGTCCGCCAACGGCAACGGCCACTCGGCCTGAACCGGGGCGGCCCGGTCCCGGCCCCAGGAGCTTCACCCCCTGGGCGCGTTTGACTCCCGGCCGAAAGTGGCGTATACTCGGCCTTGTTTGCACCGGGTAGTCCTCAGGGTCTTCCTGCCAGGTCTTTAATCCGGTCAGCTTCATCCGGGACAACGCGACGCCACCTTAGAGCATGCGCACGCTCAGTGTGTGTCATAAAGGAACGATGGAGGACATATGACGACGACACGCAATGCCCGTAACTGGATTTCGTATTTGACCGACTCGCTGGTGAATGCCCATGCGCTCCCCGCCTCGGAAGCCGTCGCCTACCTGACGGAAAACCTCTTTTGCGAATCGCCGAACACGCGCCTACACGAAGCGAAAGTCCCCCATGAGGCAACCGCCCAATTCCTGCAGCGGCTCTATGGGCCCATCCTGGAAGCAGCGGCCCGTGACGCGAACCTCCCGGAAGGGGTCAGGACTTGCCTCTTCACCGATGTCAGCATGATCAGCCCCAGCGCCATGCTGGCCGTCTATTTCCCCGCAGGAGACGGCCCGCAACAGCTCATCCTGCTGGATTCGGTTCGCACATGGGTCCTCGTGTTCCCCCACGCGGAGGCATTCAACGCCTGGGCGGAGGAGCGGTACGGCAAGCTCTATGCCGCGCTTCAAGCGGTGACCGCTCACGCCCCCCTTGAGGCCTGCGCAATCCCTGCCTAAACTTCCCGACGCTTTATATTAAAAAGCAACTAGGTGAGGAGAGCCGGGCTCAGTGCGTCCGGCTCTTCGTGCGTTCGGCGACCTTCTTGCGCAGGCGGGCTTTCTCTAAGCTGGTAAGGGCCACCTCTATTTCTTCCCGCGTGCCGCCCGCTGCGACCTTGGCTTCCGCTTCCAGCACCTTGGTCTGGGCGCGCTCGATATCGATGTCTTCGGCCTTCTCGGCGATCTCCGCCAGCACGGTCACGCGCTTAGGGGTCACGTCCACGAATCCCCACATGATCGTCATGTGGTTGACCGCGTCGCCGACTCGGTACTTCAGCTCGCCGACGCGCAGGGAGGAGAGAAACTGGCAGTGTCCCGGCAGGACGCCGAATTCCCCTTCGGCCCCCGGCGCGATGATCTCGTCTACCTCCTGGCTGAGCAACAGCTTGTCGGGGGTGACGATTTCGAGAAGAATTTTACCCGGCATGGACGTGGCTCTCCGATCCGTCAGTGCTCTTTTTTCAGGCGCTCGGCCTTCTCGAGCACCTCGTCGATCCCCCCGACCATATAGAAGGCCTGCTCCGGCAGCTCGTCGTGCTTGCCATCGATCACTTCCTTGAAGCTCCGTACCGTCTCGGCCAGCTTGACGTACCTGCCCTTGGTGCCGGTGAAGGCCTCCGCTACATGGAACGGCTGGGACAGGAACTTCTGGATCTTGCGCGCGCGGCTCACGGTCAGCTTGTCGTCCTCCGACAGCTCGTCCATCCCCAGGATGGCGATGATGTCCTGGAGGTCCTTGTACCGCTGGAGGATGGACTGCACCCCGCGCGCGATGTTGTAGTGCTCCTCTCCCACGACCTGCGGGTCCAAGACACGCGACGTGGAGTCCAGGGGGTCCACCGCCGGATAGATGCCGAGCTCGGCCAGTTGGCGCGAGAGCACCGTGGTCGCATCCAGGTGCGCGAAGGCGGTGGCCGGTGCGGGATCGGTCAGGTCATCGGCGGGCACGTAGATGGCCTGGACCGAGGTGATCGAGCCCTTCTTCGTGGACGTGATGCGCTCCTGGAGGTCCCCCATCTCCGTCCCGAGGGTCGGCTGATACCCCACGGCCGACGGCATGCGGCCCAGCAAGGCCGATACCTCTGAGCCGGCCTGCGTGAACCGGAAGATGTTGTCGATGAACAGGAGCACGTCCTGCCCTTCCTCGTCGCGGAAATACTCGGCCACGGTCAGCCCCGACAGCGCCACCCGCAGGCGCGCGCCCGGCGGCTCGTTCATCTGCCCGTAGACGAGGGTGGTCTTGTCGATGACGCCCGATTCGCTCATCTCCAGGTACAGGTCGTTGCCCTCACGGGTCCGCTCCCCCACCCCGGCGAACACCGAGAACCCCCCGTGGTGCGTCGCGATGTTGTGGATCAACTCCATGATGACGACGGTCTTGCCCACGCCCGCGCCCCCGAAGAGCCCGACCTTGCCCCCCTTGGCGTAGGGCTCCAGGAGATCCACCACTTTGATGCCGGTCTCCAGGACCTCCGTCTTAGTCTCCTGTTCCACCAGGAGGGGCGCCGGCCGATGGATGGGCAGCCTCTTCTTGGCCTGGACCGGACCCTTGCCGTCCACCGGCTCGCCCAGCACATTGATCAGACGACCGAGCGTCTCCTTGCCGACCGGCATGGTGATGGGGGCCCCGGTATCCGTGACCTCCATCCCGCGGACCAGGCCGTCCGTGCTGGACATGGCCACCGCCCGCACCCGGTTCTCGCCGAGGTGCTGCGCCACCTCCAGGGTCAGGCGGATCTCCGGGCGCCCGGTCTTCTTGTCCTCCGGAGCCTCGACCCGGATCGCATTGTAGATCTTCGGCAGTTCCCCTTTGGGGAATTCCACATCCACCACCGGCCCGATCACCTGCACGACTCTGCCCTTGCTCACGCTGATTCTCCTTCGTGAAACGTTATTCGTTACTCGTTAATCGGGATCGCCTGGCGCGTTTTCACGATTAAGGTTTAACGTGGCTTACCTCAACGCCTCAGCCCCGCCCACGATGTCCATCAATTCCTTGGTGATGGCGGCCTGGCGGGTCTTGTTGTAATAAAGCGTCAGCCTCTTGATCAGCTCGCCCGCGTTCCGCGTCGCCCCGTCCATAGCGGCCATCCGCGCCCCCAGCTCGGCGGCCGACGATTCCATCAAGGCATGGAACGTCTGGACCTCGATATGCTTGGGGAGGAGGGCCTTCAACAGCTCGTCGGCGTCCGGCTCAAACAGATACCCGCCCCCCAGCGAGGCGCCCTCCGGCTCGAGGGACTCGATGGGCAGCAGTTTTTCCACCACGACCCGCTGCTGAATCGCCGACTTAAACTCGTTGTATACGACGTATAGCTCATCGAACGTTCCACTCGTGAACTGCTGGACGATGTCCCCGCCGATGTCCAAGGCATGCTCGTAGGACAGCCGGTCGAAGACTCCGACCCACTCCTGGCGCTGGGTCCAGGGGCGGCGGCGGAAGAAATCCCGGCCCTTGCGGCCGATCACGCTGACCGTGAGGGTGAAGCCTGCCGCCTGCTTCTCCCGGAGGAACTCGACCGCCTTTCTCAGGATATTGGCGTTGAAGGCCCCGCACAGCCCCCGGTCGGAGGTGACCACCAGCAGTTCGACCCGATTGCCGGCTGACTTCCGCAGGAGCGGGTGGTCGCCGCGGTGGACGCGGCTGGCCAGGCTGCCGAGGACGATGGCCATTTTCTTCACATAGGGCCGCGCGGCCAGGATGCGCTCCTGCGCGCGCTTGAGCTTCGCCGCGGCCACCATCTTCATGGCCTTGGTGATCTTCTGCGTGTTCTTGATGGACCCGATTTTGCGGCGAAGGCCCTGCAGACTCGGCATGACTCACGCTTTCGTCAGGTAGCCCAAGGTTTTTTTGAACGCGGCCAGCGCCTTGCGGAGCGCCTCCGTGAGCTCCTCGTCCAGCTTCCCCTTGGACACGATCTCGCGCGGGATCTGTGGGTGCTCCCGCGTGATGTATTCGAGGAGCTCTTCTTCGAATTGGCGGACCTTGGCCACCGGCACGTCGTCCAGAAATCCATTGACCCCGGCGAAGATGCTGATCACCTGGTTCTCCACGGGCATCGGCTGGTACTGGCCCTGTTTGAGCAGTTCCACCATGCGGACCCCGCGGGCCAGCTGGGCCTGGGTGGCCTTGTCCAGTTCGCTCCCGAACTGGGCGAACGCGGCCATCTCGCGGTACTGGGCGAGGTCCAACCGGAGTGTTCCGGCCACCCCCTTCATGGCCTTGATCTGGGCCGAGCCTCCCACCCGCGAGACCGACAAGCCCACGTTGATGGCGGGCCGGATGCCCGAGTAGAAGAGGTCGCTCCCCAGATAGATCTGGCCGTCGGTGATCGAGATCACGTTCGTCGGGATATACGCGGACACGTCCCCGGCCTGGGTCTCGATGATCGGCAGCGCCGTCAAGCTCCCCCCGCCGTTCTCCTTGCTGAGCTTCGCTGCCCGCTCAAGGAGGCGGGAGTGCAGGTAGAACACGTCGCCGGGGTAGGCCTCCCGACCCGGGGGCCTCCGGAGCAGCAGCGAGAGCTGGCGGTACGCCGTCGCGTGCTTGGAGAGGTCGTCGTAGATGATCAGCGCATGGCGCCCGGAGTCGCGAAAATACTCGCCCATCGCCACACCGGAATACGGCGCGAGATATTGAAGCGAGGCCGGATCGCTGGCCGTGGCGGACACCACGATGCTGTATGCCATGGCGCCGGACTCTTCGAGCGTCCGGATGACGCGCGCGACGGTCGAACGTTTCTGGCCGATCGCCACGTAGATGCAGATGACGTTCTGGCCCTTCTGGTTGATGATCGTATCCACCGCAATGGCGGTTTTCCCCGTCTGCCGGTCGCCGATGATCAGCTCGCGCTGGCCCCGCCCGATCGGGATCATGGCGTCGATGGCCTTGAGGCCGGTCTGCAGCGGTTCGCGAACGGGCTGACGGTCGATCACGCCGGGTGCCCGGACCTCCACGCGACGGAACTCCTTGGCCTGGACCGGCCCCTTGCCGTCCAGGGGGGCGCCGATCGGATCGACGACGCGGCCCACCACCGCCTCCCCGACCGGGACTTCCGCAATCCGGCCGGTCCGCTTGACTATGTCCCCTTCCTTGATGTTCTGGTCGGAGCCCAGGATCACCGCGCCGACATTGTCCTCTTCCAGATTCAGGGTGATGCCTTTGATCCCTCCGGGGAACTCCAGCAACTCGCCGGCCATGGCGCCGTCCAGCCCGTAGATCTTGGCAATGCAGTCGCCGACCTGCAGCACCGAGCCGACCTCGGCCACGTTCACCTGCTTCTCGAACGATTGGACCTGCTCCCGGATGATTGCGCTGATCTCTTCCGCCTTGATCTGCATCCTTTGCCGCTCCTTGTGCTGGCGCTACGCTCCCGCCAGGGTTGCCCGGAGCCGTCCGAGCTGCCCGCGAATCGTCCCGTCGTAGATGGTGCTGCCGATCCGGATCTCCAGGCCCCCGATCGCCCCAGGGTCCACGCGGACTGCAAGATCGATGGCGCTCCGCGTCGCTTGCTCCAGGCGAGACCGGATCAGCGTCAAATCCCGCTCCGCGAGGGTCCGGGCAGAGGTGACTTCCACGGCCGTCCGGTTCGTCTCCCGGTCGGCGAGCTCGGCGAAGGCCTCGCGTATTTCCCGAATCAAACCGATGCGGTTTTTGTTAACGACATGCGTCAGGAGTCGAATCGTGATCGGCGGGCATTCCGCCCGTGCCGCGAGGCTGGTAACGACAGCCGCCTTCTGCTCCCGGGTGAACACGGGGCTGACGAGCAAGGCGCGAAATTCCCGGGAGGCGGCGAAGGCGTCGGCCAGTACGCGGAGGGTTTCAGCCGTGGGGCCGATGCCCGCCGGCTCCTGAAGATCGAAAAGGGCTCGGGCGTAGCGTCGTGCGATGGCCGTCTGGATCACTGTCGGCGTCCTGAAGGTGGTGATACTCCGGCAGGTTCACGTAAAAGCGGCGCACCGTAACACGAAAGGCCCGGAGTGTCAAGCCGGACGGGAGGGACTCGGCTCCGTCTCGATGATGCCCCCGCCCAGAACAAGGTCGTCCTGGTAGAAGACCGAGGATTGGCCGGGGCTGAGGGCCCGCTGGGGGGTGTCGAACTCGATCCGAAGGCGCCCGCTGCGGTCCGGCAGGAGCGCCGCTGGGACCGCCGGGGTGGCGTACCGAACCTTGACCATGGCGCGAACCGGTTCGTCGATCCGGTCCATTCCGAGGAGGTTCACCTCGCGGACCGTGCAGGCGCCGGCCAGGAGATCCTCGTCACGGCCGACCACCACAGTCTTGCTTCCGGCGTCCACCCGCACCACATAGAGCCGCTTATCCGACGCCAGCCCGAGCCCGCGGCGCTGGCCGGGGGTATAGAAGGCCGCTCCCCGATGGGTGCCCAACGGCGTCCCGTCCATGCCCACGAAGACGCCAGGTTGTTCGGCCTGAGGGGCGTGCTCCGCCAGGAATGACCGGTAATCGCCCTTGGTCACGAAGCAGATTTCCTGGCTCTCCTTGATTTCCTCGGCGGGCAGGCCGATCGTCTCCGCGCGCGGCCACACCTCCTCCTTTCGCATGGCCCCGACCGGAAAGAGAAGGTGCGGGAGCCAGGATCGGTTCAGCCGGTAGAGAAAATAGGTCTGGTCCTTTGACGGGTCTTCGCCCTTCTGGAGGTGCAGGCGCCCTGTCGCGTCGGACCGGATTCGCGCGTAGTGGCCCGTCGCGACGTAGTCCGCGCCGAGCGTCCGGGCAGTCTCCACCAGGGCTCCGAACTTGACCCGCTCGTTGCAGCGGACGCAGGGGTTGGGGGTCTCGCCTCCCAGATACCCTTGGATGAAATCGTGGACGACCGCAGAGCGGAACCGCTCGCGGATATCGATGACCCGGTGGGGAATCCCCAAGCGCTCCGCCACGTAGCGGGCGAGCCCCACCTTGCAGCAGCCGCGTTCCTGCCACTTCTTCGAGGTGGTCTCTGGGTCCTCCGGCTCCCAGGTCTGGAGCGTGACTCCCTGGACCGTAAACCCTTGCTCGACCAGGAGCGCGGCGGCTACCGCGCTGTCCACCCCGCCGGACATCCCGACGACGACGGTCTTCATCGCCTACCGACCCGCACCGGTCCGCATAACACGGAGCTTGGCGGCCTGGAGCGCGGATTCGCGGTCCTCTTCCTGCCCCTCCCCCGGCGTGGTTCCCTCCGCTTCGAGGGCGCCGACTAGGCGCACCCCCTCCTCGACTTGGAGGAGAGGGGTCCTGACCGTCCCTGCGACGGCGGCGGGCGCGACCAGATGCACCTTCTCGGATGCCGTCACGTTCCCGTTGATCCGCCCGCTGCTGATGATCGTGCCGGCGGTGACGTCGCCTTCGATCTCCGCATGCTCGCCCATAATTAAGGTCCCATTCGTATGTATTTCACCGATGACACGGCCGTCAATCCGGACTGTTCCGTCGAAGGTCAGGATCCCCTTGAACTCGAACCCGCGCGCCAGGAAGATGTACGCCTCCTCGCTCGGCATCGTGGTCTCCCGTCTCTTGGTCCCATCCCCGAACATGGGTGGGGCCCGTCAGCCCATCCCACGGGCTCGGGCCACCCCGGCGGCGGCCTCCCGCGGCCCTTCCAAGGTCCTGACTTCCCCCCGTCCCTCCGCTTCGCAATTGCCCATGAAGCGCACCCCTTCGTCGACGGAGAGGACCGGGGTCTTCACGGCCCCGTTTATTACCGCGGTGGCCAGAAGTTGCACTTTCTTCGAGGCCGTCACGTTGCCGGTGATCTTCCCCCCGCTGATCACGATATCGGCGATGACATCGCCGTGGATCACGGCATGCTCCCCCACGACCACGGAGCCCTTGGTCCGGATCTCCCCCTCCAACGAGGCGTCAATCCGGATCGAGCCCTCGAAGGTGATATTCCCCTGGAACTTGGCGCCGTGGCCGAGAAAGGTAAAGGGGTCCCCATCGCCCAGTTGGCCCTGATTTTTCCTGCCGCGAAACGGCCACATGGGGTCTTCCCTTCCACCTACCGCCGGTGAGGAGGCCTGGTCAAATCTGAAGTAAGCGGCCCGTGGTGGGCTACACAGGTTACCCGCTGATCCTCGTCACTGAGCGTGTTAGCTCGAAACGGTCCGCATCGTCGAACTGACGCGGATGGGGGTCACCGATCCGCCTCCGGCAATCCGGCTCGCATCCGGTTGCTCGGCCTTGGACATCTCCAGGCTGCCGTTGAAGAGAACCCCTTCTTCAATGGAGAGGAGCGGGGCCTTCACCGATCCGTTGAGAACGGCTGGCGCCAGAAGTTTGACCTTCCCCGTCGCCATGATGTCGCCGGTGATCTTGCCGCGGCTGATGACCGTGCCGGCGCTGACCTTCGCGGTGATGACGGCATCTTCTCCGACCAGCAGCACGCCCTCCGTATGGATCTCCCCGTCCAGGTGGCCGTCGATCCGGACGGTCCCATTGTAGGTAATTGCGCCTTTGAATTCAACACCTTTGCCGACGAAGGCGATGACCTCATCCACTATCTCCTCCTGGGTGGTTTGCGGGGCACGCTCTTCTTCTTGGCGGTCCTCGGAACTTCCCTCAGTCTTCTTCCACATAAAATAGTCCCTCCTTCGTTGACGGTGCGCTACTCCATGATCATGTCGAGGATTCTCTCCAAGTCAGCCGACGAGTAGTAGTCTATCACGATCTTTCCGCCTCGTTTGCCCTCGATCAGCCGGACTCTGGTGCCCAGTTTTCGCTTCAGCCGGTCTTCGATCGCACTCGGAGAGCCTTTGCGTATCTGGCGACGGCGTCCTTCTTTGGTAAATTTAAGCAATATCCGTTCCAAATCACGCACTGAGAGGCGTTCTGTGACCGCCCGTCGCCCTAGTTGGATCTGTTGTGTGGGGTCAGGGACCCCTAGTAACACCTTCGCATGCCCCAATGAAAGATGGTCCAATTCCACCTCTCGCTGAACTTCGGTCGGGAGCGAGAGGAGCCTGACGGAATTGGCGATCGAAGAGCGGTCTTTCCCCAGTTGCCGGGAGATAGCATCCTGCGTCAGGCCGAACTCCTTCATGAGCCGTTGATACGCGCGCGCTGCCTCCATCGCATTCAGGTCCTTGCGCTGGAGATTTTCGATCAGTGCCACCTCCATGACTTCCGCGTCGGTGGCTTGCCGCACAATGGCCGGAATCCTCTTTAAACCCGCTAGCTTGGCGGCTCGCCAGCGCCGCTCGCCGGCGATCAATTCATAGCCCCCATCGCCCAACCGACGTAAGAGGACCGGTTGGATCACCCCCTTGGATTTGACGGAATTGGCCAGTTCTTCCAGTTCGGCTTCATCGAAGGCGCGCCGGGGCTGGTAGGGATTCGGTGAGATAAGGGGGAGGGGGACCTCCTCGACTTCGCTGCGCCCGTGCGCGGCGGGAGAAACCGGGATCAGGGTCTGCAGCCCTCTACCGAGCGCTTTCTTTTCCATATTGGAGGACTTCCTTGGCGAGGCCCAGGTAGGCCTGGGCACCGGTAGACGCGACGTCGTATAGCAATACCGGGGACCCGTGGCTCGGCGCCTCCGCCAGCGTGATGTTCCTCGGGATCATGGTCTTGAAGACCTTCCCTGGTGAGAATTTCTGAACCTCTTCGGCCACCTGCCTGTTCAGGTTGCTGCGGCCATCGTACATGGTCAGCAGAATCCCCTCGATGGCGAGTGCGGGATTCAGCGATTGACGCACCATCTCGACCGTCCTCATCAACCGTCCGAGGCCCTCCATCGCGTAGTACTCGCACTGGACAGGGATCAGGAGCGTGTCCGCAGCGACGAGCGCGTTCACGGTTAATAGGCCCAGCGCGGGGGGACAGTCCAGGATCACGAATTCGTATTGCCCTACCACATCTGAAAGGAGTTTCTTGAGGACCATTTCCCGCCCGTCGAGCCCTGTTAGTTCGATTTCCGCGCCAGCGAGGTCTTGATCGGAAGGCATCACATCCAATCTTGAAATCTTCGATTTTATCAGGAGTTCAGCGCCCTTTCGGCCCATGATTAACCCGTCGTAGACCGACAGGGTCAGCGCGTCACGGTCGATTCCCACGCCGTTGGTGGCATTGGCCTGGGGATCCAGGTCGACGAGGAGAACCGTCCGCTCCGCCACCGCCAGAGAGGCAGCAAGGTTGACCGCGGTGGTGGTCTTTCCGACCCCCCCCTTCTGATTGGCGATGGCGATGATTCGCCCCATGAAGAATTGGCCAGGCTCTCTCGTGGGAAGGTGCCCATGCTAATAGAGGCGCACGAATCTGTCAATGGCGATGTTCCACGTGGAACAATTTTCCGGGGGAGGGGCCGTCGGCTCTAATTCGGCTCCAATAAGGTGAGCGCGCGCGGGTCATTGGTGAAAGGAAGCGTGAACGCTTCCTGCCGGATCACCCGGTACCCGGAAGGGGGCTCCTCCAGGGGAGCGACCCTAAAGAGCAGGACGCGACCGCCCCTGGCCAGGAGCCTGGGGGCCACGGCTAGGACCACTTCGGGGGCAAGCGCTCGCGTCGTCACAAGATCGTACGGGCCGGAGTCCTGGGGTTCATGAAGATCCTCAAGGCGCCAGGTGATGACGCTCACCCCGGACAGCCCCAAGAGCCCGATCATGTGGTGCAGGAAGGCCGCCTTCTTCATTGAGGGCTCGAGGAGGGTGACCGCCAGCTCCGGATCCTGGATTTTGAGGATCAGCCCTGGAAATCCGGCGCCCGTGCCCACGTCAAGGACCCGTAGGCCAGCGCCGGGCCTGATGATCGTGGGGTCCGGCTTGATGATCTTGAAGGCGGCCAGGGAGTCGAGAAAGTGCTTGATCACGATGTCGAGGTCGGTCGTGAGGGCCGTCAGGTTGACCTTCTCGTTCCAGCGGGTCAGTTCCCGCAGGTACAGAACGAGGCGCGCGACGGTGTGGGGGGAGAGGGGGACCCCCAATAGGAGCCCCCCTTGCATCAGGGCCGCCGCGGGATCAGTCGGAGCGGATGGGGGAGGGGATTGTTCCACGTGGAACAATAGGGTCCGTCAGGTCCGCTGGACCCGTTCCAGGGCTACGTGCAAGAGCGTAATGGCGGCCGGGGTTACCCCCTCGAGCCTGGAGGCCTGCCCGAGGGAGTGGGGGCGAAATCGCTGGAGCTTCTCTAATACTTCCCGCGAGAACCCTTTTACGGACGTGTAGTCAAATTCGATTGGAATCTTTCGCGATTCAAGCTTTTTAAAATTATCCACATCATGGGATTGACGGTGGATATAGCCTTCGTACTTGAGCTGAATTTCCACCTGTTCCCGCACGGACGGGTCTGGGGCCCCCTCCAGGCCGGTCATCTCCATTACCATTTCGTAATCCAGTTCGGGGCGCCGGAGCAGGCCGGCCAGCGTCGTATCCGGGGTCAGGCCCTCCACCCCCAGGACAAAGGCCCTAGCCAGGACCTCAGGGGTCAGCCGGGGCCTGGTCTTGAGGAGCCGCTCCCGCTCCCGCACGATGGCGTCGCGCTTCGCGCACAGGGGCCGGTACAGGTCCTCCGGGATCAGCCCCACCTGGTGGCCGGTGTCCATCAGGCGGAGATCGGCGTTGTCCTGGCGCAGGAAAAGGCGATACTCCGCCCGGGAGGTGAACATCCGGTACGGTTCCAGCGCGTCCTTGGAGATGAGGTCGTCGATCAGCACCCCGATATAGGCCTGGGACCGGTCCAGGATCAACGGCGCCTCGCCTCGGTTCTTCAGGACGGCGTTGATGCCGGCCATCAGCCCCTGCGCGGCCGCCTCCTCATAACCGGAGGTCCCGTTGATCTGCCCCGCGTGGTAGAGGCCTTCCACCGGCTTGGTCTCGAGGGTCGGGTGGAGCTGGCGCGGCGGAAAGTAATCGTACTCGACGGCGTACCCCGGTTTGAGCATCTTCGCGCGTTCCAGCCCTGGAATGGTCTTGAGGAAGGCAGCCTGCACGTCCACGGGGAGGCTCGTGGAGATGCCGTTCGGGTAGTATTCGTTGGTGTCCAGCCCCTCGGGCTCGATAAAGATCTGGTGGCGGGGCTTGTCGGCGAACCGCACGACCTTGTCCTCGATCGACGGGCAGTACCGTGGGCCCACGCCCTCGATCACCCCGGTGAACATCGGCGAGCGGTCCAAGTTGTCCTGGATGATGCGATGGGTCTCTGCGGTCGTGTAGGTGAGGTGGCAAGGGACCTGGGGGAGCGGGATGCGGTCGGTCCGCGCGGAGAAGGGCGTGGGGGGCTCGTCCCCGGGCTGGGGCTTCATCCCCGCAAAATCGATGGAGTCCCGGTCCAGGCGGGGCGGGGTGCCCGTCTTGAGCCGGCCCGTTTCGAAGCCGAACCCCCGCAGGCACTCGGAGAGATGCTCGGCGGAGGCCTCGCCGGCCCGGCCCGACGGGAAACGGTTTAACCCTACGTGAATTAATCCCTTAAGGAATGTCCCTGTTGTCAGGACGACCGCCAGGGCCGCGACCCGCTCGCCGGCCCCGGTGACGACCCCGCACACGCGCCCGCCCGCGGTCTCGATCCGGTCCACGGTCCCGCGGCGGATCGTCAGGCTCGGTTGCGCCCGGAGCGTCTCCTGCATCGCCAGCCGGTAGCGTTTCTTGTCGCACTGGACCCGCAGCGAGCGGACCGCCGGGCCGTTCCGCGTGTTGAGCATCCGAAACTGGATGCCGGTGCGGTCGGTGTTACGGCCCATCTCGCCCCCCAGCGCGTCGATTTCCTTGACGAGGTGGCCCTTGCCGATCCCGCCGACCGCGGGGTTGCAGGACATCTGGGCGATCTTGCCCTCTTCCATCGTGAGGAGCAGGGTCGCGGCTCCCATGCCCGCCGCGGCCAGCGCGGCCTCGCAGCCGGCGTGGCCGCCGCCCACCACGATCACCTCGTACTTCTGGTCATAGACGCGGATCATCATTTGCCGATGCAGAACTCCTTGAAGATGAGGTCGAGAATGTCGTCGGTCGTGGTCTTACCGACGATCTCGCCGATCGCGTTGACGGCGGATCGAAGGTCCGCCGCGAGACACTCGGCCGGCATCCTCCGCTCGAGAGAAAGCAGGACCTGATCGAGGGCTTCCTTCGCCCGCGCGAGCGCCGCGCGGTGCCGCACATGGGTGATCAGCACGGCCTCGCGGGCTTCCAGGCCCTGCGTGAGGACGGCATCTCGGATCGCGTCCCGAAGTTCATCGAGGCCGGCGCCGGTTGTCGCCGAGGTCCGGACGACCCGCCTTCCTGGACTCACCTCCGCAAGCTGAGCCGGCTCGAGGCGGGGAGGGCGGTCCGCTTTGTTCACGACCAGCACCATCGCCTGGCCCTGCGCCAAATCCAATAGGCGCCGGTCTTCCGGACCCAGCGGCGCGCTTCCGTCCAGAACCGCCAGTACCAGCTCGGCGCGGGCCAGGGCGTCGTGTGAGCGACGCACGCCTTCCTTCTCCACCACATCCACCGTGTCCCGCATCCCCGCGGTGTCCAGGAGGCGGACGGGGAGGCCCCGAATGGAGACGTACTCCTCGATCACATCGCGCGTGGTGCCGGGGATCGGCGTCACGATCGCGCGGTCCGTGCGCGAGAGAGCGTTCAACAGGCTGGACTTCCCGACGTTCGGCCGCCCGACCAGGGCCACCGTGACCCCTTCGCGGAGAATCCGGCCTTCCTCCGAGGTCCTCAGGAGGCCGGCGATCCGCTCGCCGACTTCATGCACCCCGTCGGCCAGTGCCTGGGGAGAGATGAACGTGATGTCCTCCTCGGTGAAGTCGATCCCGGCCTCTACTTCCACGAGCAGGCGCACCAGGCGCTCGCGGAGCCAGCCCAGTTCCCCGGACAGGGATCCGCGAAGCTGCTCCA
This sequence comes from Nitrospiria bacterium, assembly GCA_041490525.1. Lineage (GTDB taxonomy): Bacteria > Nitrospirota > Nitrospiria > Nitrospirales > NS-4 > JBGPTH01. The sequence continues at coordinate 45,676 of JBGPTH010000005.1, forward strand.
TCGCGACCCGCAGGCCGGCCTCCGAGCGGGCCTGGATCAGGTCCATCACCGCTTCGGCCTGGGCCAGGTCGAGCCGCCCGTTCAGGAAGGCCCGCTTCGTGAACTCGCCCGGCTCGGCGAGCCGCGCGCCGCTGCGGATGAGGGCCTCCAACCCCAGCCGGAGCACGAGCGGCCCGCCATGGCAATGAAACTCGACGACGTCCTCGCAGGTGTAGCTACGCGGGGCCTTCATGACAGCCACCAACACCTCATCCAGCCGCTCACCCGTGTCGGGCGCGCGCAGTTCCCCGTGGTGCAGGGTGTGGGTCTTGAAGTCCCGGACCGTGCGGCCCTTGGCCCCGACGAACACCCGCGACGCAATCTCGAGGGCCTTCTCGCCCGAGAGGCGAATGATGCCGATGCCGCCCTCACCGGGGGGCGTGGCAATCGCGCAGATCGTGTCTCCAGCATTCATGGGGGATCATGCGGCCGCGGGAGCGGGCCGTCGGGGGAGCAGGTACCGGTCCGTGAGCACCTGCTGGAGAATGGTCAGCACATTGTTGGTCAGCCAGTAGAGGACGAGTCCCGCCGGGAAGGTGACGAACAGGAAGGTGAGGAAGACCGGCAGGACCATCATGATCTGCGCCTGCTTGGGGTCCATCGTGGTCGGCTGGATCTTCTGCTGGATGAACATGGTGACCCCCATGACGATCGGGAGCACGTAGTAGGGGTCCTGCACCGAGAGATCCTTCACCCACAGGAAGAACGGCGCCTGCCGGAGCTCGATCGTCATGTAGAGGATGTTGAACAGAGCCACGAAGATCGGGATCTGCAGGAACATCGGGAGGCATCCGCCGACCGGGTTCACCTTCCGCTCCTTGTAGAGCTTGATCAACTCCTTGTTGAGCCGGTCGCGGTCCTCGGCGAACTTCTTCTGCAGGGCCTGCACCTCCGGCTGCAAGGCCGCCATGTCCTTCATGGACTTGTAGCTCTTGTAGGCCAGCGGGGCGAGCAATAGCTTGATCCCGAGGGTGATGATGATGATGGCGACGCCGTAGTTATGGGTCAGGCCGTAGAGAAACCGGATGGTGTAGAACAACGGCTTGGCGACGGCCCGGACGATTTGCCAGCTCCCGTAAATGAACCAGCCGAAGTCGATCGTCTCCTCCAGGTCCACCTTGAGCGACGCCAGCGTGTCGTACTCCTTGGGGCCGACGTAGAGCCGGTATCGGCTGGTCACCGAGCCCGGGGCGGCGGGCGTGCGCAGGCCGACCGAGACCAGCTTGTCGCCCTCTTTGCGGACCACCGCGATATGGGTCACGGCATCGGCGGGGAGGGCGGCCGCCAGAAAATACTTGTCCTGGAGCGCAGCCCAGGCCACCTGGCCGGACCGCAAATCCTCCTTCTCCGGGGTGTCCTTGCTGAGCTTCCCATTGACGGACGTGGCCGGCCCGATGAAGCCGACGAAGCCTTCCTCCCACTTGTGCACCCCGAAGTTCGTGCCGAGCGACAGGGTAGTGGAGCTGGTGATGCCGGCGGTCTCCACGGTGAGGTCCGCCATGTAACTGCCGTGGTGAAACGTCAGCCGCTTGTCCACCCGCACGCCGGTCTCGGGGTCGGTATAGGCAAACCCGATGTCGCCGGTGGGCTCGGCCTCGCTCAGCGCGAGATTTTTCCCGGACACCGCGTACAGGCCCCGCGAAAGCCGCTCCTTGAGCTGATGATCGGGCACCTCCACGCTCAACGGTGGCGTCAGCGCGAGGCTTTTCTCGTCGGCCTGAACGAGCTGGATGGGCATGGGGTTTTTGGGGTCGGAGTTCCGGTAGCGCTTCAGCTCCCAGCTCTTGATCACCCCTCCGCGGTTCGAGAGGACGACCTTGATGAGGTCGGTCTCGACCGTCACCTCCTGTTCGCGAGCCTCGCCGGACGGGGCGGGGACCGCCGACTTGGTGAGCGGCGCGCTCTCGGGCGTCCCTTTGAAAGGGAGCGGGGCGGGCTGGGCGGGGGCTGCGGCCTCCTTGGGAGGACCCGCGGGCTTTTGTGTGGCCGGAGGCGCCCGTTTCCCCACCCCCATCTTCTCCAATATATAAGGATAGAGCATGATGAGGGCCATCGAGAGGACGAGGAAGAGGATGATGCGCTTTTCCATAAGTCAGCGGACCGGATCCACGCCCCCCGGATGAAACGGGTGGCATTTCAAGAGACGCCAGGCCGACAGCCCCAGCCCCCGCACCAGACCGTGGCGCGCCAAGGCTTCGTGCGCGTACGCCGAGCAGGTGGGCTCAAACCGGCACCGCGGCGGGGTGAGCGGGGAGAGCCACCGCTGATAGAAGGCGATCACGGCCAACAAGACGCGCGTCATAACGGTTACCGTTCCGGGGGGAGCAATCGTTCGCGGCTCAGGAGAGTCTGCCATACGCGTCGCAAGTTCGGAGCCGGCTCAGCGACCGCTTCCCTCTTGGGAAGGATCAACAGGTCCAACCCGTCAGGCATCCGGTCCAGGCTGAGCCGGGCCAACTCCCGGAACCGGCGCTTGCTCCGATTGCGCGCCACGGCGCCGCCCAGTTTCTTTCCGACCACGACCCCGATCCGCGTGCGGTCCAACGCGTTCCGGCGGTAGAGGAGGGTGAAGAGCGGGGACGAAGCCCGCCTCCCTTCCTTGAAGACCAACCGGATGTCGGCGCTGTTGCGAAGGAGGTGTTGTGTGCGGGAGGAGCGGGGCGAGACCACCGATCTCCAATCAGACGGTCAGTTTGTGCCGACCCTTGGCCCTTCGGCGCGCCAGCACGCGGCGGCCGCCTTTCGATTTCATCCGTTCGAGGAACCCGTGCGTTCGCTTACGCGCCAGATTCGAGGGTTGCCGCATTGTGGCGGACATGTGAGGCCTCCATTTTTCGACTGTGCCGCAAAACGAAAGCTCATTATAGGGGCCCCCCTCTCGGGTGTCAATCCGATCGAGCGGCGCTCACTCGCCCTCGTCTGGCGCGCCGCCGGTTCGTGCGAGGTCCTCGGTCTTGATTTTCCCCGGATCGAACTTGGCGGCGGCCGCCATCATGCGGTCGAGCACCTCGTCGAAAGCCAACGGCGCGGCGTCCTTCGGCCGGAACCGGATCGGATTGATCCGCGCGACGACGAAGCTCTTGAGGTAGGGGCTGGTCAGGCCCCGGGCCTTCAGCACCTCGACCTTCTGGACCACCAGATCGTCCAGCTTCAAGACGGTCTGGGCGCGCGCCTTGCGGGTCTCCAGTGCCGACCGCAAAGGCCCCTTGAGGAACTGGTCCACGCGCTTGAGAATTGGATTGTAGGCGCCTCCGCTGAACCGCGGCCGTTCCTCGTAGCATAGCCCCAGGGTGATGAAAGCCGGCTCCTCGAACTCCAGGGCATAGGTCTCCTCGGTGGCGTCACCCAGGGTGGCGAGTTCCTTGTACATGCGGATGACCTCCAGCGCCTTCTCCCGGAGGTTGTGGGCCTTCTCTGTGTTCAGCGCCAGGATCTGATAGGCCGCGGCGGCCTCCGGCACGACGATCGCCGTGATGCTCTTGGCGCCCAGGGTCCGCATCGCCGAGAGCCGGTGATGCCCGTTCGGGGTCCAGTACTTGGCGGTCCCCTCATGCGGAGCCCGCACCACGATGATCGGGTCCAGGTAGCGCCCCAGCTTGCCGATCACCGCCTCCAGCTTGCGGACGTGCGTGTCCGAGAGATTGCGCTGGTAGGGCGTGGGCTCCACCTTGTCGATCGGCAACGCGGCCATGACGACCCAGCGCCCGCCGTAGGGCTCCCGGTACATGGCGAGCACTTTCCCGCCATCGCCTTCGATCGAGCGGTGCAGCTCGGCGACCTCGCCCGGCGGCGCCGCCGCCTGCAGTTCCGTCGCCGCCAGCCCGGTCGCGGCCCCAGCTGGCTTTCGCCGCCGCCGGACGGTGCCGGGAGGCCGCGGCTTCCTGGGTTTCTTCTCAGCCATGGGAAGGCTCCTAGTCCGCTCCGAAGGGATGATCGATGACCAATCGCCAGGTGCCATCCGGTTGCCGCCGCAGCACTTCGGCCCCACGATGGGTCATCTCGATCGGCTTGCCGTCGGGTTCTGTCCCCCGCAGAGTCCACTTGGAGCGTAAGAGAGCGAGGTCCTCCGTCTTGACCACGCTTTCCGTTTCAATGGCGATCGTCGGCTTGAGTGCGAGGAACGATCGGAGGCCTTCCCGTATGGCCTGGCCGCTGACAGCCGGCTGCCCCGGCTGGGAAATCAGTTTCGCCGTGGGCTCATAGAGGTTCATCAGCGCATCGAGATTGCCGGCGGAGAAGGCCTCGGCGAACAGACGGTGAAACTCTTCAGGATTTCTGGCGGCCATACTGTCCCCCTTTCTTGCTTCCTAGTGCTCTCGACACTCCGAATGCTTACACGGGCAGGGCCCCATGTCATCCAGCCGGGCCGCATGCTTGCAGTCGTCGCTGCAATATGAGGACTGCGGCGCTGCGGGGCAATGACACTTCTGGTGTCCGCAATTCTTAGGATACGCGACGGTCGGTCTCGGGTTCGGATCAGTCATTGGCCATGCTCCACCCTACGGCTATGCTACCGCGGCAGAACGGGGTCTGTCATCTCTTCCGAAGGGGACCGGCTCAATTTCCGAAATGGGGCCTGTGCCACTTCTTCACTTCCCTGCAGCGCTGTGGTAAAATCTCACTCATGAAACATTCATTGCTCGCCCTCAGTCTTGTTGCAACGATCCTTCTCGGAGGTCCCGCAGCCGGGCGCGCGGAGTCTACGCCGGAGGTCGACGAGGCTGCGAGTCAGCTCGTGGAAGCGCTCGCGAATCTTGGAGTCACGCTCACTATTGATGCCATCCGGGCGACAGAGCGGCTGGCCAAGGACCATATCGAAGGGGAAACCTGGCATGGGCCCGCGATTGAGCCTGACGAATACGTCGGCGGCTTTAACGTGAGGCTGTACCCGAAAGGGAAGAGCCGATCCGACGAGTACTTCAAGGCCGAGACCTTTTTCCGCCTCGATCGGCACGGGCTCAAAGAGTTCGAGTTCAGCACCTCCCGCTAATAGAGGGTCGGCCGCCTTACTCTTGCCGGTCTTCAACCGGTCCCCCACTCATGCAACCTTTCCGAACAACGCCCCGATGCCTGCGGTCAGTCCCATGGCAAAGGCACCCCAGAACGTGACGCGTATTGCGCCCACCGCCATACTGGCACCGCCTACGTGTGCAGCTAGCCCACCCAGGAGCGCGAGGAACACCAGTGACGTTCCGGAGACGAGGGGGATCAGACTCGCCTCGGAGGCTATGGTAACGGTCAGGAGAGGCAGGGCGGCTCCAACAGCAAAGGAACCCGCCGACGCGAACGCAGCCTGAATCGGACGTGCACTGAGAGTCTCGGAGATGCCGAGTTCGTCGCGGGCATGCGCGCCTAACGCGTCATGGGTCATGAGTTGCTCGGCGACCTGTTTCGCGAGTGAAGGAGCGAGGCCACGGCGGACATAGATCGCCATCAGTTCCTTGTGCTCGCCCTCGTCGTCTGCTTCGAGTTCCTTGCGCTCAAGCTCGAGTTCGGCCTGTTCGGTGTCTGCCTGTGAGCGGACGGACACATACTCACCGGCAGCCATCGACATAGCTCCCGCGACTAGGCCGGCGGTCCCCGCAACCAATACGCCGCTGCGAGTCCCATGCGCGGCTGCGACACCGAGCAGCAGACTGGCTGTCGAAATAATGCCGTCGTTCGCACCCAATACTGCCGCGCGTAACCAGCCGATGCGGTCTGTGCGGTGTCGTTCCCCATAGCGCACGGGCCTTCTTGAGCTCTCCTTTCTCCTGGCCATTTTCAACCCGAGTCCCGGCCCACAGGCCTATTTCATGACTTCCGCCGTGCAATACCACTCCTTCCCCATCTTCGTGCCCTTCACCTCTTTCATAGCCGCAATGAGCGCTTCCGGCTTCACGCTCCCGTCATGCACCACGATGGCCTGCCCCCCCATGCTATTAAAGTCAACTTGCTTCACGCCCTTGACTCCCATCAAGGCGACGGTGATTTCGTTCGGATACAACTCGCAGAACTTTCCGCCCAGCATAAGCGTTGTCTTTTGCTCCGCCGCCTGGACCTGTATTGCAATAAGCGTGCTTCCCAATGCGACGGCCATAACGAGTTTTGCGAATTTGCTCATATTCTTCCTCCTTTAGTTCCTTCCCCTTCGGCAGGAATGCCCTTCCGCTATGTCCGAATCATTGCAATAGGAGGCTAGGGCAACCGTTAGTGGCCTGTCAAGCGCAGCGCCCATACATCGGATGAGATTCTTCGCTGCAACAGAAGACGGGGCCAGGCACCCGTTGGGACGGGGCCACTCCCCTCGGAGAAAAGGTGCAAGGTCGTGCCGCGTCAGAGAAGATAAGAGAATGGCGGAAGGCGTTGTTTATTCCGTTGAGACGATGGCGTCTACAAAGTAAGCGGTTTCGCCGAAACAATCGGTGGGTAGGTGGCGGTACTCGCGATAGTGCACGACTATCTTCTTCCCCAGCAGTGCGTTTATCTTCTTGGCAACCGCCTCGTCCGACACACTGAAGCTCCAGAGGATTGGCGCCAGGCCCGGGACACTGCTCATCGCGAGTTCGCCCTCGTAAGTTTTGCAGATCCACCCTTTGCGTGAGAACTTCTGTAGGTAGCCGGCACGTTCCCCATCCGAGTAGCTCCAGTTCAACACAAAGGCCAGATACAGTGCGGCCAGAACGATCGGAGTTACGAGAAGGAAAATAAGGAACCGCTTTAGCCAACGAACGGCCGCGGAAGGAGGCTGTGTAGGCTTCACCATGGCCATGATAGGTCGTGGTATGATAGCCCCACTAAGATCGTAAAGAAAGCAGGTCGAAAAATAAGTGGGGGTCAGACTCGACGCGCTGAGTCCCTCCATCCTCGACAAGGGCTTTAAAACGCAACCACGGGGACAGGCACCTGGCGGAAATGGAGCCAGTCCCCGTTAGGTCAGTCTCCTCCTTGGGGCGTGTCGTCATCATAGTCCCCCTCATCGTCCTCACTCTGGCCGAGGCCCGCGCGAAAGGACCGCCTCAGGGCTCTGATCTGGTCGGCCTGAATCTCGTCGTGTCCGCGGTCGAGCTGGCTCAAGTACCGGTCGCACAGGTCCGCTCCCCGTTGAAAGTTGGCCGGGATGGTTTCCTCGGTGACCTGCTGCCACGTGATGTAAATGAGGAATTCCTGAAACGAGACGGCGTCCGGATGCCGCTCGCCGAGCTCCAGGAGCGTGAAATATCCGGCCGTTGCCTCACGGCCCGCGCTTCCCGAGAAGATCTCTTCCGCCTCTCTGGCCTTCTCCAGATCGTGCCCCAGCTCCCCTGATTCCTGGGCGCGCTTGAATGAAACCTGAGCGGCGATGGCAGGATCAACTTGCACGAGAGGTCTTCCAGAAAGGCTCAGGATACCGAGAGCGATTGGCTCTGGTCAATCGCGAGATCGGAAACGGGGACAGGCTCCGGCAGAGGGGAGCCGGTCCCCCTCGTGCGCGCGACGAATCGCCGGCGGGAGGGCTTGTTTGACCCGGGCAGCCTGCTTTGCTACCATTCCAGCCCATCCCGAGAGTACATCATGAGCTACGTTGAAAGTAGCCTGGTTCCTGGAGAGCGAATCGTCTACCGCGCACACCTCCACTGGAAGACTTTCCTGCCGGGCGGCGTCGTATTTCTTCTGTTCACGATCTGGGCGATTCTTTTTGCGGTCGAGGAGAAGAAACAAGGCGTGGCCTTGGTCATCTTTCTGATCGGAACCGTACCATTGGCAGGGGCATATCTTCGATACCGCTGCTCGGAATTTGCGGTCACCGATAAGCGAGTCCTTATCAAAACGGGGATCATCAAGCGGCATACCCTGGAGACCCTGCTGAACAAGGTAGAAAACATCAGCGTCGAACAAAGTGTGCTGGGGCGGCTGCTTAATTTTGGGACGATTCAGGTCACGGGAACGGGCGCGACGAGGGAGACCTTCGCGAACATCGGCGCCCCCTTGGAATTTAGAAAGCAGGTGGAGGCTTCGACTCTGAATTATGACGCCAGCAAGAGTGCGGGGAAACTGCAACCCTCCACACCTTCGGAAGAACGAGCAGAGAGGGAGTGTCCCTTCTGCGCTGAGCGTATCCTTGCCAAGGCCAAAATCTGCCGGTTCTGCGGCAAGGACGTTTCTAGAAAATAACGGTTCAGAGCCAGTCCCCTTATCGCTCCGTAACTACCAGGGAGGCAACGCATGAGAGCATCGGATGTGTTCGGGATCGTGGTCCGTGTGTTCGGCCTCAGTATGACTCTATACTCTCTGTGGTCCCTGGCAACAAATATCGCACTCTCGTTGAGTGTCCCAGAAATGGATGGACTAACGGCATGGTTTGCGATTACCGGGATTGCAGGCGTCGTGTTGGGAATCTATTTCCTGAGAGGCGCTCCTCTCCTTCTGCGCTTTAGTTATCCAAACGAGAAGTGATGAGTAGATGAACACACCAATGGTCGGGTGCCGTGAAAACAGCGTCGTGGATCATTCGCTGAACTTGACGCCGGTGGTTTGCACCTCACGGTACGGGAGCAGCCAGACCAGTGACTCGTCGTGCAGATCACCCACCTGGATGCGGTTGCCCCACGGGTCGCGGAAATCGCAGCGGAAGTGCGGCTCCAGCTTCAACCCGTACTTCTTGGTGAGCTTCTCCCGCACCTCGTTGATTTGCGCCTCGTCGCGCACGATGAGGCCGAAATGCTTCACGCGGTCAGGTCGGAGCTCCTTCACTTCGAAGATGGCCATGAACTGATGCTCGCCCAACTTGCACCAGGCCGCGCCTTCGCCACCCCGGAGCATCTCCAGATTGAACACGTCTGCGTAAAACGCCACGGCCTTCTCGGCGTCATCCACCTCGATGACGACGTGGTTCGCCCCATAGACTTGCACGGCCATACCGATTCTCCTCTCGATTAATTTACCCTGCCGTTTCCCCCCCCCGGGTTCCGGCGCTGGTCCTCATCATAGCAGACGAGGCGGAAGACGGGGACTAGGCAAGAATCTCCTCTGACCGGGCAATTTTGCACCCCGGTTATCCTCCGCCGAATACCTCAGTCGCCCAATCCGCGCATTTGCCCTGAAAAGACCGATCACGTTGATGGGCCTGGAGCAGAACCAGATGGCGCACTTTATGCTAAGGAATACGAGGACCGCTCCCGCTGAGGGAATCGTCGGAGCGGGGACGGCGGCAGGGCGCGTGGCCTCGGGCACGCAAGGGGAGGCGTAGGCGAATGATGGCGACATTCAATATGCTCCAGGAGTTCCTCTTTAAAGACGTCTCGCTCTGGGGGGACCTGAAAGCCCCCGTGCTGAGCTGGATTGGTGCGTTCGGGATCCTCCTCCTGTTTCTCTGCTTCGTCGGGAAACTCGTCTGGGAGGTCCGCCACACCGCGCGGCCGTTCGCCCGCATCCGTCCCGCGTTTGCGTCGCTGCCGGTCCTGGCGGACGGCATGGACGAAAAGCGCCTCAAGGCCCTCGCCGCCGCCATGCAGAAAGAGCCCATGTTCAGGCAGTCGTGGGGAGAGTTCCGCGAGACCCTGCTCGTGGACCACGTGAAGTGGTATCAGTCCCCCCGCATCTTCAATACGCGGCTCGCGGAGGAATTCTTCACGCAGGACGCGCTGCTCGGCACCCGGATCAATATGAGCTTCTACGCTTATGTCCCCGCGGTGCTGACGGGGATCGGCCTGCTCCTCACCTTCGTGGCGTTCTTCATCGGGCTCAGCAAGCTCCATGCGGATGGCCAGACCATCACCGGGATCCAGGGCCTGATCAACGGCCTGAGCGGCAAGTTTCTCACCTCGATCGTCGGCCTGGTCTGCGCCACCCTGTTCTCCCTGATCGAGAAACCGCTCGTGTATCGCCTGATCGCCGCGCACCAGGAATTCGTGGGCCTGCTCAACGGGGTGTTTCCCCGGAGAACGACGGACCAGATCCTCACGGAGATCAACCTCCATCAAAGCGAGCAACTGCGGGTGCTGAAGTATCTGGGCCTGGACTTCGCCCAGCATTTCAAAAAGACGCTGTCGGACAGCCTGGGGTTGCCGCTTACGGATCTCACCACGGCCCTTCGGGGCTTCAAGAACAACCAGGCGCAGGAGCATTGGGACGCGTTGCGCCACATGGGCGGAGAGGTGACGCGCGCCCTCCCCGGCATCGCTGGTGCGCTGGGGGACCAGCTCGCGCAGACGTTGAAGGCCGCATTGAGCGCCCGCGTGGAGAGCGACGAACAGGGCCGGACGGCCTTTGAATGCCTCGTGACCCACCTGACCAACGCCATCGCCGACCAGCAGGCCCGCATGGTGGCCCAGACCCAGGCCTTGCATCAGCGGCTTGCCGAGGCGTTCACGAAACTGGAGGCCAGCGCCGAGACGCAGCAGCTCGCCTTGTCCCGTCTCGTGGAGGTTTTTGACCGAGGCGCGCCGGAGACTCGCCCCAGCTCCACCGCACGCGGCCCAAGCCCCGCGGATCACGATCTGCAGAAGGCGACCCAGTGGTGAGGCGCGCCGCATGATCCGGACGAACCGCCAGCCCGGGGGCTCCGATCACATGATCACGGCGGGAGTCACCGATCTGATGACCACCTTGGCCATCATTTTCGTGCTCCTGCTGACCATCTACCTGAAATCCTCCTATGAGGCCCAGGCCCAGTCGGCGGGGAACAAGGAGGACGTCAAGACCCTGCTGCGCGATCACTTCATCCGCTTCAATCTCCATGTCGAGGACGATCCGCGCGACCCGCTGGTGCTCCTGGTTGTCGTCCCTGAAAACCTATTGAATTTCGAGTTCGGCAAGGCCTCCATGCGTCCGGTCGCCGATCAGTTCCTGACGGAGGCGATGCCCTTCTATGCGAGTGCCCTCTGCGGGCCCCTCCGCGGGAAGATCGACTCCGTGGTCATCGAAGGCCATACGGACGATCTGGGCGAGGACGTGCTCAATTTAAAATTGAGCCAGGAGCGTTCGTTCAGCGTGATGGTGAAGGCGCTCGCGGTCATTCAGGCCAGGCAGCCGTCCCAGTATCGGTGCTTTCAGGAAATGACGTCGGCCAGCGGCCGCGGCAAACAGGATCTGATCTATGAAGACGGCTACGCGTTGAACCGGGATAAGAGCCGGCGCGTCATCTTTAAAATCCGGATGCGCTCGGTGGAGCAGCGGAACCAGGCGATCACCGCCATCCGGAACTTCCAGCCGGTGGTGCCCCCGATTCTCCCCCTTCGGTAAGCCCCGGGTCCGGGCAGACCCCGTTCAACCTGATCTTCGAAGCGAACCCATAAAAAAGGCCCCTGAGTCCTGTGACCCAGGGGCCTTCATGGTGGAGGTGAGGGGAATCGAACCCCTGTCCGAAGACCGTCAGCGAAGGGCCTCTACATGCTTAGCCGCCGATTTTGGGGTTCGCTTCCGTCCACGCCCGTCGGCAGGCTTAGAACGGTCGCTAGCCCAGTATTTCTCGCCCGCCGCCGCTGAGCACCAGCGACGGACCAGCCCGCTATCGTCGTCCCTTCCCCCGCGCAGGCGTCAGAGGAGGGACGTCACCGCGTTAATTACGCAGCGAGTGCCAGTTCTGTGTTGGCTGTTGTTTGTTTCCGGACTTTTACGAGTTCCCGGAGCTCGGCATGCCACCCTGGCCTCATGATCCCCGTCGAAGCCTGTCACCCCCTTGTTATTTTTTGCTCGCCTTCATCGCGCGCTCCACGTCGCGGCGCGCCTCGCGATCCTTGATATCCTCCCGCCGATCAAATTCCCTCTTCCCTTTGCCCAGCCCGAGCTCGACCTTCGCCTTCCCCTTCGGGGTAAAGTAGATCCGCAGCGGGACCAGGGTCAGGCCCTTCTGCTGCGTGCGGCCCATCAGCTTGTTGATCTCCTTGCGATGCAGGAGCAGTTTGCGCGGGCGCAGGGGGTCGTGGTTCATGATGTTGCCGTGACTGTACGGGCTGATATGGCAATGGTGCAGCATCACCTCGTTGTGATCCACGCGGGCGAAGCTGTCCCGCAGATTCACCCGCCCTTCGCGCATCGCCTTGACCTCGGTCCCCTGCAACGCGATCCCTGCCTCGAATCGTTCGTCAATATGATAATCGTGGAAGGCCTTGCGGTTCGTGGCCACGACCTGTTCGGTTTTCCCGGTCTTCCCGCCCTGGCCGCCCCCCATGCCTCAGTCCTTCCATAACGGTATATATACCATAACACCGGCCCCCCACCCATTCAAGGCGGCGAGCCTCAGTAATCCCGCGGTCCTGGCCGAGGAGCGTTCCCGCGGGCCCCAAGCTTGACCTAGACCCAGGGCCGGTCTAGGATACACGACGGCCATGGCTCTCGCATCCCGTCCCAGCTTGATCCCGCTTCCGGATATCCTGACCCGTTTCCTGAAAAGCCATGGGATGGTGACCCGCATGCTGGAGCACTCGCTCCAGGAGCGCTGGCCCGAGGTCGTCGGCGATCACATCGGGCGCCACACCTGGCCGGAGTCTATCCGTCACCACAAATTGTATCTCCTGGCCGAGAACTCGGTCTGGCTTCAGCAACTCCGGTTCCTGAAGCCGGAGCTCCTGGCGAAGATCAAGGCGGTCTCCGACGGGGAGGGCGTCACCGACATCGTGTTGCGGGTCGGGTCCCTGCCGTCTCCGGAAACCAAGACAGGGCCCCCGGCCTTCCCCCTCCCCCCTGGGGAAGAGCGCTCCCCGGGGCAGGGGCGTCCGGATCTGGATGAGCGCCTGCAAGCCGCGGTTGACGCCTCGGTCCGGCCGGTCGCCGATCCCGCCCTTCGCGAGCGCCTGAGGGCCTTGTTTGCAAATGCCGCCAGGCGAATCCCCTGAGGGGCTAACGCGCCTCACCAATTTTTCCCCGAAAGAGCACCCTCGATCCAGAGGGGAGGCCTTGAGCGGACACACTTCCCTCCGGCACAAAGCCCAGGACCCCGAACTCCGTCTCCGGTGTCACGCGATATACGCCCCGCACGCCGCGCTCAAAGCTCCCCTTGGCTGTGGGGTCGGCCCCAAGAAGGTAATCTCGTAACGAGGGCTCTTCCGCCAGGCCCAAGTTGTCGAAGACGTAGATGGCCACGCGCTGGTAGCGGCCGAACGGGTCCTCGGGCGTGGTGGGCTTGATCTTGAGACGGGCGAACCGCGTCCGGTCTCCGGCCCCGACGGCCCGGAACCGTTCGAGCAGGGCCGTGATGTCGGCGTCCGTGGTGCGAGGAGGGACGCTGACGGTGACCACCTCGCCCTGCTGAGCCACGACGCTGTATGGCGGGATCGACCGGTCGGGGGCCGTGAGGATCATCCCGACGACGGTGATGACGATCAGACTGAGGCAGAGAGTCAGGGCGGTCTTGACAAGAGGGTCGAGGGGCTTTTTCGCGGGCGGGGGCCGGGGTCGCTCAGCCTCCATCGGTCTTGGGGGCGGGGGCCGGCTCGGTGTCCTCGCCTTCACCGGCTACTTCGCCTGGGGACTCGGCCAGCTTGGCCACGCCCACGACGCGGTCGGTCTCCTCCATGTCGATGAGCCGCACGCCCTGCGCATTCCGGCCGATCTCGCGCACGTCGTCCATCCGGGTGCGGAGGATCTTCCCCTCGGCCGTCATCACCATGATCTCGTCGTCGCCCCGGACCTGATGGAAGGAAACCGCCGGCCCGTTCCTGTCGGTCACCTTGACGCTGATGATCCCGCGGCCGGCCCGGCCCTGCAGGCGGTACTCGCTCACGAGGGTCCGCTTGCCGTACCCGCCCTCCGTGACCGTGAGGATCGACGTGGTCGAATCGGGCGTGATCGTTTCCATGCCGATCACATAGTTCCCCTCGTCCAGGCTGATGCCGCGCACGCCGTGCGCAGTACGGCCCATCGGCCGGGCGTCCTCCTCCTTGAAGCGGATGACAATCCCTTGCCGCGTGCCCAAGAGGATCTCCCGCTGTCCGTCGGTGATCTCGACGCCGATCAGCTTGTCGCCCTCGTCCAGGGTGAGCGCGATGATGCCGCCCTGGCGGGGATTGCCGTAGGCCGAGAGTTCCGTCTTCTTGATGACCCCGTGCCGCGTGGCCATGACGACGTAGCGGTCTTCGCGGAACTCCTTGACGGGGAGGGTGGCCGTCACCTTCTCGTCGCCCGCGAGGGCCAGGAGGTTGACCATCGCCTTGCCCTTGGCGGCGCGGCCGGCCTCGGGAATCTCGTGGACCTTGAGCCAGTACACCTTGCCGGCGTCGGTGAAGAACAGGAGATAGTCGTGCGTCGAGGCCGTGAAGAGGGTCTCGACGAAGTCCTCCTCCTTGATCCCCATGCCGATCTTGCCCTTTCCGCCGCGGCGTTGGGCCCGGTAGAGAGAGACGGGGTTGCGCTTGATGTACCCGGCGTGGGAGATGGTGACCACCACTTCTTCCTGGGCGATCATGTCCTCGATGTTGATCTCCGCCGTTTCCGGTATGATCTGCGTCCGCCGCTCATCCTGGTAGGCCTCGTTGAGGGCGAGCAGCTCGTCCTTGATGATCTGTTTGACCAGAGCCTCGGATGCCAGGACGGACTTGAGGTAGGCGATGCGCTTGATGGTGTCTTCGTATTCCTGGGTCAGCTTCTCCCGTTCCAGTTGGGTGAGGCGCTGCAGCTTCATGTCCAGGATGGCGTTGGCCTGAATCTCCGACAGGCTGAACTGCCGGACCAGCCCCACGCGGGCCTCCTCCGGCGAGCGCGACCGCTTGATCAGGGCGATCACGGCGTCCAGGTTGTCCAGCGCGATCTTGAGGCCCTCGAGAATATGGGCGCGCTCCTCGGCCTTGCGCAGATCGAACGCCGTCCGGCGGATCACCACCTCCCGCCGGTGCTCGATGAAGGCCTCCAGGATCTGCTTGAGGTTCAGGACCTCCGGCCGGTTGTGGACCAGGGCCAGCATGATGACGCCGAACGTGCTCTGCATCGGGGTGTGCTTGTAGAGCTGGTTAAGCAGGATGAGGGGAATCTCGCCCTTCTTCAGCTCGATGACGATCCGCATCCCGTCCCGGTCCGACTCGTCCCGTAGATCTGAGATGCCCTCGATCCGCTTGTCCTGGATCAGCTCCGCGATCTTCTCGATCAAGCGGGCCTTGTTGACCTGGTACGGAATCTCCGTCACGAGCAGCCGGTCGCGCTCGGTGCGCTCATCGGTCTCGACGACCACCTTGGCCCGGAGCGTGAGCAGGCCCCGGCCCGTGTGGTAAGCGTCCTTGATGCCCTGCGTGCCGTAGATGAACCCGGCCGTGGGGAAGTCCGGCCCTGGAATGGTCTGCATGAGGTCGTCGATCGTCGCGTCCGGGTTGTCGATCAGCATCATGAGGCCCGCCACCACCTCGGCCAGATTGTGGGTCGGAATGTTGGTGGCATAGCCGACGGCGATCCCCCCCGCGCCGTTGACCAGGAGGTTCGGGACCTTGGCCGGGAGCACCAGCGGCTCCGTCCGGGACTCGTCATAGTTCGGGCGGAAATCGACGGTCTCCTTGTCGATGTCCGCCAGCATCTCCTCGGCGAGCTTCGTCAGGCGCGCCTCGGTGTACCGCATGGCGGCCGGCGGGTCCCCGTCCACCGAGCCGTAGTTCCCCTGGCCGTTCACCAGGGGGTAGCGCATGTTGAAGTCCTGCGCCATCCGGACCAGGGTGTCGTAAATCGCCGCGTCGCCGTGGGGGTGGTAATTCCCCATGATCTCGCCGACGATCTTGGCGGCCTTGCGGAACGGCCGGTTGGAGGCGAGCCCCATCTCGTTCATGCCGTAGAGGACCCGCCGGTGGACCGGCTTCAGCCCGTCCCGGACGTCCGGGAGCGCCCGCCCCACGATCACGCTCATGGCGTAATCGAGATAGGACGAGCGCATCTCGTCCTCGATGGCGATCTGGATCAGGCGTTCATCTACTGGCATTCGCGGCTCCCTTATTCGTTAACCGTTAATCGTGATACGTTAAACGTGAGGTCATGAAGTCTGCTTTCTCGGCGTTAACGATTCACGTTTAACGAATAACGTTTAACACTCTTCCTCATACATCAAGGTTCCTGACTTCGAGCGCGTGCTGCTGGATGAACGCGCGCCGTGGCTCCACCTCGTCGCCCATGAGTTTGGAAATGATGTCCTCGATCCCGGGGATGTCCTCGAGCTTCACGTGGAGCAAGGTCCGGGTCTCCGGGTTCATCGTGGTCTCCCAGAGCTGCTCTGGATTCATCTCGCCCAGTCCCTTGTACCGCTGGATGTGCACCCCTTCCTTGCCGATCGCGAGGATCACCCGGACCAGCTCCGCCGTGCTGGCATGCTCCGTCTCCGCCCCGTTGGCCCTGACCTTGTACGGGGGCCGTCCCAGCCCGATGGCGGAGGGGGCCAGCTTCTGTAGTTCGCGAAAGTCGGCCGACCCCACCAGTTCGTGGGTGACGTCCAGGGAGTGAACCCGTCCATTGGTCTGGACCCGGCAGACGATCTTGCTGGACTCGTGCTCCTCGTCCTCGACGATGTCCAGGTTGATCGCGGCCTTGGGATCGGTGAGCGTCAGGGCCTTCTTGGCATTGGCCACGACCTTCTTGAGCGCGGTCGCGTTCTTGAGGAGGTCCCGGTCCAGGCCAGGCTCATCCACGAACGCGCGCAGGATACCGGCTTCGTGCTGCTTCTTGCCGAAGCGGGCCAGGAGGCCCTCGTACGCAATGAGTTTTTTCAGGATGGGCAGCAGGCGCCGGCCGGCCACGTAGGCCTGGCCGCCCTCCAGGTAGACCTCGACGGCCTCGACCGCCAGATCGGCCAGATACTCGTTGAGGGCGTTTTCGTCCTTGAGATACCGCTCCGTCTTGCCCTTCTTGACCTTGAAGAGGGGCGGTTGCGCAATGTAGATGTACCCGCGTTCGATGAGCTCGTGCATCTGCCGGAAAAGGAAGGTCAGCAGCAGCGTCCGGATGTGGCTGCCGTCCACGTCGGCGTCGGTCATCAGGATGATCTTGTGGTAGCGGGCGCGGGCGATGTCGAAATCGTCCTTGCCCTTCTCCTGGTCTTCCCGCGCGCGCCCGATGCCGGTCCCGAGCGCCTGGATCAGGACGCGGATCTCCTCGCTGGAGACCATCTTGTCGAACCGGGCCTTCTCCACGTTGAGGATCTTGCCCTTGAGGGGCAGGATGGCCTGGAACTTCCGGTCGCGCCCCTGTTTGGCGGAGCCGCCGGCGGACTCGCCCTCCACGATGAACAACTCGCTGTGGGCCGGGTCCTTCTCCGAGCAGTCGGCCAACTTGCCGGGGAGGGTACCCCCGTCGAGCGCGCTCTTCCGGCGGATCAACTCCTTGGCCTTGCGCGCGGCCTCGCGGGCCCGGGCCGCATCCAGAGACTTGCCGATAATCCGGCGGGCGATGGGGGGATTTTCCTCTAAGTAGGCGCCGAGGGCCTCGTTGACGGCCGCCTCGACGAGACCCTTGACCTCGCTGTTGCCCAGCTTGGCCTTGGTCTGCCCCTCGAATTGCGGGTTCCGCAGCTTAACGCTGATGACGGCCGTCAGGCCTTCCCGCACGTCATCGCCGGTGAGGGACTCGGTCTCCTTCTTGAGCAGATCGTGGGCGTTGGCGTAGTTGTTGATGGTTCTTGTGAGCGCCGCCTTGAGCCCAACGAGATGGGTGCCGCCCTCGCGGGTGTTAATGTTGTTGGCGAAGGAAAAGATGTTTTCAGCATAGCCGTCGTTGTACTGGAGGGCGACCTCCATGATCAGCTCGCTCTTCTCGGAGGCGATAAAGATGGGCTTGTGCAGCGGCGTCTTGGCCTCGTTCAGGTGCTCGACGAACGACACGATCCCGCCCTTATAGCAGAAGACCTGCTCCTTCTCCTTGCGCTCATCCTTGAGCGTAATCGCCAGGCCTTTGTTCAGGAAGGCCAGCTCGCGGAGGCGCTGGGCCAGGACGTCGTAGCTGAACTCGACCGACTCGAAAACCTGGGGGTCAGACTTGAAGGTGATCTTTGTGCCGCGCTTTTTCGTCTTGCCGGTAACCTTGAGGGGGGCCGTGGGCTTTCCGCGTTCGTACCGCTGCTCAAAGACCTGGCCGTCCTGCCAGATCTCCATCTCCAGCCATTCCGAGAGCGCGTTGACCACCGAGATGCCGACCCCGTGGAGGCCGCCGGACACGGTATAGGCGCCCTGCTCGAACTTCCCGCCGGCGTGGAGCATGGTCAGGGCCACCTCCGCCGCGGACTTCTTCTGGGTCGGGTGCATGCCCGTCGGAATGCCACGGCCGTTATCCACCACCGTGACGCTGCAGTCGATGTGGATCGTGACCTCGATCGCCTCCCCGAACCCGGCCATGTGCTCGTCGACGCTGTTGTCCACCACCTCGTAGACCAGGTGGTGGAGGCCGTCCGGTCCGGTGCTCCCGATGTACATCGCGGGCCGCTTGCGGACCGCGTCGAGGCCCTCCAGGACCTTGATCTGCTCGGCCCCGTACGCGTCACTCGGCCCCTTCGGGTTCTTGGTTTCTTCTGCTGCCATACGCCTCCCTTCCGGTCTTCCTACACCTACACCTTCATCGGCATGACGACGCACACGAATCCGGGATCTCCCTCCGGCCGCAACAAGCAAGGGCTCAACGGGCTCTTCATCTCCAAATGGACGGTCTCGCTGTCCATCGCGGTCAGGGCGTCGAGGAGGTACCGGGCGTTGAACCCGGTCGTCAGGCTCTCCCCGCGATACTGCGCGGGGAGGTCTTCGGTCGCCTCACCCAGATCCGGATTGCTCGCATACAGGGTCAGGGTCCCCGCATCCAGCGTCACCTTGACGGCATAGGTCTTGTCCTGGGACAAGACTGCTACGCGCCGGAGTGCCCGTTCGAACGCGCCCCGGTCGACCGCGGCCTTCTTGGCGCTGTCCTTCGGAATGACCTGGAGATAGTTCGGGTAGGTCCCTTCCATGATCCGCGAGGTCAGGAACAGGCCGCTTTTCTGGAAGGTGACGAGGTTTTTCGTGAACCCGAGCAGGGGTTCGCCCGCCTCTTCCTCCACCAGCCGGCGCATTTCCTGGGCTCCCTTGCGGGGGATGATGGCCTTGATCTCCTTGGGCAGGTCCGTCGCCGCGTCCTGGGGTAGGTCGCTCTCGGCCATGGCCAGCCGGTGCCCGTCCGTCCCGACCAGGCGCATCGTGACCTTCTTCTCTGCGGAAATCACCGTGATCAGGAGCCCGTTGAGGATGTACCGCGCATCGTTGTCCCCCACGGCGAAGATGGTCTTCCGGATCAAGGTCGCAAGCCCGCTGCCGGGGATGGCCACCCGTCCCTCCCGCTCGATCGTCGGGAGCGCGGGGAACTCGGAGGCCGCCAGGCCGACGATTTTAAACTGGCTCTTGCCGGCCTGTATCTGCACCCAGTGGTTCTCCAACGCGGTCAGGGCGATCTCGCCGTCCGGCAGTTCCTTCAGGATCTCATAGAGCTTCCGGGCGGACACCGAGACGCTCCCCGGCTGGACCACCTCGGCCTTGTAGTGCCCCCGGATGCTGATCTCCAGGTCGGTGGCGACCAGTTCGATCCCATCCTGCTTCGTCTCCAACAGAATATTCGACAGGACCGGCATGGTGTTGCGCTTTTCGACGATTCCCTGGACCCGCTGAAGGCCGGTCAGCAACTCGTCCCTGGCAATCCTGATCTTCATAGGCCCGCCCCCTTCTGTGCGCTCACGCGCCGGTGATCTGGCGCTTCAATTCCTCCAGCGTCCCATGCAAGCTGGGATCGCTCACCTTGGCCTTTTCAATCTGCTTGCACGCATGCATGATCGTGGTGTGATCCTTGCCCCCGAAGTGCCGCGCGATCTCAGGGTAGGACTGCTGCGTGATCTCCCGGCACAGGTACATGGCGATCTGCCGGGGATAGACGAGGACCTTCGTCCGCCGTTTGGACTTCATCTCCGCGACCTTGATGTGAAACCTGGTGGCAACGGCGTCCTGTACCGCATCGAGCGTGATCACGCGCTTGGCTTCGTTGACCAGTTCCTTGAGCACGTTTCGCGCCATCTCGAGCGTAATGGTCTGCCCGGTCAGGGAGGCATAGGCGCCCACCCGGATCAGTGACCCTTCCAGTTCCCGGATGTTCGATTTGATGCTGCCGGCCACGAATTCGGCGACATCATCCGGCAGCACGATCCCTTCCCGGTCGGCTTTCTCCCGGAGGATCGCGATCCGCGCTTCGAGCGGGTAGGGCTGGATGTCGGCGACCAAGCCCCAGTCAAGCCGCGACCGGAGCCTCTCCTCCATCTCATGAATGTCCTTCGGGTACCGGTCGCTCGAGATCACGATCTGCTTCCGGGCCTCATGGAGGCTGTTGAATGTGTGGAAGAACTCTTCCTGGGTCGCCTGTTTCCCGGCGATGAATTGGATGTCGTCCACGAGCAGCATATCGATGTTCCGGTACCGCCGGCGGACATCGACCATCCGGTCGTACCGGATCCCATTGATGACCTCATTCGTGAACTGTTCCGAGGTCACGTAGGCGATCCGCATATCCGCCCGATCGAGCGCGGCGTTGCCGATGGCCTGCATCAGGTGAGTCTTGCCGAGGCCGACCCCGCCGTAGATCAACAACGGGTTGTAGGCCGTGCCCGGTGTTTCCGCGACCTTCATACTGGCGGCTCTGGCCAGTTGATTGTTGGGGGCCGCCACAAAATTCGAAAAGGTGTACCGGGGATTTAAATTCGCGTGTCTTTTCCCCCGCGATACTGCGACCCCTATGGGCCGATCCGCTCCTTCACGGACCACCGGCCTTTCCTTGATGCCCCCCTCGTTCATGGCAAAGACCACGTGTAGGTCAGGCCTCCCTGCCGATTGTGCGATAACCCCCTCCAAAAGCCCATGGTAATGCTCCCTGATGAAGTCACGAAAAAAGAGGTTTGGAACTCTGATGGTCGCCTCATTCTCGTTTAGATTTCCAAGAGTTATGTCTTTAAACCAGGTATCGAAGACATCCTTGGACACCCGCTCCTTGAGAAGGCCTATGCATGACTGCCACACAGACGTCATATCCACCTCTATTCCCACGTCAGCACAAACTCCACATGTTTATCCACAATTGTGGATATCCGTCCGTCCTCTGACTTTAACTCCTTGCACAGTTCTTCAATGGAATCTTCTCTCTATCAACCGAGAGCATGTCCTTTATCCTCAGGAGAGCGCACAATCCGTGGAATTGACATTCCATACCCTTAGACCTCAATCCACTCCACACACATCCTCTTCTCCCACTCCATACTCCGCCTCTTCTTTCTTTGACACATAAATAGGACTAGAAGATGAAAAAAATCTGTGTGGCTGCATTTACCAGGCGATGACCTTGTCCGCCTCAAAAATCATATCTACAAGGCGGGCATACCCGATCTCTCTGTTGGGGGTCCCGCGAGAGGTCGCCGTCAACCGATGAACGGTCGCCTCGGCTAGCAGCGGGGTTGAGTCCCCTGGGCAGAGGAGTACCAACACTGGGGGAGGACATCCCATAGATGACTGGGCTGTCAGGGTCTGCAGCGCCAGAGGATCGCGCGCGTTATGTAAGAGGTGAAGAGTCATGAATTTCCCGTTAAAAGATAAGGACGCGATCAGCAACCTTCAATGAGGCGGCAAGGTCGGTCAGGGTCATTGGCTTCGTCACACAGTCAGAGAGATACCGTGACGGCGTGACCGCATCGGCGGCAATGCCGAAGGGGGTTCCCCATTCAATGAAGACGGGAAGATGCCTTTCCAGAATCTCGGCATCGACGACCTCAGAGTTGTCCTCACTCAAAAGGAGAGGCGCCCGATTGCACAAGATCAATGTAATGTCCTGACCCTCGTTGTGTGATCCCAGACCCAGAGCAATGCGTAAAGCCTCGACCGCACGATGATCCTTCGTCGGGTCTGCCCGGATCAGTATGACAACCTTCGGTGAGAGAGCAGGCAAAGCAGAACACCTCTAATTGAGCGCCACAAACCGGTCACATGACGACACAATATTGGAAAGCACAACAAGACCGCAGTACGTGGCTTTCTCTTCTTTTCTTTCCACCCCATGCTGTTGAGCGCCATACGCACAGGCAAACAATTTCAGGCCGGCTGCCCGCAATCCTTCGAAACGGGGATCGTCAACACCCAATACCCCTTTGTCGATCAAGTAGAGGTACACCTCCACCCCTGCCTTGAGGGCGGCGTCGGAGAGCTCAATCGCGGTGGTAAGATTGGGGTTTTCTGGGCCTGTGGATACCAGGACGCCGAGTGACCGTTTTTTCATCTTCATCCACAGGATAAAAATCTATACAAGCCATTGAAACTAAACAACTATTTTTTATCTACCGGAATCTTTGTCACTATATCACTTTTGAAGGGAAAACGTCAAATAAAAAAAGTCCTCGAGGCGGTCGTTCAATAGGGGAAAGACTAACTAGGTGAAAGTATGGTTTACGGAGCGCCTAGAAGCGACTTAAATTCCGCCAATGAGACTATGCGATCCTGACGGGTAGGAAGATGGCGGATGGTCAGAGACAATGCCTCAGGATCGAACCGTCTGATGGCCCAGAGGATGCCGGCAGCCTCGGCATATTTCAACTGCCTCCCGACATCGTCCGTATCGAGGTAGGCTTCGACGCTGAGGCCTTCATTGCGCAACTGCTCGGCCTGCTGGTGGAGCTTGGCTTCATTCTCGCCGGCCCTGACGAGCAGGACGCGGGGCACTATCATGGAGGCCTGTCCCGTGGTGCGTTCCTGGAGGATGGCGAGGATCCGCTCGAAGCCGATTGAACATCCAACGGCCGGAATCTTCTTCCCGGCAAACATCCCGATCAGGTCGTCATACCGACCGCCGCCGAGGATAGCCGACGGGTAACCTTCTACGACGGCTTCATAGACGGGTCCGGTATAATAGTCCATCCCGCGGACAAGGACGGGATCGAAAGCGATAGAAGACTGAGTGTTGATCGTAAGAACCGAGTCCATGATAGCCTCCAAGTTCAAAAGCACCTCGTCGATAGCCGCGCGGAAAGTCTTGCCGGTCTTGTCGATGTGGGGCTTTAGGAAGTCCACATGCGCGTGTCTCCCTTTCTCTTTGGCCCGCGATTCGCACGCATCCCAGATGAATGATTCGACTTTTTTCGATTCTTCGGATCCAGGCTTCAAAAGAGCCAGGACCTCAGAACAGACCTGGCTAGTGCCAATCTTTTCGAGCTTATCGAGAAGGATGGTGATGGGACCGACATGCGCATTGATCACACCGAACCCATTCAGCAACAGAGGCAGCAAGCGCTTGTCACTCAAGCGGAACCGGTACTCCCCAAGATTCATGTCCTTGAGGACACGTTCCGTCGCGGTAATGATTTCCACCTCGTAGGCTGAGGAAACCCCGCCGACCACATCAATGTCGCACTGGTAGAACTCCCGGAAGCGTCCCTTTTGGGGGCGATCGGCACGCCAGACGGGCGCGATGTGGTAGCAGCGAAACACCTTGGGGAGCTTTCCCTGGTGGGTCGCGACGAAGCGCGCCAGGGGGACCGTAAGGTCAAAGCGCAGGCCATAATCGGCAACGTCTCCGGTTTCCAGGGCGCGCTCTAGCTTCTCGCCGCGCTTCAGGATCTTGAAGAGGAGTTTTTCGTTTTCTCCCCCCCCCTTTCCAAGCAGGACGGGAAGGTCCTCCATGGCCGGCGTGTCGATCGGAAGGTACCCGTACAGCCGGTACACCGAGCCGATGGTCTCCATGAGCCTTTGGCGTCGCAGAAGGTCCTGGGGGAGCCAATCCCGCATCCCGGTGGGAGGGCCGATCGTCATGGCGGGTATCCTAGCCGCTCGACCTGGGCATATCAAGCCGGCAAATGGAAGGCTTCCTTGATGCCGGTGAGGATAAATTGAACCGCGATGGCCGCCAGGATCAAGCCCATGACTCGCGTGAAGACACGCATCCCCCCTTCTTTCAGTAGGCGGGAGATCACGGCCGCGCTGCGTAAAGCCGCAAAGGCGATGAGGGCGTTCAGCGCGATGGCCAGCAGGATGACGGAAAAAGCCGGCAGGGGCGCGGGGGCTTTCGCGGCCTGCCCGGTGAGGGCGATGACTGTGGAGATGGTGCCTGGTCCGCTCAGGAGAGGAATGGCGAGGGGGATGATGGCGACGTCCTGGCGCAACATGCCTTCGGCGTCCTCTTCAGGCGTGTGGCGGACCCGCGCCGGCTTGGCCTCCATCATGTCGAAGGCGATTTTGAGCAAGAGGACCCCGGCCACTATGCGAAAGGCCTCGATGGTGACGCCGAAGAATCGGAAAATGAAATTCCCGAAGACCGCGAAGACGACGAGGACGCCGAAGACGACCAGAACGGCCCGGGTGACTGTTTGGGCCCGTTCGGACTCCGAACTGTGCGGTGTGATGGAAAGAAAAAGGGGGACGTTCCCGATCGCATCCAAGGTCACGAAGATCGAGACAAATGCGGTGACGAAGAACGGAAAGAGGAAGTCCATCAATGGCCGGCCGACCTCGCTTTTTCGAGTGCGCTCCTCGGGTCCTCGGTCGAGAGCTTCGCTAATTCCTCGTACAGTTCGCGCTCGCGTTTCCCCACTGCCTTCGGGGCGACGATTCCCAGCCGGACATACAGGTCACCGCGTCCCCCGTCACGCCGGACCAGCCCTTTTCCGCGGAGGCGCAGGCGCTGGCCTCCCTGGCTGCCCGCGGGGATGCGCATGGAGACGGGGCCATCCAGTGTCGGCACGGCCACTTCCGTGCCCAGGACGGCTTCCCAGGGCAATACCGGCAGATCAAGCTGGAGGTCATCGGGAGCGTTTTCGACGAGGGCAAAGCCCGGGTGGGGGCGCACGCGAATCTTCAGGAAGAGGTCCCCGGCGCGGGCCGACCGGCCGTGCACGGCGCCCTGGCCCTTCAGGCGGATGCGGTTCCCCTCGCGCAGGCCTTGCGGGAGGGTCACGTCGAGCTCTTTCAGACGGGGCATGCCGGCCTGGTCACGCGCCGTCAACGTGAAGCGCCGGGTCCCTCCCTGGTTGAGGTCCTCCAGCGACAGCTCAAGCTCGGCCTCCAGGTCTGCACCCCGGCCGGAGCCCGCCGCCGAGCGGTCTTCCGTCCCCCAGGGAGATTCCCCGCCGCCAAACGGCCCTCGGCGCCCCCCGAAGATGGCCTCGAAAAAATCGCTGAAGCCGCCGCCGCCCTCCGTCCACGTCCGTTCAAACCCAGGCCCTCCGCCCGGTGGAGGCGTAAAGTCCATGCCGTCTTTCCAATGACGGCCGAGGCGGTCATACTTTTTGCGCTTTTCGGGGTCGCTGAGTACTTCGTTGGCCTCATTGATCTCTTTGAACCGCTCCTCGGCGGCCTTTTTCTTGGTGTCGGTGGCCTGCAAATCGGGGTGATATTGGCGGGCCAGCTTTCGATACGCGTCCCGGATGACCTTGCTGGACGCGTCCCGGGAAACCCCCAAGGTTTCATAGTAGTCCTTGAACGTGACGCCCATGGAATTTAGGGTAACCACAGCACGGGCATTTGTCCAGCGGTTTTGCGAGGTTGCCTGCCTAAAGGGGGTCTGCTATAGTGGCGCCCCATGCTGGCGGTCATCACCGGGGGCTCACGCGGCATCGGCGAGGCCTACGCCCGGCAGTTGGCGGCGCGCGGCTATGCGCTCCATCTCGTGGCGCGGGACGCGGAACGCCTCGCTCAGGTCGCCGGCGAGATCCGCGCCAAACACCGTGTTGCGGTCGAGGAGATCGCCCTTGACCTCGCGCAACCGGATGCGGCCGAGCGGCTCTATGCCGAGGTTTGCCGCCGCCGCGCCGCCCCCGTGGACCTCCTGGTCAACAACGCCGGCTTCGGCCTCGTCGGGGAGTTCGCGGACATGCCGATGCCGCGCGTTCAGGACATGATGGCTCTCCATCTCATGACGGTCACCAAATTGATCCGGTTGTTCCTGCCGGAGATGCGCGCGCGCCGGGCGGGGGCTATCATCAACATGGCCTCGGTCGCCGGCTTGCTCTCGTTGCCGTACCGATCCCTCTATGCTGCGACGAAGGCCTTCATGGTGAATTTGGGCGCGGGACTGGCCGTGGAGGCCCGGCCCCACGGGGTGCTGGTGCAGACCTGTTGCCCCGGGTACACGGCGACCGAGTTCCATGCGCGAGCCGGCGTGAAGGTGCCGCGGGCCCCGGGAGGATGCCAAACCGCGGACGAGGTGGTGGCGGAGTCCCTGGCCGGCCTCGATCGGCGGCGCGAGTTCGTCGTGACGGGCTGGCGCAATCGCCTGCTGGTCTCTGGCCTGAAGATGCTCCCCCGCCGGCTCGTGCTTCGGGGCGCCGCGCGCAGTCTGAAACCCTCATGAGAGAACGCCTGGCCAAAGCCGTCGAGCAGACTTTCGAGAAGTTCCTCTGGAACAGCCGGTTCATCGTGTTGTGCGCCGTGATCTCGAGCATGATTTCGTCGGTGATCCTCTTCGTGGTCGCCACGGTC
Organism: Nitrospiria bacterium; assembly: GCA_041490525.1. Taxonomy (GTDB): domain Bacteria; phylum Nitrospirota; class Nitrospiria; order Nitrospirales; family NS-4; genus JBGPTH01. Next base: position 72,087 of record JBGPTH010000005.1, read on the forward strand.
GACGTCTTCGAGCTGATCCAAAAGGTGTTCAGATACGTGATGCTGCCGGGGAGCGATCGGACGGCGGACGCCTACGAGGAATTTCACGGCGAAGTGGTCGGGCACATCATCGGGGCCATCGACGATTTCCTGCTGGCCACGGTGCTGTTCATCTTCGCTCTCGGCCTGTACGAATTGTTCATCAGCAAGATCGACGAGGCGGAGCGGGAGGCCACGACGAGCTCGCGCATTCTCCTCATCCACAGCCTCGACGACCTCAAGGATCGCCTGGCCAAGGTGGTCCTGATGATCCTGATCGTGACCTTCTTCAAAAACGTCATCCATACCACCTTCGAGGATCCGCTGAATATTCTCTATCTCGCGGTGGGCATCCTGTTCGTCGCGCTGGCGCTCTATTTCACGCACAAAGGCGGGGAAGCCAGGGGCAAAGGGTCCGAGCACGGATGACTCAACTGTGCTCGTGGGTGGCGGTCGCGGCCGTGCTCATGGCGGCCACCGGCTGTTCGTCCGATCAGCACCATCCTCTCCATCGGGACAGCCAGCCGGCCGTCACCGGCAATCCCGCCGCAGACCCCACGCTCCCTCCCAGAATCGGCCGTCCCGGCCGTCTCTTGTTCCGTTGCGCCGAGCAGGCCGATCGAGCGTCCGCGGCGTGGGACGTCTCTGCGTCCGCACAGGACTTCGATGAGGGGCGACAGAGCTTCTTTCTGAAACGAACGGATTCGACAGGGAAAGAGATTCTCTATCCCTTACACGGGCACTTCCTGGACGGCGGCGCGTCAGGCATCTTCATGGTCCATGACGGCAAGGGGACCAGGGCAGGGGAAGAGTTTCGTATCGACCAGAGCGTCAACATGGGCGTGCTCTTCTTCCTCTTGACCCATGACGGCATCGGAGCGGTCATTGATGTTTTCGCGGAAGAAAGAGCGAGCGAGCCAAGGGGTGGGGTCAATACGGAATACGCATGCCAGTGGGATAAGGGCGTCCGTCTCCTCCCCCCGCAGGCTGAACATGTGCGGATGCAGCCCAACAGCGGAGCGACGCCACCCAGCCATTGGTTCCGTGAATCCGATAAGACTCTGCTCACGTGCAGCGGGAAAGCGGCCGAGGGCGAATATCGGTTTGAGTTGCGTGGCTCGAAAATCTGGCCGGGGCACCTGGGCTTTCTGGTCGTCACCATGCCAGGGAAGGAGAAGTCGGTGGGCTACAATGTGCACCTCCTGGCCGGAGGGGGACGACTGCTGATTCACGCGCACAGCTATCCGCATCGCACGCGGGCCCGCACGCTCGACACGATGGAAGAGACGGAAACCGTGATCGGAGGGCTCCTGCTGGTTAAGACTGAAAACGGGTATACCGGCTGGGCCGGGCTTGCGGGATCGGCCGCCGATCCCTACAACATCTCATTCTCGCGTGAGGCCACAATGGGGGATTACGCGGCGCACGGCCGGGCCGTCGTGCCACCCTCGCCGGTCACCTGCAAGTGAACTTCTCTGTCATTCTGAGCGAAGCGAAGAATCTCAACCCCTCGTAGGGGCGGGCACCCCGGCCAACGGTCGGCGCCATCCTTTAAAAATTCCCTTCAATCTCGACCTCTACGTCTTGTTCAGCACGAAAAAGCCCCTGTAGCTTTTTCTCTGTAAGATCATTTGACGCAGGCATTGACTTAATCTAGACTCCTTTAAGTCGCACTTAACCGAACGCCGGGGATAAACAAGTGCCATACGTCGGCCGAGCGCTCTTAAAGACGGCGCTAGAAAATCTTAAACAGAACTATAGCCCGCTCCTAACCGTCTCTCTTCCTTGCATGCTCTCCCACAAAATCCCCACCTGTATTTCAATGGCCCAAGCGGCTAAGGTAGGAATCGAGTACGGTTCATCACAGGAGCGGGAATGGCTAGAGCGGTACTTTAAGCCAGGAGGTGGTCCTCCTGACCGACCATGGTATATCCCGGGCACTGGACAGTGGGTGCGCCCTCGCTATGCGGAAACAAGCCTCCAACGGCGTCGGACTGACTTCGAGGACAGCGCCTTCTTCCACCCAAACGAAAAACGTTGGGCCCTCCGAAAGGCTGCGGCGAAAGCGTTCAAAGACAAAGCTCTTGAAGGTAAACCGCCTATCCCTCTCGTTGCCCTCATGGTCTGGATGTGGCGTGATCGAAATCTACCATCGCTAAAGGAGGGTCTTACGCAATTCATCCAAGAAGTCGGATTCGATCGCGATGGTTTTGTTGGCACCGTCTACTCAAAAGAAATTCCTGAAGATTTTTCCGATGCGGGGCTGTCGGACGAGCCTCCAACACCAGAAATGATTTCTGATCTGATTGGAGCGGCCCCACCTCCACCGAGGCTCCCCGAGTTTGCAGATACGGTGAACGCTCTTCAGGAGAGCCTTACGAAACAGCATATGGTTCTAATACCTGGTCTGATACGTAGGATTTTGGGAGGCTGGCTAGTTGGCGACATTGTGGTTCTGGTTGGGCCGCCAGGTACAGGCAAAACTTTCCTCGCTACTTGCCTTGGTAACAGCCTTGAATCTCTTCTAGGGAAAGAGCGCTTTAGGACAGTTTTCATAGAGATTAACCGCGATTTCGATGTGGCAGAATTTCTCGGTTACGAAAATCTGGCTGGCGAGTTCACCACCGGCAAGTTTGCTCGTGAAGTACTTTTCGTTGGAGAGGCCACCGACCCTCGATTGGTGGTGCTCGATGAATGGAACCTAGCACAAATCGCTCCAATACTCTCAGTTATCGAGACCCGAAAACCCATTAGTCTCCCGGGGAAGGTTGACGTAAAGCGGCTTGGCGACATCGACGATGTCAGAAGGGCACACCCTGAAATCGAGGAAGGCGTTTGTGCCCTACCCGAGGACACTTTTTTATCGCCACCTGTAACAGCTGGACTGATGAACCGGAGACACGGTTCCCTATCAGTGGCCCGGTCAAACGGCGATGCCATATCATCACATTGCCGAACGTACTCGAGCTTGCGTGGGCAAGCAAGGCCAATGCCGGGATAGCAGAAATCTGCGATACTCTCCTTCAACAGGAACGCGAGGGGATACATACTCGCAAGGATGCCGGTCGGCCTAGCGTTTGGGACGAGTATCGTGCAAAGCAACTCGAGACGATTCAGACATTTGATTCTCTTGAGGAACGCACAAGGCAGAAACTCCTCCAACTGTCGCGCCTGCTACTTGAAAATGTGCATACAAAGACTGTTTTTACTGTTGGACTACTGCGTGACATCTTCATTTCGTGCGTGTACGCCCAGCCTGGAGAGGAGTTCGCTGTACTAGGCGAACAAGTGGCGGACAAGATACTACATCAGGTTCAGGGCGAATCCACACTTCTGGAGACATTAGTTGATCTATCGAAAGAATTCCCCAACGTACGCGAGCTGACTGAGCTTGCAAAGAGAATGGGAGCATTTTCGGGGACCGAGAGGAAACTTCGCCCGCTTCTCTAAGAACGCCTCTTTAGAGGCACAACAGGCCGAGAACGTCGGTTCGAAGGCAACTTGGTCATGCAGTGGTAAGACTAAGGCCTAACTATTGGGCGTTGAGTGGTTCCAGCAATGCCTCGATACAAGGACGGACGACGGATACCAAATATTCATTCAATCCATCTATCGGGCTAATTGCGATCTCGAGAATGGTTTTTCCGTCTCCGCTCACCGCATTCATCTCAAGCCTGTCTCCTGGGTAACACATCCCGATGACATTTCTCCCGAAGCCTTGCATATAGACCTGGCATTCATTTAGGGCCGAATTAGGCGCTCGTCCTCCAGACCCCACACGGTACTTCGCATCAAGAATCATTCCACATCGACTTGGAAGATGCACCAGTGTCAGATCTGGCCGCATCGCTGTCGGGCGTGAGGAAACTTCCCTCCAATTGGAGAGGTAACGAGTGGGAGGCGTAGTGTCATAGTACAATTCATACTCGCAGGATTTGAACATCGGGACATCTAGCGAGGGGCTAAGATATGAATGTACTTGTTGCAAACCGAACGCTCGCGCAATGGTCATAGCTACGAAAGCTTGGTAAATCTCATCTGAATAGGCAACGAACGCGAAACGTGACGTCATTTTCAACCCTGGTCGCCATCCAATGCCACCGATCAACTCCTCATAAAACCGGAATGATTTTTGATAGCGTTCATCAATGACCTCCTCTGGGGCAGGGGTCTCGGGAAGTTTGAGGGGCAGATTCGAAAGCTGCGAAAAAGGGAACCGCTCTAAAGCATTCTGGCAAGAGCGTTCCAACTGTTTCATCTCCTGGCGACGGTTACTCGGTAGTAAATCTCTTATGTTTGCCGCAAGCTGTGCACATTCGCGAAGTAACCACGTGAGGCGGCGATTACCGACATTGTTAAAGGAGGATAGAGCCTTTCGTATTACCGCAATCCGGGGCATGTAGCTGTGGTCGCCGACAACAATTGGACCATCACGATGCTCTTCTAGCAAGGTGCGAGGATTGCTTCGAAGGAGTTTGATCGTCTGATGGAGCATCAGTCTTCCTGATTGGGGACGCTGCACACGGGGCACCATTTCGACCTTGCGATATGGTCTGACGGCAACATATTCGGCGGTCTGAACTATTTCTGGCCCTGCGACACTTAACCAAGCGTAGTCAATCTTCGGATGCCTTAATGCGGCTCCATCTGAAAAGTATAGTTGCGATCCCCAAGAGAGCCCCGCAGTCCCGATGTAATCGAGTATTTTTAAGATGCCGTCGAGTCGAAGCTTGGCATCCTCAGTAGCAAATACAAATTGCTGGCCCCAGACCTCAAGCTTGTGAAAGCCTACAGAACGGAATACATCAACCTGCAGATATCCTTTAGTTCTAGTATCGTTGGTCACTAACGGAGAGAGCCGCCCATCGAGCTCGACAAATGCTGGAAGTGCTACTCCATCTAGCTCGATGACGATATATGCAGAAGGAACAACGGTGGGCGTATCAGCACAGTTGGAAGGAGGCAGTTGAACTCGCTGCCCACTGTGAATAACGTGAGCGACCAGAGGCTCCATGTTCACGCCAATGAGGCTATAAATACTCTGATTTTAGATCGGGACCTTTCTTCTGGCCCCGTTTTCTCTTTTGACGCCAAGAGGGAGAAAGTTCTGCTGGGCGGCTTTGGAAAGCCGCTCTGTAATGAACTGACAATACTTTGGGTTTAGCTCAATACCGATGGCATTACGTGCCATTTGTAGCGCAACAACCATTGTTGTTCCGGAGCCGACGAACGGATCAAGCACTGTTCCGTGTGGAGGACAGCCAGAGCCAATGCAGCGTTCTACGAGAGCTGAGGGAAATGGAGCAAAATGTGCACCTGGATTATCAGGGCGTGATGGGATGTGCCAGATATCCTCTTCACCGAGTAGCGCTGCACGGTTAAACCAGTACCGCGGTTTTCTTGAGAAAATGAAAATATGCTCGTGCGTCTGCCACGGCCTATCGTGAGCAGTCGGTTCCGGTAGTGATCCCGGTCTCCGCCACACCACACCGCTGCGGAGGACCCAGCCATCTTTCTGCATGGCAAGTGCGACCCGCCATGGAATTCCAATAAGAGATTTGCGCGGTAGTCCGAGTCCAGGACCGTCCACAGCACGCAACTGTAAACGAGACAGTTGTCGGCCGCGATGCTTTTTGTCTTGTCCGTGGGGCTTCCCCTTTGCCGAGTAATAGGTGTCGCCGAGATTCAGAAATACTACACCATCATCCCGTAATACTCTTTTGGCATCTTGGAAACATGAGACGATCGCATCAACGTATCCTTGGATAGTGGGCTCGTGACCAATTTGACCTGAAACTCCATAGTCACGTTGCCAGTAGTAAGGTGGACTAGTCACAATGCAGTTGACGCTTTCATCGGGGATCAAAGAAAGAGTAGCCTTACAGTCTCCCTCAAATAGCTTCCACCAGATCCTGTCTGTAAGATTGCCGTCATATTGTTTGTAATGCCCATATAAGGGCAAATTCTCTTTGACGCGAAATCGCTCGTCATTCTCGCTATTACCAATGGAAGTTTTGTATATAGGCGGGCGCGTCCCGTTCCTCAGCCGATGCCCATTATTAGATCCCATTAGTCTTTCCCTCGCTTCGCCAACCTGCGTGGACTATTCCAGTAAGGACTTTTGCAACGTGGGCACACCGTTGGTTCTTCACTGCTTCTTTTACGGGGGGCCCACTCATGCTTGCATCGCCCGCAACTGTATCCCATCAGCTTAACCTTCGGCATTTCACTAGTGTCATACTAAAAGTATATTATGTCAAGACTTATCTTAATAGTATGATAGTTTAGATATTATAGTAAAAAGTAAACAAAGTAATTAAACACCTCGCGTTGAACCCTTCCTATTCACCTGAGTCTTAGACACATCAAAACACAGAAGAGTGCAAACTAATTATTTCTTGCATCCAGAGTCACCTCACAGTCCTCTCCCCGCACGCGATGCGAGGGGATCGAAGAGGGCGGGATAAATCCAGCCCCTACGTCGGAATGGAAGGTGCATGGTTCGACGGGCTCACCACGAACGGAATATGAAACCCCTCACCCTTCCCTCTCCCTCAAGGGGCGAGGGGAAGAGGGATGAATGTGTTGTGATTACGGTTTCGGCGGTGCGATAGGCGGGATTTCGCGGCCGGTGGCGTCGCGGCTCTGCTCAAAGGGGACGAGCGGGTAGGTGATCTCGTCATAGCCCACGTTCAGGCCCTCGGCGTCGGCCGCCACCACCCGAAGGGTCAGATGCCCTTGGCTTTGAAGCGACCGCGGGATGATGAAGTTGCCGAGGAACAGCCCCTTGGGTCCCTGGTGAAAAAGGTCGATCTTCTTGATGATGACGCGGTTCTCCACCCACATTTCTCCGTAGAGATCCATCTTGCGGGAGTCCCAGTTGCCGAAGGGCTCCACGATACAGTCGCAGAGCATCCTCACGGTGGCCCGGATCGTCCCGCTGTCGCCCACGCCCAAGGGCTGGTCCTTCGGCGGGGCCTCGATCTGGACGATCAAGCCGTTCAACTCCAGCACGATCCCATCCCCGGTCACGTGCTTGCCGGGATAGAGAAGCACGGTTTTGCTGGCCCGACGCTTGGCCTGAGGAAAATTCAAGGGTCCTTCCCCTGTGATCTCCACCAGCGTGGGCTTCGTGAGGCGGAGTTCCGCTGTGAAGGAGGCCGAGTTCCGGAGACTGAAAATAGGCTCGGTCTGTGTGTGGGGAGTCTGCATGATGGTGCGCAGGTCCCCACTGGGGCCGGTTTGCCGGCCGGAGGCCAGAATGCCGCCGGTCTCGGCATCCTTGATCGTCACGTCGGCCCCGCCCACGGCATCACCCAGGACCAGCGCACGGTTCCCCACGACCCGAACGACAACGGTGGTAGGGACGGGCTGGAGCGGGATCTCAGCGGGCCGTCCGAGTTCCGCGCTGAGCAGGACAACCAGGACTGCTCCCCACGCGATGCAGAACCGCTTAACCATTTTCCCCCCGGGCACGCGCTCCATGGAAAAGCAAAGACTATCGAGACAAGGCCAGTGACGGCGCGAACACCTCGTTGACATCGCTGAAAGAGCCACCAGGAGTGGGGCCGCCGCTCACTACGTAGATGCGGCCGTCCACGACCGCCGATCCCAGCCCATGCCGGGCGGTGGGCATCGGGGCCTGAGCCTCCCAGGTGTTGGTCGCCGGGTGGTACGCCTCGTTCTCGCGGAAGGTCCCGGCCGGCGCCTCTCCCCCGAAGACAAAGATTCGGTCGCCCAGGACGGTGGCCGTGATCCCGCTGCGGGGGGTGGGAAGGTCCGCCTTACGGGTCCAGCGGTCGGCGGCCGGGTCGTATTCTTCGGTGACGGCGAGGTTCTGGCTGTATTGCCGATTCAGCCGGCCACCGATGGCATAGAGGCGACCGCCGACGACCGCGGCCGCGTGGTGATCGCGGGGCGTCGGCATCGGGGCCCGCGTGGACCACGTATCGGTCGCCGGGTCATAGACCTCATGAGCGCCGGTGTTGCCGTCCCGATTGTAGCCGCCCACGGCGTGGAGCTTGCCGTCGAGCACCGCCACCGCCAGCGCCCCGCGGGGGGTGGGCATGGGTTTGCGGGCCGTCCACCGGTCTGCCCCGGGATCGTATTCGTACACGCTCGTCAATGGTGACCAAATGGAGAGCAACGAGTGCTCGAACCCGCCTATGACATAGATCCGATTCTGAACCACGCCGATCCCAGCATGATGGAGGCCGACCGGAAGCGGCGCGCGCTCGCGCCAGGTATCGGTGGCGGGGTCGTACTCCTCGACGACAGCCGAGACGAAGGGGAGGCCTCGAGTAAAGCCCCCTACCACGTAAATCTTGCCCTTTACCGCGGCGGCCACCACCTCGGTCCGTTTGGTCAGGGCCGGCGCCTTCGTGATCCACTCCCCCTTGCCCTGGGCGAATGCGAAGCAGGCTATGGAAACCAGGACCGAGGTGACGAGGACACGAAGGGAAGATCTCCATGACATGGTTTATTATAATCGAAGAGGGCCTCTGATAGAATCCCCCGCATGTCCCGCCTGAGCGTGCTCCAGAACACCGTTGCAGGATGCCGCCGGTGTCCGCGGCTCGTGGCGCACCGCGAGACCACGGCCCTCGTCAAGGTGCGCCGGTTTCGCGAATGGGAGTACTGGGGGAAGCCCGTCCCCGGGTTCGGGGAGGCCAACGCGCGGCTGCTGGTCGTCGGCCTGGCGCCGGCGGCGCACGGCGGGAACCGCACGGGGAGGATTTTCACCGGTGACCGCAGCGGCGACTGGCTCTACCGCACCCTCTTTCGTTTCGGGTTCGCCAGCCAGCCCGACTCGGTGTCGCGCGATGACGGGATGCGCCTGGCCGATTGCTACATCACGGCCACGGTGCGTTGCGCCCCGCCGGGCAACCAGCCGCTGCCGATGGAGTTCAACCGGTGCCGGCCGTTTCTCGTGGAGGAATTGCGTCTGTTCAAACAGGTCCGCGTGGTGGTCGCGCTGGGCAAGGTCGCCTTCGACGGCTATCTCAGGGCCTGCCGGGACCTCGGCCACGATATGCCCCGCCCGCGTCCCGCCTTTGTCCACGGCCGGGTCTGTCGCCTGCCGTGGGGCGTGACCCTGCTTGCCTCGTACCATCCGTCCCAACAGAACACCCAGACGGGCAAGCTGACGGCCCCGATGTTTGACTCGGTCTTCGCCAAAGCCAGGAGGCTGCTCAATGCGCCTTCAAGGGTGCGATGATACGGGGCGAGCGGGAAAAACTCGCTATTTTTTCCCCGGTGGAGCGGTGAGCGTTTTCAGCTCCGCCTCATAGGCGGATGCGAGGGCGTCCTGCCCAAGGGCCTGGGCCACCCTGATGAGGCGCCGGAGGACATCGCCGGCTTTCGCCAACTTGTTGATCGCGCGGTACCCTCGGTAGGCGCGGTCCCAATACCCGGCGGTCTCCTCCAGGCGACGCTCGCGCTCGGAGAGACGCCCCAGGGCAAACAGGTCGGCCGCAATGGCCGCCTGATCCTCTACCTCTTTATCGAGCGCGAGCGCCTGCTCAAAGCGAGTCCGGGCCTCGGCCAGTCGCTGCCGGTCTTCCAGGGCTGAGCCGAGGTTGCTCAGGTTGCTGGCCATGGACCGCCGCTCGTGCAGATCGGTGTTGATCGAGAGCGCCTGCTGGAAGTTCTGCTCGGCCTGGCCCAGATCGCCTTTCGATTGCTGAAGGAGCCCCAGGTTATTGAGCACGATCGCCTCCCCCCGGCGGTCCCTGAGCTCGCGCGTGAGGGTCATTGCCCGCTGGTAGTAGCCGAGCGCGGCGGCCGAGTCGCCCCTCAGGTGGGCCGTCTGCCCCAGGTGGCTGAGGGTGGAGGCGATCAGCGCTTTCTCGCCAAGCGAAGAGGCGATCGCGAGGGCCCGCCGGTGGAAGTCCTCTGCCTTGGACGGATCGCCCCGGAGCCCGGCCACCAGTCCCAGATCGGTGAGGACCGCGGCCAGCCCGGAACGATCGTCAATACTCTCCGCCAGGCGACGGGCCTCCTCAAACGTCGCTCCGGCTCGCTCCGCATCTCCCTGAGTCAGGGCGCGGTGGCCCTTGTCGCGGAGGTCGCGCACCTTCGCGGCCAGAGGCGGAAGCTCAGGACCAGAGGCCGCCCCGAAGCAACCGCCCGTGGTGACCAGGACGAGAAGGATGGCCGGCCCGGCAAGCCTCATTCCTTGCTCAGGTCATCCTTGCGCAGAGACCGGGGCCCGATTGACGCCAGCTCTTCCGCGCGCGCGGCGCGACCTTTGGAAGCAAAGACACTGATCGGGAAGGTCTTCTTCGCCCCCTCCACGACCTCGCCCACGTCTTCCACCGTCCCCCGGGCTGACCGGACCAGCGGGGGCACGTTCCCTTTCAGGTCCTCCGTCATGGCCTTCACATCGTCCATGGCCCCCTTGGCCGAGTCCGCTACCGCGGGCAGTTTGGCCGTGGTGGCTTTCACGTCAGCCAGGACGTCGCCGACCCGGTCCACGCTCTTGCGGGCGCTGGCCGTGATGGCGGGAATGTCGGCCGCGAGGGTGCGTGCCGTGCCGCGGACGGTCACGGTGGTCTGTTTGACGTTTTCCAGAATGTCCGGGAGGCGGGTCGAGGCCTCCTGCACGTTGGCGAGAGTTTCGTTCCCGCTCTTCACCGCCGTCTGCACGTCCTGGGTGATCTGCTCCAATCGGACCAATGTCTTTTTGACGTTCTCCACGAGCGGCTTGATTTCGGCGAGCAATTCTCCCACGTTGAACGGCTCTTCGCCCTCAAGGTACCCGCCATCCGGAACCACCGGCTTGCTCTTGTTCCCTATGGTGATCTCGATTTGCGGCTCACCCAAGAACCCGCCGGCTTTGCCGACCTTCGCGATGGAATTCTCACGCACCTTGTCCTGGTACTTCTTGTAGAGCTCCAGAGTGATCTCGGCATTGTTCTGTTCGGTGAAGGCCACCTTTCCGACCTGGCCGATCTGGAATCCCAATAGGATAACCGGTTGACCGGCCTTCAGCCCGTACCCCTCGCTGAAGACCGTCGTGATCCGGTATTTCTCTTCGAACAGGTTCTCGCTCTTGGCGACGACAAACAGGATCGCGCCGATGATCAAGGCGGGAAGGATCACGAACCCCCCCACAATCTGGTGAAGGCGGGTCTCGGACAGGCGGTGAGAGTAATGCATGTTCGTTCCCTCCAGAAAGTCATTTCTTCTTATTCCCTGCGCCTCTCCATTGAGGTGACAGGATAAAACCAATACCACACCGCATGCGATCTAGGAAGCGAAGAAATCCGGCACCATCGGGTCCTTTACCCGAGCCGCTTCTTCCGGCGGGCACGCCGCCACGAGCCGACCGTCCCGCAGCAACACCAGGCGGTCCATTGACCCGAAGAGGGTCGTCGGGGCATTCAGCGTGATGACGACCGTCAGACCCTGCTCTCTCCAGGGCCCCGCGAGAAGTCCACGGATTCGCACCAGATCGTCGGCGTCCAACCCGATCAGCAATTCGTCGATGAACAGGAGGTCCGGGTCCATTACCCTGGCCCGCGCGATCGCGACCAGGCGGGCGTCTCCCAGGGTCAAATCAACCGGGAACTGGTCGCGGACATCCTCGACGCCGCATTCCGCGAGGCGCGCCATCACTCTGTCCTGGACCTCATCCTCCGGAGGGGCCAAGTGATAGCGCAAGGGGAGCGCGACATTATTGAACACCGTCATGTTGCTGATGAGCGCGGGCTTGTCGAAGACGACACCCAGGCGCTGGCGGAGGTTGAGGACCGCTTCATCCGACGCCTGGGAGGGGTCCACGCCCAGGACCCGGACCGTTCCCGAGGCCGGCGTCTCAAGGCCCGCGCAGAGTTTGAGCGCGAGGCTCTTCCCTGAGGCATTGGATCCCACGAATGCCACGGCCTCGCCCCGCTGGACCGTCAGGCTCAGGTTCTCGACGCGCATGTGGTCTCCCTTGGAGGCCGAGACGTGGGCCAGTTCGAGCACTGTCTCCGGACGCATCACAGATAAAAGCTGGCGCTCACGATGAGGTCCAGGACCAGACACACAGTCACGGTATTGAGCATGGCCCGCGTGGTCTGCTGGGGAACTTCGGTGGTGGCGGCGACCACCGACAGCCCGTGGTGGCAGCAGAGCACCGCAATGGTCACCCCGAACAGCACGCTCTTGATGACGGTGATCAGGATGTCAGCGATCGAGAGCGACTTCCCGATCTCTCCCAAGTAAGCCGCGGTGGGAATGTTGAGGTTGACCTTGGCCAGCAGGAAGCCCCCCACGATCGCCATCAGGTCAAAATAGACCGTCAGGCAGATCATGGCCACGATCGCCCCCACCAGCCGCGGCGTGATAAGGAAGCGGATCAGGCTGATGCCCATCGCCTCCAGGGCGGCGATCTCCTGGCCTACCCGCATATTGCCCAGCTCCGTGCACATGGCGGTCCCGGATCGCCACACCAGGATGAAGGCGGTGATCAGCGGGCCCAACTCTCGGACCACGGTCAACACGATGATTTTGGCGAGGAGCGCCCCGGCGCCCACCTTGGGAAGCGTCGTCCCTGCTTGGAGAATGATGATGAGGCCTATGATCAGGGCGATCGCCCCGACAACAGGGAGGGCATCCACCCCGGTGAACAGGATCTGGCGGGTAATGACTCGAAAGGGATCCCCTCGCCCCCGCCGCGTAGGGGAGAAGAGCTCCTTGAAGGCAAGGTACGTCAGGTACAGGACGTCGGCCGCGTAGGCGACGCCCTCGACCGCTTTTCTGCCGGCCCAGGCGATCACGGCATTGGCTGTGGGAGGTTACCCTCTCGGGATGTTTTGCTTTTCCCAATCCGCCAGGAACTTCTTGAGCCCGATGTCGGTCAGCGGGTGCTGCACGAGTTGCTTGAAGACGGTAAACGGCATTGTGCAGATGTCCCCGCCGATCTTGGCGGCCTCGACCACGTGCAGCGGGTGGCGCACGCTGGCCACCAGCACCTTGGTCTTGAACTGATAGTTCCGGAAGATGGTCACGATGTCCTGAATCAGCCCCATCCCATCCTGGCTGATGTCATCCAGCCGCCCGATGAAGGGGCTCACGCACCAGGCGCCGGCCTTGGCCGCCAGCAACGCCTGATTAGGGGAGAAGCACAGGGTGACGTTGACGCGGATGCCCTCGCCGGCCATCGCCTTGCAGGCCTTCAGGCCCTCCGGGATCAGCGGGACCTTCACCACGATGTTCTTGTGGACTTTGGCGAGGTCCTTGCCTTCCTTGATCATGGCGTCGGCTTCCACGCTCACCACTTCGGCGCTGATCGGGCCGTCCACGATGGAGCAGATTTCCTTGAGGAGATCCTTGAAGCTCCGTCCCTCCTTGGCCACCAGCGAGGGGTTGGTCGTCACGCCGTCGAGGACGCCCCAACTGGCCGCTTCCCTGATCTCTTTGGTGTTGCCCGTATCCAGAAACAGCATCATGGTGCACCTCCAGGTTTAAGAACCGGACTTGCACGATACCTCTTATGGTATTCTAGGGGAACACCCCGGTATTTGCAAACAATTCCACGGGCTGTGGAGGAAGGAGGCGTGGGGGCATGACACGTTCGGTAATCATACTGGCAGTCCTGCTGCTGGCGGCTGGATGTGCGAGCAATCCCTACCTGGAACAAACCCTCAAGCCGGCAGCTCAGCGGCAGGAATCCACGGCGTGGTTCGAAAAGGAGTGGGGCAAGCCCTCCGGTACGTCCAAGCGCTTCTGGGGGGGCGAGACCTGGACCTACTACCGGATCGCGGGCGGGACCTCCCGCGTCCTCGGCGGGATCAATCCGCACGAGTGCGAGATCGAGTTGTACTTCGACAAAGAAGGCAAGCTGGAGAAGTACGACTATTCGGGCTGCTAGGCGGAGCTGAGCTTCTTCTGGTAGTCGGCGCGGCAGGCTTCGCTGCAGAAGAAGTGGGTGTGGTCACCCTGCTGCAGGAAAAACGATCCTTCCTTCGGCACGTACATCCCGCAGACCGGATCCTGGACCATCTCGGAGGGCTTCCCCGACGGCCCGATGGGCTTCGCCACGTCCCGGTTCTTGCTGAAGAGGCCTCGCAGGGCACTCTTCACCATGAAGTACACGATGATCAGAAGGACGCCGAGGACGATGAACCGCCACATGAGGAGAGCCTAGCAGAATCAGCGAAGAAGGGTCAAACGCGCCCGCCTACGGTTTCTCGGGCTCGGCTCCTCCCTCCGGGCGCCGGCGCCGCTCCTGAGGCCCGCCCTCCCGTCCTTCGTGCTCCCGTTGGAGCCGGTCCCGCATATCTTTCCGGAACTTCATGGTGAAGAAAAAGAACTTCGCCTGCTGCTCGGGCGTCAACAGCTCGCGGACGGCCTGGAGGCGTTCCCGCCGCAGCCCAGCCATCGCCTCCTCTACCGCGTAGAGGCGGTCCAATGCCTGCTTCAATCCGGCCGCGTCCACCGGGGCTCCGGCTGGGGGAGCAGGGTCCGATCCTTGGCGACTGCCGTTGCGTGGACCTCGGCGCGGGTCTTTCCGCAGACCCTTCGCCTGCTCCCGGAGGGTCTGGACCGCCTCCAGCCGCTGCCGCCGTAATTCTTCGCCCTTCTGATCGAGCTGGCCCAAGCGCTGGTTGAGCTTCGTCCGCGTGGCTTGGTCCAGTTGGAGCGAGTCCATGAGCCGCTCTCGCCTCTTTTCCTCAAAGCGGCGGGCGCCTTCCTCACCTTCGGCCGGCCCGCGCTCCTTCTCGGTCAGCCGGTCCAATTCCTTCATGACCGGGGGATCCGGGCGAGGCCCCCCCGGTGGCTCAGGCGTCTGCCCGAGAGCCGGCGACGCAAGCAGGACGGCCAGCAAGGCCATGACACTCCAATGCAGTCTGCTTTCCACCATACGTCTCCTTCAGATTTCACCGAACAAACGGTCCACGGTCTGCCGGTCGAGGCTCGAGGCCATTTCCACCAGGATCGTATCAGGGTCCTCGTACCAGGCCCCAGGCCAATCCGCCTCGACGAGGTCCGGCGTGTCGGGCAGGCCTTTGACCGGCGCGTGCACGACGGTCTTCCCGTTTGGCGCCGGCCCCGCGTTGTGCGATTCAATCCGGCTCCCCAGCAGCCAGACCCCCGCAACAAGCATGACCGAGGCCGCCAAGGCCAGCGGCCACGCACGGACCGGCATGTGGTTCCGGAAGACCCGGCGCGGCGAGGGCCCTGGAGGCGATCCCTCCTTACCCTGGGCATCCATCAGTTGGCGATGGACGCCCGCCGGGAACTCCCTCCAGAATCGCTCCCCCGGATCCGTAACCGTCCGCCCCTTCAATCGGACCAAGACCTGGCGGACGGCCTCCATCTCGGCCCGGCAACTCGGGCACCCTTCCAGATGGGCCGTGACCTCCCGCACACACGAGGCGTCCAGGTCCAACTCCAGATAGGCGACGGTCCAGTCTTGGACTTCCTGGCAGGTCATGATTTTCCCTTCCGCTCCACCAGAACGCGGCGAAGATTGTTCACCGCATGATGGTAATTGGCCTTCGCTGTTCCTTCGGAGCAGCTCATGATCGCTCCGATGTCGGCAAAGGCCTGATCGTGATAGACGCGCAGGACCAGGGCCTCCCGCTGCCGTGGCGGAAGCGCGCGGATGGCGTGCCCCAGGCGGTCTTGGAGTTCCGCGGCGGCCACCGTCGCGAAAGTATCCTGGGGCGCCTGCAGGACCACGTCCTCCACGTCCTCATGAGGCGCCCGGTCGCGGCCCCGGAGGGCATTCCGGCAGAGATTGAGCCCGATCTGAAAAAGCCAGGTCCGAAAGCTCGACGCGCGCCTGAACGTGCGATGGTGCAGGAAGGCCTGGACAAAGGTTTTTTGGGCCAGGTCTGCCGCGTCGGCATGGTTCTCCAGCATGCGATAGGCCAGATCATAGATGGTGCGCTGGTGCCGCCTGACCAGTTCCTCAAAGGCCGACTCGTCCCCGGCGGCGTAGCGGTCCAGTAACTGGTTATCCGACTCTTCCATGCCGCGCCGGTCCGTCTCCCGCCGCCTCTTTATCCTTTAGACACCCCCCGGTGTCAAAGGTGACATCCGGGGGTGGGAAAATTTGGCCCAGGCAGCCCCCCTACTGGCCCCTTTCCGGCCCCTTGCCAAAGAGGGATTTCCCTGTTGAAGTTCTACTCACGAAAAGGCTATGATGCCTGCCTGGCTCGGTCAATTCCAAGGAAGGATGGTTGCTCATGATTGCACGCCGGTCCCGCAAATCCAAGCGCACTGTCTCTGCGGCTGATCTCAAGGGCCCCCGCAGGGTCACCCCTCGTCTCACCCCGCGTGAGCGCCAGGTGCTGAGCCTGGTGGCCCACGGGTACACCAGCAAACAGATCGGCCAGAAATTGGGCATCAGCCCCCGCACGGCCGAGACGCATCGCGTCAACATTGGGCGCAGGTTGGGAATCCGGAACGTGGCCCAGATGGTGCGGTACGCCATCGAAAACGACCTCTCGCCTCTCTCGAAGCGCGCCCATTAGGGAAACCCGTCGTCCGGGACGCCCGTGTTGACCCGTTCTGGCGAGGTCCGGAGAGGAGCGGTCTGTTGCGCTAGGCTCCTCGTAGCACCCGGCCGGTGTGTGACGCCGGCGCCGCCGCCAGGTCCTTGGGCGTCCCCGCGGCGACGACCTCTCCGCCCTGATCCCCCCCCTCCGGCCCGAGATCAATGATCCAGTCGGCGTTGCGGATGACGTCGAGATTGTGCTCGATCACGACGACGGTGTTGCCGGACTCCACGAGCCGGTTGAGGACCTCCAGCAGCTTCTGGATATCCGCAAAGTGCAGTCCCGTCGTCGGCTCGTCCAGAAAATACAGAGTGCGCCCGGTGGCCCGTTTCGCCAGCTCCCGCGAGAGCTTGACCCGTTGCGCCTCCCCTCCTGAGAGGGTGGTAGCCGACTGGCCGAGCTTGATGTACCCCAGCCCCACGTCGCTGAGCGTCGCCAGCCTGGTCCTGATCAATGGGAGATGCTGAAAGAAGGCCAGCGCCGCCTCGACCGTCATGCCCAGCACATCGGCGATATTGTTGTCTTTATAGCGGACCTCGAGCGTCTCCCGATTGTACCGCCGGCCCTTGCAGACCTCGCAGGTCACATAGACGTCCGGCAGGAAGTGCATCTCGATCTTGATCAGGCCGTCGCCCTGACAGGCCTCGCACCGCCCCCCCTTGACGTTGAACGAATAGCGGCCGGGTTTGTACCCGCGCACCCGCGACTCCGGCAGGTTCGAGAAGAGCTCCCGGATATGGGTGAAGAGACCGGTATACGTGGCGGGATTGGACCGCGGGGTGCGGCCGATGGGCGACTGGTCGATATTGATGACCTTGTCGATGTGCTCCACGCCTTTGATGTCCGCGCATCCGGTGATCCACGAGGTCTTTTCGATCCGGTGCAGCCAGGCCTTCGACGCGACGGACGCCGGCGGCGCGGTGCGTTCTTTGCCGCCGTAGAGCAGCTGATGAAGGCTCCGGTACAGGACATCGAAGAGCAGGGTGCTCTTGCCCGACCCCGAGACGCCGGTCACGCACGTCAGGAGACCCAAGGGGAGCTTCACCGTGATGTTTTTCAGGTTGTGCTCCCTGGCCCCGGCGATCGTGAGATAGCGCCCGGCCTGCCGCGCGCGGTGCGGGAGCGTGATGGTCATGTCCCCCCGCAAGTATTGCCCGGTCAGGGACTCCTTGTTGGCCATGACCTCGGCCGGGGTTCCCATGGCGACCACCGAGCCCCCGTGGACGCCCGGACCGGGGCCAAGGTCCAGGATCCAGTCCGCCCGCCGCATCGTCTCGGCGTCGTGTTCGACCACGATCACGGAGTTACCGAGGTCCCGTAGCCGGGTGAGCGTATCCAGCAGCCGCTGGTTGTCCCGCTGGTGCAGCCCGATGGACGGCTCATCCAGGATATAGAGGACCCCGACCAGGCCGGACCCGATCTGGGTCGCGAGGCGGATGCGCTGGCCCTCCCCGCCGGACAGGGTTGCGGCCGCGCGGTCCAGCGTCAGGTAGTCCAACCCGACGTTGACGAGAAAGCCCAGGCGTTCCCGGATTTCTTTCAGGATGCGCTGGGCGATGGTCTTCTCGCGCTCGGTCAGCGCCAACCGTTCGAAGAATGCGGCGGCGGTGCGGATCGACAGGCGCGTGACCGCCGCAATGGATTTCTTGTCGATCAGGACCGACAGGCTCTCCGGCTTCAGCCGGTCGCCTTTGCAGACCGGGCACAAAGCCAGAGTCGCATAGTCCTCGTCCTCATATTCTCCGTCCGCATCCAACGGGCAGCCCCCTGGCGGTTCGTGGCCCAGCCCGTCGCAGGCCGGGCAGGCCCCGTGAGGGCTGTTGAAGGAGAAGAGACGCGGGGTCACTTCGGAATAGCTGAAGCCGCACCGGATGCAGGCCAGCTTCTCGCTGAACAAGAGGTCTTTCGAACCCTTCCCCTCCACGGTGATCCCGACGAGGCCGTGGGCCTGCTTGAGGGCAATCTCCAGCGAGTCCGCCAGCCGGCGCATCGTCGGGTCGTCGTGCTTGAGGACCACGCGGTCCACGACGATCTCGATGGTGTGCTTCTTCTGCTTATCCAAGGGAATGTCGTCGCCCAGATCGTGCAGCTTGCCGTCAATCCGAGCCCGGATGAACCCCGTGCGGCGCATGTCATGGAGTTCCTTCCGGTACTCCCCCTTGCGGTCGCGGACGATGGGGGCGAGGACGGAGAGCTTCGACCCCGCCGGCAGCGCCATGAGGGCGTCCACCATCTGCTGGACGGTCTGGGCCGCGATCGGATCCCCGCAATGGGGGCAGTGGGGGCGGCCGATCCGGGCGAAGAGCAGGCGGAGATAGTCATAGATTTCGGTCACCGTCCCCACGGTGGATCGGGGATTGCGCGACGTGGTCTTCTGCTCGATGGAGATGGCTGGCGAGAGCCCTTCGATGGAATCCACGTCGGGCTTGTCCATCTGCTCGAGAAACTGCCGGGCGTAGGCTGAAAGGGATTCCACGTAGCGGCGCTGGCCCTCGGCGTAAATCGTGTCGAAGGCCAGGGACGACTTGCCGGATCCGGAGAGCCCGGTGATCACGACGAGCTTGTCGCGCGGGATCGCCAGGTCCAGGTTTTTGAGATTGTGCTCCCGCGCGCCCTTGATGATGATCCAGCGGGGTTCAGGCATGGCAAATCATTCTAGCCGACGGTGGACAGTGCCACAAGCCCCGCTTGCCGTGCATCTTCGGCGGGTGCTACGATGACGCGCTATGGTGACGTTGGAAGAGCGGACGCCCCTCGCCTCGCCGGCCGGAACTGGTGTGGAGAAAGAGCAGGCCGTCCAGAGGATGTTCTCCTCTATCGCCCGGTACTACGACCTGAACAACTCAGTCCTCAGCCTGGGGCTGCATCATCGCTGGAAGCGCGAGGCCATCGGCTATCTTCCCCCTGGCACGCGGTTCGTCCTGGATATTGGCGCTGGGACCGGCGATCTTGCGCTGTTGGCTATCCGGCGTCTCGGGCAAACCGCTCGCGTGATAGCGGCAGATCTGAATCATCCCATGCTGGCCATGGGAATGGCCAAGGTACGGAAAGGCAGGCTGCAGCGCCAGATCGTGTGCGTCCAGGCCAATGCGGAACGGCTGTGCGTCCCGGACGCCGCCTTCGATGCCGTGACGACCGGCTTCTGCCTGCGCAACGTGGGCGATCTCCCGGCGACCCTGCGCGAGCTCCATCGCGTGCTGAAGCCCGGCGGCCGGCTGGTGTGCCTCGAATTCTCGCGGCCGATTGCTCCGTGGCTCCGGGGTCTTTATGACTGGTACTCATTTTCTCTGCTGCCATGGATCGGGACAAAGGTCTCAGGAGATACGACCGGCGTATATGAATACCTTCCCGCTTCGATCCGGACGTTCCCGGATCAGTCAGGCCTCGCCAAGGAGATGCAGGCCGCCGGCTTCGGGTGCGTTGAGTACATCAACCTGAACGGTGGCATCGTCGCCATCCATCTCGCCGTCAAATGAACAGCATTCTCTACATCTTCCTCCCTTGCAAGCCGATTTACCCGGTCGGCTGCACCTACCTGGCGGACTACATCCACAAGCGCCGCCCGGAGATCCGCCAACGCATCCTGGATCTGTCGCAGATCCCTTCGAGCGAACGCTCAAAAGCCGTGCGCGAGACCGCCGAGGCCTTCCGCCCCGATCTCGTCTGCTTCTCCTGGCGGGACATCCAGATCTTCTCGCCGCACGAGGGGGATGCCTCGCTGGAACAGGCCTTCAATTTTTATTACTCGAACAATCCCCTGAAGAAAGTCGCCGCGTCGTTCGCGGGCATGACCTCCCTGTATCAGTACTACGCCGGCATCAGGGCTAACTTGGCGCACGCCTGGCTGATCCGCAAGTCCTGCCCGGGCGCCCAAATCATGATCGGCGGCGGGGCCTTCGGTGCCTTCGCCGAGCAGCTTATCGAAAAGCTCCCGGAGGGGACCATCGGCATTCTGGGAGAAGGCGAGGAAGCCATCCTGAAGGTGGTGGAGGGGAAGCCCCTTGACGGCGAGCGATTCATCACCCGCCAGACCGGGAAGACGGTGCGCGGGACCGGGCAGACCTATGCCGGCTTGGACGACCTCGCCGTGGACCTCCCGTATATTTCGTCCATCTTTCCCCAATATACGGCCTACGCCCACGACTGCGTTGGGATCCAGACCAAGCGGGGGTGCCCATACGACTGCGCCTTCTGTCTGTATCCCTTCCTGGAGGGGAAGGGCGTGCGGTATCGGCCGGCGGCCCTGGTTGTTCAAGACCTTGCCCATCACTATCATCACTGGGGCACGCGGCGGTTCTGGTTCACCGACGCCCAGTTCATCACCGGCAAAGCGGCCTACCCCCAGTGCATCGAGATCATGGAGCGCATCATCGCCCAAAGGCTTGAGCTTGAATGGTCCGGATATATCCGCACCTCGCTTATCACCGTCGAGTTCGCCAAACTGATGGTCCGTTCGGGCGTCGGAGACCTGGAGGTCGCCATCACCTCTGGCTCTCAGGCCGTCCTCAACGGGCTTCACATGGGCTTCAAGCTGGAAGGCCTGTACGACGGCTGCCGCTACCTGGCAGACGCCGGCTTTCGGGGCAAGGTCATTCTCAATTACTCGCTCAACGCCCCGGACGAGACGGAGGCGACGCTATCGGAATCCATTGAATCGTATAGACAAGTGGCGGCCATCCTGGGAGAGGACCGGGTTTTTCCGATGATGTTCTTTCTCGGCATCCAGCCGCACACCGACCTCGAGCACCGGCTGCTGGAGGAGGGCTACCTGACGGCGGGCTATGATCCGCTCCGGCTTACCCCCACCAGCATTCGGAAGCTGCTGTACAACCCCGCGCCGCTCAACAAATTGATTGGAAAGGCGTGCCTGGCCGCCT
The DNA here is from genome assembly GCA_041490525.1 of Nitrospiria bacterium. Lineage (GTDB taxonomy): Bacteria > Nitrospirota > Nitrospiria > Nitrospirales > NS-4 > JBGPTH01. The sequence goes on from JBGPTH010000005.1 coordinate 93,475, forward strand.
GGAATCGGAAACGGGGCCCGCGAACCGGCAGCCGCGATCCGAGACCGTGGTCGGGCGCCTTGGCCGGGTCCTCTCCTGCCCTGGATACGGGCGGGGGCCGGTACGCCGACACCAGCCTCTTGCGAGGGGTCGAACTGAACTCCGGCATGGATGTCTTGCTCAACCTGGAAGACATCCTGCTGTCCAGGAAAGTCCGGGCGAAATCCGATCCCTCCTCATCCCAGTAACGGTCGGGAATGACGCCCTATTCAGAGCCAGAAAAATAGTTGCAATTGCTCAAAATGCGGTGCTAGGATACGCAATCCTTTTGCCCCTTTAGCATGGAATGAGGGGTGGGTTCAGGGCTCGTCTTCCTCCAAACAGATGATGGGGGCGGGGCGGGTTCTTGCGCACCTGAGGGAGTCGGTATGTACAAGACCATCTACGTCCCGGTTGATAACTCCGACTACTCCAATATGGCGCTCGACGTCGGAGTGTCCCTGGCCAAGACCTTCGGGGCCAAGCTCGTCGGCAGCCACGTCTATGCGGCGAAGATGCATGATAAACGCTTCAAGCAGATGGAAGCGGGCCTCCCCGAGGAGTACCACGACGAGAACGAACTGGAACGCCAGCGGCAGATCCACGACTCGCTGATCACCCGCGGTCTTCAGATCATTACCGACTCCTATCTGGACATCGTCGATAAGAAGGCCGCCGAGGCGAACCTGCCGGTCGAACGCCGGTCCCTGGAAGGCCGCAATTTCAAGGTCCTGGTCGAAGACATCAACACCAACGCCTACGACCTCGTCATCATGGGCGCCTTGGGCGTGGGGGCGGTCAAGGACAGCGTCATCGGAGGGGTCACCGAGCGGGTCGTCCGCCGGGTGCGCAGTTCGGACATGTTGATCATCAAGAACACCCTGCCGATGAACGGCGGCTCCATCGTCGTGGCGGTGGACGGGAGCCATTATTCCTTCGGCGGCCTCAAGACGGCGCTGGCGCTCGGCAAGGCGCTGAACAAGCCGGTCGAGGCCATCTCGGCCTTCGATCCCTATTTCCATTATGCGGCCTTCTACAGCATCTCCGGCGTCCTCAATGAGGAGGCGGGAAAGGTGTTCCGGTTCAAGGAGCAGGAGAAGCTCCACGAGGAGATCATCGACAGCGGGCTCGCCAAGATCTACCAATCCCACCTCGACATTGCCCGGGAGATCGCCCAGGCCGAGGGGCAGGACATCAAGACGACGCTCCTTGACGGGAAGGCCTTCGAGAAGGTCCTCCAGTACGTCCGCCGCTCGGAGCCCTGGATGCTTGTGCTCGGCCGGATCGGCGTGCACAGCGATGAGGACATGGACATCGGCTCGAACACGGAGAACCTGCTCCGCATGGTCGGCTGCCACGTCATGATCTCCAACAAGAAGTACGTCCCCCCCATCGACCAACTGGCCGAGTACACGATCGCCTGGACCGAGGAGGCCCTGCGGCGGATGGAGCGGATCCCGGTGTTCGCCCGAGGGGTGGCCAAGACGGCGATCCACCGGTACGCGATCGAGAAGGGGCACACCATCATCAGCAACTCGGTGGTGGACGCGGCCGTCGGGCACATCCTGCCCAAAGGCGCCATGGAGGCCATGAAGCAGCTTGGCTCCACCCTGGACGCGCAGGGCATCGACCGCAACGCGATGAAAGCCGACGAGGGCGTGGCCCGCGACATGATGGGCTCCACGCTGTCCGGCATGATGGCCGGCATCGTGGAGGACAAGCCCGCCGTCAGCCCCAGCACGCAGGCCTACCTCGATCGCATGAGCCAGAACTACTATCTCTGCGGCGGCTGCGGCTACACGGCCAAGGGCGACCAGCCGGTGATGTGTCCGATCTGCCATGCCGCGGCTGACCGCTTCAAGCTGATCGACAAGAGCATGTTCGAGGCGGCGGCGAAGACCGAAGGCCTCCTTGAGACCGAACTGGCGTACGACGACGTGCCGATGCAATGGACCAAGGATGCCAAGGAGGCAATTCGCGCGGTCCCGGCCGGGTTCCAGCGCCGGCGGGCCAAGGCCAAGATTGAAAAGACCGCCCGCAAGATGGGCATGACGACGATCACGCTCGAGTACGCCAAACCGTACATCGACGAGGCGGCCGGCGAGGAGTACACCCCGATCTTCGCCAACAAAGGCACAGGGGCCTTCGCGCCCGATGAGAAAAAGGCGGAGCCGGCCGACGCGAAACCGGCCTCCCGTTTCACTTGGACCGACGACGCCGTGGCCCGCCTGGAGCGGGCGCCAGTCGGCTACATGCGCGACTGCACGAAAGCTCTGATCGAGAAGCACGCCGAGAAGATCGCCGTGACCACGATCACCCATGAGATCGCGGAGGCCGGCATCGCGCACGCCAAAGGCTATATGGAAGAGGCGATGAAGACCGGCAACCTCAAAGAGATCATCGAGAAGCTGGTCGGCAACAAGTCGTCGTGAACGAGACGCTGCAGATCATCAACCCGATCCCCCTCCGGTATGTGGACCGGCTGGGCCTGCTGCCGGTCGGGAGAAAGCCGACTCCGCAGAACGACTGGAAGCCCTACCTCATCGCCCTGAATCTCACGAAGCGCTGCAATCTCCGGTGCGGGCACTGCTACCTGGACGCCACGACGCGGGCCGGCGGAGGCCCCGACGAGCTCTCCACCCGGGAGGTCGCCACGCTGCTGGAGCAGATGGTGGTCGTGAACCGGCACGCCATCGTCGTGATCACCGGGGGCGAGCCGCTCACCCGCCCGGACATTCTGGAGATCGCCCGGTACGCGGTGAAGCTGGGCTTCATGGTCGTCTTCGGGACGAACGGGATGCTGATCGACGACGCCCTGGCCAAGGACCTGGCGGACATCGGGGTGATGGGCATGGGGATCAGCATCGACTCGACGGATCCCGCCAAGCACGACGCCTTCCGGGGGCTGCCCGGCGCGTGGGCGCGCACCATGGCCGGCATCGACGCCTGCAAACGCAACGGGCTGCAATTCCAGATTCATTTCAGCGTGTCCCCGATGAATTACCGGGAAGTCCCCGACATGGTGGCCTTCACGCATCGGCTCGGGGCGCGCGTCCTCAATTTGTTTTTCCTGGTGTGCACCGGTCGCGGCGAGGAGATGACGGACATCACCCCGGAGCAGTACGAGGAGGTGCTGACCTACCTCGTCGATACGCAGAAGCAATACCCGGACATGCTGGTCCGGGCCCGCTGCGCCCCCCACTTCAAGCGCATCGCCTACGAGCGGGACCCCAATTCCCCGATCACGAAGGCCACCGGCTACATGGGCGGCGGCTGCCTCGCCGGCACCAACTACGCCCGGATCACCCCGGAAGGCAACATGACCCCCTGCCCGTACATGCCGCTGAGTGCGGGGAACGTCCGGGAGATCAGCTTCGTCGATCTGTGGGAGCGCTCGGAGGTGTTCGACTCGTTTCGCGAGCCGAAGCTCAAGGGCAAGTGCGCCGACTGCGAGTACTCGGAAATCTGTGGGGGCTGCCGCGCCCGGCCGTACGCCGACCACGGGGACTGGCTGGATGCGGATGAGTGGTGCCTGTACACGCCGAAGGGCGGGCCCAAAGTGCGGGTGGACGAGATCGGGGTGGATGCAGCCCCCGGGACCTTCGCGATCCGGTGGACGGAGGAGGCCTCGGCCCGGTTCCGGCGTATCCCGTATTTCATGCAGGCCATGGTCAAGAAGAGCGTCGAGGCCAAGGCCCGGGAGCGGGGCCTGACCGTGATCACGCCCGAGTTCATGGAAGAGCTTCGCAAGGCCCGCTTCGGCAACGACAAGCCCGTCTTCAAATTCTGATGGACCGGTTCCTCACCGCATTCATCGATCAGTGGATCCCGATCGTCAACCATTGGCTTCATCTCATGTCGGCCATCCTCTGGATCGGTGGCCTCGGTGTCCTGATGATGGCGGTCGTGCCCTCGTTGCGTAAGACCGTTTCAGGGGAGCTCTTCAAGCCGCTGGCCAACGCCATCTACCAGAAATACCAGCGGATCATCGGGGTGCTCATGCTGGTCATTCTGGTCACCGGCGGGGTCAACGTCGTGTACGTCCACCGGTTGATGAAGGCGGGAAACGGGGAGGGGTTCACCAATCCCTACCTTATCGCCCTGGGCGTCAAGCTGTTCTTCGTCATGTGCCTCATGACCCTCTTCCTCTATAACCTCATTTTTCCACCGCCGCCCGTGGAAAAGGGCGAGGCCGGTGAGGAGGAAAGAGATCCGGAAGGGATCCCCTTCCTGCGCCCGGCCTTCTGGTTCGGCATCTTCATCGTCCTCATGGCCGCGACCCTCAAGCACCTGCATCACTGAAGTCCATGCGAGAGCCTCCAATGGCCTGGGTCTCTCCAGCCGGCGGCGCCATGGTGTTTCTCAAGAAACAATCGGGTCCGGCCCTCCTTCTGCTCGTCTTCGCAACCCTCGTCGCATGCGGCAAGACTCCTGAACCGGAAACCGCCCAGGCCGCCAAGCAGTCAGGGAAACAGTTCACGGCCACCGAGGCCAACCTCAAGTATCTTAAGGTCGCCGAGGTCCGACGCAGCGAGGGAGGGTCTACCATCGACCTGAATGGGCGGGTCACCTTCGACGAGGACCGGACGGCGCTTGTCGGCTCTCCGGTCGAGGGGCGTGTGGTTCGGGTATTGGTCAAACCCGGAGACCTCGTCCGAAGCGGGCAGACGCTCCTGGTCATTCGAAGTCCGGGCTTCACGCTGGCCAGCTCGGCGGAGCAAAAGGCCCGGTCCACGCTTCGGATGGCGGAAAAGAATTTGGCGCGGGCGCAGCGGCTTTTCGCCGAAGGGGCGGCTACCCAGCGCGAAGTCACAGAGGCAGAAGACGCCCTCGCCCAAGCGCGCGCTGAATACGAACGCGCGGAGGCGGACCTGGCGAGCCTGGGGGGGCGTCAAGAAAAGTCCTCCCCAGAGTTTCAGCTCAAGGCGCCGATCAACGGCGTGGTCGTCAGCCGGACCCCGTCGGCGGCCCTCGGCGCGGAAGTCCAGTCTGCCGGCGGAACATTGTTCATCATCGCGGACCTTTCCACGGTCTGGGTCCTGGCGGATCTCCCGGAGCGGGAGATGGGCGGGGTGCACCCTGGCCTTCCGGTCGAGGTGGAGGCGCAGGCCTACCCCGGCCAAAAATTCCCCGGCACCGTGGAGTACGCAAGTGAACTGCTGGACCAGTCCACCCGGACCGCCAAGCTTCGGTGCCTGGTTCCCAATGCCCAGCTCAAGCTGAAACCAGAAATGTTTGTGGACGTGACGCTGCACCGCCCCAGCGCCGATCTCCTCATCCCGACCTCCGCCGTCGTGACGAAGGGCGACCAATTCTTCGTCTATGTGGAAGACGACGACAAACAGCGGACCTATACGCCACGCGAAGTGACCTTGGGCCCGGAAATGGGGTCGCTAGTCCCCGTGATCAAGGGCCTCAAGGGCGGGGAGCGCATCGTAGTCGAGGGGGCCATTCTTCTCGATTCCGCGTTTCACAAGCTCCTTTGAGACTCCTTAGAGATGCTTGACCGACTCATTGATCTGGCGGTCCACCGCCGGATGGCCACGCTGCTGTTCCCGCTCGTGCTGCTGGCATACGGGCTCTACGCCTATGCCAACCTGCCCATTGAGGCCTATCCCGATGTCACGAACCTTCAAGTCAATATCATCACCTTGTTTCCGGGCCAGGCCGCCGAGGAGGTGGAACGGCAGGTCACCATCCCGATCGAGCGGGGATTGAGCGCCCTCCCCAAGGCCATCGATCTCCGCTCGATTTCCGTTTTTGGGCTCTCCACCGTCATCGTGACCTTCGACGACGAGGTGGACATGTATTTCGCCAGACAAGTGGTGACCGAGCGCCTCAGGCAGGTGGACCTTCCCGATGGCGTGGTTCCGGTCCTGGGCCCTCAGATCACTCCGCTGGGCGAGGTCTATCAATTCACCCTGGACGGCGGCGGCAAATCGCCCACCGAGCTGCGCACCCTCCTGGACTGGATGGTCACCCCGCATCTCAAACAAGTCCCCGGGGTCGCGGACGTCGTGGCCCTGGGCGGGTTCCGCAAGGAGACGCACATCCTGGTGGACCCCGACCGCCTGAAGGCGCATGGGATCACGCTGACGACGGTCTACGAGGCCCTTGCCCGGTCCAACGCCAACATCGGGGCGGGCCACATCATACACGGACAGGAACAATTCATCGTCAGAGGCCTCGGCCTGCTTCGCACGCCGGAGGATATCAAGGAGATCGTCCTGACGGCCGAGAAGGGGACCCCGGTACGCATTCGCGATGTGGCGACCCTCGTGGAGGCGCACACCCCGCGTCAGGGAACAGCCGGCCGTGGATCCAACACCGAAGCGGTGGAGGGATTCGTGCTGATGCGGCGCGGGGAGAACCCCTCGATCGTGCTGAGCGAGGTCCGTGAGAAGGTCGAGCTCCTCAACAGCGGCATCCTGCCGGCGGGGACCAAGATCGTTCCCTTCATCGACCGCACCACTTTTGTCGAGCGGACCCTGCATACGGTCCGCGTCAATCTCCTGGAGGGCGCGTTGCTGGTCTCCGGGGTCGTCTGGCTGTTCCTGCGAGCGTGGAGAGGCTCCCTCGCCGTCGCGATCGTGATCCCGGCGTCCCTTCTGATTGGGTTCCTGGGGCTCTACCTCATCAGAGTGCCGGCCAATCTGATCTCGATGGGGGCCATTGATTTCGGGATCATCGTGGACGGGGCCGTGATCCTTATTGAAAACATCTACCGCCGCCTTGCGGAGCGCCAGCCGGATCCGCATCGCGTACCGATCGTCATCGCCCAGGCCGCGAAAGAGGTGGCCCGTCCGACGCTCTTTTCCCTGACCATCATCATGGCGGCCCTGATCCCGATCTATTCGTTCCAGCGGGTTGAAGGCCGGATTTTCCGCCCGATGGCCTTTACCTATGCCTTCTGCCTGACCGGCGCCTTGCTGTTCTCCTTCACGGCCGTGCTGGCCCTCGCCGCCCTCCTTATCAAGAAGGCGCCGCATGAGGATCAGGAACCCCTGTTCATGCGCTGGGCCCGTCGCGTGATTGACCCTCTGGTTGCTCAGGCTCTCCGTCAGCGAGGAGCGGTGATCGCCGGCATGGTTGCGGTGCTCCTCCTGGCCGGCTTTCTAATGACCCGATTAGGGACGGAGTTCCTCCCGGAGCTCAACGAAGGGGACCTCCACATCTATGTCGAAATGCCGAATGCCATCTCCTTGCGGGAAGGCCAACGGCTCCTGGCCGAAACACGAAAACTCCTCATTCAATTTCCCGAGGTGGCGGACGTCCTCTCGGAGCAGGGCCGTCCCGAGGACGGCACCGATACGATCGGGCCCAACCAGAGCGAAACGTTCATCCACCTGCACCCCCAAGAAGACTGGAAGACCGGCCGGACCAAGGAGCAGCTCGTGGACGCCATGAGGGAACAAGTCAGCTCCATTCCCGGCGTCATGTTCAACTTCTCTCAACCCATCCGTGACAACGTCGAGGAGGCGATCAGCGGGATTCGGGGGCAGATCGCCGTGAAAATCTATGGCGAGGATTACCGGATTCTCCAAGAGAAGGCTGATGAAATCCTGGCCGTGATCAAAACCGTGCGGGGTGTTGAGGACCCGGCGGTCTATCGGACCGGCAAAATCCCGCAACTCGTCATTGAACTGGATCGTCCCCAAATCGCGCGGCATGGCTTGACGATCGTCGACGTGGAACGCCTGGTCGAGACCGCGATCGGCGGCCGGATCGCGACCGAGTTCTGGGAAGGGGAAAAGCGATTTGGAGTTCGCGTGCTCCTGGCCGAGCCCAATCGATCCACTGCGTCACGGATCGGAGAGATCACCATCGGGACCCCGGATGGAAGCCGCATCCGGTTGGACACGTTCGCCAAGATCCGGGTGGTAGACGGGCTGGCTCAGATCTGGAGGCAAAATTACAGCAAGTTCATCGCGGTCAAGTGTAACATCGAAGACCGGGACATGGGGAGCTTCGTCGCCGAGGCGATGGCCAAGGTGAACGCCGCGGTTCACCTTGCCGAAGGCTACTACCTGACCTGGGGCGGCGAGTTTGAAAACCAACAGCGGGCTATGGCCCGTCTGATGGTGGTCGTCCCCATGGCCCTCTTGGCCGTGATCGTCCTCCTCTATTTGGCCTTCGGATCAATCCGGGATTCGATGTTGATCATTCTGGTGGTTCCGTGCGCCTTCGTCGGCGGCATCGTGACCTTGTGGCTGACCGGGACCGTCTTCTCGGTGTCGGCGGCGGTCGGCCTGATCGCTCTGATGGGCCAGACGGTGCTGAACGGCGTGCTCCTGGTCGCCACCTTCCGTCAATTGCAGCAGGAGGAGGAACCGATGACGATCAATGAACTCATCCTCAAAGGCGTGAGCATGCGGCTCCGTGCCTTGCTCATGACAGCCCTGCTGGCGGGACTTGGCTTGGTGCCTGCTGCGCTCTCGCACGGCATGGGGTCCGAAACCCAGCGGCCCTTCGCCCTCGTGATCATCGGAGGAATCGTCACCTCCACGGCCCTGACCCTGTTTCTCATTCCGGTGCTGTTCAGCTTCCGGTTCTTTTCCAAGATCGAACGCCCCGGCGTGACCCCGCATGCACCCACCGCTTCCCTGGCGTGTCTGGGGGCGCTGGTCTTCCTACTGGTCCCTCTGAGCGCCGCGGCGCAGGATCGCCCGGAGCCGATGACGCAGACCGGGGCGACGGTCCAGGAGCCCACGCTGTCCTTGGGGGAGGCCCTGGTGGCGTATGAAGCGGGCAACCTCGAACGCAAGGCAGCCCTGAAACAAGTGGAAGCCGCCCGCCAGCAGGTCCGCGCGGCGGGTCTCCTGGAGAATCCGACGGTCGCGCACTCCCAGGGGCACAACAATTCCGGAACGCCCACCAACGGGGACCATTATTATTCCAATACGCTCTCGCAGACGGTGCCGATCGCAGGACAGCTCGGTCTCCGGCGCCAGGTGGCGGAGGCGAACCGGGACGCGGTGGAAGGCGCCTTTCTGTCCCGCGACGTCGGCCTGCGCTTGGCGGTGCTCCGCGCCTACTCACGCCTGGTCGCGGCCCAGCAGCGGGTCCTCTTTACCCGGCAGGACCTCGTCTCGCTTGAAGAGGTGGTCGACGTCCTCAAGAAGCGCGTCAGGTCGGGGGCCACGGCCCAGTACGACCTCACCCGGGGCGAACTGGAAGCGGAGCGGGTCCGGACCGAGTTGAGCGATGCGCTGGCCGACGAAAAGGCCGCGCTCGAGGAATTGCGCAAGGCCATCGGGCCGGCTGCGCCGGCGGGAACCTTCACTGTGGTGTCGGCGGACCTGAGCCCCCCCTATGCCGACGCCGGAGCCCTCCAAGCGGTGGCCCTCACGGCGCGCGGCGATTTGAAAACCGCCAGAGCCCTCGCTGGCGGCACGGAGGCGGCGGCCACCCTGGCCCGGCGCGAGGTGGTGCCGGATCTCACCCTGAGCCTGGGCCTGCTCACCAGCGCGGGGCCGACCAGCAAAGACCTACTGGCCGGTGTGTCGGTGCCCCTTCCGGTCTTCCGGCGCGGGCAGGGGACGATCCAGGCGGCGCGCGCGACGGCCGACGCCGCGGGGTTCGACGTGCAGGCGCTGGAGACCCGCATTCCCACCGAGGTGACGCGGGCCATTGCTGTGTATCAACAACGGCGGGCCGAGCGCGACCGCTATCAGACGGCCGTCAGACAGCGGGCGGACCGGTTGCTTCGGATCGCCCAGGCGGCCTACAAGGAAGGCGCCCGGGGGATTCTCGAACTTGTCGACGCCTATCGGACCAGCCGCGAGGTCCGGTTGCGAGATTTGGAATTGAAAGCCGCCGCGGAGGCAGCGGGGTTCGATGTGGGCGAGGCCCTCGGGGATCTCACCGCTTATCCCGGGCCTGTCTCAAAATAGCGTTCACGGATCAGTCAACGAGAGGAGGACAGGCGGAATTAATACAGCCCCAGGTGATACGGCACGTCGGTGACGATGACGCGGGGCTTGAAGAGCAGCGCCGCTTTGATGAGCAAAGGCCGCTGATTATGGAGGAGGTTCTCCCACCAGCGGGCCGGGAGGACCTCAGGCAGGACCACCGTGATCCACTCCCCGGGTTTTTGCTTCCGCACCTCCTCGAGATAGTTCAAGAAGGGCTCCAGAAAGGAGCGGTACGGCGAGGGCAGGATCACGAGCGGGACCCCCGCCCCCCACCGCTCCCAGTCCTTCTTCATCCGGGTCGTCTCATCCGGATCCACGTCCACGTACACCGCGCGGATGTCCTGTCCCATCTGACGCGCATAGTCCAGCGCGATGATCACCACCCGGTTGACCCCGCTGATCGGCATCACGACCGTGTTCCGGGGTGGCGCCGGAGGCCGCTCGTACATGTCCAGCGAGAGCTGCCAGGCGGCGATGCGATAGTGCCAGCGAATTTTCCGGAACATGAGGATGAGGATCGGAATGAGGATGATCACGACCCAGGCACCGTGCGTGAACTTCGTCACGGCCAGGACCACCGTCGCCACGCCTGTCGCCACGGCCCCGGTCAGATTGATCACAAGCTTCTTCCGCCAGCCGCGCCCTTTTCGGTCCCGCCAATGCTCGACCATGCCCGCCTGCGACAGGGTAAACGAGAGAAAGACTCCGACCGCATACAGCGGGATCAACGCATGGGTGTCTCCCTGGAAGACGATGAGGAGGAGGGCGGCGAACGCCCCCAGCCATAAAATCCCGTTCGAGAACGCCAGGCGATCTCCGAAATTGCGCATCTGATGCGGGAGAAAGCTGTCCTGCGCCAGCAGGGAGGCCAGTCGCGGAAACCCGTTGTAGCTCGTGTTCGCCGCGAGGACTAAAATCAGCATCGTCGCAAGCTGCATGAAATAGTACAGGACACCCCCGCCGAGCGAGAATCTTGCGATCTGAGAGATCAGGGTCTCT
>JBGPTH010000006.1:0-97992 GCA_041490525.1 Nitrospiria bacterium
CCAAACCGCTCGTCAAGATACTGAACAAGTTCCTGATCCATACCGCCTCCGCCGCTGCTTGAAAGATTAAGAGGATCAGCCTTCCATGTCAATAAGACACCGCAGGGCGGCAAAAGGTAAAACCGGTTCCCCTCCGCTTCCTCCCGCCTCGATCGTCAGACCAATGACCTGCGTGGCGTCAGTCACCGATTCATCGGAATGAAACGGTGACAGACCCCGCGCCCGAGCCAGACCCCGCGCGGAAGGGAGCCAGTTCTCTTCGGCTAGGCGCGGAAGCCAATCCGCTTCGGTTTGGGATGCGGCGGCGCCTGCTCCTCTTGCCCGGCGCAGATGGGTAGTTTTGGAAGGATAAAGGGAAGTAACGTCTTGTTACAGCGTTCGAGCGCTGAGCACTTCGTCTTCGCGGAGGGCTTCGAGGGCGGAGGCGGGGACGGTGGTGACGGCAATGGTGTCGCCGACGGCGTTGAAGACCTCGATGGAATACCCCTCTGTGCCATCAGGGGCGGCGTGGTGGTCCGCCAGCTTGACGATGTCGCCGCGACGGAGACGATGCTCCGGCAGGTCGCACGTCAGCGCCGCATCAGTGTATAGCTCAAATTTCATCATGTCCTCCGCTTGTCTGGGATTAGTGTAACGAATTTCGTGGCGCCCGACAAGTGCTCGGTCATCCAGATAGTGCAAACATCCAGCGTCACGCCGTTTGGGCCGGTGAGCGTGCAGGGTGATTCCGGACGAGATGAAACAGATAGGCCGCCGCCATTTCGAAAAGGTCCCCGTGAAGGTAGTGTTCACCAAAGCCGGACTCCGGCATGGCAACGGCTGATTGCAGCAGATCCTTATCGCGGGTTCCCGGTCTTCCGCCATACCGTTCGATCTGGTCGGCTTGAATTTCAATGACCTCCTCCAGCGTGAGGAACCGCGGAGTCATCGTTTAATCCGCTAGCCTCTTGAGCATCTTTCCGTATCGGCGATTGCCTTCCTCCAGCGCCGCGCGAAATTTCTTCTGCCGCGCGGGGTCCCGTACTGGCGAAACGACGAGGCATTTGCCGTCGGTTGTGATGTTCAAAGGCGTGTCGGCATCGATCTCCAACAGATTGAGCACCCCGCGGTCGATCACGAGGGCCATGCTGTTGCCATGCTTGGTGAGTCGTTTGATCATTTCCAGACCTCCTGATGGTGTCTCAATGTGAGTACATTATATCACCATCCCCAAAGCGAGTAAATAGACCTTGCACATGGAGCCAGACCCCGCGGACGGGCGCGGCGCCCCTACAGCGATTCCGATAGCAAGATTGGAGAAGATTGGAGGAACGGCCCTAGTTGGGCCTGTTCCGTTCGAGATTCTCTACGCGCTGGCGGAGTTGGTCGTCTTGCCGAGTGAGATGCTCGAACGATGTGCGGAGCAACGCCTGGGTTTCGTTGAAGCGTTCGTCGATACGGGCCTGGTCCTGAGCATATCGCCCTTCCACGAAGGTCGCGAACCCCTCGGCCACAAGCCGGACCTGGTAACGAAGATCTTCGACTAGCACGCCGCTGTGGCGCTTAACCTCTTCGATCCGGTCATTTACCTCATCGAAGCGGCGGTCAATCCCTTCGAATCGCCGGTCGATCTGCTCGAACCGCTGATCCAGCCCATGAACGAGCCCATTAAATCGTTCGTCAAGGTATTGAACAAGTTCCTGATCCATACCGCCTCCGCCGCTGCTTGAAAGATTAAGAGGATCAGCCTTCCATGTCAATAAGACACCGCAGGGCGGCAAAAGGTAAAATCGGTTCCCCTCCGCGTCCTCCCGCCGCGATCGTCGGACCAATGACAAGGATGGGTCAGTCACCATTGTCATCAGAATGAAATGGTGCCAGACCCCGCGCCGGAGCCAGACCCCGCCTCGGAGCCAGACCCCCCGCCTGAATTTTCGCCAGTGCCCCGAGCAACGGGTGCCCCGGGCAAGGGTGAGGAATCCCCTTCCTTGCCCCCTCCCCGCCGGTGTGTTAGATTCGCCGTCGACAGCCAGGGTCACCACCATCAAAGGAGAATGTCCGACATGGCGACCACCGTCACGGAGTTCATGGGTCAGGATCACGATCGACTTGATGAGATTTTTAAAGGGTTCCAACACATCAAGACGAGCGATACCGCCAAGGCAAAGGGGCTATTCGTAGAGTTTCTGACCGGGCTCCAGCGGCACATCGTCTGGGAAGAAGAGATGCTCTTTCCCCTCTTCGAGAACGCCACGGGGATGCGCGATCATGGACCAACCGCAGTCATGCGGATGGAGCACCGTCAGATCAAGGATTTTCTCAAGTCCATCCACGACAAGATCGCCGCCGGGGACACGACCACCGACGAATCCGAGCGAGGGCTTCTCGAGGTCCTGACCGCGCACAATCAGAAAGAGGAGAACATCCTTTACCCCTGGATAGATAACTCCGTCGGCGAAGAGGAAAGAGAGGCGGTCTTCACCCAAATGAAGAACGTGCCGCCCGAGAAATATAGCCGGTGTTGCGAGTAGCAAGTCGGGCGTCAGTTTCTTGCCCCCTCCCCGCCGGTGTGTTAGATTCGCCGCTGTGACCCAACGAACCTATGACCATGAGCAGATCGAGGCCACCTGGCAGCGCGCCTGGGCGGCGCAACAGACCTTCCGCGCGACCGAGGACCCCGCGCGGCCCAAGTACTACTGCCTGGAGATGTTCCCCTACCCGTCCGGCCGCATCCACATGGGCCACGTGCGGAACTATGCCATCGGGGATGTGATCGCGCGCTATAAGATGATGCGGGGATTCAATGTGCTGCATCCCATGGGGTGGGACGCTTTCGGCCTTCCCGCCGAAAATGCGGCGATCGAGCGCGGGGTCCACCCGCGCGAGTGGACCCAGGAGAACATCGCGTACATGCGGACGCAGCTCAAGCGCCTGGGGCTCTCGTACGACTGGGACCGTGAGATAACGACCTGCGAGCCCGACTATTACCGCTGGAACCAGTGGCTGTTCCTGAAATTCTTCGACAAGGGCCTGGCCTACAAGAAGCGGTCCGCGGTGAACTGGTGCCCGAGCTGCGAGACCGTGCTCGCCAACGAGCAGGTGGAAGAGGGCCGCTGCTGGCGCTGCGAGACGCCGGTGGTCCAGAAGGAGCTCGACCAGTGGTTCTTCAAGATCACGGCGTACGCGGAGGAGCTGCTGACGGGCTGCGACCGCCTGACCGCCTGGCCGGCCCGCGTGCGCGCGATGCAGCGGCACTGGATCGGCAAGAGCGCCGGCGTCGAGGTGGACTTCCCGCTGGCCGAGCCGGCCGGAGGGCTCGCGGCGATCCGCATCTTCACCACGCGCCAGGACACCATCTTCGGCGCGACGTTCATGAGTCTGGCGCCGGAGTCGCCGCTCGTCGAGCACCTGATCGAGGGCCGTCCCGAGGCCGCGGCGGTCCGGGACTTCGTGGCGCGCGTCTCCCGGCAGGAGAAAGCGGCGCGGACCGCCCTCGATCGCGAAAAAGAGGGGATCTTCACCGGCGCCTGCGCCGTGAATCCCTTCACGCTGGAGCCGATCCCGATCTGGGTGGCGAATTTCGTCCTCTACGAGTACGGCACCGGCGCGATCATGGCGGTGCCGGCCCACGACCAGCGCGACTTCGAGTTTGCCGGCAAATACGGGATTCCGGTCAGGCTGGTCATCCAGAACCCGCAAGGGACGCTGGCCGAGCCGCTCGCCGCCGCGTACGAGGAGGAAGCCGGCGCGCTCGTCAACAGCGGCCGGTTCACGGGCCTCTCAGTGGCCGAGGGAAAGGCCGGGATCGCCGGCTTCATCGAAGCCCAGGGCCTGGGCGCCCAGGCCGTCAACTATCGCCTCCGGGATTGGGGCATCTCCCGCCAGCGCTATTGGGGCACCCCGATTCCGATCATCTATTGCGACGCCTGCGGCACCGTGCCGGTGCCCGAGGGTGACCTGCCCGTGCGGCTGCCCCACGATGTCCCCCTCACCGGCAAGGGGGCGTCCCCGCTGGCACAGGTCAAGGACTTCGTGCGCGCGCAGTGCCCGAAGTGCGGGGGCGCGGGCCGCCGCGAGACCGACACGATGGACACCTTCGTGGACTCGTCCTGGTACTTCCTCCGGTACTGTTCCCCTCACGAGGAAGCGCGCCCCCTCGATTCCGCCAAGGCGAATCACTGGATGGCGGTGGACCAATACGTCGGGGGCATCGAGCACGCCGTGCTGCACCTGCTCTACGCGCGCTTCTTCACCAAGGCCCTGCGGGATATCGGACTCATCAAGGTGGACGAGCCGTTCACGAGGCTCCTGACGCAGGGGATGGTCTGCAAGGAAACCTATCGGTGCGAGGAGCATGGCTGGCTGTTCCCCGGCGACTTGATCGGCGGCGAGAAGGAGGGCTGGCGCTGCGGGAAGTGCCGGCGGCCGGTCGAGAAAGGGCGCACCGAGAAGATGTCCAAGCGCAAGAAGAACGTCGTGGACCCGGAGCGCCTCATCGCGACCTACGGCGCCGATACGGCGCGGCTGTTCTCCCTCTTTGCCGCCCCGCCGGAGAAAGATTTAGAATGGAGCGATGCCGGCGTGGAAGGGGCGCATCGGTTCCTCGGGCGCGTGTGGCGATTGGTATATGACCTATCTGAACGCTGCTCGCCCGAGAGCTCGCAGCTACGGAAGCCGCAGGCGCCCGCGAGCAGCGTTACAATTGCCCTCAGACGGCTTA
This sequence comes from Nitrospiria bacterium, assembly GCA_041490525.1. Lineage (GTDB taxonomy): Bacteria > Nitrospirota > Nitrospiria > Nitrospirales > NS-4 > JBGPTH01. The sequence continues at coordinate 4,700 of JBGPTH010000006.1, forward strand.
CCCACCGGACCATCAAGAAGGTGACGGAGGACATTGATCGCGAGTTCCAGTTCAACACGGCGGTGGCCGCGCTGATGGAGTTCGTGAACGGGCTCTACAAGTTCGCGGCGGAGTCGAAAGGGACGGCGGGGGCGGGCGAGACCGGCGCGCTCCGCGAGGCGGTCGAGGCTCTGCTCATCCTCCTCTCGCCGTTCGCCCCGCACATCGCGGAAGAGCTCTGGGCCGCGACGGGCCACGCGACGGGTCTGTCCCATCAGCCCTGGCCTTCGTACGACGCGTCGCTCATCCAGGAGGAGGTGTTGACGATCCCGGTCCAGGTGAACGGAAAGCTTCGGAGCAAGCTGGAGGTGCCGGCGGCATGGAGCAAGGAGCAGGTGGTCGCGGCGGCGCAGCAGGACGGACGGGTGCGGGAATGGATCCAGGGCAAGACGGTCAAGACCGTCGTGTATGTGGACAAGCGCCTGGTGAACATTGTGGTGGGAGGCGCATGATGACAAAAACATTGCTGGCGGTCTCGCTCGCCCTCTTCATGGCGGGCTGCGGCTACGAGTTCGGGACGACGGTCAAGCCGGGGTCCGCGCGCGGCCTGCGCCTGGCGGTCCCGGTCTTCCTCAACGACACTTTCGAGCCGATTTTGGACAAACGCCTTACCGACCAGATCCGCCGGCAGTTCCTCCAGGCCGACGGCCTCACCCTGGTCAATGATGTCGAGAGCGCGCCGGCGGTCCTCAAAGGCAAAATCCAGGGGTACAGCCTGCAAACCATCTCGTTCCGCAACGGCGCCGTCAACGAGCAGCGGGTTACCCTGCGGGCGGAGGTGCAGTTCGAAGACCCGGCGACGCGCAAGGTCTTCTGGAAGGAGACTTACAGCGCCTCGGCGGAATTCTTCCAGACCAGCGATCTGGCCGCGAACCGGGCCCGCCAGGACCGGGCGACCGACGAGGCCTGCCAGGCGATGGCGGAAAACATCGTGTCGCGGGTGCTCGAAGGCTATGAACCGGGCAAGTGACGATCTATGAAAACGAGGAACGAAGGGATCGGCGTCCTTGAGCTGAGTCGCCGGCTGGCAGCCGGCTCGATCGCGCCGATCTACCTGATCGTCGGGGAGGAGGCCTGGCTTCGAGAGGAGGCCCTGGCGGCCATCAAAGCGGCGGCCCTGGGCCCTGAGGACGCCGGCGTCGGCGTGTTCAACCAAGATCTGGTGTATGGGGATGAGACCGACGCCCGGGAGCTCCTGGGCTTGTGCGAGACCCTGCCCGTGTTCGCCGAGCGGCGGCTGGTGGTCGTGCGGGACGTCGGCGCGCTCCGGGCCAAGGAGACGGAACGGCTGCTCCCCTACCTCCAGGCTCCGGTCGAATCGACGAGCCTCGTACTGACCGGCGAGAAAGTGGATGGGCGCGTGAAATTCTTCCAGGCGCTCAAGGCGGCCGCGGTCACGGTCGACTGCTCCCCGCTGGACGCCAGAGCCGTGCCCCCCTGGCTTCAGGAACAGGCCGCTTCACTGGGACTCCGACTCGATGAAGCCGCCTGCGAGGCCCTGCTGGAGGCCAGCAGCAATAATCTTTCTGTGATGCGGCGAGAGCTCGAGAAGCTCGCGGCGTACCTCTTGCCGAAAACGGCGGTGGCGGTGGCGGACATCGAGGCGGTGCGGGGCGCGGACACGGGCGGGACGGTCTGGGACCTCCTCGAAGCGTTGGGGCGCAAGGACCGCACGAGAGCCCTGCGCGCCCTCGCGAAGGTGGTGGACGCAGGGGAGCCACCGTTGCGCCTCCTCGGTCTCCTGGCGGCCCACTGGCGGCAGGTGTGGAAAGCCAAAGAGCAACTCGCCCGCCGGGTGCCCGAGGCCGGCCTGGCCCGGGTCCTCGGAGTCCCCCCGTTTCGCATCCGGGGACTGGTCCAACAGGCGCGGGTGTATTCGGATGAGGACCTCGCCCGTTCCTTCGGCCTCTTCCGCGCGGCCGACTCGCAACTGAAGGGCGAAGGGAGAGGCAATGAGAAGCGCGCGCTCGAGTCGCTGATCCTGGCGCTCTGTCGGGAGAGCTCGCGCCCTACTTCGCAGCGAGCTTTTGCACCTGCACGGTGAGGCGGGAGATCTTGCGCGAGGCCGTTTTCCGATGGAGCACGCCCTTGGAGGCCGCCCCGGCGAGCGCTTTCTGGGCTTCGCGGAGCAACGCCGCGACATCCTCGGTCTTTTTCTTCTCGATGGCGCCTTGCAGAGTCTTGATGATGTTCTTGACCCCGGCCTGCACGGCGCGGTTCCGAAGGCGCCGCTTCTCGGACTGGCGGGCGGCTTTCAAGGCATTTTTATGGACGACAGGCATGTCGTGTGGTCTCCGGTGAAAATGGCCTTCTTACGTACCACGGCCTGCGTGGCAAAGTCAAGGAACCCCGATGGTCGGTGGTGTCCTAATTTGGAATGGCTCATTGCTAGACTGCTGCATTCAGTGTGCTGCGAATCCACTCCGAGACGGTCTTTTTACTAGCCTTCGCCGCTTGCGCCACAGCTTTTCTCTCATCTGACGTGAAGCGGACAGGCACAATGCGCCCCTTAGCCTCGCCTTTGGGTAGTTTGGGCCGTCCGACTTTCTTGGTTTTATTCTGGCTCAAGGTTTCTATAATCCTGAATGATTGAGGCCCTAACAGCGGCTTCGGGAGAATCTACAGGAGCACAATGTAGCACGGTGACGTGCCGTCGCGGTTTCTTCGGATCATCGGTGTCATGTGCCCAGGCATAAATCCGTGAAGCAGTCGGGTGGTTCTTGAGGTCAAACACCTCGACAATGCCTTCCCACACGGTTTTCCCCTTGAAGACCTCTTTGACCGGGACGCTCTTGACGTGCGTGGATTCAACGCCATGTAACTTACGAATCGCGTCTTTTAATTCGTCAATATAGTTCACTTAGGTTCTCTCGCTCATAGCCGCGATGAGTTTGGCTTCCTCGTCGGTTCCCTTTGTAATATGCAATTCAATCGGCTCATTGCGGTAGCTTCGATACCGTACCAGCCATTCCTTGCCTATATCTTCCACATCAATGATGTGATCGATGTTCACGTAGTGGAGATGAATTTTGAGAAACGACATGGCAGAAATCTCCTATGCTGCTGAAATCAGATCGCTTACCGTCAAGAAATCTCGCTCAATACCAGCCGCCATTGCGGGAGTGCAGCGGATTGTGGAATGCCGCTTTACGAAATTGTAATAGGCGAAATGGAGCGCCACCGCAGCTTCAAAGTTTTCCAGTTTCTTACTGAACGCATAGGTGAGCCGTGTCAAGCGCCGCATGTGCAGGCGTGTGGTTCCATTCAGCCGTTCAATATAGCTCGTTGAAGCCAGCGCCATATCCGGTCTGCCAGTGACGCGCTTCTTCTCAGTCATGACGATCTCCGCTGGACTGTATTTCCGTTCCGCGTTTTGTGAATCATCATGGAGATAGGTTTTCACGATTTGCGCGAAATCCACGTCGCTCCCGAAGCCAAGTTCGACCGCTTCAACATAGGCCCGTAAGCCATCACTGGATATTTGCACGCGGTTTCGCATTCTCGCGGCCACATCCCTGACAAACACAGTCGCGGTTTTGACATCGCGCTTCCCAACCTTGAAAGAAGGGACCAGCTTTGTTTCGGCATCTATCGCGCAGAATGTCCACACATCCCCACATTGCGGGTCATCGCCATGGCGCAGATGACGCTCTTTTTTACCGATGAATCCCCACAGTTCATCGAATTGCAACTGCCGACAGGACAAATTGCGCATCTTGTCGTCTAAGAGCGCCGCACAGCCTTTTCCGACACGCACGCCCAACCGCATGATGGTATCTCGGTGTACACCTGTGATCCGCTCGATGGAACGGATACTGGACCCCTCTGCTAGTGCGCTAATAATCCCGATCTGCTTGTCTCTGTCGAGGACGTTTGCCATAGCCGTATCTCCTTCTATAATTATTGTATTACAATAACTATGGCTTTGTCAAGTGTTTTCGTGTTACAATAACAAAAATAATAGCAATAGCCATAATGACACTTAAACCAGCTACAAAAATTATGCCACTTACGAGGGCATGGTCATGAGCATTATGTGTGAGGTGATCTGGACGGCGTTGACGGCATGGGGTAATTTCTTTGTATCCATTGGTGACTTCCTCGACAGCCATGAGGGGGTTTTTACCGTCATCGCTGCTGCGATTACTGCAATTGCCACTGGGTTTATAGGCTGGTTCACATGCGTCCTTGCGAAATCCACAAATAGATTGTCTGCTCTTGCCTCTCGGCAGGAAAAGATGACTAAAACCATTGAACGCGCTTATGTGAAGATGTCCCATACTGACCAAGGGCTGCTGTTCGGAAACAATTCCACGATTCGATGGGCTACTGTCGAGGTTAAGATTGAAAATTGCGGGCCAACTCCTGCCAGAGTGACCGATGTCAGGCTCAATCTTATGGTGGAGCGCGATCCTGAACCCGAGTTTAAATGGCCTACTGATCCTGAGTACGGGCCTGAATTTCAGGATGGACCGATCAACGGGTTCTTGGTGACTGAAGATTTTTTCTTTGTAAGGGAGAGGACATTTAAATTGGGAAACAGGACATTGGCAGATCCTAGAACTAGTGCCCTGCTCTGCCTGGTTGGATATGTTGATTACATTGATGCCTTCGGTCAACGGCACCGATCTGGCTATGCCAGGGAATATAGGCATATAATTGGAAATAACCTCGTTTTTGTAACTCAGAAAGACTACAACTATGACCGCCAACGCAATCCCACTGAGGGCAACGATTGGGATGAGCCAACTTAGGACACTACCCGATGGTCGGTGATTCACGCGAGCGCTTGATCCTCGCACTGGACGTCCGGTCGGCGGACGAGGCCAAGCGGCTTCTGGACCGCGTGGGCGAGTCCGTCGGGTTCGTCAAAATAGGCCTCGAACTGTTCACGGCGGGAGGGCCCGAGATCGTGCGCTGGGCTCTGGCGCAGCGCAAACGGATCTTTCTCGATTTGAAGCTCCTCGACATTGGGGAGACCGTGAAGCGGGCGACGGCGGCCGCCGCCGACCTGGGCGTCACGTTCTTCACCGTGCACGCCGCCGGCCAGACGGTGCGCGCGGCCGTCGAGGGCCGCGCCACAAGCCCGATGAAAATCCTGGCCGTCACGGTCCTCACCAGCTTCGCCGAATCCGACCTGCGGGAGACCGGCGTCCAGGGGTCGCTCCACGAGGTGGTCCTGCAGCGCGCGCGCATGGCCGCCTCATGCGGCGCCGATGGAGTCGTGGCTTCGGGGATCGAGGCCCCGATGATCCGCCAAGCGCTGGGCAAGGACGTGACCATCGTGACACCCGGCATCCGTCCCATCGGGGCCTCGCGCGACGACCAGGCGCAGGTGGTGACCCCCACGACGGCGCTCGCCGCCGGCGCCGATTATCTGGTGGTCGGGCGCCCCATCCGCGACGCCTCCGACCCCGCCGCCGCCGCCCGCGCCATCCAGGCGGAGATTGCGGCCGCCTGCGCCGAGAGAAGCTAGTCTTCGGCCTCCCTAAACTTGCGCCGGCCGGTCTCGTTTGGTAGTATCCGTCTTTCCCCGTCGTGACAATCCTGGGTGGTGGGTATAGCTCAGTTGGTTAGAGCGCCGGATTGTGGATCCGGAGGTCGGGGGTTCGAAACCCCTTACCCACCCCATAAAATTTCTCCAATTTCGGTCGTACTGTCATAGAATAAAAAATCACTACCACAACTGGCGCTGAGGGATGCCCGCCTGGTGCCGCAGCCTTTGAGAAAGGAACACATGCGATGAACTCGTGGAAGTTGGGAATCATCACGGCGGCGCTGGGGGTCGGCCTCGGAGCCTGGCTCGTGGACGTGTCGCACGGCGACAGCCCCTTGAAGATCGCCGACGGCATGAAGGTCACCATGGAATATACCCTGACCCTGGCGGACAAGACGGTGGTCGATACCACGGACGGGAAAGGCCCCTTCTCCTATGTTCAGGGCAACGGGGAAATCATTCCCGGACTGGAAAAAGCTCTGGCAGGGATGAAGGCCGGCGACAAGAAGCGCGTGCCGGTGACCGCGGAACAAGGATACGGCCCCTATGATGACAAGCAAAAGGTCACGGTCCCGAAGGACAAGCTGCCCCCCGACGTGAAGGTGGGCACCATGCTCCGGGACCAGACGGGCCGGCCGGCCAAGGTCCTGGAGGTGTCGGACAAGTCGGCGGTCATCGATCTCAATCATCCCCTGGCCGGAAAAAACCTCACCTTCGACGTCAATATCCTGAAGGTTGAAAAGGCTCCCCCCGCCAAGTAAGGGTGACGGGAAAAGGGCCAGCCGCGCTCAGAAGGGCAGGAGACGGCCCAGCCACCGAAGCAGGAATCCCTTCTCCTCAGAGCAATGGCGCGTGGGCGCGGTGCCCTCGATGAAGGCTTCGGTAAAGCCGCCGGGGCAGGTGAAGTTCACCAGCAGGCCGGTTTCAGGATCGATCTTCTGGAAGGTCACGCCCGGCGGCGGAACAAAGCCCGCGTCATGACTCTGGCCACCTCCGGCTGCTTCCGCCCGCCGCATGAACTCGGTCCAGATGGGGAGCGCTGCGGCGGCTCCGGTGAGCCCGAGCGGCGCGTTGTCATCGTTCCCGACCCAGACCAGCGCCAGGAGGTCAGGGGTGTAGCCCGCGAACCAGGCGTCCCTCCCCTCGTCCGTCGTCCCCGTTTTCCCGGCAGCCGCCCCGGTGAACCCGAGATCGCGCACGCCCCGGCCGGTCCCCCGATCGATCACCCCTTCCAGCATATGGGTCATGAGATAGGCGACCGGCGGCGCCACAACCTGGTCCCCCATGCCCGCAGCGCGGAACAGCACCGCGCCGTCGCCGCCCGTCACCGCCTCAACGGCCCCCGGATTCCACCGTAACCCGTTGTTGGCGATCGCGGCATAGGCGAAGGCCATTTCGAGCGGGGTGACTTCGAAGGCCCCGAGGGCCAGCGAGGGCAGCGGCTGCATGGGGGTCGTGAGCCCCAGCCGGCGCGCCGTCGCGATCACCGACGATAGGCCGATCTCCTGCGCCACCTTGACGACGGGGGTGTTGAGGGACCGTTCCAGCGCGGTTCTGACCGTGACCGGACCTCGATACTTCCGGGAGTCGTTCTGCGGACCCCAGACGCGGGTCGCTCCTTCCTCCTGATAGCTCACCTGGGTCGGAGCGTCCTCGATCATCGTCGCAGGGGTCACGCCGCCGGGCAGGCCGGCCGATTCGAGCGCGGTGAGGTACACCACGGGTTTGAAGAGGGACCCCGGTTGGCGGCGGGCCTGGGTGATCCGGTTGAACTGCGAGTCCGCATAGCTCCGTCCGCCGACCAGGGCCTTGATCGCCCCGGAATGCGGATCGACCACCACCATGGCGCCCTGGAGCGGCCCCAGGCGGGTCGGCCGTTTCAAGCGGGGATGCTGTTCTTCGATCCGGCGCAGGCCCTTTTCCAGCATGGCCTCAGCCAGCCGCTGAAGGTCCACATCCAGTTTGGTGTAAATTCGGAGGCCCTGCGTGGCGAGGGCCCCGGGCGGAAAGGTCTTCGAGAGCTGCGACAGAACCATGTCGGCGTAGTACGGCGCGGCCTTTCCCGCGAGGGGCGGCGGAGGCCGGACGCCGAGCGGCGCGCCGGCGAGGTCCTTGGCAGCCACGGAGGTGAGTTTGCCTTCCCGAGCCATCCCTTCCAGGACCTGTTTCCGCCTGGCGAGGGCGCGTTCAGGGTGATCGCGCGGCGAAAGATGGTTGGGGGCGCGGATCAATCCCGCGAGCAAGGCCATCTCGACCTGATTCAGGCGGCCGATCTCCTTTCGAAAATAGAAGTGGGCCGCCTCGCCCAAGCCGTAGATCCCGACCGGACCGTGCTGGCCCATGTAAATTTCATTGCAATAGGCTTCCAGGATCCGGTCCTTGGAGTATCGGCGTTCGATCAGCACCGCCAGCACGGCCTCCTGAAATTTGCGCAGCCAGGTCCGGTCCTGTGTGAGAAAAAAGTTCCTGGCGAGCTGTTGGGTGACGGTGCTGCCCCCTTCCACCACGCGCCCTTCGCGGAGATTGGCCCAGAGGGCGCGGACGATCCCCCGAAGGTCCAGGCCGAAGTGGTCGTAGAACCGGCGGTCCTCGGCCGCCAGGATGGCCTGAATCAGGAAGGGGGGAATCTCGGCCAGACGGAGGATGCGGCGCTCCGCCCAGGCATTTTGGAAGAACCCCGCCAGCAACTCGGGCTCGATCTCCACCTGAGCCAGCGGGGTCCCGGTCTCTAAGTCCGCGATCAACTCCACCCGGCCCTGCTTAAGGCGAACCTGCACTTTTCTGGCGGGACGCTGGAGATCAGGAATCGAGATCGGGCGGAGGTAGAGGTCCAGGTCCGGGGGCTGGAGATGGTATTGACCAGGCTCCACAGGGGAGCCCAGGACACCGAGATAGCCGAGGCGATGGAGCTTGTCCGTGAGCGTAGCGGCCTGCACCGTCTGGCCGGTCCAGACGAACGCCGAGTCTGAATACACCTTGGAGGGGAGGGCCCATCCGGGTCCCTCGAACCGCTTGGCCACCTCGCGGTCCAGGCGGTAGAGCCAGACGGCTGACGCAATCAGCACCACCGCAAGGGAAATTATTGCGGCGCGAAAGATCCACCGTTTCAATGCGCGATCTCCATCTTCACTGGTTCACCGAGCCTCCTGGTAAGGTACCATGTTTCCCCTGTATTGCAAATTTCTGAATGACCGGGGACACATTCGGGCGGCGCCCCTGGCCCCCCGGGGACAGCGAGGATGGTGCGGCCGATGGAGGAGCCTGCCGGGAGAGCTACGGCCGGGCGATCCGGTCGTACACCTTGGCGTCGATGAAGAGGCGGAGAAGGTCCGAGTCGATCTTGCCGCCCTTGGCCTCGGCGTTCAGAATGTCGAGGGCGCCTGAGGACGAGACCGCCTTCTTGTAGGGCCGGTCGGATGCGGTCAACGCGTCGAAAATATCCCCGATGGTCATGATCCGGGTCTGAGCCGGGATCTCTGCGGCTGAGATCCCGCGGGGATACCCCTTGCCGTCCAATCGCTCGTGGTGGCCGAAGGCGATCTCCGGGATGCGCCGGAGCTTGCTGGTCCACGGAATGGTGGCGAGGAAGCGGTAGGTGTGGGTCACGTGGCTCTCGATCTCCATGCGGTCCTCGTTGGTGAGGTTGCCCTGGGGAATGGACAGGCTGACCAACTCGTGCCCTGTCAGGTAGGGTTTCATCCCGTCAAAGGAGTGGTAGGTCAACGCGGAGATCTCATTGAGCCGCTCGAACCCGCCTTTCATCAGCACGGTGGGGACGTTGCAGGCCATGACGAATTCCATGAGGTCGTCGACCTCGGCAAGCCGGCGGGCCAGGTCGGCGTCGATGCCGGCGAGCAGCTTGGCGGTCTCGCGAGGGTCCGAGAACTGGTACACCGAGACCTTGCGTTCCAGCGCTTCCTTTTCCAGCGTCCGCTTGATGAACTCAAAGCGGGCCTTGAGGAGCCTCCCCTCGCCGGGGTGGAGCTTCTCCACTTTGACCAGCACGTTCTCCCGCACGCCCAACTTGCCGAAGTCGTGCAGGAGGGACGCGTAGCGGATCTCCTTCATCTGATCGTAGTCGAACCTGACCGCGGCATAGGGGCCGGCGTGTACCCGGTCGACCACTTCGGCGAGCCCGCAGGCCAAGGTCGCCACACGCCCCGAGTGCCCGAACGTAGTGGGGTCGCGCGCTTCGATGGCCACAACGCTGGCGGCGATGAAACCCTCGAAGAGCTTGTTGATGTCGTCGTACAGGATGGCGTTCTCGATGGCGGCGGCGGCTTGCCCCCCGAACGCGAGCAGCATCTCCTCGTCCTCGGCATTGAACGAAGGCCCGGGGTCGCTTCTCCTGACCGTGCTCCTCAGCTCGCCCGGGTCCTTGTTCAGGACCTGGAGGATCCCGACGACCTCTTCCTTGGTGGACAGCATGGGGACGGTGAGCATGTTCCGTGTGTGGTAGCCGGTGGCCTTGTCTACGGCCGGATTGAACCGAGGGTCCGAATAGGCGTCGGGGATGTTCAAAGGGGTCCTGGTTTGGGCCACCCACCCGGCGATGCCTTTGTCGGCGGGGAAGCGGATTTCCTTGGTGCCCTGGGCCACTTTGCTCCAGAGCTCATTGCGGTCCCTGTCCAGGAGAAAGATGCTGCCGCGGTCGGCCGCCACGACCCGTCGGGCGTGCTCGACGATGTGCATGAGGAGGACATGGAGGTCCCGCTCCGTGGCCATGGCCTTGGCCACGTCGAGGATCGCCTCCAGCTTGTGGATGCGCCGGTCCCGTGAGTCCGGCCTTGCCCCCCGTCTGGGTATGACCGCGTGGGTCTTCATTGGATTGGGATGTTACACCTTTTTATGAATGGGGCAGCGAAGTGGGGTATACTATTCACACGTTATGCGCATTTGTCCTAAGTGTCGCCTGATCGCCGCGGACGACCCAGTCTGCCCCGAATGCGGATGGTCCATCCAGGGAAACCGGTCGGCCGCTCCCACACCGATTTCCCGCCGCGCGGACAGCCTGAGGCAGATGGCCGCCTTCACGGGGGTCTTGCTCGGGGCCGCCGTGGTCAGCGGCTTCTCGACGACCCGCGGAAACCACCTCCTGCCGGCTCTGGCCACCGGCCTGCTGGTCGCCGGGCTCATCGCCGACGCTTTCCTGCTCCTCATCATTTACCGCACCGCGGCCCAACTTCAGGAAGCCAGCCGCTGGACGGTGGGGGCCGTCCTCACGTTCCCATTCGGGACATTGGTGTTTGCCTGGCTGCTCGCTCGGCGGGTCCGCCTGGGGGGACCCGCCGGACGACCTCCATCCGGCACGGCGAGCGGATGACAGCGCCAGCAGGAGGTCGACGGCTTACCAAAATCGCACACGAACCAGGGGAGGAAGCCACATGGCGGACATCGAGCACGGCAGCGAGGCGGAGATAACCGGCTTGCACTCGCCCATCGGCTCCAGGCGGACCTTTTTCTCCTGGCTCATCACGGCTTCGGCCGGACTGGTCGGCGTCAGCCTGGCGGTCCCGTTGGCCGGATATGTGGCCTCACCGGCCCTCACGCGACGAGGGAAAGAATGGGTGGAGGCGGGTTCCGTGACTGACCTTCCCGTGGGAGTGCCCGTCCAGCGCGATCTGGTCATGCATATCACCGACGGCTACCAGGCCATCGTCAGCAGAAAAGGCGTCTGGGCGCTCCGCCGGCCCTCCGGGGAGGTGACCGTCTATTCGCCGATTTGCACGCACCTCGGCTGCGGCTACCGGTGGGACGGCGAGGAGAAGACCTTCAAGTGTCCGTGCCACGGCAGCGTGTTCGATGCCGACGGGCAGGTCATCGGGGGACCGGCCCCGCGGCCGCTCGACCGCCTGCCCGTGAAGATCGAAAACGGCCGGCTCTTCGTCATCTACGAGGAATTTAAGTCCGGGAGTCCCAAACAGGTCGAGCTCTGACGCCCATGGCCTCCCGATTGTACCAGTGGTTGGATAGCCGGCTCCGGCTGAGGTCGGTCAAGGAGACCTTGCTGGACGAGCCGATCCCGGGCGGGGCGTCCTGGATTTATGTCTTCGGATCGGCCACCCTATTTTTGTTTCTCCTCCAGGCGATTACGGGGATGTTCCTCGCGGTGTATTACGCCCCGACCCCCGACCACGCTTACGACAGCCTCCGCTTCGTCGAGACGCAGGTCCTCTTCGGGAGCTTCGTGCGGGGCTTGCACCACTGGGGCGCCTCCGCGATGGTCGTCGCGATCGGCCTCCATATGCTCCAGGCGTTCCTGTACGGCGCCTACAAGCCGCCCCGCGAGGCGATGTGGATGGTGGGGGTCCTGCTCTTCCTGATCACCATGGGATTCGCCTTCACGGGATACCTTCTTCCCTGGGACCAGAACGCATACTGGGCCACCCAGGTGGGGATCAACATGGTCGGCAGCGTGCCGTTCGTCGGCACCTTCCTGGTGAAGGTCATGCGCGGGGGCGACATGCTGGGCGCCCTCACGCTGTCCCGCTTCTTCGCGGTCCACGTGCTGTTTTTGCCCGCCGCGATCATGGGGCTGGTCGCGCTGCACATGTTCATCCTGCGCCGGGTCGGCCCGGCCGGCCCGTGGAGCCGAGAGCGCCGACGGATGGGAAGCGAGACCTTCTACCCGCGGCAGGTGTTCATGGACGCCGTGGTCATGCTCGGCATCTTCGCCGTGGTCGTAGGCCTCGCCCTCGTCGTTCCGATTCAGCTCACCGACAAGGCGAATCCGTCGGACCACAGTTTCGTGCCGGTGCCCGAGTGGTATTTCCTCTTCTACTACCAGTTTCTCAAGTACATGGAGGGGCCCGTCCTGGGGCCCATCGCCACCTGGGTGATTCCCGGGATCTTTGTCGGCCTCCTGCTGGCCCTTCCGTTCCTGGACCGACATCAGGACCGCGAGCCCGCCTCGCGGGCGGTGGTGCTGGGAATCGGCGGGGCGTTTCTGGCCAGCGTCTTCCTCCTGATCGGCCTCTCGGTCCACGACCTGAACAAGATCGAGCGAATGGATCCGGCGGTGGCGGGGGGGCGGGCCCTTTATGAGCGACTGGGCTGCGCGGGCTGTCATCGCGTCCACGGCGCAGGGGGCGCGGTGGGGCCGGACCTCTCTTACGTCGGCGAGACCCGCACCCGCGACTGGCTGATCCAGCATTTCCGCGACCCCCAGTCCACCTCCCCGGGGTCGATCATGCCGAAGCTTCCCTTGAAGGAGCAGGAACTGAACGACCTCACCGCCTACATGCTGAGCCTCAAAAAGCGCGCGTGAACGGAAGGGGACCGCGGAGGCCCGGGCCGGCTCTTGCACCGCTTACCTCAATCAGCTAAGCTCGCTGGCATGGAATGAGCGCATTCGCTGGACTGACCGCAGACGGAGGTGAACCGGTGAAACAAGGTATAGGGATAATGGTGGTGATGGGGGCGCTGGCCCTTGCGGTCGTAGGGTGCGTCTCGCCGGGGCAGACGATTCCCCTCTCGGCGACGGCCGCTTCGGTCCCCTCCCCCGAGAAGGTGCGCAGCCCGCTTCGGGTGGCGGTGGTCCCCTTTGAGGACATCAGGGCCGACAAGGCCTCGATCGGGCGGTATCAGCATTACATTGAATCGGTCGTGGACCGGCTGGTTCCCGTTCAAGATTCCGCCGCCGGCCAGATCACGACCTTTGTGGTGGACTACCTGAAGCTTGCGGGCTTTGAAGTGACCCGCGTGCCCTCAGCCGAGGCGGTGGCGCCGGGCTCCGCGGACGTCGTGCTCACGGGCCAGATTGAGGCCTACTGGAGCGAGGCCGTGGCGCGGTTTTTCCGCACCGAACTTAAGGCCACCAACCGGCTGGTCATCAAGGTGTCCAACACGGCCGACAGCAGCAAGGTGCGCGCGACGGTCGGGGGAGAAGGGACCTCCACCGTGGCCTTTTTCGACCTTGCCGACCTCGAGCAGCTCAACAGCGAATCGTTGGGCCAGAGCCTGGCCCGCTTTCTCGCGGATGTGACCGTCGTGAACCAGTCGCTCAAACCCAAAGGGTAAGCCGCAAGAGCGTCCTGTCACATGGCCAAACCGCCCGTTCCGGAAGAGCAACTGCGCCAGCAGTTCGAGGCCCTGCTGGCGCTCCCTGATTCGGATCCCCAGGCCGGGCTCCTTAGAGAAGTGCTGAGCTCGGCCCTGCGGCTGAACGAATCCCGGCTGGAGATGCTCGATCTGAAGATCACCCATCGCAGCCTTAAAGAGATGCGGTACGCCTTCCGGGTCTTCAAGCCCTACCGGACTCGGCGCAAGGTGAGCATCTTCGGGTCGGCACGGCTCCCGGCGGCTCACCCCCTGTGCGACCTGACGCGCCGCTTCGCGCGGCTCCTCGCCGAAAAGGAATTCATGGTCATCACCGGGGCCGGCGAGGGGATCATGCAGGCGGCGAACGAAGGCGCCGGCCGGGAGAACAGCTTCGGGGTGAACATTCTGCTCCCCTTCGAGCAGGAGCCCAACCCGGCGATCATCGATGACCCCAAGCTCATCACCTTCAAATATTTCTTCACCCGCAAGCTGTTCTTCGCGCGGGAATCCCATGCCAGCGCCGTGTTTCCCGGCGGGTTCGGGACGCACGACGAGATCTTTGAAATCCTGACCCTGCTCCAGACGGGAAAAAACAATCCCCACCCGGTCGTGTTGCTGGACCTGCCGGGGGGGACGTATTGGAAGAAGTGGGAACAGTTCGTGCGGGAGGATATGCTCGCGAACCAGCTGATTTCGCCCGAGGACTTGGGCCTGTTCCGGATCGTGGACTCGGCGGAGGCCGCGGTGGCGGAAATCGAAGGGTTCTATCGGAACTATCATTCCAGCCGGTTCGTGAAGGACCGGCTGGTGCTCCGCCTGCTGCGCCCCTTGACGCCCGGCAAGGTGGACCAGCTCAACGAGCAGTTTGCCCACCTGTGCGAGGGCGGCAAGATCGAGCAGCGGTCGGCCCTGCCTGAGGAAGCGGACGAACCGGATCTGCTGGCCCTCACCCGACTGGTGGTGCCCTACCATCGGCGGAGCGCCGGGGGCCTCCGGCGGCTCATCGACGTGGTGAACGCTCTGCCGACCTAGGGCCTTCGCCGGGCCCCACACCGCGCCGCGGTCAGTATCGCAAGGTCAGGGACGCGGTGCTGCCGCGCGCCCCGAAGAACTCCTTGGAGAATTTCTCCACGACCTTCGGGTCGTACCCCTTGCAACTGAAGATGTCGAGGTAGGCTCGGTTGGTATCGTTGGCGAAGTGTCCGCTGATCAGGGAGGTCTCGATGAGCTGGGTCATCGAGTAGCCCGCCACCCGCCCCTCGCCGAAATGGACGATCTGGCAATCCCCGTAGCGTTTCATCCCGATCAGGTCACAGAGCGCCACCACGAAAGCTTCAATCCGGTCACGGCTCCGGATGGCGTCCGGCCTGCATTCTAGAAGATCTATGGAAGTGGAGAGGCCCCAAGCCTTCCCCTCCCCAATCAGCTCGATCGCCGAGCTGTCAGGAGAGAGGGCCGGGGCCGACGTCGGCAAGATCGCGCCTTCAGCGTTTGCGAGTGCGTTCATCGATAGAAAACACCTCCTGTTTGGAATTCACAGCACTGATTTCGAAATATAACACAAATTTTGTCCTGTCAATATTTTTCTTTTCGGAATTTTCACCGAGAGACTTGAACGGGCGGGCAAGAAAATCAGTAATCCGTCTTCGGCACGTAGTCCCGAATCCGGGTCTGGGCTTCTTCGACGCTCATCTTCTTCAACTCCACCTGACGCCGAACCCAGAGCTCATGCTGGGTCCTCAACTGGTAGTCCCGGCGGCGCTGCAAGGCCCCGCCCCCCAAGGTCCAGATCGAGGTGAAGTAGGTGCCCTGCTGCGCCGAGAGGAGTCCGGCCTGCCCCAGAACCGCCTGCTCGTCGAACTCCGGCGAATCCCAGGACCAGTCCTGGTCATAGGCCGGCGCGGTGGCACACCCGGCGAGGAGTACACAGGCAACCAGAATGGCGCGCGTCACGGTCATTCGAGGTCGGGGCTGAACCCGCGGCGAAGAGTCTGCTCGGAGACCACGACGCCCGTCACGAACTGGAGCAGGTAGTCTGGCCCGCCGGCCTTGGCGCCCATCCCGGAGAGTCGGCCCCCTCCGAAGGGCTGGCGGCCCACCAGCGCGCCGGTGATCCCGCGGTTGATGTAGAGATTGCCCACCTGGAACCCCTCCCGGGCGCGGGCGATGTTGCCGGGGCTTCGCGAATAGACGCCGCCCGTGAGGGCGTACTCCGAGTCGTTCGCAAGGGCCAGGGCGTCGTCGAAGTCGCGAACCCGCAGCACGGCGAGGACCGGCCCGAAGATCTCCTCGCGTGCCAGCCGGTGCTCGGGGCAGATGCCGGTGAAGATCGCAGGGCCGACAAAATTCCGGCCGGGGCGATGGTCCAGGTCCGGAAGCAGGACCGGCGTCCCCTCCGCCTGGCCGATAGCGACGTACTCCAGGACCTTCTGGACCGCCCGCGCGTCGATCAAGGGCCCGAGGCCGGTGCCGGGCTCCTCGGGGAATCCCAGCCGCACGCTTCGGACCGCATCCACCAGCCGCTCCACGAACAGATCGTGCAGGGAATCCAGCACGATGACGCGGGAGCACGCGGAGCACTTCTGGCCCTGGTAACCGAGAAAGGAGGCCGTCACGCCGGCCACGGCCTCGTCCAGGTCGGCGGTGTCGTCCACGATGATCGCGTTCTTCCCGCCCATCTCGGCGATGACCTTCTTCACCTCCCGTTGCCCGGGCCGCACGCGGGCGGCCTCCCCGATGATTTGGAGGCCGACTGCCTGCGAGCCGGTGAAGGCAATGACGGGCACCTCCGGATGGGCCACGAGGCGGCGCCCCACCTCCGGCTCGCCCGGCACGAATTGGAGGACCTCCTCCGGAAGGCCGGCCTCGCGGAAGGCCTCCACGAGCGCGTACCCGGTGACCGGTGCCCGCTCCGAGGGCTTGAACACCACGGCGTTCCCGGTCACCAACGCCGCCGCCACCATGCCGGTCGGGATGGCGAGGGGAAAATTCCAGGGAGGGAGCACCGCCGCCACCCCGCGCGGCCGGTAAAGGAGATGATTGCGCTCGCCCGGCTCCCGCCCCAGCCGGATCGGCTCCGCGAGCTTCTGCGCCTGCCGGGCATAGTATTCCAGAAAGTCGATGGCCTCCGCCACGTCGGCGTCGGCTTCCCGCCAGACCTTGCCGACCTCGAAGACCTCAAGCGCGGCAAGGTCGAACCGCCGGCGGCGAAGGACGGCAGCGGCAGCCGACAGTATGGCCTGACGATCAGTAGAGGGAAGGGCTGCCCACGCCCGCCCGCTCGCTTGCGCGCGGGCGACCGCCGCGTCCACGTCCTGCGGCGCCGCCGCCGTCACCACCCCGACGATCTCCTCGGGCCGGGCGGGATTCCGGGAGGTGAGCACGGAGCGTTTCACGCCGGGGGAAGCGGGGAACGTCAGCTCAATCCGCCGGCCGAGGCGTCCTCTCATCGCCCCCAGAGCGGCCTGCATCTGTTGGCGCGCCTCCGGGCGGGAGAAGTCCGTGGGGGGCTCGTTGGAAAATTCGGTTTCCGGCTCTGTGATGCGGGATTCGACCGGCTCAGCACGACCGGCGGTGGGCGGCCGCAGCAGATCATCGAGGCTCTGGCCGCTCAGGTATTGTTGCCGGAGGATGGACTCGTTGGCCGTGTTCTCCAGCAGGCGACGGACGAGATACGCCATACCGGGCAGCAATTCGCCGACTGGGGCGTAGACCCGCAGGCGGTATCCTGCCCCCGCGACGGCCGCCTGCAGGGGCTCGGCCATCCCATGCAGCATCTGGATCTCCACGGCTTTCTTAGGGAGACCCCGGCGTTCGGCTTCCGCGAGCGCCAGGGCGACGTGGCGAAGATTATGCGTGCCGAATGCGGCGCGGATCACATCCGCATGCTCCAGGAGCAGGGGGGTGAGGCGCTCATAGCAGGCGTCCGTCTCGGTCTTGCGGGGGAACACCGGCACGGGCCACCCGCGCTGGCGATGGACGATGGTTTCGTAGTCCCAATAGGCTCCCTTGATCAGCCGGATGCCGAAGGGACACCCGCGGATTGTGGCCCACTTGATGATTTCCTGGACATCGCGGTCGGTGTCGCGGAGGTAGGCCTGAAGCGCGATCCCCGCATGCGGAAAGGCCCGAAACTCTTCCTCCATGAGCAGCCGGCGGACGATCTCCAGCGTCAGGTCCTTCCACCCGTACTGCTCCATGTCGAAGGTGACGGCGACCGGCAGTCGCATGCCCGCCCTCACGATCGGCCGGAGCCTGGCGGCCACCGCCGTGTAGCACCCCTCCGGGTCGATGGGGTCGAACTGCGAATACAGAGCCGAGAGCTTGACCGAGATCTGCGCCCGGGGGAGCGGGCCCAAGTGGTCGGCCTCCAGGACGGGCGAGGCCCGCCAGTCCCCCGCCGCGTCGGCGAGGGCCGTGAGCGCCTCCTGGTAGCGGGCCGCGTAGGCGTCGGCTTCGCGCTCGCTGACCGTGGCCTCGCCCAAAAGGTCCACCGAGTGAGCGAGCCCCCGCTTCCACAACCCGGTGAGGACCGGGAGCGCCTCCTTGATGCCGGCGCCCACGATGAACTGGTTGGCCATCTGGAGGGCTTGGGTGTAAATCATCTCGGCCGTCACTCCCGCCCCGAACCCAGACGCCGAAAGCGCCCGCATCCCCCAGCGCATGAGCGAGCGGCCGCCCGTCGGGAGGCGCGGGGCTGTCTCCTGCCCGAAATACTCTTCGACAAGCCGCTTGATCTGCGTCGGGGTCTTGAGGGTCGGGAGCACGTCGATGAAACGGAAGAGCTGGACCTTGAACGCCTCGTCCCGGATGGCCCACTCCAGCAACCGGCCGGTCCACCACTTCCGGTCGAACAGCCGCGGCGAGGCGCCGGCGGCGGCCGCAAAGAGCGTTTCCGCCTGCCGCCGGATGTCGCCCTCTGTTGCCAACGCCGCCATTGTTTATATTATACATCGATTGAGGGCCCTTGAATCATGAAAGGGGCCTGCGCTAGACTCTGTAACGCCATGGCCGAGATTCCCGTCATCACGATCGCAGGCCCGCAGCCGAAGGAGCCGAAGCTCTTCTTCACGCGGGTCTTCTGTCTCCGCAAGGAGTCGCCCCCGCTCGGGCTGCTCATCGAGTTCCTGAAGGCGCGGGGCGCGACCCCGATCATCCCCTCGGAGGTGAACGAAAAGCTGCTCAACAGCTGGAACTGGGTGGGCCTCGAGCTCGGGTACGCGAAGGACCGCAAACCGATCCTCCTGACCTGCGTCCGCAAGGGCGGCGCCCAGGAGGATATTTACAAAACCGACATCGAGGGACTGCTCCATTTCGTGGAGGCCCATCACGAGGACGACAACTGGCGCGTCGTGGACCAGTTGCGGGCCTGCCGGTTTTACATCGCCACGATCCTGGACAAGAACGACATCTCCGAGGAGGGGTACGATTTCAACGGCTGGATCCTCCAGTTCTTTCAGGAGAACTGCGACGGGCTGGTCCAGATCGACGGGCAAGGGTTCTTTAATGCCGAGGGCGAGATCATTCTGGAAATGCCGCCGCTGGAGGATGAAGCCCCCAGTCCGAGTTGACCCTCGGCTGAGAACTCGTGGCCCCCGCCGCGACCTGTGGACAGGCCCCGAAGCGTTGTGCTAAGGTGACCGCTCGCTTCGCTGGGCGGCCGCGCCTGTAGCTCAGTGGATAGAGCATCAGCCTCCGGAGCTGAGGGCCACAGGTTCAAATCCTGTCAGGCGCACCATACCCCAGCCGATCCGAACGTCCTCCCTGGTGGGCCGTTAGCTCAGTTGGTAGAGCAGCTGACTCTTAATCAGCGGGCCGCAGGTTCGATCCCTGCACGGCCCACCAAACTTATCAACACCGTGTCCCGATCCTGCCCCCTCATCTTGTTCAGTCGTTCCCGGTTTCATCACGGTTTAAGCATTAACGCGTGCATGGTCGGGTTTCTGTGTCCTGGGGTGGTTGCATGAATTGGAGAGCCGGAAGTCATCGTGCTGATCTCAGATCCCTCGCTCGTCGAGCCATGATCGAGCGCGATCTGTTGCCGGATTTTTCTTCAGGGGCGATGGCCGAGCTTACGGGGATCCGAAAACCGGCAACCGACCGCGACCCTGAGACGAGGGATTTGACGGACCTGCTCTGGGCCTCGATCGACAACGACGACTCCCGAGACCTCGACCAGCTCACGGCGGCGGAGCCCCTGTCAGGGGAGCAAGTGAAAATCCTCGTGGCCATCGCCGATGTGGATGCCATCGTGAAGAAAGACTCGGCGCTCGATGGTCACGCCCAGCACAACACGACGTCGGTCTACACCCCCGCCGAGATCTTTCCCATGCTTCCAGAGAAGCTTTCGACCGATCTCACCTCGCTGGGCGAAGGGGAGCAACGCCTGGCGATCGTCATTGAGATGGTCCTTGAGAAGGACGGTGGGCTGCTCAGCTCGAATATTTATCGCGCCTTGGTTAAGAACCGTGCGAAGCTGGCCTATAACAGCGTCGCCGCCTGGCTTGAGGGCGAAGGACCCGCCCCGGAACGAATCATGGCTGTGCCTGGCTTGGATGAGCAGCTTCGTATCCAGGACCGAGTTGCGCAGCGGTTCAAGCGGCGGAGACACCAACTCGGCGCGCTGAGTCTCGAAACGATCGAACCCCGGGCTGTTTTTGAGGGGGACGTGTTGACCGATCTCGAAGGCGATCAGAAGAATCGGGCCAAGGAGCTGATCGAGGATTTCATGGTTGCAGCGAACGGGGTCAGCGCCCGGTATCTTGACGCCAAAGGCTTTCCCTCGGTCCGCCGAGTTTTGCGCTCCCCCGAGCGATGGCAGCGAATTGTCGAGCTCGCCTCAGGTTTCGGAGGACAGCTGCCACCTGCTCCCGATGCCGGGGCCCTGGAGTCATTCCTCGTGAAGCAGAAGGAGGCCGATCCACTGAGATTTCCCGATCTGTCGCTCGCCATCGTCAAACTCATCGGCAGGGGAGAGTATGTCCTCAACCTGCCGGGGGAAGCCCCTCCGGGACATTTCGCACTGGCGGTGAAGGCCTATGCTCATTCCACGGCTCCCAACCGACGTTTTCCGGATCTCATCACGCAGAGGCTGATCAAGGCGGCTCTGGCGGACGACCCGGTTCCTTACAGCCAAGAGGAACTCCGGTATCTCGCCCCCCACTGCACCGCAAAGGAGGACGACGCTGAAAAGGTCGAGCGCCGGCTACGAAAATCCGCCGCCGCGCTGTTGCTCGAATCGAGGATCGGGCAACGGTTCGACGGCATTGTGACAGGGGCGTCGGAAAAGGGAACGTGGGTCCGCGTCCTCCACCCGCCGGTGGAGGGGAAACTCGTGTCCGGGTTCAAGGGTCTGGACGTGGGAGACAGGGTGTCTGTGGAGCTGGTCAGCACAAACGTGGAACGCGGGTACATCGATTTCGCGAGGGCCGGATAGGATGGACGGTGTGGGCATAGTGGGGTTGAGATGGCTCGTCCGGAGTCGGCCGCTCAGGATACCCGGATACGGCCGTCCCGTATCAGTTGGGGAAGAATGCGGACGTCGAGTACTACGTGAAGAACCAGATGGTACCCGCGGCCCTTCGGATCCTGGAAGGGTTCGGGACAGCCGAAGCGAACCTCACGCAATAAGCGAGCCCCAGGCGACCGCGCCCGGAAGGCCAGCCGGCTCGGTCCCGTTTTTCGTCAGGCGCGAACTCGAAGCGCCTCTTAACCGGAAAAGCGCCTCTCGCCCGTCAGCACTGCACGCACCGCTCCAGTTCGCGCCGCAAGCCCTCCGACATCTCGGTGACGACCTTCCCCACTTGCCGGAGCTGTCCCTCGCTCTGCAGGAGGACCTCCTCCGCATGGCGGCGGGCGGCGATCTCCTGCTGAAATTGGTCAGTGACCTGGGCGAGCTCATTTATCCGCTCCGCCATCACACCCTCAAGGTGGGCCTGGTGTGCTTTCCACTCCCCTTCCCGCTGCAGGAGCACTTCCTCCGCGTGCCGACGCGCGGCACTTTCCTGTTGAAGCTGGTCGGTGGCCTGAGCCGCCTCGTTCGCCCGCTCTGCGAGCACGCCCTCGAAGTGGGTCCGCTGGGCGTTCCATTCACCCTCCCGCTGCAGGAGCACTTCCTCCGCATGCCCGTGGGCGGCGACTTCCTGCTGGAGCCGGTCGGTGGCCTGAGCCACCTCGTTCGCCCGCTCTGCGAGCACCCCCTCGAAGTGGGTCCGCTGGGCGTTCCATTCGCCCTCCCGCTGCAGAAGCACTTCCTCCGCGTGGCGGCGGGCCGTAATCTCTTGTTGCAGCAGTTCGTTCACCCGGGCGAGTTCGGCGGTCCGATCCGCCATCATCTCTTCGAGGCTGGTCCGAAGTTCCCGTAGCTCGTCCTCTCGCCGACGCGAGGCCGCTTCCGCCTGTGTCCGCTCGGCCACTTCCCGCTGGAGCTGCTCGAGGACCCCCGCAAGCTGGACCGTGCGCGCCGCTTCCAGCTCATCCTGATGGGTCCGCAGTTGACGCAGGTCCTCGGCGCGCTGCCGCAAGGCGGCTTCGGTCGCCTTGAACTCGGAGGTATGCTCCTCCAGCTCTTTGTTGACGCGCGCCAGGTCGGCCGCGTTGAGCCGCCGCTCGAGCTGGCTGACCACTTGTTTGCTCAAAATCCGGAGCCACTCCGTCTGCTGCCTGGTCAGTTCGCGCGGCACGCGGTCGAGCACGCAGAGGGTCCCGATCGCGTGGCCCGAATGGGTGACCAACGGCATGCCGGCATAAAACCGGATCGGTTGTCCCGCGATCCCTGGCTCCCAGGCCGCGAACCGTTCGTCGGCCGAGGCATCCGGAACGATCAGCACGTCGTTTTCCAGGATCGCATGCGCGGAGAACGAATGCTCGCGGGGAAATTCTCCAAGATCGAGGCCGATCTTCGCTTTGCACCACACCCGGTCCTTGTCGACGAATTCAATCAGGGCGATGGGGGTCTTGCAAATGGTCGCCGCCGTCTTGGCGAGGTCGTCGAATGTCTGCTCGGATGAAGTATCGAGGATGTCAAATTGCCGGAGAGCCTCGAGGCGCGCTTCCTCACTGACATGCACCGTCTGCATATGCCTCTCTCCTTTCGATAGAGTTAAATATGAGGGTCTGGCCAAACCCCACGCCGAGTGGACCGAAACCCATCTGTCGACGTCACGCAATCGTTCCATTCCGGGCGGTTCATGGCCGATTGTTGGTTTTGTAGAAGGAGTGACCCGCCGCAACATATAGTGGGGGAGAGAATTTGTCAATACCAAATGCTGAGTCATTTTCAAAAAACTCGGAAGCTTGCCGATCGCCAACAGAATTCGCTAGACTGCCAGCATGAACGGCCTCGATTGGGTCCCTATCGCGGGCGTGCTCGGCATCGCGGCGATCGTGTTGGGCCTTCGCTGGCGCCGCCGAACGCGGGCCGCACGCCTGGCCGATGCGCTCCTTGCCGACGTCCTCAAAGCCAAGGACTCGTTCCGCCGGTGATGACCATGACCGGCGAAGGCGATGCGTCTGATCGCCTCCCCCCCTTCGACCCCCATCCGGTTCTCCGGCACCCGCACCTCATGACGCTGCTCCCACTGTATTGGCCCAGGCGTGGCCTGCTCCGGGGCATTCCATCCGAAGCTCGGCTGTTCCAGGTGACACCCGAAACTCGCATTCTGGGCCATTGCCACTGGCACCCGGATCCCAAGCGCCATCCGACTCTCATCCTCGTCCATGGCCTGGCGGGGTGCAGCGAGTCGCATTACATGATCGGGATCGCGAGCAAGGCGTGGCGCAAGGGATTCAACGTCGTTCGATTGAACCAGCGGAATTGCGGCGGAACCGAGCACCTGACGCCGACGCTATATAACAGCGGGCTCAGCGGGGATGTACGCGCGGTCACTGTCGAACTGTCGGCCCGCGACGGTTTGGCCGCCATCTGGCTGGCGGGCTATTCGATGGGAGGCAACCTGACTCTTCGAATGGCCGGCGAGGCGGGGGCGGCTCTGCCGACCCTCAAAGGAGTCGTGGCGGTGTGCCCCAATATTGACCCCGCGGCCTGCGTGGACGCGCTCGAGGAACGCCGCAACTGGATCTTTCACCGGTACTTCGTCACGGGCCTCCACGCGCACCTTCGGCGTAAGGCGCCGCTGTTTCCCGGCAGGTTCGATCTCTCGCGGTTGGCCGACCGGCGGACGCTTCGCGAGATCGACGAGGCCTACACCGCGCCGGACGGAGGCTACCGGAGCGCCGCCGACTACTATGAGCGGACCGGCTCCCGCCATGTGCTCGGGTCCATTCGGGTGCCGACTCTCATCATCACGGCCCAGGACGACCCCTTCATTCCCTATCGCATCTTCTTCCAAAGCCCGGCTCTGCGGGCAAATCCCTGGATCCGGCTGGCGGCCCTGCCCCACGGCGGGCACTGCGGATTCATTCAGCGGACCCGCGCTCAGGAAGATCGGTACTGGGCGGAAAACCGCCTGGTGGACTTCATCACCGGACACGAGAGGGGCTCATGTCTGTCTTGATCGCTCTGCTCAAGCTGGCCGCATTTTTTCTCTTCGTGGGAATTCTCCTGCTTGCAGGAGGACTGATCGCAAACCGTCCCCCCCTTTTTGACCCTCCGGGCCCGGGCGCCCGATTGCGAATCTACCTCACCACGAACGTCGCCGAGACCCAAGCGGATTCCCCCTATCCGGAATTGCGTCAGCCCCGATACCCCGCTCCGCCCGATCTGCTCTTCGACGTGGCGCAGCGCGCGGCCCAGAACCTGGGATGGAGGAAGGACCTGGTCGATGCGGAACAGAGAGAGATCAGGGCCGTGGTCGTGACCCCGTTCTGGCGGTTCCGGGACCACGTGGCCATCCGAATTTCTCCGATCTCGGCGAGCGAGAGCACCCTCTCCGTCCGATCGAGCTCCGAAATAGGAAAGGGAGATCTGGGAGCCAATACCCGGCATGTTCTGGACCTTCTTCAGATGATTGACTCGATCCTGCAAGCCAAGCGCATGGGAATCGGGTGATGCCGCAGTTCAAGAGCCGGGCCGAACGGGTCCGGAATCTCACCCATGATGTCCGGGAGATCACCCTGCGCCTGCTTGAGCCCACGCAGATCGAGTTCAAGGCCGGACAATTTATTTCGTTCGAGGTCGTCAAAGAGGGGATCAAATTCCCCCTCGTGCGCCCCTATTCCATCGCCTCCCCGCCCAGCCAGCGGGAGAGGGTGACCCTCCTGCTGAACCTGATCTCGGGCGGCCCGGGTTCGACCTTCCTGTTCGGCCTCAAGGAGGGGGATGAGACCCACTTCACTGGTCCTGCCGGCTCGTTCTACCTGCGAGACGATCCTGCGCGGGATCTCCTCTTCGTCGCGACGGGGACCGGCATCGCCCCGTTCCGCTCGATGCTCTTGAGTCTCTTCGAGCGCGGCACCTCGCGCGCGGTCACCCTCCTTTGGGGACTGAGGAGCCAACGGGACCTCTACTATCAGGACGAACTGGAGGCTCTGGCCAGGGCCCACCCGAATTTTTCCTTCCTCACCACGCTCTCCCGCCCGGAAGACGGCTGGACGGGAGCGCGCGGGCGTGTGACCCGGCTCGTGGAGGAACGGATCGCAACGGTGGCGAATCTGGCTGTCTCTCTCTGCGGCAACAGCGGGATGATCAAGGAGGTGACCGAGATCGTGCGCAAGAAAGGCTTGTGTCCCATTCATAGAGAAAAGTTCTACGATGACACCGGAGAGCCTGATGACTAAAAGAAGGGGCCCACGATGGCGCGGGCCCCGCAGTTCCTGCTGATTTTCACTGTTCCCGCCACCTCTCCTTCACCCCGCCGGAATTCAAGTCGCACCGGAAAAAAGCCGATATACCATCAACAACTTCCCTCCTTAAATAGGAGTCCCCCGCCTCATGCTTCCGATACAGATCCAGGTTCAATCACTGATTCGGTCTCAGGCCGAGGGGCAGGGACCGCAGCGGCTCGCGCTCTTCGTCCCCGGGGACTTGATTGAGGCAACGGTGGTCACTGCCCTGGATACCGGCAGCCTGTTGATTATGGTCAAAGGGGTTCCGGTGCAGGCCACCTCCCAGGTCCTGAACCTGAAACCGGGCGAGGTGTTCCAGGCTCGGGTGGAGCTTGTGGACGGCCAGACGATCCTCAAGGTCGAACAACGAGTCCCGGCGAGTGGCCAAGCTCAGACGATTGCGACGACGCCGGCCAGCCCAGTTCGGATCGCTGAAATTCTCCGCACGCTGCTCCCGGCCCCGGCCGCCGAATCGCTCGGGCCCCGGCTTGAGCAGTTAACCAACGCCGTCCGGGAGGCCGCCCGCCAAGGCTCCCTTCCGCAGAACGCGGCCGTTCAGTTCGAGCGGCTGCTGCAGCGGTTCGCCCTCACCCCCGCCCAAGTGACCGGAGGAACGCTGAAAGACGCCATGCTGGCGTTGGGCCTCCAGCACGAGCAAGGTCTGCTGAAAGGCTCGGCGGACCCGACCCTCAAAGGGTGGCTGATGGAGCGGCTCGCCGCGGCGCCGGGCGCGCAATGGGTCACCGAGGCCGGCGCCGCGCTCGCGGGGCTTGAGCGCTTGCAGGCCCTCAATACCATGAACATGCAGACCGGGCAACCGGTCGCCTTCGAGATTCTCGGTCCCTTGCTGGAGAAGCTGGCGCGCGCGGTGCGGGACGCCGTGCATCAGGGAATCCTTCCGGAGCACGAAGCGGCCAGGTTCGTGGGGCTCTTGGACCGCCTCGGCCTCAGGGTGGATCAGCTCCCCGATGGCAAACTGAAAACCGCCATGCTGGTCCTCGGGCTCGAGCATGAGAAAGGCCTGCTCAAAGGGACGGAGGACGCGACGCTCAAGGGATGGCTGTCACGGCAGATCACATCCTCGCCGGGATCGGAATGGATGAACGGAGCCAAGTCCGTCCTCACGGAGCTGGAACGGTCGCAGGTCATCAACGCCCTGAACGTACAGCTCGGACAACCGCTCGCCTTCGAGATCCCGCTCTGGCTGCCGGGGATGCCGGTCGCGCGCGTCTTCGTCGAGGAACGGGACGGCGGTCAGCAGCGGCAGGGCGAGGCCGCCCGCCCGTTCAGCATCGTCACCCTCCTGGACCTTGGCGCCGTAGGCCCAATCCGGGTGGACGCGGTGCTGCGGGCGAAGCGCATCACGGCGTGCGTGCTGGTCGCGCGACCGGAGATGGAGCCGGCCGCGGCGGCGCTGCTCCCCACGCTGAGCCGGGGGCTGGCGGCCAAGGGGTTTACGGTCGAGGGGCTGTCCGTCGCCGTCGCGGAGGGAAACACGGTGAGTGGGGAGGACCTCCAGGCGCGCGTGGTTCCGCACCTCTCGCTGGTCAACACACGCGCGTAAGGGTCCGCCGAAAGGGACGGGAAGAGGGCACGATGGAATCCAAACGAAAGGCCGCCGCCGCGCTGGAGTACACCCCGGGCGCCGATTTTGCCCCGCGGGTGACGGCCCAGGGACGCGGCCACATGGCGGACCGGATCATCGAGGAAGCCCACAAGGCCGGAGTCCCGATCCGCGAAGACCGCGACCTGGTCGAGATCCTCATGCACCTCGACCTGAACGAGCAAATCCCCCCGGACCTGTATGAGGCGGTCGCGGAGATTCTGATGTTCATCTACCGCTTCAACGAGCAGTGGCGGAGAGACCACGGAATCCGGTCCTAGAGACGTCCTTCGTCCAGCTCGATGACATCCGCCCAGGTTGTGGCGCGGGGGAGTTGCTCGACCGAGACCCCGCGCTTCGCGGCCACTTCGGCGAGCCGATTCTGAAAACGCAGACGCCCGGCCTCGTCCTTGGGCCCGCCGGTCAGGATACGGTCGTTCCATTGGCGAAGCTCATCTTCCGTCAAGGGCCGGCCGTGCGCCCTGACCCACGCCAGCAACTCTTCGTTTGTCCCGCCCTCGAGCACGCGCTTCTCCAACTCGTCCCCCTTGATCTGAAGGAGATCGAGCAGGTACTTGTCGAACCCGACCGTGAGGTAGTTGTAATCCTGGATTTGCCCTGCGTGACGCAGGCGGATCTTGTCAATCAAGCGCCCCAGGTGCGCCATCCCGCCCAGCATGATCTTGGGACTCCGTGGATAGGTCTGAGCCATGATGCTTTGGGCCTCCCGGAAGCGGAGTGTATCACCCGCAGACGCGGCCCACAACCCTGCCCGTGTCAGGTTTTCCCAGGGTTTCCCTGACAGACCAGCGGAAATCCTCCTTTTTATCTTTTTGGATAACACCCCGTATCCGTCAGGATACTTTTTAAACCAGGAGTTGGGAGAGCAACGAGAAAATTTTTAATGCGTGGTTCTCGTGAAATCAAATCCTTGGTTCATCCACCGACCCATGGGTTTGCCACGCGCGACGAAGGCATGATGCTTGCTTGAAAGCATTCGGGGGGACCATTCCACTCTTCCCACTTCAACGGAGGTTTCACCATGGCACTGGGCAGAATTTTAGTCGTGGATGACGAGGACCAGGTCAGAAAGGTGGTCCGCATGACCTTGACGAGAGCGGGCTACAATGTAGTAGAGGCCGAGGACGGCGAAAAGGGGATCGCCGCCATCAGAAGCGGAGATAACCCGCTGATGCTGGACGCGATCATCTGCGATATCCGCATGCCGAAGGTCAACGGCATTGAGGCCATCGCCTATTTCCGATCGCAGTTTCCCTCCGTCCCCGTGATCGTGCTGACCGCCTACCCGGACCCCGAAGGCGCCGCCGCGTTGTTGAAGCAAGGGGTCATGGCGTATCTGGTCAAGCCGGTGGACCCGGACAAGCTCACGGCCACGGTGAACAAGGCGGTGATGGACCATGTCCTGTTCAAGGACCAATTCATCGTGTGAAGGGTAACGATTTATTTGCAGGTTGAACTGCCGCTCAAGAGAGCGAAGAAGTAACCGGACATCGCACGGGAGATGTTCCGGCCAGATCAAATAAGGAGACGACCATGAACCTGTGCAAGCTCTTCATGCTTACGGTCGGAGTCCTGGGAATTCTTTCCGGCTCTATCGAGGGCGCCTGGGCGGGGGATGCCTTGGTAGGGGAGGGACCGGCTTGCCTCCTCAGCCGCCCGCCCAGTGGCTCGGTCGAGCGATCTGGAGCGGTTGGGCTGGAGATCACTGATTTTAAGCGCACGAGTGGGAACGTGGACATCATTTTGAGACTGAATCAAAACGGCCAAGAGTTCTGGTTCCGGTCTCAATTTCTGGGAGTCAAAATGGGTTCCCCGCCATTAGCGGCCTGCGCGTTGAGGGACTTGATGCAAGGTCCTATCTTAACGAAGCTGGGATTTGATCCCTCGAAGAAAAAGGTATGTCTTACCGAGAAGTATATTTCGAAGACGGACTTCTCCAAGGAAATTATGGTGGATGGGAAGCCCACGGGCCGGTTCCTATTGATGGCCGAGATCCATCTTTATATTGCGGATAGCCATGCTAAATGTTAAGGCGCTCTTGATGTAGTCCACTCCCCCGACAAGGTTGCAGCGCGCATCGCCTCTGCCGATCATTCGAACTCGGTCGGCAGGATGTTGTAGCGCATTTCCAGATCGAATTCGTCGATCAGGTCGTTGGCCGCCTCCGCCCCCAGAGAGGACCGGACCTCGTTGATCACGAGGTCGAGCGCGGGGGCCGCCTGCCCGCCGAACTGATTGATGGCCGATTGGATCCGTTCCCGCGCCTCATCGGTGGTCATGGGGTCTCCCTTCCCGCAAGCTCGCCAATCGGTCCGAGTCCTGCCGGAACTCGGCGAGCGCATACCGCGTATCGAGCAAGACCGCCCGCTCCAAACACCGGATCGCGGAGTCCCGATTGCCGGCCTGCTCGTACAGGTCGGCCAGGAGCCGCAGCGCGCCCGCTTCCCCCCGCTCATTCCCCAGCTTGATGAAGTGTTCCGAGGCGTTGTTCAAACACTTCTCAGCCTGGCGGGCACGGCCGGCCTTTAGGAACGTCTTCCCGAGCTGGCTGTAGGTGACGGCCAGCCCCTCCTCGTCGCCGACGGCCCGGTGCAACTCCAGAGCCTTCTTGAAATTGGCGATCGCTTCCTCCGTCAGACCGGCCGCCGCCTCCTGGAGCGCCAAATTGGAGTACAGGATGCCGAGCGCGCGATCGTCCCGAAGGGGCTCCAGGATGTCGAGCGCTTCCAGATAATACGGCCGCGCTTGCTCGGGGCGACCGGCGTCGGCGTGCACGTTCCCGAGATTCACCAGCGTCTGCCCGATGGCGCTTCGGTCCGGCTCTCGACGCTGAATTTCCAGCACCTCCCGATAGCAGCGCTCCGCTTCCTGGTAGTCGCCCATCATCGCGCAGACATTGCCGAGATTGCCCAGGGTATCCGAGAGGGCCTGACCGCCCCCCCTCTCGCGTTCTCCCACCAGCGCCTGCTCGTACCAGTATCGCGCCTGGAACAGATCGCCTCGGTGCAAGTAGATCCGTCCCTTGTGCTTGGCGTCATCCATATCCATAAAAAACGAGGATACCCGCGCCGGGACACAGCGGTCAATCGGCAGAGCGTCCGTCGCTCTGCTATAATCACGCCCACATGTAACGGGTCAAGGAGGTCACCATGCCGAAAGCCATCTGGAACGGCGCCGTTCTCGCCGAAAGCGATGAGTGTGAGGTCGTCGAGGGCAACCAGTACTTCCCGCCGCAGGCGATCAAGCGTGAGTATTTCAAACCGAGCCCGGCGCACACGACGTGCCCCTGGAAGGGCGAGGCAAGCTATTACACCATCGAGGTGAACGGGCAGGTCAACAAGGATGCCGCCTGGTATTACCCCTCGCCGAAGGACGCCGCCAAGCGCATCAAGGACTACGTGGCCTTCTGGAAAGGGGTCACGGTGGAGAAGTAGCGGGAGAAACGCATGGCACGCCTGGCCGGCAAGATCGCGGTCGTCACCGGCAGCAGCAGCGGCATCGGGAAAGCCATCGCCCTCACCTTCGCCAAGGAAGGCGCGCGCGTGGTGGTCGCCGCGCGGCGCCGCGCGCTGTGTGATCAGGTCGTCACACAGATTCAAGAGGGTGGCGGCGAAGCGCTGGCGATTCAAACCGACGTGGCCGACGAGGCACAAGTGGAGCGGCTCATCGCTGAGACCGTGAAGCGCTTCGGGCGGCTCGACATTCTCGTCAACAACGCCGGCATCGGCGGCGGGGGCCGGATCGCCGACACGAGCACGGAGACCTTCGACCAGGTCATCAACACGAACTTGCGGGGCACGTTCTTCTGCTGCCGCGCGGGATTTCGCCAGATGCAAAAGGCCGGCGGCGGGACCATCATCAACATGGCCAGCGTGGCCGGCGTGCAGGCATGGGCTGGGACCGGGACTTACAGCGCCTCCAAGCACGCCATCATGGCCTTGACGAAAGCGTTGGCCGATGAAGGCCGGCCTCACAAGATCAAGGTGAGCGCCATCTGCCCAGGAGGCGTGGCCGATGAGCTGGTGGACGCCTCGCCAAAAGAAATCGAACGCAGCGAAAAAATCAGCCCGTTCGACATTGCGGAGACCGCGGTGTATCTCGCCACGCTCGGGCCCCACGCGGTCGTCCATCAGGTCATCGTGGACCGCCTCGGAGCGGACTGGTAGAGGAAGGACGCGGAATGAACTACTGCAGCGATTGCGGCGCGCCCGTCACGCTGAAAGTCCCGGCGGGCGACAACATCCCGCGGTTCGTCTGTGCCGCCTGCCAGGCTATCCATTACCAGAACCCGCGCATCGTCGCGGGGTGCATCCCCGAATGGGAGGACAAGATCCTCCTCTGCCGGCGGGCGATCGAGCCGAAACACGGGCTGTGGACCGTGCCCGCGGGCTTCATGGAGATCGGGGAGTCCACCGAAGAGGCGGCCGCCCGCGAGACCCTCGAAGAAGCCATGGCCGAGGTCGAGATCACGTCCCTCTATGGCGTGTTCAGTCTCCCGCACGTCAGCCAGGTGTACATCCTCTTTCGCGGCGCGCTGCGGAAGCCGGATTTCGGGGCCGGCAGCGAGAGCCTGGAGGTGGCGCTGTTCCGGCCGGATGAGATTCCCTGGGACACCCTGGCGTTTCGCGTCATCCACGAAGCCCTGCGCCGCTACGTCCGGGACCGGACCAATGGCGGGTTCCAGGTCCATACCGGCACGATCCTGCCGACGATGCCCTGAGCGAAACGATGGCGCCCGGCGGGATTTCGGCGGAGCAGCTCAAAGCGCACGTCCAGGTGCTGGCCGGCGAGATCGGCGAGCGGAACGCGTTCCGGCCGCGGGCCCTCCGCCACGCTGAGGCCTACATCGAACGGGTGTGGCGCGAGCAGGGATACGAAGTGATACGCCACGAATATGAGATGCGCGGCGAGAAATGGGCCAATCTGGAAGTCACGCGCCGCGTCCGCGGAATGCCGACCGCGCTGCTCCTCGTCGGCGCGCACTACGATTCGATCATGGGCTCGCCGGGCGCGAATGACAACGCCACTGGGGTCGCGGCGCTGCTGGAGATCGCGAGGAGCTTCACGGCCCTCGAACCGGAGACGTCGGTCCGCTTCGTCGCGTTCGTGAACGAGGAGCCGCCGTTCTTTCGCACCCCCCAGATGGGAAGCCACGTGTATGCCCACATGGCCCGGGCCCGGGGAGATGATATCCGCGCCATGGTGTCGCTGGAGACCATCGGCTATTACAGCGAGGCGCCGGGCAGCCAGCAATTCCCGTTCCCCTCCTTCCTCTTCGACCTGGCGTTTCCCGACCGCGGCAACTTCGTCATCTTCGCGTCCAACTGGAGTTCGCGCGCGCTGATGCGCCGAGGAGTCGCCCTGTTCCGCGCCCAGTCCGATTTCCCGGTCGAGTCCATCGCCACCTTCGAGCTGGTCCCGGGCATGGACTGGAGCGACCATGTCTCCTTCTGGCGGGCGGGCTATCCCGCGTTCATGGTCACCGATACGGCGCTCTACCGATACCCGTACTACCACACCCCTCAGGACACACCGGACAAGGTCAATTACGAAGCCCTGGCCCGCGTCACGCAAGGGCTGGCCGCCGTCTTTCGAGGGTTCATCAAATGAGATGCCCGGCGCCCAGACGCCGCCTTGCTCGGGTCCTCGCGCTTGGGTTGATCCTGGCCCTGAGTTCTGCCGGACCGATGGCGCTCCTTGCCGGTTCTCCCACCGACACTCGCGGCGCGGTCACCTATGTCGCCCGGGATTACGGCTTCAGCGGCCCCGAGCGCATTCCGGCGGGCCTGACGACCGTCGAGATCATCAATCACGGGCAGGACGCGCATCAGATCCAGTTCATCAAGCTGCCCGCCGGCAAAACCGCGGCGGACTTCAGCGCGGAGATCATCGCCGATCCTGCGCGACTCCCGTCCTGGACTCAGCGCAGGGGCGGCCCGAACGGGGTGGTCCCGGGAGAGCGTGCCACCGCCATCATTGACCTCGAGCCCGGCGACTATGTGCTGATCTGCGGCATCCCCGATCGCCACGGCGTGCCGCACGTCGCGCTCGGCATGCTGAAGCCCCTCCGGGTCGTGGCGGCCGCCGAGCGAACGCTCAAAGCGCCGCAGGCTGATCTCACCATCACCCTGGTGGATTTTGCCTTCGAACTCTCCCGACCGGTTACGGCCGGCGAGAAAACGATCCACGTGCTCAACAAAGGGACCCAACCCCATGAAGTCGTGGTGGTGCAACTGGCGCCCGGCGCGTCCATCAAGGACTTCGCCGAGTCCTTTGTACCCGGCGTCCCGGTCCTGCCCGCGGGGAAACCCATCGGGGGCATTGTGGGTCTTGAACGCGGGCTGGAGGGGTTCTTTCGGATGGATTTTCCGCCGGGCATTTACGGATTGATCTGCTTCTTGCCGGATATCACCAGAGGGGCGCCCCACTTCACGCGGGGCATGATGATGGATATTATGGTTCAGTAGCTCGTCACGGGCTCTCCGGGCGAGCCTTCTTCCCGAGTACCTCCGCCGCGAAGAGAATGAGCGAGCAGCCGACGGGAAAGAGGACCTCGTTAACGCCGCGGGCGATGAGCGCCGCGGGCGGGGGCGGCGTCGGGGCGGCCTGGAGGATGAGGACAAGGATCGCTCCGCCGAACACGACGCCCACGGCCAGCCCCATTCCGACGTGGGCGAGCGCCCCTCCCCAGGACTGCTTCTGAATCCATCCGAGGACCGCGCCGAAGCACCCGTACTCAGCCCCTTTGACGACGGCAAGGAGGAGCGGAGAAGGTCCGGCGGATCCGTCTCCCGTGAGCGAGAGCGCCTGCATCGCACCTTTATGGAGCGAGCGGGCAATGTAGAACGCGAGGGGAGCGGCGAGGAGGCCCAGGAGCCCCATCATCAACTCGCGAGCCTTCGACGCCGCGGCTCCGATGGCGAGCCCTACGCACACGATCACCGACCAGGAGATCTTCTGGGCCAGATCCGCCGCGAACGGCTTGGCGCTTCGAAAGGTACCGAAGCCCGTGGCCAGCAGGAGAAGGACGGCCTCCAGCACGATGCCAAGCAGGATGGCCAGCCACGCGACGTGCAGGAGAGTCTTCCACAGATCAGCGGACTGTGCTTCTTTCATGTCCATCGGCGATCCTCCTTCTGTCTCCGGATGGCGGGGTCGTCATCGGGCGCCATTGTACTCAGCGGCCTCAGCGGTCCACAAACACGCCGCCCGCCCCATCGAGCAGCGTCCGTCCGTTGCCGCCCCTGGCCTGCGTTGCGCCGTCATAGTCGTCCTCGCCGGCGAGATCGAAGAACCCGCTCATGCTGTCGTGAGCAGCCGTGCCCATCCCCGCAGGAACGACGTAGCGGTCGCGGCCGCCTTCGTCGATGAACACACTCCAGGAGCGGTAATCCGCGATCCCGAGGCCGCTCGAGGGGCGAAAATCATAGAGGTCGTTGTCCTCGCCCGCATCAACAAACAGCATGACGCTCCGGTCCCAGGCCGCGCCGCCATTGTAATGCGGGCCCGTCGAGGTGTAGCGGTCCTCGCCGCGGTAGTCGATGAACAGCCCCACGCCGAAGTGCGCGCCCGCGGCGTGGCCGTAGCGGGCCGCGGCGTGCTCGTCGTTCCCGCCCAGGTCGAGCTTGACCCCGGCACCGAAGAAGTAGCCGACGCCTTGCGAGAAGTTGGCGCTGCGGTAGCGGTCATCGCCCGCCAGGTCGAGGACCAGGCCCAACCCGCCGGCCAGCCCGTACGCCAATTGCCCTGGATCGTCGGTGAGGATGCGCACACCCGATCCGGCCCCGATGCCGAAGCATTCGTACTGGAAGCGGGGATCGCCGGGTTTCCCGTCGGGCAGGTCGATGGCATTGTAGCGGCTCGAGTACTTGTCGCCGCATTGGTAGCGGTCGTCGCCCGCCACGTCCACGACCGCTCCGACGCCCGACGGCCCACCGAAACCGATCGCGTAGCCGAAGCTCGTGTAGGTGTCGCGGCCGGCCAGGTCCAGCAGCAGTCCCAATCCCCCCACCGCGGCGCCCTGCGTGAGTCGTGAACCGAGGTACTGATCGTTTCCCGCCGCATCGACGAGGATCCCCAATCCGGCAAAGCCCGCGCCCCCGGACCCCTGGGCCAAATGGTACACGTCGTCCCCAGCGAGATCGATGAGCAGTCCGACGCCCAGCCGGCCCGTCGCCAGGCCCAACGGTGAGCCCTGGTAGGTGTCATTGCCGGCCAGGTCGATGACGACGCTGATGCCGTGCTCGACATCAGAGGAGGCGGCGATCGCGCCGCGGTAGGTGTCGTCACCGCCCACATCCAGCACCAGGGCGAACCGCCCGTCCAGCTCATAGGTGTTGGGACCCGGCCCCCCGATCACGATTAGGCCGTACGGAGTCTCGCGCACCAGCAGCACCTCGCCGGTGATCCCGCTCGGCGGCGTGGTCACCAGGGGACGGCCGTGAACGGCGGAAGCCACCCGCTTGAGCCACCGCTCGTCAGCCAGTCTCGCCAGCACCTGGGCGGCGGCGATCATCGCGGCATAATCCAATTGCTCGTTGACGAGACGGCCGAATCTCAAGTTGGACTCCGCCTGCGGCCGGATCTCCGGGGCCAGGCCCTCGAGTTGCGGGGAAAAATTCTCGGCGATCGACGCCGCATGATCGAACAGGAACCGCCGGTCGTCCGGGCTGAGTCTTCGCAGCGCCTTCTCCCGCAGTGCGTGCGCCTGCTCCAGGATTGAGACCAGGTAGGCCACGTGCTCCTCCACATCGGTTCCTGAGGGCATGGGGATCGGCGTGAAGGATTCCGGGGCCCGGTCCATCCCCGCTTCCATCGCCGCAATCAATGCCGGCAGGGACTCAGCGCCGGACGCGGCCAGCGCGGCGATCCGATGGCCGTGCTGTTCGAGAGCAGCCATCCCGGACCAGGGATCCATCAGGGCCTGAACGATCACCGGCCGCTTGAAGGCGGCGGGAGCGGTCTTGGCCCGGGCCAACGCCTTGAGCACCGCGGCTTGCTGGGCGCCCACGTACCGCTCGAGATCCCCCTGGACCTCCTGCTGGAGCCTGGCAACGACGGGGGAAGGCACCGGACTCTGAAGCGAATCCGCACGGTGGGCTTGTTCCAGGCCGCACCCGAACAGGGCAAGGAGGAACGCACTGCCGACACGAGGAGTCAGGTCTTTGAGATTTCTCACCCCAACGCGCCTTTGGCCCGTCTGTTCGGGCCGCGGACGAGCTTGAATTCGAACAGCCGGCACTCCAGCGGGCCGTTGAACAGAGGCGTGCGCCGGGAGGCGGCCAACCCGATCAACTTGGGCAAGCGCAGGTCGGCGGTGAAAATGTACGCGCGCCAGCCGGGGAACCGCTGCTTCAGCGTGTCGCCGAGGCGCGGATAAAACACGGCCAGCTCCACCTCGTCACCGATCCGCACGCCGTAAGGGGGATTGGTGACCAGGATCCCTTCGGCGGACGGGGGCTCCACATCCAGGACATCCGCCTGCTTCAACCGCACGCAATCGGCCAGCGCGGCCGCTTGGAGATTCTCCTCCGCCGCTTTGAGCGCTCTCCAGTCCCGGTCGCACCCGTAGATCGCGAGCGGCGCGCGCGAGGTTTGCCGCGCGCGGCTGGCCTCACAGAGCCCCCGCCAGGCCTTCGGATCGAAATTGTGGAGCTTCTCGAACGCGAACCGGCGCCCCAGGCCGGGCGCAATGCGCCGTCCCATCTGTGCGGCTTCCATGAGGAAGGTGGCGCTCCCGCACATCGGATCGAGCAGGGCCTGCTCCGCGGTCCACCCGGCCAGCATCAGAATGCCCGCGGCAAGATTTTCCCGAAGCGGCGCCTCGCCGCTCGATTGGCGCAACCCGCGCTTGAAGAGCGGCTCGCCCGAGGTGTCGAGATAGAGCGTGAAGTCCTGGTGGTCGAGGAACGCGTCGATGCGGACATCCGGCTGATGGGTGTCCACGCTCGGGCGCGAGCCGGAGGCCGCGCGAAACTTATCGCAGACGGCGTCCTTGATCCGGAGGGTGACGAAGTCGAGGCTCTTGAGCGGGCAGTGCTGCGCGCTGACCTTGACCTTGATCGTGCGGTGGGCGGGGAACCATTCAGCCCAGGGGAGATCATGCGCGGCCTGATAGAGGTCCTGCTCGCCAGCGTAGTCTCCATGACCGACGCGCCACAGCACGCGGCTGGCAATCCGGCTCTCGAGGTTCACGCGGTAGCAGAGGGCAAACGCCCCGGCGAACTGGACCCCACCCTGGGTAGCAACAATGGCCTGCGCGCCCAGGCGCTCCAATTCCGCAGAGAGCAGGCCCTCCAACCCGCGCGGGCACGAGGCGAAGAAGGTCTGCCGGGGGGAAGCCATTGGCGATCAGGATACAGGGAACGGCCGTGATTTCCCAGACTGAGCCATGCGCGGGAGTTATGGCATAATAGGGCCTCGCCATGAAACGCTATCGGATCAAGCCCGACTCAAAGGTCAATCTCGACAAATTCGATCCGGACGACACCGGGGACTACGGCTCGAGCGATCAGGATCGGGCCAAGGCCGAAGTCCGCACCCAGGCCCTTCTGGACAGGCTCAAAACCCTTCAAGAGCGGCTGTATGCCGGCGCGAGCCATGCCTTGCTGATCGTGCTGCAGGCGATGGACACCGGCGGCAAAGACGGCACGATCAAGCACGTGATGTCCGGGGTGAACCCCCAAGGGTGCCGCGTGACGTCGTTCAAGGTCCCGATCCCGATCGAGCTTGCCCACGATTTCTTATGGCGCATCCACCGCGAAGTCCCGGCCAAGAGGGAGATCGGAATCTTCAACCGCTCCCACTACGAGGACGTGCTTGTGACCAGGGTCCACGGCATGATCTCGGACAAGCTCGCCGAGAAGCGCTTCTCGCAGATCAAAGACTTCGAGCAGCTGCTCGTCCGGAACGGCGTCACCATCCTGAAGCTCTTTTTGCACATTTCGAAGGAGGAGCAGCGCGCGCGGCTCGAGGCGCGGGTTCGCGATCCCGAGAAGCGCTGGAAGTTCAACCCGGGCGACCTCGAGGAGCGCAAGCTCTGGCCGAAATACATGGCGGCCTACGAAGACGCCCTCGCGGCCACCAGCACCACGCACGCCCCGTGGTACGTCGTCCCCGCCAATCACAAATGGTACCGCAACCTCGTGGTCGCGACGCTCGTCGTGGAGGCGCTCGAAGACATGAAACTGAAGCGTCCTCCGGAGCCCCCTGGGGTGGACTTCGACGCCTTGAAGATCAAATAAGGGAGAGGAGGCAAAAGAATGCTCGTGGAAGCGCTTTTATCGGCCTGGTTGTCAGCCCAAGCCCCCACCCAGGATTGCTTCATTTTGGGAGAAGTCTCCACGGCGCAGGATGAGACGACGCGCCTTC
The DNA here is from genome assembly GCA_041490525.1 of Nitrospiria bacterium. Lineage (GTDB taxonomy): Bacteria > Nitrospirota > Nitrospiria > Nitrospirales > NS-4 > JBGPTH01. The sequence continues at coordinate 43,054 of JBGPTH010000006.1, forward strand.
AAGCCACCGGGTGTCCCATCACCATCCGGCGGACCGGAAAAATCATCACGATGACCTCATCCAAGTGGATCGTGCAGGTCACCATTCCGGAGGCCCCCGTCAGCCAGAAGTTCCTGTATCAGTGGGGCCAATCGGAAGCAACGATCGGCAATCGGAATGTCGAAGTCACCTACCGTCCGGCGGGAGGCGGGTGAGGCGCGCGGGCCTTGCGGAGGATAGGAGGCCGTCCATGAAAAGCGGAATGCTCATACTGCGATGGTTGTGCGGGCTCGTGCTCGCGCTGGGAACGGTCGCCGGCTGCAACCCCGGCTACTGATCAGGACTCGCCAGGCCCTCGGCGACGCCTGAGCTGTGTTACCATCGCCGACGACGTGGATGGGATGAGCGAGCAGGCCGATATCGCCATCGTCGGCGCGGGAGCGGCGGGACTGGCAGCGGGGATCTTCGCCTCGGAAGCCTTCGCGGAGCCAGGAAGGGGGACCGGCACCTTTTCAAAGCCAAAGGTGGCAATCCCCGCGCTGCGAATCGTCCTGCTGGACGGGGCCAAGACCATCGGAGCGAAGATCCTGGTTTCCGGCGGCGGCCGGTGCAACGTCACCCATGAAGAGGTTCGCCCAGGGGACTTCCACGGTTCCCAACCTGTGGTCCGCAACATTCTCGCGGCCTTTCCCACACAGGCCACGCGCGAATGGTTCGCTTCGCTGGGCGTCGAGCTCAAGCGCGAGGAAACCGGCAAGCTCTTCCCCGTCACCGACAAGGCGCACACGGTTCTGCACGCGCTGACGAATCGCTGCCGCGAGCTGGGAATCGCGATTCTGCCCCGGCACCGCGTGTCGGACGTGATCGCGGTGGACGGCTTCCTCGTGCAGCATGAGCAGGGCGAGCTTCACGCCGGACGGGTGATCATGGCGACCGGAGGCCGGTCCCTGCCCCGCACCGGCAGCGACGGCCACGGCTGGGAGATCGTCCGCCGCCTGGGCCACACCGTCACGAGCTGCCATCCCGCTCTCGTGCCGCTCGTGTTGGGTGAGACCATGTTCCACGCCGAACTGTCCGGCCTGTCACAGGAGACGGAACTGACGACACTCGTTGACGGGAAGCGGGTGGATCGCCGGACAGGAAGCATGCTGTGGACGCATTTCGGAGTGAGCGGGCCGGTGGCCATGGACGCCAGCCGCTTCTGGACCATTGCGCACGCCGAGGGAGCAACCGTCGAGGTGCGCTGCAACTTCCTGCCCGGAGTCGATTTTGATGAAGCGGAGCGGCGGCTGATCGCTCAGATGGAGGCCCGCCCCAAGCTCTCCGTCGGCAAGACGCTGGGTTACCAGATACCTGAGCGGCTGGCCACGGCCCTGTGCCGGTATTGCGAGATCGATCCGGGAACGCCGGCCGGCCAGCTCGCGCGCGAGGCGCGGCGCAAACTGGTTCATGCCCTGACCGGCCTTCCTCTCCCGATCCTGCGAGACCGCGGATGGAATTACGCCGAAGTCACCGCCGGCGGCGTCCCGCTGGACGAGATCAACTTCCGGACCATGGAATCCCGCAAAGTCCACGGCCTGCACCTGATCGGCGAGATGCTCGACTGCGACGGGCGGATCGGTGGGTTCAACTTCCAGTGGGCCTGGGCGTCCGGGTACCTGGGTGGTCGCGGCGCCGTCGCCGGATTGAGAGGCACCGGATAACGATCGCCACCTTACCCGAAGCGGGGCTAAGGTAAGCCTGTCAAGAGACCGAAACCGCTGATGCTCAACTAGCCGCTGGAAGCGGGGGGCTCAGGCGTGCGCGAAGTCTCATGCCGAGCTGGTCGGCGGCGCCTTTGAAGGCCTCCTCGCCCAAGGCTTTATGCGGGTCGCCGTCCACGACCGTAAACGGGCCGGCAACGGTCCATGTTCTGTAATAGAGCCGCGGATAGCTGATGCTCCCGGAGTAATAGAGCGTCTCAGCGAGCACGTAATCCTCCTGACCCACTTCGGTCAGCAGGACGCGGCCGGTGGGGAGATCCACGAGCGCCGCGTCCATTCTCGCGAAAAGTTGGGTCTCGAGAACCGGAAAGAACCGTAACTTGCTCGCGGTCTGGGACGAGGCCACCACCACGATCATCTTCGTCAGGGTCCCGTCTTGGGCCGTCTCTCGAAGGCGGTCCAGGCTCAGCCCGCCTGAGCCGTCCCCGGGAATCGTGACCGGCGGGAAGATCCGCTGGATCACGATCTTCGGTGAAGCCTGCAGCTCCTTCTGCACCCGTTGCGCGAATCGCTCCAAGGCCTCTTTTGAAGGCGCCGTAGGTTTGGCCAGCTCGGCCTCCGGGAGCGCCACGATCAGCCCCGCGACAAGGGGCGAGGCGAGTTGCTGCGTTTCGGCCGGAAGAGGTTGAACGCCGGCCAGGTATTCGGTGATTCGGCTTGATGGCGCTGCGCAGGCCCATAGGCTGATCAGCACCCCAATCGCTCCTGGCAGAATACGTGCGGACATTCCCACCACCTCCCTCCTGCTTATGAATGAGGCATGTTCTATTTTCCTTGAAGCCCCCGGACGATGTCCACTGCCTCCCTCCGGATGACCCGCGTAGGAGAGGGATGGCCAGGACACGAGACTCCCGGCGCCGCGCTTGCGTCTGTCCAAAGTCTTATGGTATGGTTTCGCCGTGTTCCACGTTGAAGGGGCCTGGCGATGGATCACAGGAAAAGGAAAGACCCCAGCGCGATCGTGCCTTGCAGTAGGAATCTGATCGGAAAGCTTGCCCTGAAAGACGCCCGCATCTCCGCGCCTTCGGTGCTCTCCTTCTCCCTCTCTTTCCCTACTTCCAAGGGAGCGTCGCATCAGTAAAGGAGGTACCCGATGGGTACGAAGTTGTATGTGGGCGGCCTGCCCTATTCCACCACCGAGCAACAGCTCCAGGAGCTGTTCGCACAGCAGGGCTCAGTGCTGTCGGCCAAGGTCATCACCGATAAGTACACCGGCCAGTCTCGCGGGTTCGGATTCGTCGAGATGGCGACGGGTGAGGAGGCCCAGAAGGCGATCAATTCGCTGAACGGGACTCAGATGGATGGCCGGACGATCACTGTGAACGAGGCCAAACCCCAGGAGAAGCGCACCGGAGGCGGTTTCGGCGGCGGCGCCGGCGGCGGCGGCGGCGACCGAGGAGGCCGCGGAGGACGTTGGTAAATCACCCTATGAAAAAATAGAGCGGACCCCAATAAGAACGGCAGGGACGCCCGGATGGGGTGTCCCTGCCATTCTTCAATTGGCGGAACACTGACTCAGGGAGGTTACGATCGCCAGACCAGGAAAAGCGACCCTCGCAAAACGGGATCGCGAGCGGGCCAAGCAAGCCAAGCAGAAGGAAAAAGAGGCACGCCGTGTGCAGCGGAAAGCGGAGAAGGTGACTATTCTTCGGCCGAAGGACGGGGAAGACCCGGACCTCGCCGGCATGCGGCCGGGACCGCAAGCTCCTCTTTTCTGAACGGCTAGGGCCGGCGTGGAAGGGCGGTCAGCGTCTCCAGAACCCGACTCACCTCCTCAGCCGTGTTGTAGTGCACCAGGCCGAGCCGCAGCATCCCGCCGCTCGCCTCCACCCCCAGCCGCTCGGTGAGATTGAGCGCATAGTAATTGCCGGCCCATGTGTACATCCCCCGCTCCCCCAGATACCGCGCCAACTCCTGCGGCGTATAACCGGCCAGGCGCAGGGCGACAGTGGGCGTTCTCCACGCCAATCCCCCCGGGTCCTGGATCCCGTAAAAGGTAAGGCCCGGGATCGCGAGCAGCCCCCGGATGAGCGGCTCGACCAAGCGACGCTCGTATCCCCTGATCGCCTCCATCGCCGCAAGCAAGGACTGCCGGCGCGTAGCGGCGGCCGGCGCCACGCGCCCGCCCAGGTCCGCCAGGTAGTCGATCGCCGCCGCGAGGCCCGCGAGGCCCTCGTGGTTCTGGGTGCCGGTCTCCCATCGCTCCGGGCTTTCCTCCGTGGCCGGCCGGACCTTGTAGGGACGCAGCCTGGTGAGGTGCTGGCGTTTCCCGTAGAGCGCGCCCATGTGCGGCGCGAAGACCTTGTACGGCGAGCAGGCCAAAAAGTCGCAGTCCAGGGCCCGGACATCAATCGGCGCATGCGGCGTGTAATGGACCGCGTCCACGAAGACCATCGCGCCGACGGCGTGGGCCCGCCGCACGATCTCGGCCGCGTCGTTGATCGTCCCGACCGCATTGGACGCCCAGCCGACCGCCACGATCCGGGTGCGCTCGGTCAGTTGCCGCACCAGATCCGCCATGTCCAGCGTGCAGTCCTTGACGTCGATGTCCACGACGCGCACGACCGCGCCACGCTCTTCCAGCGCGCGCCAGGGGGCGACGTTCGCGTCGTGGTCCAGCCGGGTGACGAGCACCTCGTCGCCCGGTTGCAGCTCGCGGCTGAGGGCGCGGCTGAGGGCGAAGGTCTGGGTGGTCATGTTGGGGCCGAACACGATCTCGTCGGGGTCGCAGCCGAGGAGGTCGGCCATCCCCGCGCGCGCCGCGGCGATGGTCTCGTCCGTGCGGCGGCTGGTGGCGAACCCGCCGTGGGTGTTCGCGTTGGAGCGGGCGAGATAGTCCCCGACCGCGTCGATCACCCGCCGGGGCACCTGGGTCCCGCCGGGCCCGTCCAGATAGATGACCCTCAGGCCGTTCACCCGCTGCGCCAATGCCGGAAACTGCGCGCGAATCCAGTCGAGGTGAGGGGTGAGGTCCAATGGCGGCATGCGGACCTCCTTTTTATACTCCTAACGAGGCTGACCTGATCATTGTTGCGCCGGGGCTCCCTCGGCATTAGAGCCTTCTAATCTCCGTCTAATAATCCTTTCATCTTCGGTTGCTACCCTTCGAGAGCACGAAAAGGGGGGAGCGTATGGAATGCGCCCGTTGCCACGGCTATTTGATCAAGGAGTGGCTTTTCGACCTGTTTGGCACCGCGGTGTCGTGGAAGTGCGTGAACTGCGGCGACATCACGGACCCGGTCATCCTTGAACACCGGCAGAATGGCCCTCCCCGACCGACTTCCCCCAGTCCGGCGCGGGTTCGCTGACCAGCGTGGGAGGGCGAGGGAATGCGTGGCGCGTCAAACCCGCGTCACGGCGGGGATGGGCCTCACGGTCCGTATAGGTCCTTGCGTTGAGCGATCACATGTACGTCGAGCAGGCGCTCGCCGCGGTCTATTGAGTAGAAGATGCGCCACTCGCCCACCGCGTACTTGGACAGCCCGGGCAAGTCCGGCGAGACGGGCTCATGACGGAGGTTGTCGACGTTCGAGGCCAACCACTTGGTCTTGTCCAAAACCCGCTGCGCCGCGGCCTTGTCGAGTTTGGCGAGGTCGACCACCACCTCAGGCCGATAGGCGATCCGATACCAGGCCATCCTTCTCCCGCGTTCCTGACTACCAGCGCAGGCCGAGCTTCCCGGCCACGTCTTCCCCGGTCAGGCGTTCGGTTGCCGTTAATGATTGCTTGAGGCGCGCGCGCATCGCGTCGCCCATCTCCAGGCCCAGGTCAGGGTCCCCCAGCAGCTCCCGCAGCCGGTCGTCCACCAGACCCTTGACCAGCTCCTTCAGCTCCTCCAGCGTCAGGTCGGAAAGGTTCATTTCTCCTGTGTACTCCGGGCCGCCAAGGATAGTCAACTCACGAAGGAGCGCGCAGGGGCACCGGCTCCCACGTCGCTCCCCCGTCCCGGCTCCGATACAGCCCGCTGCCGTTCGTCCCCAGGTACACGGTCTTGGGATCGCCGGGATTGACCGCGAGCGACCGGACGTTGAGGCTCGCCAACCCGGCATTCATCGCTTTCCAGGTCATGCCGCCGTCGGTGCTTTTGTGCATCCCCTGCCGTCCTCCGACATAGACGGTGCCGGAGGTGACCGGGTCCAGCGCCATCGCGCTGATCATTTGGTCCGGAAGGTCCAGACCGATCCGGAACCACGACCGGGCGCCGTCCACGGTCATGTAGAGGCCGTTCAGCGTGGCCGCGTAGACGGTCTCCGGCCGCTGCGGATCGATGAGGAGGAGGTTGACCATGAGGGCGCGGGAGGAGGAAAGAAGGTCGGGAGAGACCAGTCCCTGATTGACCTTGGTCCACGTGCGGGCGCGATCCGTGGACTTGTACACGCCACCGCTGGTACCGGCGTACCAGATGTCGGGATGCGCCGGGGCCACGGCCAGGGTGACGACCAGCAGCACCTCCCGCATCCCGTCCATGCGCTTTCTCCAGGACTCGCCGCCGTCCACCGACTCGAAGACGCCCATCGAAGTTGCCGCAAAGACCCGAGTGCTGTCGGCCGGATCGAACAGGAGCTGATTCACGACCGAGGTGATCGTCACGTCGTCCAGCCCCGTTTTCTGCGGGACCCACCGGTGGCCTCCGTCGTAGCTCTTGTATACCGCGTCGCCCTTCGTGCCGGCATAGACCGTGGCCGGGTAGGCCGGATCAATGGCCAGCGCGATCACCCGCGAGTGGCTCATCCCGTGGGATACGGCCTCCCAGGTCTTGCCCTCATCGCGCGACTTGTAGATGTAATCGTTCGTGGCGACGTAAAGAATGTTCGGGTTCTTCGGATGCAGGGCGATCGCGACGATCGCGTTGCTCGACTGGCCGCAGGCGACAAGCCCGACCAGCGCTCCCGCCAGAACCGCAAGCAGGCTCAACCGCGCACCCGATCGTATCCCCATGGGCATTGCGGATTCTAGCACGGCGGCGCGCTCCCCGGCCCGTCCCGCGGGCAGTTGCGCCGGATGAAGGGACCTTTGTATCATGGGGAAAATGCGGCCAGTCGCTCAAGACGTCAAGATCCGGATCACCCGGGCGCTTTTTCTGGCGGCAGCCTTGTGCCTCCCCGCGGTCCCGCTCTCCGCCGCGCCTCCTGTCATGGCCACCATCGACGGCGCGGCGATCACCTCGACTGAAGTCGAGCAGGCGCTGCAGATCCCGCTCTACGATCTGGAGGTGGAGAAATATCAGCTCACCCGCCGGCGCCTGGAGCAACTGATCGTGGAGCGGCTCCTGGAACGCGCCGCTGCGGCGCGCGGGGTGTCGGTCCCGGTCTATGTCGCGACGGAGATCAAGGACCTGACGGCGGTCTCACAGACGGAAGTGGACGCGCTCTATGCAAAAAGGCGTGACCAGGCGCCGGCGGATGAGGAGCGGGTCAAACAGGAGATCCGGTCGGCACTGCTTCGCGAACGGGCGAGCAAGGCGGTCCAGGCGCTGGTTGACCGTCTGGCGCGCGAGGGGAAGGTGGACATTACGCTCCGGCCGCCGGACCCTCCGGTGGTCGCGCTCACCGCGGGCGCCGATCCGGTCCTGGGACCGCCGGCGGCGCCGGTCACGATCGTCGAGTTCGCGGACTTTGAATGCCCGGTCTGCAAGGAGAACCTGCCGATCCTCAAGCAGCTCCAGAGCCTCTATCCGGACCAGATCCGGCTGGTCTACCGGGATTTCCCCATCGCCTCGCACCCGCAGGCCCGGCCCGCCGCGGAGGCCGCGCACTGCGCCGATGAGCAGGGACAGTTCTGGTCTTATCACGACGCCCTGTTCGCCCTGGCGCCCGACTTGAAAGCCCCGGCCTATCTCAAGCTGGCCGAAAGCCTGAAATTGAACCTCGAAGCCTTTACCGCCTGCCTCGGCAGCAACCGTCCGAAAGAGGCGGTCAACAAGGACCTGGCCGAGGCCCGCCGTCTGGGCCTGAGCGGGACCCCGACCTTCTTCGTCAACGGGCGCTACTTCGTGGGCATGCAGTCGCTGGAAACCTTTCGGGAGGCGGTCGATCGCGAACTCCAGGCCGCCAAGAATGGGTCGCGGGCGCGGCCGGTTGAACGGGAATCGGGACCGCGATGAGCATCCACGCGCTTCCCCACCGAGGGTATGGCTTAGCCCTCGCGGCCGCCCTCGCCCTCCATGCCGATCCCTTCTTGGCCCCCGCGCCGGCGGCGGGCCCCGAAAAGGCGCTCCAGATTGTGCCGCTGGTCAGCCCCCCCATGGAAAAAAGCGGGCCCCAGCCCCATGGCCTGTTCCGTCGGGTCGTGACGGCTCATGGGGCCGAGATTGACGATAGTCGGACCAGCTTCCATGCCATCAAGCCGATCGGGGTCAGCGACACGTTCACGTCGGATACCCCCGCAGTCTATGTCGTCGTCGAGTTCTTCCAATCGACTTTCGATATCTTTCGCCTCCTCGGGCGGTTTATTCTTGAGGACCCGGACGGCAAGCCGGTGGGGACCTTGCTCCACACGGACAAAGCCCAATTTGAGAATGAAGACATGGGCGGATATCTCATGATGAAGCGCCCGCCCGAGGGATTTCCCGTCGGGAAGTACCGGATCGAAATTCACTATGGGGAGCAGGTCAATGACATCAGCCTGCTGACCCTCGCGCGCTTCAAGGTCGCCGGGCCGACCAAACCCGTGCCCTCCCCGGCGCCCTAGGACCACGCAATGCCGCCCGCCATCAAAGACTCCGGGGCCCCCACGGTGAAGGTCCGCCCCGCCACGCCCACCGATTTGGAGGCCCTGGTGCGGTTCAGCGCCGCCATGGCGAAGGAGACCGAGGGCCGCACCCTGGATGAGCCTCGGCTGCGGCAAGGCGTTCGCGCGGTGCTGGACTCCCCCGAGCGGGGACGGTACCTGGTCGCCGAAGCGGGGACGACCGTCGTCGGCCAGATGCTGATCACCTATGAGTGGAGCGACTGGCGGAACGGAGTCTTCTGGTGGATTCAGAGCGTCTACGTGGACCCGCCGGCCCGGCGGCAGGGCGTGTACCGGAGCCTGCACGCGCACGTGCTGAAGGAAGCCCGGGCGAGCCGGGACGTCTGCGGCGTGCGCCTCTACGTGGAAAAAGAGAACGCCGCCGCCCAGGCCACGTACGCCCGGTTGGGCATGAGCCCGACAGCCTATCAGGTGTTCGAACAGGATTTCGTGTTATAAATAATGAGGGCGCCCCTGCGCGGTCCCCGGCCGTGCCGGTATTGCCGACAAGTTGACTTCGAGCGCGGCAATACGGTACATTTCCTATGCGTCTATCCCGTCTTTTGCGAGAGTGGCGGAACTGGCAGACGCGCGAGACTTAGGATCTCGTGGGTAACCGTGGGGGTTCGAGTCCCTCCTCTCGCACCAATGACGCCGTCTGACGACATCGCTCAACGCCTCCACTGATGAAACTGGAAGTGACCGAATTGGGCCCGATGAAACGGGCCGTCAAAATTGAAGTGCCGGCCGAGGACGTCGCCAAGCGGGTCCAGGACGCCTACGCGGACCTCAACCGTCAGGTGCACATCCCCGGGTTCCGGCCCGGAAAGGCCCCGCTGGCCCTGCTGGAGAAGCGGTACGCGAAGGCCGTCGAGGACGACGTCCTCCGGTCGCTGATCCCGGACTATTACCAGCGGGCGATGAAGGAGGCCGGCATCAGCCCGGTCGCCGTGGACATTCCGCCGCTCGACCGCCTCAAGATCAAAAAGGGCGCGCCGCTCGTCTTCACCACCACCGTCGAGATCAAGCCGGTCTTCGAGCTCCGCGAGTACAAGGGGATCACCCTCAAGCAGGACAAGCGGGCCCTCACGGAGGAGGACGTGGACAAGGCGATGCAGGCCCTCCGCCAGCAGCACGGCACCCTCGAGGCGGTGCGGGAGGACCGGGAGATCGCCGAGGGGGATTACGTGCAGGTCCGGATCGACGCGTTCGAGGTCGAAGGCCTGGCGGCCGAGTCCAAGACCGAGACGTATCTGCTGCGGGTCGGGGACAAGACCCCCGTCAAGGGCCTCGTGCTGGATGAGGCCCTCCCGGGCAAGAGGAAGGGCGCGGCCATCGAGGTCAGCCATGCGGCGCCTCCCGAGTTCGGCGATGTCCGGCTGGCCGGCAAGACCCTCACGATCCGGGGCGCCGTGCAGGAGATCAAGACGAAGGTTCTGCCCGACCTGGACGACGAATTCGCCAAGGACCTCGGAGACTACAAGACCCTGGCCGAGCTGCACGAGAAGGTGAAGCAGCAATTGGAGCTGGGGCTGAAGCGGGACGTCGAGGATCACTACAAGGACCTCGTCATGAAGCGGCTGGTCGAGATCCATCACTTCGAGATTCCGGAATCCCTGCTTCAGCGCGAGCTGGAGGCGATGATCCATGAGGAGATGAACCGGCGCCGGCGGTTCGGCCAGGGGGGCGGGCCGGAGCCCGACGTCCGCAAGCTCAGGGAGGAATTCCTGCCCCAGGCGACCTTTCGCGTCCGGCTCGGGCTAATTCTGGAATCCATCGCGACCAAAGAAGGGGTGACCGTGACGGAGGACGACATCGACCAGGATGTGCGCCAGATGGCCCGGGCGATGAAAGTCGAGGCGGCCGAAGTGAAGCGGCTTCTGCTGTCCGGCGACCGGGACACCCTCGAGGACTTCAAATCACGCATCCTGGCCGAGAAGTCCCTGCAGTTCGTCTATGAAAAAGCCATCATCCAAGTTGGATGAAAATGTGCCATAATATAAAAAAGGAACCAGGATGAAGGAAACCGGACAAATGCTCATTCCGATGGTCATCGAACAGACGAACCGGGGCGAACGCGCCTACGACATCTACTCCCGCTTGCTCAAGGACAGGATCCTCTTCATCGGCACGGCGATCGACGACGACGTCTCCAATCTCATCATCGCCCAGCTTCTCTTCCTGGAGTCGGAGGACCCGGAAAAAGACATCAACGTCTACATCAACTCGCCGGGCGGCCTGGTGACGGCGGGCCTGGCGATCTACGACACGATGCAGTACGTCAAACCGTCCCTCACCACCATCTGCGTCGGCCAGGCGGCCAGCATGGGGGCCCTGCTGCTGACGGCCGGGACGAAGGGGAAGCGCTACGCGCTCCCGAACGCGCGCATCATGATCCACCAGCCGAGCGGGGGGTTCCAGGGACAGGCCACGGACATCGGGATCCAGGCCGAGGAGATCATCAAGATCCGCAAGCGGATGGACGAGATCATGGCGAAGCACTGCAACCAGTCCGTGGAGAAGGTCCACCATGATTCCGAGCGCGACTTCTTCATGTCCTCGGAGGAGGCCAAGGCCTACGGCCTCATCGATGAAGTCATCTCGCGGGCCCCGAAGCCGCTCAAGGACGTCAAAGGTAATTCCGATAAGGAGAAGGACGCGAAGTAAGGGGGGGCGATGGCCAAGCAGGAGAAGCCCGAAGTCCAGTTGCGGTGTTCGTTCTGCGGCAAGGGCCGGGACGAAGTGCGGAAGCTGATCGCCGGCCCGACCGTCTACATCTGCGATGAGTGCGTGGACCTCTGTAACGACATCATCGCCGAGGACCTGGAAGGCAAGCAGGAAACCATCTCCTCCAAGCTCCCGAAGCCCAAGGAGATCATGCGGATCCTGGACCAGTACGTCATCGGCCAGGAGCGCGCCAAGAAGGTCCTGTCCGTCGCCGTGCACAATCACTACAAGCGGATTTCATCCAGCGGGCTGGACGAAGTCGAGCTCCAGAAGGGCAATATTTTATTGCTCGGGCCGACCGGCACCGGCAAGACCCTGCTGGCCCAGACCCTGGCGCGCATCCTGGACGTCCCCTTCACGATGGCCGACGCCACGACGCTCACCGAGGCCGGCTACGTCGGCGAGGACGTGGAGAACATCATCCTCAAGCTGGTCCAGGCCGCCGACTACGATGTGGAGCGGGCGGAGCGGGGGATCGTCTATATCGACGAGATCGACAAGATCAGCCGGAAGAGCGACAGCCCCTCCATCACGCGGGACGTATCGGGCGAGGGCGTGCAGCAGGCCCTCCTCAAGATCGTCGAGGGGACCGTGGCCAACGTGCCGCCCCAGGGCGGCCGGAAGCATCCGCACCAGGAGTTCATCCAGGTGGACACCGGCAACATCCTGTTCATCTGCGGCGGCGCCTTCGTCGGGCTGGAGTCCCTCGTCGAGCAGCGGCTCAACCAGAAGTCGATCGGCTTCGGGGCCGAGATCAAGGGCAAGCAGGACCGGCGCACCGGCTACCTCCTGTCGCAGGCCAAGCCGGAAGACCTCCTCAAGTACGGGCTGATTCCGGAGTTCATCGGACGGCTGCCGGTCATGGCTACCCTGGACGAACTGGACGAGAAGGCGCTCATCCGCATCATGACGGAGCCCAAGAACGCCCTGCTCAAGCAGTACGAGAAGCTCCTGGCCTTCGAGAAGGTGAAGCTCAAGTTCACCGAAAATGCCATCATGGCGGTCGCCCGCAAGGCCCTCAAGCAGAAGACCGGCGCCCGCGGCCTGCGCTCCATCCTCGAGGAGGTCATGCTGGACGTGATGTATGAGATCCCCTCCCAGCACGAGATCCGCGAATGCGTGGTCAACGAGGACGCGATTGAGGGCAAGACCGCGCCGCTGCTCATCAAGGATCACGAAAAAGGCGCCAAGTCGGCCTGACGAGGCCCGTCCCTCCGGTCATGGATCCCTGGTCCTCGAACAAGGGCTCCGCCCTCGGCAAGCTGCTGTTCCTCCTGGTCGTCCTGATCGGCTTGCCTCTCACCATCGGCTTCGGGCTGTATTGGCTCTGGACCTTCCCTGACGTTTCCGCGCTGGCGACGGCGAACCCGCCCTACACCGCGCTCATCGAGGCCCGATACGCCGAGGCGGGAGGCCCGGGCCGCCCCTTCAAGGCGACCCTCATCTGGGTTCCGCTCAAGCGGATTTCGCCCCACCTCCAGCGGGCCGTCATCGTGGCCGAGGACGCCTCGTTCTACAGCCATCACGGATTCGATTGGGAGGGGATCAAGGAGGCTCTGACGCGGGACCTGCAGAAGGGGAAACTCCAGCGGGGCGGTAGCACGATCACGCAGCAGCTGGCGAAGAACCTGTACCTCACGCAGCACAAGACGTTCTTCCGGAAAGCACATGAGGCGCTGATCACCCGCGCGCTCGAACGCCACCTCACCAAGAAGCGCATTCTGGAGCTCTACCTGAACATCGTGGAATGGGGCAAGGGAATCTACGGCGCCGAGGCGGCAGCGCGCCACCACTTCGGCAAATCGGCCGAGGCGCTGTCGCCCGAGGAGGCGGCCCTGCTCGCCGCGATGCTGCCCGCGCCCCGCCGGCACGACCCGTTGCGGGTCACGCCGTATCTCGCCAAACGCCAGCGCCAGATCCTGAAACAGATGGGCGAGTGAGCCGCCCTCCCCGTCACTGCAATTTCTCCAGGCGGATGCCGATCAGTCGGATGGGTTTCCGGCGGGGGTTCTCGCGACTGTCCAGAAAGGGCATCAGGAGCTTCAACGCCTCGAATTCCACGACTGACAACGAGTTCGTCGGTTGGGCGAGGGTGTGCGCGCGCGTATGGGTCTCGAAGTCGGCGAACCGCACCTTCACGACGACCGTGCGAAACGCGCTGAACCCCTCAGCCGTCAGCCTCCGGAGGACTGCCTGACACAGCTCCTTCAAGCGCTCGCCGATGAACGTCGCGTCGCGCGTGTCTCGGTCGAACGTCTCCTCCTCGCCGATGGACTTGGGCTCCCTCGATTCCTGGATTGGCGACTCATCCCGCCCCCGGATCGCGTCGTAGAACTCCAGCCCCCGCTTGCCGAACATTTCCTGTAGGTCCTGCTGCGAGAAGCGTTTCAGGTCCCGCACGAGCCGGATCCCCTGCGTAACCAGCGCCTCCTCGGTCTTGGGACCGATGCCGGGGATCTTGCGGACCGGCATGGGTTCGAGGAACGCTTCAGCGTCCTCCTCGCGGACGACGGTGAGGCCGTCAGGCTTGTGCTCGTTCGAGGCGATCTTGGCGATGAGCTTGTTCGGTCCAATGCCGACCGAGGCGGTCAGCTGCTCGCGCTCTTTGATCGCGCGCTTGAGGTCCCGGCACACGGCTTCCGCTTTCTCATAGGAGCCGGCGAAGCTCAGATCCGCGTACGCCTCGTCAATCCCCGCCTCCTCCACCACCGGCGCGAATTCCCGAATGATCGCCATCACCCTTGCGGAGACCGCCGCGTACTTCTTCATGTCCACGCTGAGGAACGTGACGGGGGGCTTGCCTTGTTTGTGGGCAGCTTCCGAGAGCCGCCAGGCCTGGGAGATCGGCAGGGCGGAATGGATGCCGTATTCGCGCGCCTTGTAGTTGGCGGCAGCCACGACGCCTCGCCCCTTGCCGCCTTCCGGATCGGCTCCCACAGCGATCGGCAGGCCGCGAAAGCGCGGCGTGTCCCGCTCCTCCACCGCCGCGTAAAACGCATCCATGTCGATGTGGGCGACGATGCGCATAGATCATTTATTCGTTGTATGGCGGGTCCTGTCGCCGAGCCACCCTGACGTGCTCAGGCGGCTTCCCTGTCGCAGCCCCGCAGACTCAGGTGTGCCGCCTTCCGCTCCGCCAGGGTCCCGCTCAGCGCCACCCGCCCGAGAAATAAAGGAAGGAACGATCGTTGCGCAGGTTTAGAGAAGATACGCCAGGATCTCCGCCCAGGTGTCCACGCGGCGGACGTTGGGGTGGGCGAGTGGCGCGGCGTTCCACGGACGGGTGAAGAGGTACACGGCCGCGCCGGTCGCCGCGATGCGGTGGGCGTGCTCGTGCCGGTCCTCGATGAAGGCGTGGTACGCAATGCCGAGCGCGTGCTTCTCGTCGTTGAAGTGAAGCTGATCGTAGGGCAGGCCCTTCACTCTCAGCCAGTCCTCGGTCCCCGCCTTGGAGACCGGGTTCCGGCTGGTGACGAGCGCGATCTCGTAGCGGCGGGCCAACCGCGTGAGGCCCGCCTTCGCGCCGGGCACGACTTCCAGGGTCCGGCAGACCTCGGTGTTGAAGACGCGAAAGACCTCCTCGAGCTGCTCCTCAGTGACGCCATAGGCGCCATAGTCGTATCGGGTGATGTCCTCTTCCTCCAGCGCGATCCCGAACCGGGTCCGGATCATGGCACGCAGGCACGCGTCCGACTCCGCCAGCACGTTGTCGATATCTACCCCTAAGATCGGCCTGGTGGGTCTTCGCCTGTTCACGACTTCACCCCACTCCCCAATTCTTTGAGCGCGGCTTCGACCAGGCGGCGAACGTTCTCATCGGCGTCTTTGCGCGCCGAGATCAACGCGGGTTCAGCCGCCTTCCCTCCAAACTTGCCCAGCCGAAAGGCGGCTTCCAGGCGTACGCCGGGGTCCGGATCTTTTCTCAACAACGCGCCGAGAGGACCGACGGTCTGCGGATCGGCGATCTCGCCCAGGGCCGCGACCGCCCACCGGCGGACGATGTGGTCGCGATCCAGCAGCAGTCTCGTCAGGGGGGGCACGGCCGACCGGGCCTCCATGCCTCCGAGCGCGGCGGCGGCCAGACGCTTTGTGTCACTGGTCACCCCGGGCTCCTGAATCCGCTCATTCAAAAACTTCGCGATGGCCAGATTGGCTCCCGTTCGTCCAAGGGCCGCGCCCGCCGCCTCTCGGACGGCAGGATCGGAGTCAAACAGAAGCAAAATGACCGGCGACCAATCAAACTCATCGGGACCGATCATGCCCAGGGCCCAGGCGGCTTGCCTGCGGACACCTGCATCCGGATCGCGCAAGGCCGCGACGAGCGCCGGGACCGCCTTCGCGGAGGCGATCTTGCCCAGCGACTGCGCGGCGGTCCGTCGTAGCTCCGGGTTCGGATCCTTCAGGACCGCCAGAAGCCGCGGCAGCACCGCATCCGGTGTGGGTTCCGTGTGATCGGCCGCCACGATGCAGGCGGTGAGCGTCATGCCGATGAGGACGAGCAACGCGGCAGCGGAAAATGAGCGCGAGACTCTGGGCACAAGAAGAATGGGCGTGTTATCCAGACTTGGGCGGTGGCTCTTCGACCTTGGGGCTTTCTTTAACGTAATCAATCGAGGCCTGGAGCTCCTTCTGGGCGGCTTCCACCTCGGCTTTGATCGTGTGCATCGAGGGATCGATCGCGCGCCGCACGTCGTTCGCGGCCTCCCGAAAGGTGCGCAGCGCGTCGCCGATCCCCGAGCCGATGGACTGGAGATCTTGTGGGCTGGGGGTCGTGCTCGCCGGGGGTTTCCCCGCGGGGGGAAGTCCAGGGGCTCGCGCGCCCGGCGCCATCCCGGCCGCTTCCAGGGCCTGCGCATCTTGCGGGCCCGCCCCCTGGGCCTGTTGGCCCTTCATGGCAGCCTGCTGGGCCATGACCCGCTTGACCGCTTCCTTGTTCACCACGGCTTTAAAACCGGAAGGCTGCGCCGGGGCGCCGGCAGGCGCAGTGGGTCCCCCGGCGGCCGGGGCCGGAGGAGCGACCGGCTGAGGAGTGACCGGTTTCCAGGTTTGCTGTGCGACCATATAGGCCGTCGTCCCCGGCGTGGCGGCCGGCCCCATCTGCGGGGGAACGGGCGGCGGCGCGGCGGGTGTGGCCTGGGGAGTTGGTTGTCCGGACGGGGACGGGGGCGGCACGGGTTGGGGCGCGCCCGCCATCACCTGCGCATCGACCGCCTGGGCCTGTTCGGGCGAGGGAGGAATCGGCTCCGCCTCGTGGATCTCTTTCTTGAACCCTTTCAAGGCCTTCCCCACGCCCTCGCCGATCTTCGGCAGCTTGCCCGCCCCGAAGACAATCAGGACGATGACCAGGATCAGGATCAGTTCTGTGACGCCCAGCGAGCCAAACATACGAATACTTTACCCGCCGCCTCCGAGCGGTGTCAAGAATGGGATAGGGATGGTCGCGGGTCCTGTCGCCGCATTACCCTGACGTGCTCAGGTTCATTTCGCCGTCGAGGCCCCGCAGACTCGGCTGCATGCCCTTCCGCTCCGCCAGGGTCCCATGCGGCGCCACCCGCGCGGCGCGGCCAGGCGCCCGCTCGGCGCCCGCCGCCATCCCGCCGCCGCTGGCGACAATCGCGTCACCCGTCTATGGCCCTGTTATATAGCACCGAAACATTAGTGCTTTCCCGCCGCAGGCTTCTTGCCGTTGTAGCCGTCAGCGAGCTGAGTGTTCACGTGCACCACCGCTTCGTTCAGGCTCTTGAATGGGTAGTCGTCCGTGATCTTCGGCAGCGCGTCGGCGTCGCTCTGCTTGGTGATGACGGCCCCGGTCGGAACGTACCGGCCCGACTCGATCTTGACCCCGATGATCTTGGCGCCCGGCTCGACCACCACGCGGTCGCCAATCTCGGCCTTGAAGACCAGCGCCTGCATGCCGATGAACGAGTCGTTCCCCACCCTGGCCGGCCCGTGGACCTGCGATTGATGCGCCATCGAGACCCGCTTGCCGACGTATACCGAGTACTTCTTGCCGTCCACCTCGACCTGGTTTTTGGGGATCTCCTTGCCACCCTCGATGGTCTCCAGGCCGTGGAGCACCACGCCGTCCTGGACGTTGCTCTCGTCGCCGATGTAAATGGGCTGGCCTTCGTCGCCGCGGACGGAGGCGGACGGCGCGACGTACACGCGCTCGCCCAATGTGACGTGGCCGGTCACGGCGCCCAGCGGATGCACGAAGGCAGACTTGGCCACGGTCGGGCGCTCGACGTCGGGATTGAACGAGGACAGGACGTTGGGCCCCATCCAGCCGCCCAGAAGGAGGGCGAGCAGGACGAGGTTGAGGCTCAGGCTGACCGCAAGGACTCTGCTCTTTCTCATAATCGCTCCTTATTGAGAGGAAAATCGGAATAGGGAGCCTGAGTATACCGTAGCGGGTAAAGCCCAGCCAAGTAGGGGCGCACGGCCGTGCGCCCCTCCGAATTGACGTCGTTTACCATTTCACCGTACTCTGTCGGCACGATGACGGATGACTTTCGCATCACGTTCTTTTTCGGCCCGGAGGAGGCGCCCGACCGCCCCGGCATCCTGCGCTGCGTCTTCAACGTCAAGAAACGGAGATGGAAGGGGGGAGTCCAGGCCGGGGTCGAGGTGCCCAAGCCCCAGCTCGAACGGCTCCAGGAACGCGGGCAATTCGGGGAACTCGTGGAGATGCTCCGGGCCAAGGTGGAACCCGAGATGTTCGCCGAGTATGCCTCCCGCGCCAGGGATTTGTTCACCCAGCAGGTATGCCGGGCGAAACTCGACCTGGCGATTGCGGCAGGCATCAGTCAGGAGAATCACACGATCGCCGCCGAGGCCTTCCTGGTTGACCTGGACCGGGCCGTCGTCGCGAACGCGGATGCCATCCGGCGGGCGATCCTCACCGAGCTGGATCTGTAAGGAATGGCCAAGGCTACTAAGACGGCGGCCTATAAGCGGAACGAACGCGAGCTTTGGAATCAGTTTTCCCGGCGCTACATCCGTGTGGCCATGCCGGAGTTCGTTCCCTATGGCCGGCGGCTGATCGAGATGGCCGGCGTGCAGAAGGGCCTGTGGGTGTTGGACGTGGCGACCGGTCCCGGCGAGCCGGCCCTCACCATCGCCCGCCGGGTCGGGCCGGCCGGGCTCGTGCTCGGCGTGGACTTCTCTCCCGCCATGCTTCGCGCGGCGCGCGCCCGGGCCCGCCGGCTGGCGCTGCGGAACGTCCAGTTCCGCGAAATGGACGCGGAACGCCTCACCCTCGAGGGAATGATGTTTGACCGCGTCTTCTGCCGGTTCGGACTCATGCTCATGCCCGACGCCGAGCGCGCGCTGGCCGAGATGCGCCGGGTCCTGGTTCCGGGCGGCCGCCTGGCGGTCGCGGTCTGGAGCACGCAGCAGAAGGTCAACACCTTGGGGCTCGTCCGCCGGGCGCTGACGAAGCATCACGCGTTCACCCTGCCGGAAGGCGCGCCGGACTTCTTCCGCCTCGGGAAGGCGGGCGCGATCGAGCGGGCGCTGAGAGCGGCCGGCTTCCGGCATGTGCGGCGAGAGCGCATGACCGTGGAGTGGGTCTTTAAGGACGCGGCCGACTTTTGGCGGTCGATGAGGCAGGGCCCGTCGATCAAGCGAGCGCTCGCGAAGGTCTCGCCGTCCGTGCGTCGGGCGATCAAGGCGGAGGTCCTCCGAACCCTCGCCCGCTTTGTGCGCAACGGGAAGCTGCGGATCCCCAATGAGGCGGTCTTGGCGGTTGCCACGCGACTGTAACCTTGAATCCCCGGCGGTTATTGTATATAAAGGATAACGCCCTATGTGACAGAGTCAGTTTTAAGGAGGCAGAGGACTATGGCAATGAAGATTGGAACAAGGCGGTTGGTTGGAGTGATCATGGCCCTGGCGATTCTATTAGCTCCCGTCGCATGGGCGGCCGAGGGAGGGAACGACAACCCGGCTTCCGACATCGGGATCGGGGTCGCCAGTTTCCTATGCTCCGTCCCCTACGGCGCCGCCAAGGTGTCCATGGCGGTGCTGGGCGGGATCATCGGAGGCTTCACCTACCTGTTATCCGGGTTTGACAGGCGGGCCGCCGACTCGGTGTGGTACACCACGATCGAAGGCGATTACGTGGTCACCCCGGATCACCTTCGGGGGAAAAGAGACCTCCGTTTTACCGGGGTTCCACCCGATTCCAACCGAAATGACGGCCGCTGAATCCGGCGACGGGGGCGCAGGCCTCCCACAATGCCCAGACCCGTCATAGGGATCACCCCAGATTTCAATCCCGGCGACCCGCGCCGAGACGGGGGGACCGAGGCAACCATTTTTCTGCGGAACCGGTACGCATCAGCCGTCGAAGCCGCCGGCGCCGTCCCCGTGATCCTTCCCATGATCTCCAGCCCCGCCGTGTGCCGCGCCCTGCTGGACCGCCTCGACGGCCTGCTGCTGACCGGCAGCGGCCCCGACATCGACCCACGCCGCTACGGCGAGCGGAAGCGGTACGACTTCAAGGTCATGAGCGCCGAACGGACGGACTCGGAGTGCGCGCTGGTCGTCGCGGCGCGCAAGCGGGACCTCCCCGTCCTGGGTATCTGCGGCGGGATGCAGCTCATGAACGTGGCGCTGGGGGGGACGCTGGTCCAGGACATCGCCGCGCAGGTGGACGGGGCGCTCCCGCACCGGACAACGGCCCCCGCGACGGAGACGAGTCATCTCGTG
The DNA here is from genome assembly GCA_041490525.1 of Nitrospiria bacterium. Classification (GTDB taxonomy): domain Bacteria; phylum Nitrospirota; class Nitrospiria; order Nitrospirales; family NS-4; genus JBGPTH01. The sequence continues at coordinate 62,964 of JBGPTH010000006.1, forward strand.
AGGGTGGCGCCCGGGTCGCGGCTGCGCCGCATTCTGGGGCGAACCTCCGTCGGGGTGAACAGCTCGCACCACCAAGCGGTGAAGGCCGTGCCGCGCGCGCTCGCGGTGAGCGCCGTGTCCCCCGACGGCGTGATCGAAGCCCTGGAGGATCCGACCCGGCGGTTCTTCATCGGCGTCCAGTGGCACCCGGAATATCTCTACCGGCGCCACGCCGCCCACCGGGCCCTCTTCAAAGCCCTCGTCTCCGCCGCCCGGTCGCCCCGGCGCGCCAAGCGACGGACCCCGGCGGAGACCTGACGCATGCGCCGGGCTTTTCGCACCAAGTCCATCGAGCAAATCCTCAGCGACTATGAAGCCCAGCCCCATAAGCTGAAGCGCACGCTGACGGCCTTCGACCTGACCGCCCTGGGCATCGGGGCGATCATCGGAACGGGGATCTTCGTCCTGGTCGGAACGGCGGCGGTCGGGGACGGCGACCGTCCGGGCGCGGGACCGGGGCTGGTGCTCTCGTTCATCCTGTCCGGCGGGGCCTGCCTGTTGGCGGCGCTCTGCTACGCCGAGTTTGCGTCCATGATCCCGGTGGCGGGCTCGGCCTATACCTATTCGTACGCCACCCTGGGCGAGTTTTTCGCCTGGGTCACGGGATGGAGCCTGGTGCTGGAGTACGGGGTGGCGTGCACGGCGGTGTCCATCGGCTGGTCGGGCTACCTCGTCAGTCTCCTTGAACGGATGGGCATCCACTTGCCGGCTCCGCTGACCAATGCTCCGTTCGAAGGGGGCCTCGTCAACCTGCCGGCCGTCCTCATCGTGCTGGCGCTGACCGCCCTGCTGGTGATCGGGATCAAGGAAAGCGCTCGTGTGACCGGCGTGATCGTCGTGATCAAGATTGCGGTGGTGCTGTTTTTCCTCGCCGTGGGGGCCTTCGCGGTGGACACCGCGAATTGGACTCCCTTCATGCCCAATGGATTTGCGGGCGTGGGGGCCGCCGCCGCGATCATTTTCTTCGCCTACATCGGCTTCGACGCGGTCTCGACCACTGCGGAAGAAGCCTGCAACCCTCAGCGCGACGTCCCGATCGGGATCATCGCGTCGCTGGGGATCTGCACCGTCCTCTACATCGCCGTCGCGGCGGTGCTCACGGGGATCATCCCCTACTCCCAGATCCACGTGAAGGCGCCGGTGGCCGAGGCCCTGAACGCCGTGGGGTACCGGTGGGGCAGCGCGCTGGTGGCGGTCGGCGCGGTGGCCGGGATCACCAGCGTGCTGATCGTGATGCTCCTGGGGCAGATTCGGGTGTTCTATGCCATGTCCCGGGACGGGCTGCTGTCGCCATGGCTCTCCGCCGTGCATCCCCGGTACGGCACGCCCCATCGAGCCACGCTGGTGACCGGCCTCGGGGTGGCGATCCTGGCCGGCTTCGTCCCGATCGGAGTGGCGGCAGAGATCACCAACATCGGGACCCTGTTCGCGTTTACCCTCGTCTGCTGCGCCGTGCTCGTCTTGCGGTACACCAGGCCCGATCAGCGGCGCCCCTTCCGGACGCCCTTTGTGCCGGTCGTCCCCATTTTGGGGATGCTGGCCTGTCTGGGCCTGATATGGTTACTGCCCGACATCACGAAGGTCGGTTTCGCGGTCTGGGCCGTCATCGGCCTGGGGCTCTACTTCGCGTACGGTTTCCGTCACAGCAAACTGGCGAAAAGGCAAGCCTCTTGACTAATTCCGTTACCTCTGGCACCCTCACGCTTTCGTCGGCTCCTCAACAGGCTCAAAGGGAGGCGGTCGTGGAGAGGCACGGTATATCATCACTGGCAGTGGTCCTTGTGGTCGGCGCAGCCGTCATGGGTACTCTCATAAACTTCTCCGTGGCGATCGCCGCCCAGCCCCTCGAAGAAGTGGTGGTGACGGACACCAAACTCAAAGTCGGGGGGGAAGACGGAATCGGGGACTACGACCCGTGGGAGCCGTTCAACGACAAGATGTTCACGCTCAATCATGATTACTTCGACCGATACTTATTGAAGCCGGTGGCCAAGGGATACGACTTCGTGATCCCGGACGGGGAGAAGCAGGTCATCCACAACATCTTTGATAACATCGCCATGCCGAAACGCCTGATCAACAGCCTCCTCCAGGGCAAGTTCATGGGTGCCGGGCGGGAGCTGGCCCGGTTCGTCATCAACTCGACGATCGGGGGCGCCGGCATGACCGACGTCGCCAAGTATCAGTTCGGCATCGAGAAGAGCAATGAGGACACCGGCCAGACTTTCGGCACCTATGGGTGGGAGAAAAGCCGCTACCTCGTCCTGCCGTTTTTGTCCCCCCTCACGGTCCGCGACGGAGTGGGCTACGTCTTCGATCTGGCCCTTGATCCGATCAACTATTTTCTGCCGTTCGTCCCATCGGTGGGGAGGCGGGCCGAGGAGGTCGTCAACGAACGGGCGAGGAACATCGAGACCTTCGAGAGCGTGGAAGAAGGTACGCTCGACCTCTACAGCGCCGTCCGCAACTACTACATCAAAAAGCGCGAGAAGGAGATCAAGGAGTAGGGTCCGTAGGGGCACGGCATGCCGTGCCCTATACGATCAGCATGGCGTCGCCGTAAGAGTAGAAGCGATACCGCTCGGCGGCGGCAAGGCGATACGCCTCCAGCATGCGCTCCCGCCCGGCGAAGGCGCAGACCAGCATGAAGAGCGTGCTCTTCGGCAAATGGAAGTTCGTGAGCATCCCGTCCACCGCTTTAAATTCATAGCCGGGATAAATAAACAGACTCGTCTCGCCGGTTCCCCCCGACAGCGATAATTCTTTTGCCCCAGCCGTCTCCAGCACCCGCACCGACGTGCTGCCCACGGCAAGGACCCGCCCGCCCCTCGCCCGCGTCTCGTTGACCAGCCTGGCGGTGGCGTCCGGCAGCTCGTACCACTCAGGGTCCATCCGATGCTCGCGGAGATCGGCGCACGTCACCGGCTTGAAGGTGCCCGGACCCACGTGAAGCGTCACGGTCGCCGTGCGAATGCCGGCCGCCTTGATGGCCTCGAGCAGGCGCTCGGTGAAATGCAGGCCGGCGGTGGGCGCCGCCACGGCTCCGGGACGGCGCGCGAACACGGTTTGATAGCGGGACCGGTCGCTCTCGGCCGGCGCGCGCCGGATGTACGGGGGCAAGGGCACCTGGCCGGCCTTCTCCGCATACGCCGGCACATCGAACCCGGCGGGGAAGGCGATGCCTGCCTGGCCACCTTCGCCGACGGTAGCCACGGTGGCCAGGATTCCTTGCGGGAGTTCCACTTGTTGGCCGGGACGGACGTGACCCCTCACCAAAGCTTGCCAGTGTTCCCCCTCACCCCGACGGATCAGCAGCAGCTCGATCTTGCCGCCGCTGGGGCGCTTGCGGCCGAGCAGCCGCGCGGGGATGACCCGCGTGTCGTTCAGGACGAGCAGATCATGGGGGCGGAGGAGGCCGGGGAGGTCGTCAACACGGTGGTGCGCCGGCGCGCCGGTCCGCCGATCAAGGACGAGGAGCCGGGCGTGGTCACGCGGCTCGACCGGCTGCTGGGCGATGAGGGTTTCATCGAGCGGGTAGTCGAAGTCCTCCAGCCGCATGACGGGCTTAGCGACTGGCGAGGCGGGAGAGGTCTCGGATATCCGTCCCGGGATAGTAGTAGCGCAGGATGGCCTCCGCGGCATAGCCCCGCTCGGCCAATTCCTTGGCTCCCCATTGGCACAGCCCCACGCCGTGTCCCGCGCCCCGTCCCGTGAACTGCACCCGAAGCCCGAACACTTCCAGGTCGAACTGCGTGCTGGCCAGCGTGGTGTAGCCGATGACCCGGCGCAGGTCTTCCCCACGCAGGTACAACTCCCCGTCTGAATGCAGGATGCGCACCTGCGCGACACGGCCGGCTTTGGAATACGTGGCGGGGGCGATGGTGGCGACGACCCCGACGGGGTAGCCTTCTTCCCGGAGGCGCTTTTCCAGCAGGGGCATCGAGACATCCGTGCGCCACTGGTAGTAGGGCGAGTTCATGTCGAACGGGCACTCCACGCCCTTGAGGTAGGGGAGGTCCACAGACCAGACGTTCATCGCGTCCTCGGTCGGGCCCGCCGCCGTGGAGAAGAAGGCCGCCCGGATCGGCTCGTCGCGGAACGTCACCACCTGTCCCCGCGTCTCGTCCACCGCCTGCCCCGCTGGCCCGTCGGCCTGGGCGCGGCCGAGATAGGCCTGGTCCTTGGTCGTCGCGACCAGGTCGAAGTCCTTCTTGCCGTTCTGGCGGATCTGATAGAGCGCGTAGGTGCGCGAGGCGATGGCCTGCACCTTCAAGGCTTCCGGGTGCCAGGCGGCGTTCATCTCGGCCGGCACGACGCCTTTCAGGTATTCCTCCAAGGCCAGCTCGTTGATGACCATCATGCGGCCGTTCTGTCGCTTGACGATGGTCCGCCCGCTGACCGCCAGCCCGTTGATGGAGACCTCGCCCCTGCGCCCGCGGACCTCGATGCGGTCGGAACGAAGGCGCTGGCCGTCCACCGCCAGGCCTGAGGAGCCGGCCGTGACCGTCACCGTCCGGCCGTTCACATTAAGATCTTCGTCGCCGGCCCGCATGATCAGGCCCGACGGCGCCGAGAGCGAGACCGACTCCGCGTTCTGGAGAATAGCCACCCGGATGGTCTCCCCCGCGAGAACCGGGCCGGCGAGGATGACCGACAAGACGGCGAATACCAGGATAGGCATGTTTCTCCAGGACGGCATCGTCATCTCCGGAAGAGCAGCCACGCCAGCAGGCTGAGGACGATGCTGGCCAGAATGCTCGTGGTGATGGGGAAGTAGAAAGTGAAGTTCTCCCGCCTGATCAGGATGTCGCCCGGCAGCTTGCCGATCGGCCCCAGGCCCGGGAGGCGTCCGGCGAGCAGCAACAAGGCCCCCATCACCATGATGACGGCCCCGAACCCGATCAGGATCTTGCCGAATCCGCTGAGATCCGTGGGAGCCCTCACAATCACACGGCGGCAATCAGCTCTTCGGCGATCTGAATGGCATTCAGCGCCGCCCCCTTGCGCAGGTTGTCGGCCACGATCCAGAGATTCAGGCCGTTGCGGATCGACTCGTCCTCGCGGACGCGGCCGACATAGACCTCATCCTTGCCCGCTACGTCGATGGGCATGGGATAGATCTTGCGGGCGGGGTCGTCATAGACCAGGACTCCGGGCGCTTCGGCCAGCAGGGCCCGGGCCTCATTGGCCGTGAGTTTCTTTTCGGTTTCGATGTTCACCGATTCCGAATGGCCGACGTACACCGGCACCCGGACGGTCGTGGCGGTCACCTGGATCGAGTCGTCGCCCATGATCTTCCGGGTCTCGTGGAGCATCTTCATCTCTTCCTTCGTGTACCCGGTCGGCAGGAACTCATCGATATGGGGCAGACAATTGAAGGCGATCTGGAACGGGTAGACATTCGGCGTCGCCTCCTTGAACGAGAGGAGGTCCTGGCACTCCTCCAACAGTTCGTCCATCGCCTCCTTGCCGGTGCCGGAGACGGACTGCAAGGTGGTCACCACGATCCGCCTGATGCGGGCGGCTTTGTGCAGGGGCTCGAGCGCCACCACCATCTGAATCGTGGAGCAGTTCGGGTTGGCGATGATCCCCTTATGCCGGGCGATGTCGGCCTTGTTGACTTCGGGCACCACCAGAGGCACGTCTTTGTCCATGCGCCAGGCCGCGCTGTTGTCGATCACGACCGCGCCGGCCTTGGCCGCGATCGGGGCGAACTCCCGGCTGATGTCCGCGCCCGCCGAGAAGAGGGCGATGTCCACGCCGGCAAAAGAGTCTTTGGTCAGCTCCTGGATCGGGACGTCCTTCTCGTAAAACGAGACGCTCCCCCCCGCCGACCGCACCGAGGCCAGCGGCCGGAGCTCTCCCACGGGGAACTTGCGCTCCTCCAGGATTTCGATCATCACGGTGCCGACGGCGCCGGTGGCCCCGACGACCGCGACCGTATAGGCCTCTTTCCGCCTCATAACCCATCATTCTAACCCAAACCCGCGCCCTTTTGCATTCACGCCCCTAGCGGGCGGGCGCGAAGGCCTCATTCAGAATTTTTGCCAGGCGCGCGCCCCCCTTCGCCAGCATCGCGTCCACGACCGGCAAGGCCCGCCGGTAATAGTCTTCCCCGATGGCCCTATCCGGGGGCAGAAGCCCGTAGGCAACCTCCACGGCGGCCCGATGGGTCTCGAGCCCCCACTCCCGGAACGACCCTTTTCCAAAATCGCCAGGGCAGTGGCTTTTCAGCAGGCGTTCCACTTTGTCCACGTATTGGTCCTGCGTCAGGCCCGCGCGCACGATCAGAGCGGTGTCCCAGACGGCGTGCAGGTTCCAGGGCATTTGGGTGAAGGGGATGGTCGGCTCCCCGAAGAAGGTCACCAGGACCTCATTGCCCCCGCGATCCCTATTATCAATAAAATGAAGCGGCTGATGCAGGTCCCCCATTAAATGCACGAGGAATTTCAACGCTTCGACTTTGGCGGGTGCGTCGGTGGACGGATCGAGCAGGCGCGCGTACATGCGCTCGAGTGCGCCGATGATGCAATCGCCCGGCTGGGGCGTCGCGCAATCGCGGCCGGGATCGTAGTCTCCCTGCCCCAGCGGAATGTTCACATAGTGCCACGGCTGGGTTTCCGGCCGCTCCGCCTTGATCTGATCAGCCCACATCGAGACGCTCGCGAGCCCTTCCGGGCCGATCAAGTCCCGCACCCGTTCGGCGGCGTCTTTGTGGAGCCGATGTTCCGCCACGTGGGCAACGATCCGGTGGCCCTCGTCTCCCCACGGGAACGCCGGTTGAGGGACGATGACCATCAGGCCGAGCAGGATTGCGCCGAGGGAATTCTGTCGCATCGCGTCCCTGAAAAGAAGCTCTGGTTACTCTTTGCTTCCCCACAGCTCCTGCAGGCGCTGAGCCCGGCCGCAGTTGTACTTGTAGAGCTTATACCGGATCGGATTCTTCTCGTAGAAGTTCTGGTGGTATTCCTCGGCGGGATAGAACGCCGAGGCCGGCGCGATCTCGGTGACGATCGGCTCTTTGAACGGCTTGGACTTCTCCAGCATTTTCTTCGATTCCTCCGCAAGCCGTTTCTGCGTCTCATCGTGGTAGAAGATGGCCGAGCGATACTGGGCCCCGTGGTCGCAGAATTGCCGGTCCGGCGTGGTGGGATCGATGTTGCGCCAGAAGACCTCCAGGAGCTTGGCGTAGGTGACTTTGGCGGGATCGTAGAGAACCTCGACGGACTCCGCGTGTCCCGTCCCCCCGGCCGACACGTCCTCGTAGGTCGGATTCTTGGCGCGGCCGCCGGTGTAGCCGGACGTGGTGGAGACCACGCCGCCCACCTTGTCCAGCGCCTCTTCCATGCACCAGAAGCACCCGCCCGCGAACGTGGCCTTCTCAAGTTTCCGCCCGTCGGCCCCCTGCCTGGCGTCACTCGCCGCCGCGGACACCCCGGCTAGGAGCAACGTGATGAGGAACAAACCAAGAGCGATTCGATTTTTCATGGCGCCTGCCTCCACTTTCTCTACTTCTTAGTCTATCCTAGTCAGCAGATGTTACATCAGGGGAAGGGGTCTGGCTCATTTTCTGTTGGAGGTGTCTGGCTCACTTTCTTCCGAGAAAGTGTGCCTGACACCGTCTTTTATATGGCCTTCCGACTAATTTCCGGCATCACTGCTGTCGTTCTTGCACTTGCGGCTCCACCTCCATCAATCGCCGGGCCTGAGCCTCGGCCCGAACTAGTCCCCCGTCTGGACGGCATCGCCACGCTTGCTCGGCCCTCGCCGATGGTCACGGTTCCGGAGGGCTGGTTCCTGATGGGCACCACCCTCAAGCAGGACATGCCGTTCGGCCTGGCTACCCAGTTCGACGACACCGAGCAGCCGCAGCGGCGCATCCGGCTCGACGCCTTTGAGATCGATCGTGACGAGGTGAGCCTGGCCGAGTACCTGGCCTTCCTGCGCGACCAGCATCAATCGCCGCCGGAGGAACTCCAGGGTTTGATCTGGCATCTCGTCACGGTGCACTTCCTTCCGGACTACGTCATGGCCCGTTGGCCCGCGCTCTACGTTTCGTGGGGGGAGGCGGATGGGTTTTGCCGGTCGAAGGGGAAGCGCCTGCCGACGGAGGCCGAGTGGGAGAAGGCGGCGCGGGGGACGGAGGGCAATCTCTTTCCCTGGGGGAGCAAGCCGCCGGCGCCGGGGCTGGCGGTGTTCGGCCAGTATCACGCCCACCAGATCCCGCTGGTCGCGGCGGTGGACAGCGGCGAGGAGGGGCAGAGCCCCTACGGGGCGCGGCACATGGCGGGCAACATCGCCGAATGGGTCCAGGACTGGTTCGGGACCGACTCCTACGTCATCATGCCGGAGCGCAATCCGAAAGGACCCGCCGCGGGCCGCTACAAGGTGGTGCGGGGGGGCTCCTGGCGAAGCAATCCGAACGTGCTCCGTGCGGCCACGCGCAACGGCGCGGTCCCCGACCAGCGCGCCCCCACGATCGGTTTCCGCTGCGCGAAGTAAGGGGCTATTTAGGCTAGAATGTTCCCATGGCCGTATTGAGAACGCTCGATCCGCTCCAGGCCTTTGAAAATTTCCGCCATACAAAGAAGGCTAGGCCCTCAGCAGAGACGTGTCAGTGTTCTGTGCCGAATAGTATTATAGGTTACTTGGAGCGGGTGATCGGAAGGGAAAGAACCAGAGATAACCTTGCCTCCATGAATCTGGATAGTAAGCGTTTGCCGACTGGCAATGAGCAGGTGAGAACTCTGGAAGTCTGACAAAGCGAGCAAGGAGACTTCCGCAAGGAGGTTGTTATGGATAAGACACAGAAATTCGCTTATTGGCGTTCTCAGGGGAATAAGCCTCTGACGGTGGAGCTCCGATGGATGGATGGCAGGGGTAGGATTATTCTAACAGATTGCACGGTTGTGGAGTTTACACACGAGTACTTGAGATTCCAAACCAGTTCAGGCTCGCATAAGAGCGAACCATGTGAGTCTATAAAATTGGCTTGGGATGAGCGCGGAAGCACGTTGAAGGTGATTATAGAAGGCGCTTGGCCTGACGACTATAGAGAAGAAATGCCGGATCCTCCAGCCAGGAGTTGATCCTCCTTGTCCTTAGAGTCACTTCGCTCGTCTTGAACTCAACGGGTAGAGGGCACGCGCTGACCCGGGACCGCTCGGCCTCGGGATAGATTATCCCGGGAGTTCCGAGCATCGCCTCACCACAATGTGCCTGCCCCTTCCGTCATCCGCGTGCGGGGAGAGGGCTATCTAGGCTAGAATGTGTCCATGGCCGCATTGAGAACGCTCGAGACGCTCCAGTTCGATAATACCTTTGCGCGGCTGCCCGAGGTCTTCTACGGGAAGGTCACGCCCACGCCGCTCAAGAATCCTTTTCTGGTAGCCTTCAACCCGGACGCCGCGGCCTTGATTGATCTCGACCCGGACGAGGCCAAGCGGCCGGAGTTCGCCGGCTGCTTCGCGGGCCAGTACCTGCCGCCGGGCAGCGAGCCGCTGGCCATGGTCTATGCCGGCCATCAGTTCGGCGCCTATGTCTCCCGTCTCGGCGACGGCCGCGCGATTCTAATAGGCGAGGTCCGCAACAGCCGGGGCGAGCAGTGGGACCTGCATCTCAAGGGCGCGGGCCTCACGCCCTTCTCCCGCGACGACGACGGCCGCGCCGTCCTGCGCTCCTCCATCAGGGAGTATCTTTGCAGCGAGGCCATGCACGGGCTGGGCATTCCCACGACGCGAGCCCTGTGTGTGGTGGGGAGCGAGGAAGAGGTGCTGCGCGAGCAGGTCGAGACCGGCGCCACGCTGCTGCGCCTCGCGCCTTCTCATGTCCGGTTCGGCCACTTCGAATTCTTCTACTGGCGAAACCAGGTCGACCACCTCAAGACCCTGGCGGATTACGTCCTCGCGCAGCATTTTCCTGAGCTGGTGGGCCTTCCTGACGCCTACGCGCGGTTCTACCACGAGGTGGCGGTCCGCACGGCGCGCCTCATCGCCAAGTGGCAGGCGGTCGGCTTCGCGCACGGCGTCATGAACAGCGACAACATGTCCGTGCTGGGGATGACCCTCGACTACGGCCCGTTCGGCTTCCTGGATGCCTACAATCCCGCCTTCATCTGCAACCATTCCGACCGGCACGGGCGCTACGCGTTCCAGAACCAGCCGGACATCGGCTATTTCAACCTACGCTGTCTGGCCCAGGCCCTCACGCCGCTGGCGCCCGACGAGGCGATCAAGCCCGGGCTCGACGCCTACGAGGCGGTGTTTGCGGAGCACCATGGGGAGCTGATGCGGGCGAAGCTGGGGCTCAGCGAGTCGCGGGCCGGTGATGATGTCTTGCTCGGCGACCTGCTGGAGTTGATGCGGGGGAGCGGCGCCGACTATACCAACCTCTTCCGCGCCCTCTGCGACTTCAAGCAGGCGCCGGAGGCGCGGGATACCACGATCCGGGATTATTTCGTGGATCGGGAGGCCTTCGACAAGTGGGCCGATCGGTACAAGGTGCGTCTCCGGGCCGAGGGGAGCCGCGACGAGGACAGGGCGGCGCGGATGCGGCGGGTCAATCCCAAGTACGTGCTCCGCACCTACCTCGCCCACGCGGCCATCCAGATGGCGACGGAACAAAAAGAGTTCTCCGAGATCGAGCGCCTCCGCCTGCTGCTGCGTGATCCTTTTACTGAGCAGCCCGAGATGAACCGCTACGCCGCCCCGCCGCCTGACTGGGGCAAACATCTGATTGTGAGCTGCTCATCCTAAGCCATCTGGCATCGTACGGGTCCTGTCGCTGGACCACCCGGACGTGCACAGTGACATCCCGATGCCGACACTCGCCCGACTCCTCGCCGACCTCGTCGTCCTCCTCCACCTGGCGTACGTCTTGTTCGTTGTCCTCGGCGGCCTGCTGGTCCTGCGCTGGCGGCGGATCGCCTGGCTCCACGTGCCGGCGTTCGTCTGGGCCGCGGTGATCGAATTCGGCGGATGGATCTGCCCACTCACGCCGTTGGAAAACTGGCTGCGCGAGAAGAGCGGCGCAGGTGGCTACGCCGGCGGATTCGTGGAACGGTATCTGGTCCCGATCCTGTACCCGGAAGAACTGACGCGCGAGATTCAGATCGTGTTGGGGATCGCTGTCCTGCTCATCAACCTATCCATATACGGATTCCTGCTGCGCCGCCGCAAATCCTACGCCGAAGGCAAGGCGCCGGGACCGCATTTCACGTAAGAGGGGTCTGGCTCATTTTCTGGCACCCAGAAAATGTGCCTGACACCGGGTTGGTCGCTGCCGGACTGGGCGCCCGTTCCGCGCCACCCGCTTAGTTCCAAATTCTCGTAAACCGAATTTGGCCTTTGATGGGTGAATGAAAAACGTCCACTTCGTCGTAATCGATATTAATTCCTCGACTGAGAGCTTTAGCACGTTTTTGAGCGTCTGATTCCTTGATAAAGGCCTCAGCCAATTCTGGAATGCCACTGTGAACCTTAACTACGATAAATACGTTAGACAGATGAGTATGGCGTTTCATTATCAACCTCCCTTTCCTGAGGTCTCACTTAACACCCGTTGATGCCACCGGTATACGTTCACATACTCGAAAAACGTGCAGACCTCGGATAATCCACTTCTCTTAAAGGTTGGCCTGTTTACCTGCTCAGCAAACAGAGATCGTCGCTTTTCATTTGAAACAATGGCAAATCGTTCGACAGGCGTTTGGGCTGTTAGGAAAATATCATTGAACCTGAGTAATCCTGAGTAGATGGGCGTTGAATGTTCCACCTCGTATAGAGCCCGCACCTTATTTGAACCCTTCTCCAGCCAGACGACATCAATTTGTCTGAGGTATGGCTCTACATCACGGAACTGTGAAGGTAATGAAGGGGGCATTTGAAACCTGGGAGACAAGGACCAGTCCAGTCCCTCTCGGTCGTAGGTCGGAATCCATACATGGCAATTCTTTTTGCAGCCGATGGCGCCGAGTAGTGTCTGAATTTGGCTGTGGGTGAAGGAAGGCTCGGATTCTGTGGATGAAGATTCAAGCCGTTTCGAAATTTCTTCAAAACCAAAATAGCCATCAACACTGAACCGTCCAGCCTGCGCAACATAGAATTCAGTTCCATCTTCCCTTAAATAGACTTGAACTTTATATTGCCCATCTTCTGCTGGACTGACCGTTCGGAAGACATCTTCGAAGGCAGCAAATGGAAGTATTAGAGGGATGTTCTGCTTATCCCAGAGTAGGCAAATAAACGAGTCGTGCCCTTCCAGAAGTCTGAGGTCTTTGTCGCGGAGCCCATAGAAACACCTTCCACCTGAATGAACCTTCGAATACCGAATATAAAGGCGAGCAGAATCTTTCCGCAGAGAGAAAAGGGATTGCCCATCACCAATCTTCGTAAGTGGACCAACGGACTCTTTGAGAGTCTGAAGGAAGACATGCTTAATGCCATTGTCCATGCAGCTAGAATTAGTTGGCGTTAATAGCGCTCATGCCTGCGAGTCCTTTAGGGCCACTATATTAGCTCTTTTGATTGAAAAGGGAGAAGAAAACTTCCATACATTCAGTTTGCATGAATCGTGATTTGGCGGGTGGCGCGGACCGGGGGACCTCCGTCGTACGGAGCGGAAGGGTCCCACTGGGGGATGGGTGGAGTGAGTACGACGGGGGTGGTCGGCGACAGGACCCGCGCTTGGCGACCAACCCGGGTTCAGGCACACTTTCTCGGAAGAAAATGAGCCAGACACCTCCTCAGCAGACCCCTTTTCAACAAGTCACATGGAGTGGAGGGCGATTCGGTTGCCTTCGCTGTCCAGAATGACCGCCCTAAATCCGTAGGGACCGATTGGATGCCTGGGTTCGAGGACCTTGCCGCCGTTGGCCGTGACGGCGGCGAGCGCCTGGTCCAGCCGCCCTTGCACGTTCAGGTAGAGCAGCGGCCCGTGGCCCGCCGGCTTTTCTCCTTCCTTTTTGATGAGGCACCCGGAGACTTCGTCGTTCTCGTGCGGCAGGATCCCGAGCACCGGCCCGGGCGTGATCTCCTTCTTGACCGGGGCGCCCAGCACCGCCGAGTAGAATCTGATCGCTCGATCGAGGTCGAGCACCGGGATGTCCACCCAAACCACCCGATTCGCCATAGGTCCTCCTTCGCAGCCTCAGGGGCTGCCTGAGCCCAACCAGTGTAGCCGGTCTCGATGAAGATGCCAACCAGGGCAACAAAACAGGCAGGTTTTCTCTTCGCGCGGGTGGGGCGCGGACTGGGGCCTAGCCCGCAGACAACCCGGTGTCAGGCACATTTTCTCGGAAGAAAATGAGCCAGACACCCTTCGGAAGAAAATTGAGCCAGACACCTCCTCAGCAGAAAATGAGCCAGACCCCTCCCCTCACCCTGACCCCCTCCCTGCTGGGCGGGGCGATGGATATTGAGCGAGACTTAGGCGGGCCTAGGGCGAACGCGGGCGATGGTCGGGGAAAAACTCGCTGCTTCGGAAGCACGTGGGACAAGCGTCGGAGGCCGTGGCGGCTTACCCCACCTCATGGAGCTTCATCAAATTGGTCCCACCGGGCTGCCCGATCACGGTCCCTGACAGAATCACGATCCGCTGCCCAGGCGCCACAAGTCCCATCGCCTTCAGCCGCCGCTCCGCCTCGCGCACGCGGTCATCCGTCTGGTTGATCTGCGGCATCGTGTGGGGAAGCACGCCCCAGTAGAGCGCCATCCGTTGCCGGATCGGCTCAAACGGCGTCAAGGCGATGATCAAAGCGGCCGGACGCTGCTTCGACATCAGCAGCGCGGTCGGCCCTGATTCGCTGAATGCCACAATCGCACTCGCGCCGGTCACCTTAGCTGCGGCCGACGCTGCTTCGCAGATGGCTTCCGGGAACAAGACGTCAGCCTGGGCGGTATCGCGCCGACGCACGATTCCCGGCTCAGACCCTTCCTCTGCCGCGCGGACGATGCTGTCCATGACCCGGACTGTCTCAACGGGATGGCGCCCGATCGCCGTTTCGGCTGAGAGCATCACGGCGTCCGTTCCGTCCAAGACGGCATTGGCGACATCCGACGCCTCCGCCCTTGTGGGGCGAAGATGGTGGGTCATGGACTCCAGCATCTGGGTCGCGGTGATCACGAGGCATCGGCGCCGGTTGGCTTGGGCGATGATGCGCTTTTGCAGGAGGGGCACGGCCCCGGGGCCCAGTTCAACGCCCAGATCGCCTCGAGCGATCATAACGCCGTCCGCTTGTTGCAGGAGCGAGTCCAGGCAGGAAACTGCCTCCGCTCGCTCGATCTTGGCAATGACCGGAACCTTCCCGCCGCACTCGGTGATCAGCTTCTTCGCGGCCAGCAGGTCTTCCGGCCCCCTGACGAACGAAAGCGCCACGTAATCCACTCCCTGCGCCACACCGAACCCGAGGTCCTCCCGATCCTTGTCCGTGAGCGTGGGCGCGCTGACCTGAGTGCCCGGGAGGTTGATGCCCTTGTGGGAGAGAATCCGCCCGCCGATGATCACCGTGCACTCGATGGCATCATCGGAGATCCGATCGGCCACCAGCTCGATCGACCCATCGTCGATCAGAATGCGGGCGCCCGGCCGGATGTCGTGCGCCGGTTGCGGATAGGTTACAGGGATCTCCACGGAATGCGAAGAAGTGGGCGTCCTGGCGCCCATCGGGCCACCGGACCGGGGCAACCCGCCGATGAGGAGTACGGGCTGTTCGGGGACCACGTCGACCCCGCCCGCAGCGATGGTCCCGACGCGGATCCTCGGGCCTTGCAGATCCTGGATAATCGCCACAGCAACACGCCGCCGGCTGGCCGCTTCCCGGATGGCTTTGATGGCGCGGGCATGCGTTTCGTGGGACCCGTGAGAAAAGTTCAGCCGAGCCGCATCCATGCCGCTCTCGATCAGCCGATCCAACACCTCCGGTGAATCGCTGGCCGGACCGATCGTACACACAATCTTTGCGCGACGCATGCGGCGCATTGTAACAGAAGTTCGTGCGGCCGCATACTCACAGAAATTGCGGAAACAGGAAAAAGTCGTTCATCCGAAATGAGCGTGATGATCTGAGAGTCAACAGGGGTGCGACTTGCAACCTCGACCTCGATCAAGCAGAATACCCTGGCATTCCAGCGGAGAGGCCGTACGCGGGAACAAGTTGCGACTCCTATGCCGGATAAGGGTCGCGGGGCCATGCGGCTCAGACTGAAGGTTCATCGGCGCCCTGAAGGAATCCGGCCCCAGGCTGACCTGGATGAAAGGAGGAACATGGAGCCTGAAGGGGGGAGGTTGGATTTCGTGACGGTCGAAGGGCTCCTCGCGTATGGGGAAACCCTTGCTGGTCGAGCGCCGGCTGAAGGGGCTTCGCTGCCGCCGCCGGTACACGCGACCGATCGCTTGCGACGAGCCCACGAGGCGATGGACAAGATCCGCGCGTTCGTCAACCGTGCTCAAGCCGGGTTTCCCGATGCCGAGGGATACCGGAGGGCGCGGCGCGCCGTTCTGGAAGAGGGCTGTGGGGGCGATGAGCTGGTCTTCTTTGCGGCCTGGAACCAGCTCCTTGCAGAGGGGGAGCTTTCACCATTGTTTCGGGCTCCGATCGGGTCGGTGCAGAAGCAGACACGCCGCCGCCCGGTGGCGATCGTGCCGCGCGCGCACCTCACGCCGCAATTGGCCGAAGATCGCATCGTCCTGGACCTCGGCGATGAGCGGTTTTGGTTGTTGCCACGCGACTTGACGGGGCGGACCATCCTGTTCACGATGCGACACGGGGTCTCGCGTGTGGAGAGCGGGACGTATCGGGTCGGACGCCGGTTGGCCAACGTCCTCGATCCCGAACGGGGGATTCCCAAGGCCGACAGGCTCGGCGCGGCTCTCGCCCGGATGGTGGGCGTCGTGGGCCAGCAGTTGGACTTTCTTCACCTACAAAATTACTTGGATCCTCAGACATTCGTCCATCTCATAAGTCGCAGTCCGAATACGCGGCAGTTGTTCGAGCGGGTGACCGCGGCGCTTGTGCCGGGAGCCGGGGAGGCGCCACAGGCCGCGGTCGAGGTCACGTTGGAGGCTCAGGATTTCGGCTGGGCAACCGGTGTGGACAAGAAGATCGAGGCCGAAGAAGCCGCCAAGGCGTTTCGCGTCGAGGTCAAGACCGCGAAGCGCCTGATCAAACATCCCCTCTACAGTTATCCCGGCGGTCACTCGTTCTTCGATCTCTACGTGGACGTGATAGACGGCTTCCACCGCTTGGCCCGGGCGCATCACGGGCGTGTCGTCTGCCTCTACTCGCACAGCTCGATCTTGCGGGCCCTCATCATTTATCTCGACCCCCGGCCCTTCCGGGAAGCCTTCACCGAGTTCGGCGAATATAAGGAAGGACAGGATAATGTGGTCCTCCTGACCCTGGAGAAGGACCAACTGTCGGGCTATTCCACCGCGGTGGGACTCTCTCAGCATGAGCGGGCGATGCGCGACCAGTGGGTGACGGTGGAGCGGGAGCGACGGGATCGGGTTAATTTGAAGCCCGGGCAGATCAAGCGGATCGTTGCGCTGGTCTCGGGCGGCGATTTCGCGGGCGCCGGCGCCGCCTTGAAAGAACTGCGGGTGGCGGGCAACCGGTTGGGCCTCGCTGTGCACTTCGTCCGGCATGGATTCTTGGGACTGGCCAACAACTGGATCGACGAGGTGACCGAGCAGAGCACGCGAGGGATGGGCAGCATAGCGAGCAGCCCGATCGGAAGCAGCAGATTCGAAGACTTCAAGGATGAGCCGGTTCAGCAGGCGGCCATGCGGAACCTCCAACCCTATATGCGGGATGGGGCCCTGATCGTGATCGGAGGGGACGGCAGTCTTCGGGGGGCGCGCGCGATCTATGAGAGCTTCGGGACCCAGGTCGTCGGGCTCCCTGGCACGATCGACAACAATATCGCAGGCACGACCGCGCTCGGCTTCCATTCAGCCGTGGCCCTGGCGAATCAATCCATCGAATCGCTGAAGTCCACCAGCTCGGCCATGGGCAGTGTCTTTTTCGTCGAGGTCATGGGCGCGGGATCGGGACACCTCGCCTTGGCTTGCGCCTATCAGGCCAGGGCCGAAGGGGTCCTCGTCAACGAATATCCCGACCCGGATGCGTATATCGACGGGATCATTCTCGGCACGCTGAAGCGGACCCTGGGCGTGCCGAACAAGAGCCACTTGTTCGTGGTGGCCGAACGGACGCCCCATCATCACCATCCGGAAGGAGGAGTCCACGGGTTGGTCGACTATGTGGCGAGCACGATCGCCACATGGCCGCAGCCGCAGGCCGGCGCCGGCCCTTACCGCCTCACACTGGCGACCAAAGCAACGATTCTGGGCCATACGTTACGAGGAGCGCCCCCGACACCGGAGGACAAGGCCATTGCCCAACACCTGGCCCACGAGGCCATCCGCCGGCTGGTCGAACACCCCGAGCGCGCGGTCGGGTGCATGCTGGCCTATCGCGAGGCGGGCACCATCGAGGCCATTCCGCTACATGCGGTGTCTCCGAAGCCGTTCGATTGGGAACTCTTCGCCCGCATGCATGGCAGCGATCTTCCGTATTTCCCCCAGCCCTGATCTCTGCCCGTCGAGGACAGAAAACACGGTCAGGCAGCATTCGAAAATGCAGCCAGTCCGTTTTTAACGCTTGCTAGAAAAAAAGAGGCTGGCTGGTTCTTATGGAGGCGGAGCGTGGCTGAGATTACCGTGAGCCGGATCGGGGACGCGGCGTTCCGCGTCGAGGTGAAGGAGGGCCAGAGCCGGACCGTGCACGAGGTCACCGCCACCGCCGCCGATCTTCAGCGGTACGGCGGGGGGTCCGCCCCCGAACGCCTCATCACGGCGTCCTTTGAGTTTTTGCTCGAACGCGAGCCCAAGGAATCCATCCTGCGCGCGTTCGCCCTCCCCGTCATCGAGCGCTACTTCCCCGAATATCCGGTGGAGATCCGCAAGCGGCTCGGGTGACCGGTCAGTTCTTCTTGTCCAACACGCGCAACCGCTCTTCGGCCTTCTTCGCATACGGGCTTTGGGGATACCTGGTCAGGACCTCCTGATAGAGCTCCCTGGCGTGCCCGGGGTTATTCTGGTGCTCTTCAAACTGGGCGGTCTCGAACACCTCCTGGGCGCGGAACGCCGCCGTTCAATCTTCATCTCCTTCTTCATCTTCTTCATCTCTCAGCGGGAAAAAGCCCCCTGGATTATGAGCCCGGGGCGACCCTATTTCCTGCGGCTGCGGGTTGTGCAACATGATCGGCATCTTCAGCGTCTTGAGGAACGCCACCACCGCAAGCTGATCAGCATTGGAAAGGTTCTCGAAGTCAGTCCTCGACTGTTTTGCCTCGCCCCCATGGAAAGTGATCGCTTCGTAAATGGTGTCGATATCATTGCGATCACCCCAAGGACCGGAATTGCCAGTATCCCATAACTTGGCCGTGAGGAATTGATGATAGGGCGGGTTGTCCGTTTTGCCGCTTGTTCCTGGCCCCGTCTTATCCGTAGCTGGTGTTAGGGCAATTGGCCTATCACCGCAGAAATGGTTCGTTAGCGGGTCGTAGTCTTTTGTCGGCTCACAAATAGTGTGGCGTTTGAGATCGGTATAAGCTGCCACCGAGTGCCCCCGCAGACCACTGGTCTTTTGCAAGTCAAAGCAGAATTTTTGGCTCGTGTCTCTGAAGTCGCCGTCGTTGTTTCTTGGATTGGGCTCACAATATACCGTGCTGTTGAGATGCAGCGCCGGGACGTGACACCCTGCACAGCCAACCTGCCCAAAGAGCTGCTCGCCGCGTGCCGCCTGCGCCGCTGCGGCTCCTGTCAGATGCGCCCTTCGCGGGACCGGCAGTGCTGCCTGAAAGACGACCGCGGCGGTGATATCGCCAATCGTCAGCTCATTGCTGACGCCGTCCAGATCCGGATCCGAAGGAGGAGAAGCTCCCAATTGTTCAAGCGCCTCCTGCGGTTGCATACCAAGATGACGGTTGAACGCTTGAACTGAGAAATGTCTGATCGACTTGTTTGCCCCTTTACGCCCGAAGGCCCTGATCACGAGGTCGGGACTGACCCCCTGCACACCACTGGTGTCAACCGTGCCGTTTGCATGCGCGGTCAGCGTACCGAACTGGACTCCCTTGGTTTGCAGCGTCACGGTAACATCATGGAGCGCCGCCTGGGCCTGCGCTATCGCTTGGGCCTGGAGATTCTGCAGATCGTCAGTCATCTCCCGACTGAGCAATTCTATGGCTCCCGCACCGAATAACCCCAGGGAGCCACGTTCGTTGAAGGTGTGGAAAAGGCCATCAGAGACAGTAGGAGGGGTCGGCCTGCACAGCCTGGATCCATTTAGGCCGAATACGCTTTTACTCAGGATCACCCCAGCTACAGGATCGCAATCCGCCGCTTGTTCGAAAAGATTGGCGTGGAAGCTTCCGGCACCGCCAACTCCCGGCTCGTTGTGACAGGAAGCGCAGGAGTTGGAATCAGGGCCAGACAATACGGTGAACCGGGGACCCCCAAACGGGTCGGGCGTGCGCGCTGCACCGACTCCATGCGATCCTGCCGCGGCGGTTCTGCCCGGACGCCCGGCGCCGTCGCATGTGTTGAAGTTCGTGATGAAGAGTTGCTGGCCAAACCTGAAAATTTGCGCGAACGAGAGGTTGCCGCTCGCGATGTCGGCCTGGTCCAAGTGAGCAGACAAGGCCGGCGTGTCGTTGAAGCCAGGCGGGCAAGGATTCTGTTCCTGAGAGGTCAGGTGGGAGCCTGGTGCCTGTTCGTGAGAGTTCACGCGGGAGCCTGGTGCCAGCATGACGAGCAGACTTGCTGCCACTAGCCAGACGCCGTATAGGACTCTCTTGCGTCGGACACCAACCGTTCTGATGACTTCATCGTGCCGCAGTCTCGCTATCGGCAGCATTTTGGCCTCCTTTCTATTGCGCTAGGACCTTGAATGCCCCCTGTCCCCTATTTTCCCCCAAAATAGAAGCGGGTTAGGGAGCAATCCCTAACCCGCTCTGAAACCATCGCGCTAGGACGGAATTAACGTGTGCGGTACCAGCGGTAGGCCGCCAAACCGACCACGCCCGACCCGAGCAGGAGCCAGGTGGCCGGCTCGGGGACTGCGGGTGCAACTTCATAAGCAAGGGCTGCACTCACACTGAAGGCCCAGAGCACGGACGCCAGCGGGGCTGTACGAGAGATGAGTTGCTTCATGATTGCCTCCTTCTCACAGGTGATGGATTAGGGACGGAATTTACCTTTGCGATACCAGCGGTAGGCCGCCAAGCCGGCCACGCCCGACCCGAGCAGGAGCCAAGAGGCCGGCTCGGGGACTGTGGATGGCGCCGCAGGACCGGCCAGGGCTGCACTCACGCTGAAGGCCCAGAGCACGGATGCCAGCGGGGCTGTCGTCGAGAAAAGTTTCTTCATAACGGCCTCCTGACCACAGGCAACGGAATTAACGTACGCGGTACCAGCGATAGGCCGCCAAGCCGGCCAAGCCAGACCCAAGCAGGAGCAAGGAGGCCGGCTCGGGGACTGCGGCTAGGTGGTCTAGGTCAACAAGCTGGGCAAGAGCTGAACTCACGCTGAAGGCCCAGAGCACGAACGCCAGCGGGACTGTATGAGAGATGAGTTGCTTCATGACGGTCTCCTTAGCACATTCGATGGATGAGCGACATAATTACCGTTTGCGATACCAGCGGTAGGCCGCCAAGCCGGCCAAGCCAGACCCGAGCAAAAGCCAGGAGGCCGGCTCGGGGACTGCGGAAATCGCAAAACCATTGGTACCGGCAAAAGCTGCACTCACGCTGAAGGCCCAGAGCATGAACGCCGACGGGGCTGTCGTCGAGAAAAGTTTCTTCATGAAGGCCTCCTGACCCCACAGGCGACGGAATTAACGTGTGCGGTACCAGCGATAGGCCGCCAAGCCGGCCACGCCAGTCCCGAGCAGGAGCCAGGAGGCCGGCTCGGGGACTGCGGATACCGCAAAAGCACCGGCAATGGCTGAATTCATACTGAAGGCCCAGAGCATGAACGCCAGCGGGGCTGTAAGAGAGATGAGTACCTTCATGATGGCCTCCTGACCACAGGCGACGGGATTAACCGTTTGCGGTACCAGCGATAGGCAACCAATCCGGCCAAGCCAGTCCCGAGCAGGAGCCAGGAAGCCGGCTCGGGGACTGTGGATACCAAAATACCAGCCAGGGCTGCACTCACGCTGAAGGCCCATATCACGAACGCCAGCGGGACTGTCGTCGAGAAAAGTTTCTTCATGACGATTTCCTTCTCACAGGCGATTGATTTAACTTTTGCGATACCAGCGATAGGCCGCCAAGCCGGCCAAGCCAGACCCGAGCAGGAGCCAGGAGGCCGGCTCGGGGACTGCGGGTGCCGGCGCAGCAGCGGCAATGGCTGAACTCACACTGAAGGCCCATATGACGGATGCCAGTGGGGTTGTAAGAAAGATGAGTTTCTTCATGATGGCCTCCTTCTCACAGGCGACTGAATTAACGTGTGCGATACCAGCGGTAGGCCGCCAAGCCGGCCAGGCCAGACCCGAGCAGGAGCCAGGAGGCCGGCTCGGGGACTGCGGATGGCGGCGCAAGAGCGGCAAGGGCTGCACTCACGCTGAAGGCCCAGAGCACGAATGCCATCGAGGCTGCAGTAGAGAGGAGTTTCTTCATGATGGTCTCCTTATCCAAGGGACCGGATTATCACATGCGATGGATGAGGTTGCAATGACTTTCCTGTATGGTCTCCAATTTAATTTTTTCCACTGGCAAACGTAATCGCACGATACGATTCAAGGCAGGATTTATACCACATTGCTAACTCATTGAATGAACAACAGAGCGATTTCCAGCCTCAGAGGAAGCTGTAAACTTTTCTGAACACTGAGGTCATATTGTCAGGATATTTTACAATCCGATTCGCAATCTGCTGGGAGGGGGTCCGGGGAGTTTGAAAAAAAACTTGATCTCGCGTTAGGCCATGGGGCCCTGTCGGCAGCCTGCGCCGAGAGGCATCGCAAGGACTCGCACCAGATTTACGTGGTCAGGCAGTGGGTACTCAACCAGGCCGAATTGGATCTTCTCCCCGCTCGCTCGCATGCGATACGTGCCAAACAAACGGTCCCATACGGAGCAAATCGTCCCATAGTTCGCGTTGTGCTCGAGGGGACGTTGGGAATGATGGACCCTGTGCATTGTCGGGGTCACGATCACGCGGCGGAGCCGTACTTCGAGGGAATCCGGCATGCGAATGTTGCTATGTTTGAACTGGAGAGCCAGCATCTGCAACAGCTCGTACACGACGACCCCCAGCAACGACGGACCGATGATGGGAATACTGACCGCTCTGACCCCCACGGCCACGAGCACCTCGCCCAGGTGGGATCGCAGGCCGGTCGTCACATCGAGATCGAGATCACTGTGGTGAACGCGGTGGAACCGCCAGAGGATGGGGATTTTGTGATGGGCCCAGTGGGCGCCATAGACGATCAAATCAAAGACGAGCACCGATGCGATAACGTTGCCGGCGAGACCGATACCCAGGTACTGAAGCACCCCCCAGCCTTCGCTATTCGCGCGCTGGGTCCACGCCAGAAGCATCCCGGCAAACAGCAGATTCATCACCACCGCGTTGAGGCCACCCACCGACAGGTTCGTGGCCGCGTGCAGGAACTTGCTTTGAATGGGAAGCCGGAATGGGACCAGCCACTCCAGGCTCAGGAACAGTCCGAGCCCTACAAAGAGTCCCCATGAGTATAGCGAAGCCGCCGCCGGCAGATACTCCATTTCTTTTTCTTTCCCCGCGAGTACAAGTCCGCTTCGACCCGGAAGTGTATAGAACCGGGGCTATTGACGCAAGGAACCACCTGCGCCTGCCCGGGTTTGACGGACGCCTCGAAAGGGGGGCAAGATGAATCACGACGCTACTCGTATCGGAGGGCGTCGATCGGATTCAGGCGCGAGGCTTTGTTCGCGGGATACAGTCCGAAAATGAGGCCGACCAGGCCGGAGAAGGTGAAGGCCAGGACCATGACGTGGACCGAGAGAATGGTGGGCCATCCCGCGTATGCGGAGATGATCTGGGCGCCCGTGATGCCCAACCCCACCCCGAGGACACCACCGATCGCGCTCATGATGACGGCTTCCACCAGGAACTGCCACAGGATGTGCCATCGCTTGGCGCCGACCGCCATCCGGATGCCGATTTCCCGGGTCCGCTGGGTGACCGACACCAGGAGAATGTTCATGATCCCGATCCCGCCGACCAGCAGGGAGATCGACGCGACCGCCAGGAGCAGCACCGTCATCGACTGGCTGCTGTCTTCCTGGACCTTCGCGATATCGAGCTGATTCCTTATCGTGAAATCGTCCGCTTGATCCGGGCGCAGCTTGTGGCGCTGGCGAAGCAGCCCCTGGACCTCCGCGATGACGGACCCGATATGGTCGGGCGCGTCCGCCGACAGGAAACCCGTCCCGATGGACCCCAGGAACTTCGTGCCCATGAGCTTTCGCTCGGCCGTGGAGAAGGGAATGAAGATCACGTCGTCCTGGTCGTTCCCGCGGGTGTCGTAGCCCTTCGGCGCGAGCGTCCCCACGACCCGGAACGACATGTTCTTGATCCGCACGGTCGCCCCGATGGGGTCCTCGCCCGGTTCAAAGAGATTGGTGGCGAGGGTGTTCCCCAGCACGGCGACATTCGTGGCCGTGTCCATCTCGTTTTGCGAGAAGAAATCCCCCGCCGCAACCGACCAGTTCCGAATGGGGAAAAAGGCGGGCGTCACGCCGTAGATATTGGTGAACCAATTCTTGTTGTCATGGACGACCTGCGCGGTATCCCGCCGCGCCCAGCTTGCATACTGGACGTAGGTGACCTTCCCCAATTCGTCCATGTCCTTGACGGTCAGCGTCACGGCCCCGCCGTGACCCGTCCAAACGCCGCCCGCGGTGATCGCCCCGGGCAGGATCGAGATGACATTGGTGCCGAACGTGGCGATTTGGGCCTGTACGGCGGCTTTCGCCCCTTCCCCGATGCTGACCATGACGATGAGGGAGCCGACGCCGATGATGATGCCGAGCATGGTGAGGAGCGAGCGCATCTGGTACTGACCCATGATCCGGAACGCCACCACCACGGTCATGAAGAGAAAGTTCATAGCCGCCCTCTACAACAGGCCCGTGCCATCTATTGTGACACCGCCGTCCGGGAAAAGTGACTTCTTTTTTACACCTTCAAGAACCATGGACGTTTGTGATAGAACTGACTGCAGGAAGGAGCCGTCCCGATGGGTACCCCCGATTCCTCCGCCGCCGGGAACTTCATTCGCGAGATCGTGGCCCAGGACCTGGCGGCCGGCAAGCACGGCGGGCGCGTCGTGACCCGCTTTCCCCCGGAGCCGAACGGCTACCTGCACATCGGGCACGCCAAGTCCATCTGTCTCAATTTCGGGCTCGCGCAGGTATTCCGCGGCGTCTGCCACCTCCGGTTCGACGACACAAACCCCAGCACGGAGAGCGTGGAATACGTGGAGGCGATCAAGGCCGACGTCCGCTGGCTGGGCTTCGATTGGGGCGACCGGCTGTTCTCCGCCGCGGGCTACTTCGAGCAGCTCTACCAGTACGCCGTGCAGTTGATCGAGAAGGGGAAGGCCTACGTGGACAGCCTGAGCGCCGAGGAGATCCGGGAGTACCGGGGCACGTTGACCGAGCCGGGGAAGGACAGCCCCTTCCGGGATCGGCCGGTCGCGGAGAGCCAGGGCCTGTTCTTACGCATGCGGGCCGGCGAGTTCGAGGACGGGGCCCACGTGCTGCGCGCCAAAATCGACATGGCCTCGCCCAACATCAATCTGCGGGATCCGACCCTCTACCGCATCCGGCACGTGGCCCATTACCGGACCGGCACCAAGTGGTGCATCTATCCCACCTACGACTATGCCCATCCCCTGTCGGACGCCATCGAAGGGATCACCCATTCCATCTGCACGCTGGAGTTCGAAGATCATCGCCCGCTGTACGACTGGTTCCTGGACAACCTGGACGTGCCGTGCCACCCCCGGCAGATCGAGTTCGCGCGTCTGAATCTCACCCACACCGTCATGAGCAAACGGCGGCTGCTGGAGCTGGTCGGCAAGGGGCACGTCACGGGCTGGGACGATCCCCGCCTGCCGACGATCAAAGGGTTGCGCAGACGGGGCTACACGCCCGAGGCGATCCGCGCCTTTTGCGAGCACATCGGCGTGGCGAAGCGCGACGGGGTCCTGGAGATGGCCCTGCTAGAGCACTTCATCCGCGAGGATCTGAATCGCCGCGTGCCGCGGGTGATGGCCGTGCTGCGGCCGCTTCGTGTCATCATCGAGAACTTTCCGGAAGCCAAGGTGGAGGAGTTGGAGGCCGTGAACAATCCGGAGGATCCGGGCGCGGGGACCCGGAAGGTGCCCTTCTCCCGCGTGGTGTACATCGAGCAGGAGGACTTTCGCGAAGTCCCGCCGAAGAAGTTCTTCCGCCTGACTCCCGGACAGGAGGTCCGCCTCCGCTACGCCTACATCATCAAGTGCACGGGGGTGGTGAAGGATGAGCGCACCGGCGAGGTGGTCGAGGTGCGCTGCACCTATGATCCGGAAACGCGCAGCGGCGGGCCGCAGGCGGGACGCAAGGTGAAGGGCACGCTGCACTGGGTGTCGGCCGCGCACGCGCTGGAGACGGAGGCGCGGCTGTACGATCACCTCTTCGCCAAGGCCGACCCGGACGACGTCCCGGACGGGCAGGACTACACCGCGAATTTAAATCCCGCCTCCCTGGAGCGGCTGACGGGGTGCAAGGTGGAGCCGAGCGTCGCGGGCGCGCCGCCGGGCAGCCGGTACCAGTTCGAGCGTGTGGGCTATTTCGGCGTGGACCCTGATTCGTCCCCGGGAAAACTCGTCTTCAACCGGACGGTCGCGCTCCGGGACTCCTGGGCCAAGATCGAAGAAAAGATGGGGCCGGAGCCGAGTCGTCCCCAACCCTGACCTCATTTCCCCTCTAGCCAATCCCCCAAACGCATGCTATCGTTGTTACTATGCTTCGGGTCTGTTTCCTTCTTTGGACCGTGTTGTCGGCGACCACGACAGGGCTGGCCGCCGAGCCCGCAGGCCCCGAGGAGGTGCTGCGCAGGGTGGTCCGGGCGAACGCCGAGAAGGACTTTGCGACGATGGCCAAGCTCATGGCCCATGACGGGGACGCGATCAACTACACGATCGGCGGGAGGAAGTATGTGGGCTGGGCCGAGCTGGCGCGCGACCTGCAGCACGAATTTGAAACGGTGGCGCGTCTGGAAATGCCGCTCAAGGAATTGAAAGTATGGACACGCGGCGACATGGCCTGGTTCGCGATGGAGTTGGACTACATCCGCTATGTCCGATCAGGACAGACCCAGGAACGGACGGTCCTGCCTTTGCGCGAGACCGGGGTGTTGGAGCGGCGAGCGGGCGGGTGGGTCTTGGTGGCGTGGCACGAGTCCCTGCGGGGCGCGCTTGGCGCGGCTCCCGTGTCCGACGCGGGCCCGTCGGTTTCGGTCCCGCCGGCGGGCGTGACCGCCGACCTGAGCGGGGAGTGGGACATTCAGGAGGAGGAACGGGCCTACCGGGCCGTCTTGAACCGAGAGGGAAACGGAACCTATACCTGGCAGAACGGTCGGATCACGACCACGGGGTTCGCCGACAGGAAATGGCAGGGTACCTGGAATCAACCGGGGAACGATCGGGAAGGGGGATTCGAGGTGCTGCTCTCCGAGGATGGGACGCAGGCGAAGGGTGTCTGGTGGTACACCCGAGTCGCGGAGAAGAACAATATCCCGCCCCGCCAGTGGGGGGGTACCTACGAGTGGAAACGTGTCAGCCCGGCGCCGACTAAGGGAAGCATGCGGTGATAAATCGTTGGTACCCTGGAGGGGAGTGTTTATGATCCACTTCGTCGTCATCGTCCTGATGGTACTCGCGTGCGCTCGACCGGCCCTTGCGGACGCCACCCATGATCATGCCGTCCCGACCCTGAACAACCAGACGAGGACCACCGTCACGACCCAAGGCAATACCGTCACGCTGACCTTCGGGCCGATCGATTTGCCGTCCGGCCATGACGGGGACTTGGCGGCCAGCATGCCCAAGCACATCTTCGAGCTTCCTCAGGACAGGTACCTTGTCGGATACAAGTCCGCCGTGTTCACGAAGGACGGAAGGCCCCTGCCGCAGCAATATCTCCACCACGTGTTGTTGATCAATACGGACAAGGACAGTGTGTCGTGTCCGGGGGAGCCCCTGTTCTTTGCCGGCGCCGGACTGGAAATGACGGAAGCGCGCTTCCCGACCGGATACGGCGTCAAATTGGAAAAGGGCAAGAAGTTGATGGCGGTGGTGGCCTTCTATCACAAAGTCCCGCCCACCAAGGACGTGATGGCCACCTTCACCATGGAAATGGCGCCTGAAGGAGCTGTGGTAGCGGCGATGGACGTGTACCAGGTGGGGGTCAACATCGTGTGCTACAGCAAGTTCCGCGCGCGGGGGAAGGGAGAAACCGATGAAGGCATGGAAATCACTCCCGGGGTGTCCGTGCTGTCCGCGCCCCTCAAGTTTCGAATGGACGGCTGCGTCAAGTTCGCCTACCCCCACGGCCACGACCAGCTTCTATTGATCGCTCTGGAGAACAAAACCACCCGGCAGACCCTGCTCCGTACCGTCCCGGATGTCACCCAAGATGGAACCTTTTTAGCCTTCCAACCCCATCAGGTTTACAAGGATGGACGCGGGTTCTCGGTCACCACCCGGGATGACTACGAGATGACCATGGTGTACCACCATCCTTTACACGATCCCCAGGTGCAGCACGGGATGGGCAATTATCTGCTGTACATGACGCCGGGGGTCTGCTCCGGGCAGGCTTCAGGAGATGGAGCGGTCAAGCAGCCGGTTTTCCCTGATTAGCCGATTCCTTGCCGGCCCGAAAGTGAGCGTCAGGCCAGAAGGCCGCTTGCCCGCAAGAAGAAAAGGGCCACTTCGCTCACGGGCCGGTGCTTGCCGTCCACCTGATAATTCAGCGTCCGCATGATCTCGTCCGAGAATTTTCCCGAGAGCAGATCGAGAACGCTTTTCAGGGACGGGTGCACCGCCAGCGCATCGGCCCGCACGGTCAGGGCGGCCTGGTACGGGGGAAAGTACCGCTTGTCGTCCTTCAGGACGGTCACGTCCAGGACCGACAACAGACCGTCCGTCGCGTTCGCGGCGACCATGTCCACCTGTTTTTCCTCGAGCGCCTTGTACAGCAAGCCGAGGTCCATGGTCTTGGGCGACCCTTTGAGGGGCAGCTTGTAGGTCTTCAGCAGGCCGGGCAGACCGTCGGGCCGCTGCTGGAATTCATAGCCCACGCCGAGCCTCCATCCCTCCTTGCCCGGAGCGACTCGCGACGCCTCGCTCAAGGATTCGATCTTGTGGCGCCGCGCGTCCTCCCCGCGGATCACCATGGCGAAGGTATTGTTGAACCCCAGCGGGTCCAGCCATTCAATGTTGAAGCGTCGCTGATACTCGGCCTTCACCGTGGCGAAGACGTCGGCCGGAGCCATCCCTATAGAGGGAGGCAGCTTGAGGATTGATGTGAGCGCGGTGCCGGTGTATTCGGGATAAAGATCGAGCCCGCCTTGCACCAGCGCCTGGTGCGCCAGCAGCGTGCCCCCCAGGTTCAGCTTGCGGTCCACCCGTTGGGACAGGCGCAGGCTCACGTGCTGGGCGACAATTTCACCGAGGATCACCTGCTCCGTGAAATTCTTGGAGCCCACGGTGAGCGAGCGGCCCTTGGCGCAGGCCGCGAGAACGGCGCCGATCAGCCCGGCGACAATTTTTTCTCCACCCATCCGAGTCCTCCGTCGGCCAGCAGGGCGATCAGCGCGGCGGGCACGGCTCCGGCCAGGATCAGCGTCGAATCCACGGACGCCAGGCCGCGGAAGATGAATACGCCCAGGCCGCCCCCGCCGATGGCCGCCGCAATCGTGGCGGTGCCGATCGTCGTTACGGTCGCCACCCGCACGCCGGCGAGAATCGTGCGCGCCGCCAGCGGCAGCTCCACCTGATAGAGGAGCTGCCGTCCCGTCATGCCCATCGCAATCGCCGATTCGCGCACCGCCGGGTCCACGCCCAGAATCCCCGTCAGCGTGTTCCGCAGCACGGGCAAAAGCGCGTAGAGCACGAGGGCCACGATCGCCGTGTGCTTCCCGATGCCGCCGATCAAAGGCAGGGGAATCAAGAAGCCGAACAGCGCGAGGCTGGGGACCGTCTGCATGACGTTGGCGAACCCGATCACCCACCGCCGGAGCGGCGCGCGCCGGGTCAACAGAATGCCGGCGGGAAGCGCGAGAGCGATCGCGATCCCCATGGACACGCCCACCAGCACGAGGTGCTCCACGGTCAGGTCCATGATTTCGCCCGCCAGGTCAGGCGTGATTTCAAACGTCATGAAGGTTCCACCTTCGTGTCGAGACAGGCCAGGAACGCGCGGATTTCCTCTCCTTGAGCCCGAAGAAATTCCGCAGGGGTGCACAGGAGAACCAGCCGGCCGTCGTGCAGCAGCGCGATGCGCGTGGCCACCACCAGCGCCTCCCGCACGTCGTGCGTCACGAAGATCGCGGTCTTGCCGAGCCGGCGGCGCAATTCGAGAAACTGCCGCTGGAGCTCGACGCGGGTGATGGGATCCAGCGCGCCGAACGGCTCGTCGAACAAAAGCAGCGGCGGGTCCGCCGCAAGGGCGCGCGCCACGCCGACCCGCTGGCGCTGCCCTCCGGAGAGCTCGCGCGGATAGCGGGCTGCGAACTCCGCCGGGGGGAGCCCGACCTGCTCGAGCAAGCCCTGCACGCGGGCCTGGATCTTGTCGGGGGGCCAGCCCTCCAACCGCGGCACCAGGCCGACGTTGTCCTCCACGGTGAAGTGCGGGAACAGGCCCGCCTCCTGGATCACGTAGCCGATCCGGCGCTTGAGGCGGATCGGGTCCCAGGCCGTCGTCGCGGTGCCCTCCACCACCACTTCACCCGCGCTAGGCTGGAGGAGGCCGTTGACCATCTTCAGGGCAGTGGTTTTGCCAGAGCCGCTGCGACCCAGCAGCACGAGGGTGTCCCCGGCCTCGACGCCCAAGCTCAGCTCGCGAAGGATTTCTTTCTCACCGATGCGGCAGGAGACATTCCGAAAGGCGACGAGGGCGCTCACGGGTCCGCGATCGCACCCGGCGCGGCGAGCCACAGGTTTTCGGCGAAGGGCCACTCGCTGTCCACCCACTGCGCCTCGCACACGAAGCCCGCGCGCGACGCCATGCCGGGGATTTCTTCAACGCGGTATTTGTGGCAGGCCTCGGTCCAGATCGTCTCCCCTTCGCCTAGCGTGCCGGAGAACTCGGCGGCCTGCACCGTCACCGTTTGGGTCTTCTTCGAGCGCAGGTGCATTTCAATCCGGCGCTCGCTCTCATCATAGCGGGCTTCGTGCACGAAGTGTCGCAGATCGAAGTCGCCGCCGAGCTCGCGGTTGATCCGGGCCAGGAGGTTCAGATTGAAGGCGGCAGTGACGCCGGCGGGGTCGTCATAGGCCAATATTAAATCCTCCACCGGCTTTTCCAGATCGGTCGCCAGCAGGAGCCCGTCGCCCGGTTTCATGCACCGCCGGATTTCCCGCAGGAAGGCATCGGCCGCCGGCCGATCGAAATTGCCGATTGTGCTGCCCAGAAAGAGCACCAGGAGCGTCTGACCCGGGCGCCGGCGGGAGGACGCGTGACGGATGCCGTCCAGATAGGGCGCCTCCAGCCCCACCACGCTCACCGACCGTAGGTCCGCCAGACCCTGTTCGCACCTGACCAGGGCGGACGCGGAGAGGTCGATGGGAAAATAGGTGACGGGTTCCCGCCGCGCGAGGGCTTCGAGGATCCATCGGGTCTTCGTGCCGCTCCCGCTGCCGAGCTCGGCCACGACCACCGGCGGGGGCAGGTGTTCGAGGATGGCCGGGGCATACAGCCGCAGGAGGCGCTCGTCCGCGCGGGTGAGCCCGTATTCCGGCAACAAGGTGATGGCCTCAAACAGCGCCGTCCCAACCTCATCGTAGAGATAGATCGAGGGCAATTCCCGCTGGCCGGGCTTGCTGAGCCCGTCCCGCACGGCTCGCGCGAACTCGAGGCGAGTCTGAGCGCCTACCGTCTGGACGGCCATACGATCAGCCCTCCACACACCTGAATCCGGCGTAGACGTACGGATAGTCCGGCCGGAACCAGTTGCGGTATGACCGGCGCAACAGCTGCGCCGCCGTGCGCGCGGAGGCCCCTTTCAGCACGTAATGGGCGCCGTCGAAGAAGGGGGCCGAGTAGCCGGGATAGAACGGAAAGGGCAGGAAGCCGGGAAAGGGATGCAATGCGGTCGAGGTCCATTCCCATCCGTTGCCGACGAGTTGAGACACGCCGAACGCGCTGTCCCCCAGCGGGGTCGTGGTGACCGGGATGGGGTCCCACCGTCGAAAATCGAAGTTGCCCCGACGGGCATCCGGAAGCTCCTCTCCCCACGGGTACGTCCGCTCCTCGCCGTTCGGAGTGCCGAAGGCGGCGCGATGAAACTGCGCCTCGGTCGGCAAGGCCTTCCCCGCCCACCGGGCATAGGCCTCGGCTTCGCGACAGGTCACATAGACCGGCCAGTCGATCGGAAGCGGAATGTCCCCGGCCATCCCGCGCCAAAACCACTGGTCGCCGCGTCGCGTCCAGAAATGCGGCGGAGCGCCGCCGGCGCGCACGAATTCGAGGTACTCCCGATTGGTCACCTTGTACTTGCTGATCGCGAACGCAGGGACAGTGACGGTGTGCGCGTCAAACTCATTGTCCCATCCGAACGCGCCGTTGGCGCTTGGGCCGAATCCGTCTTGCCGCGGCTGGCCCAGCGTCGCGGTCCCGCCGGGAATTTCAATCGTGGCATGAACGGGAATCGGACCGGCAGGGTGCGGCATGGCCAGGGGGACTGTTTTGCGGTCTTGTGACAGATTATGCAGGATGTAGGCGAACGTCTCCGCGTGCATAAGCCGGTGCTCGATGGCGACGTGGAGCATCGGCTCCGGCGCCTGGGCCAGCACGTCATCAAGCGCCTGGCGCACGCGCTTGTTGTAGCCGTGCACCTCCGCCACCGCCGGCCAGTCCGAGGCCTTGTCGGTCGGCAACTGTCCCATCGGCGGGTCGATCCCGAAGGCGAACAGGCGGTCGAACTCAGCGTTGAAGGAGGCCAGACCCAGCGCGCCCTGGCCGATCTGGTTCCAGTCAAACGCCTCCAGATGTCCCAGGTAGAAAATCAGGCGATGACGTTCCGGGATCGGCCGCTCGTAGAGCGAATCGGGCCTGATCAGGGCGAACAGCGCATCGGTGCGCGCGCGAGCTTCTCCGAGGGCGGTGACAAGGCTTGTTCGTGGCGACATGGGCAGGGCCCTCCGCTAGTGAGCAACCCGGCAATTGTGCCTGGTCTACCTAACGGTATGCAAGCGAATGAGGTGAGAACGAGTTTATCCCTTCAACGTCGAGAGAAGATTACGAAATTGCACATTCTGAAGAATCCCGGCTCCGCGGTGGACCAGGATGATACTTCCCTGAGAGTCCAGTAGGACATAGGTCGGCGTGGCGTTTACCCTGAAGGCCTGGGAAACCCAGTTCTCTTCGTCGAAAGCGGTCGGGAAGACAAACGTGGTCTGGTGCGATTTGACATAATCTTCGACGTTGCCCCGAAAGTCTGCGAACCCGATCGAAATCATCGTCAGCTGTGACGGCTTCTCCTTCGCGTAGAATTGTGCCAGCATCGGGAGTTCGCGCTGGCAGACCTTGCACCAGGGGGCCCAGAACACCAGCAAAGCTGGCCGGCCCTTCAGCGATTCCTTGCTGTAGGTTTCGCCGGCCAACGTCACTAGCTCAAAGCTCGGAGCCGCCGAACTGGTGGCTTCCGCAGAAGCTTCTCCTCTGTCGCCTCCCGATCCTATCGTTGCCGTGTCAAGAGCAACAACCAGACAAAGTAGGCTCACAAGGACCCAGCGCATCCGAACACCTTCTGCGTTACGGCTTTATGTAGAGGTAGCCCTGCTGCTGGAGATCCGCGATCCGCTTCACCGCAACGGGATGCAATGTTGCGACGAACCCCTTTGCGAGATTGTCTAGCGTCTTGTTGTACAGTTTCATCGACACCTGGCACATCTCCGCGTGGACCCCTTTCTCAATGATCTGATCGAACCGTTTCTTCATCTCCGGATCCATCTTGTCCTTCTCAAAAAGCTCGAGCGCCGGTCCGTGCACCACCAGCTCGATATCGATATTTTCAGGCCCGCCCTCCGCCTCGATGTGCTTGTTGATGAGCGCCAGGGCATACTTGGCCACGTCGGGGTCCTTGCCGTCCACGTGATAGAGGACCTTGACCTTGGCTTTGCCTTCCGCCGCCTCGGACCAGCTTGGATAGAGGGGAAGCGCCAGCAGCGCGAACACCGCCAGCGCGGAGATGAGCAGGTGTTTTGACTGCAACATAATAAGCTCCTTTCGTTGGAAGAATGATCGCGTGGAAACCGTCGCGCACATTCCTATTGTGCGCTGCCATCGGCAAGGAGCGCAACCGAAAGATCGGCTAACGGGAAGGAGGCATTGATGCGAGACGGTGCCAGAGGATTCTAATCACCGGTGAGGATTTGCTTCAGGTCATTCCCCTCCCAAAAGTACGTGTACCATCCATAATGGATCAGATCCCCGGTCACTTTATACTTTTGCTCCTCCAACCCGACAAAAATTCCATCCGGCGGCTTCCTTTCACAAGAAGGGATGTACACTTCATCCTTAAAGGGCGCCCCCGTTTCCTCGAGGGGTATAACCCGATAGCCGTCAGGGGCATGGATAAAAACCCGGAGGTGTACGGTTTTATCAGCGATGTTTCTCACCAGAAACGCATAGTCGCGTTTGCCATTGCTGTTGAAATCACCATAGCACCCCGCCAAAAGAAACCCGCCTTCCCTTTTGAACTTGAGCTGGAATACCTGGGAAATAGAGGTGTAACGACAAAGATCTGGCTCGTCATCGACCTTCTGTTTTTCCATGTACACCGGCTCGTATTGCTTCCCATAGGGTAGACCAGAGGCGACGGAGTCGGATTGTGGGATGCCATATTCACCGATCGTGAACTTTTTGGTGCAATCTTCCGCACGGAGATAACCGCTGCTTGCGAGTACGAATATACAACTCATGAGGACCTTTTTCATTCCCCCTCCACACTATTAATCTGCCAGCTTCAGCTTCACCAATCCAGTTCCTCAGCGCATTCCTTCACGGGGGTCTTCAGCCCTTTTCGAGTCGTCATTGTGGTCTCTCCGAATTGGAAACGATGGAATCATACGCAAAGAGGTACGCCTGTCTAATCAAGCGCCGTTCCGGCGACCATCCGGACGCGATGATTGAAGGTGTCGGCGATATAAATGTTGCCTGAGGCGTCCATGGCCACGCCGAAGGGGTAGTTCAGGCTGCATTCGCTCGCCGGCCCGCCGTCCCCGCCGAACTGCGCTGCGCCGTTGCCGGCAATCGCCGTGATGACCTTGGACTTCGGGTTCCACTTCCGGATCAGGTGATTGTCGGAGTCCGTGATGTAGAGCGCCCCGTCGGGGGCCAGCGCGATGCTCGAAGGACGCGCCAGGCCCGTCGAAAACTCCTTGGGCATGCCTTGATAGCGGTACTCGGTGCCATCGCCTGCGACGGTGCTGATGATGCCCGTGGCGAGGTCCACTTTGCGGATGCGCCCGCAAAAAGTGTCGGCGAGATAGAGATTGCCCTCGGCATCCAGGGCCAGCCCGCTGGGCCCGGAGAGTCCGGCGGACGCAGCCGGCTGGCCGTCCCCGTCGTAGTCCCCCTCCCCGCTCCCCGCACAGGTGGAGATTCGCCCGGAGTCGAGGTCCACCGTCCGCACCCGGTAGTTCGCGAGGTAGGCGATGTAG
>JBGPTH010000007.1:0-89146 GCA_041490525.1 Nitrospiria bacterium
CCACTCCTGCAACACCGCCAGTTTCTGCTCGGCGTTCCACCGACGCCTCCCCCCACGACCATTCTGGACAGGTCTCACAACTGTTTCCATGAGCCCTCCTGACCAATTATACCTGTCCAAATTTTAATGGGGGCACAACACAGCAGGGATCGAAGAGCGTTTCCCCATTGCGGGGATTGACGATCTGAACAAGAAAGTCGATCACAGGTAGCGGTGTAAGGAACTGCGCGGCCTCACCGCGCTTGAACTCGTTAGCGAAGTTGTAAAACACCAACTGATAAAGATCGCTCTTTGAGGATCGCACGAAAGAAAAGTCTTGAAAGGCGAGACAAACTGCCATGACGGCGCGCACGTGATTCTGGTTTTTCCAGTCAATAGCCTTCGTCTGCAGAATCTTTTGGTACAGACCTTCAGCTTGAGACCAAATGTCCTGCATCCGCCCGATAAATTCCTGGATGGGTTTTTCCTTCAACGAGGTGAAGTATGCCTCGGCGTCGGTAATGTAAAATTCCAGCGTCTTTTTCGGATTCTTCTCATTGCGCTTTTCGTCGAAGATCTTCAGGGCAAAAGTTTGGATGAGAATCTCATAGCCGCGCTGATTCACGAGACCGCCCTTGTCAAGCGCACGTAAGACGTTCGAAAGTGCGTCTTGAATCTGGACAGTCGCGATCGAAGTGACTACATCAAGGTGGGCAATTATACGTTTGGAACGGTCCAGCGTCTTGGGTCGGTTGACACGGGCTTTGAGGTCAGAGAGGGACGGAATGAAAAAATAAGGATCAGGCAGGTGCAGCGACAGGTCCCCAATTTTGCTCGAATCGCCCTTTTGGTTCTTTGACTCGTCATACCGCAAGAAGAGACCATCACGCCTATGGAAAAGGTAAAGGCGTTCTGCGTCATAATAAATGCCGAGAACGTATGCAGTCGTTGGCTCTTTCTCGCGCATTGCAGCTTTAACCTGTCCGGTGAAGACCTTCTCGATCTCTTTGTCGTCTTTCTTGAACTCAACGACCGCCAGTAAGTGTTCATTAAGCCACTCCAAGTGGGCCGGCTTGCGGTCCTTCCAGTAGGAGTTGTAGCGGTCGAGCCACTCGGTGCTGTCGAAGATTGCGGCATCCATTTTGAGCGGAGCGGACGCCTTGTTGCCCTTGGGGAAATGGACTTCGGCCCCAATGTAGTCTTTTGCGTAAAGACCGCTGTTGATGAGTGCGTAGATGAACTGCCATTTGTAATACTCTTCGTTAGGCTCGCCCTCGACGTTCCGGATCGTCGCGGGTCCTTGTGGCTTCCCTCGTACGGGTACGAGGCAAGGCGCCTCTTTGGCGCTTTTGTGCTTCTGGTCAAAGTCGGCCTTGGTAGCAGAAAAGGTCGAGGTCATTACACTGTTCATATGTTCTTTGCGCTCAAGTCTGCTCATCGGCCCCGAATCCTACCACTCCTCCGTGGGAAAGCAACCGGGTTCAGGCACTTTTTCTCGGAAGAAAACGAGCCAGACCCCTCGCACGCGCCCCATCAATCGTCCGGAGTATAGCCCCTCCCCTTATGAATTGTCACGGACGGCGGGGGGCGGAGGGGCAGGCTGGGCATAGGATGGCGTCAGTCACCGTTTCATCGGACTGAAACGGTGACAGACCCCGCGTCACAAAGGCTTGCGATTGCCTGAGCTTGGCGGTCGGACCATCCGCCCGTGGGGTGGCCCGCAGAATCTAAACGGATACGGTTCTGTATCTTTCTCGCGAGTTGCGGGCGCAAGGCGGGTGGGCCAGGACTTCGTTCGCTCCATCAATAGGCCGAGGGCCATAGAGCGCCTCTTCAGGCACGCGGGTGATGGGCACCGCGAAACCCTACGCGGGTTTGCCTCCTAAGTCAACGCAAAATTGCGTACCACACCCTAGACCAAAGTCTTGCGTGGGACACCTTAGAAAAAGAGATTTTGCCCTTCTATTTCTCCTGAAATCTCCACACGCCGTCCCAATCCGGTGAGGGAGGATGCTCTCTGAAGTGTTGGAGCCGTGCGATGAACAATTTG
This sequence comes from Nitrospiria bacterium, assembly GCA_041490525.1. Classification (GTDB taxonomy): domain Bacteria; phylum Nitrospirota; class Nitrospiria; order Nitrospirales; family NS-4; genus JBGPTH01. The sequence goes on from JBGPTH010000007.1 coordinate 2,030, forward strand.
GAGGGACGATCTCCCGGATTCAGTTTCAAGCACTCGGCAAACCGCGCTTGGGCAAGATCCCAACTCTGGCTCCGATACCCGGCAAGGCCTTCTTCAAAATGGTCCTTGAGCGCCCTCGCGGTGTCGTCTAATTGGCCCTTGCGTTCCAACAGCTCAAAGATTCGCACGGGTTCGGATTTTCCCGCCACCAGAATGCAGTCCACTTCTCGCACTTCAATGGCGTCCTTTGCCATCTTCCATGTCTCTTCGCTGATGAGCAGATGCGTGCCGTATTCTTTGTTGACCGCTTCCAGTCTCGACGCCAGGTTGACGGTGTCGCCGATGACGGTATAGCCCTTGGAATACTCTGATCCAATGCTGCCGACGGTGACATCGCCGGTGGCGATGCCCATCCTCACATTGATCGTCGGGAGATCTTTCCGAAGCCCCATGATATCCGGGAGCATCTGCCGGAACGTGCCCAGCTTCTTGTACTGCTCCAACGCGGACAGGCAGGCCAGGCTCGCGTGTTCCGCTCCATCGGTGAACGGGGGCCCCCAGAACGCCATAATGGCGTCGCCGATATACTTGTCGATGATGCCGTGATAATCCCTGATCGGCCCCGACATCAACGTAAAATATTGATTGAGCAGCTTCACGATGCCATCCGGGGTTAAGCGCTCTCCCAGAGACGTGAAACCCTCCAGGTCGGAGAAGAACACGGTCATCAGCCGTCGTTCACCGCCCTGGGAAAAGCGTTGGTCCTCCAGGATCCCCTTCACGATTCTCGGATCCACGTACTTGCCGAAGGTCTCTGTGATCACCTCTTTTTGTTTGAGCTCTGCAACCATATGGTTAAAAGATATCGTCAGCACCGAGATCTCATCGGTTGTGGTGACCTGGACGTGGACGCTGAGATCGCCCTGCTCCACCGCTCGGGTGCCGATGAGCAGTCGCTTGACCGGCTTCACAAGGTTCCGGGTAATCAGCCCCGCGAACAGGAGCCCGAGCACGCTGGCGCCGATGGTGATTCCCCAGTTGAGCGCGATCGCGTGGCGTTCCCGACGTTCTGCTTTCTTCGCCGATTCGCGCGTCATGGCTTGCAACTCTGCCGTCACGTCACCGATCCCCTTATACACGCCGTCTCTTTCTTTCCTGAGGACCTCCCTCACGGCGCGGACCGACCGCTCGTTCCCCTGCTCCCTCTCGGTTAACAATACGGTGATCGTGTCATGAAGTTGGCCATGGGCGGCGACGATGCCTGGAAGCGTCTTGCGCAGCGCTGCGAATTGCTCTCGATTCACTTCAATCTCGGAGGAGGCCAAGGCTCCTTCAACAAGCCGCATCGCCTCTGCCACTTCCTGGTTCACCTGGGCGGCCTTCTCTTCCAACGACCGCTTCTCCTCTTCGACGGTGTTCACGTCAACGGGTTTCGCCTGGAGCAGCTGCATGAGCCGGCCGAGATGAATTAGTTCGTCGCGCACGGCGCTTTGGATGTTCCCCATGCGCTGTTCCAAAGGAATGTAGTACTCCGCAAGCGCCAGGACCTCATTGTTGACTTTCTTTAAATTCAAAGCGGACAGGCCGGTGACCAGCGCCATCAGGACAAGCAAGCCAAGGGCAATGCTGAAGATCTTCACGCTGATCGTCGGGCGCATGGTTCGGTATCCCCTTCTTAGCCGTCAATTCTAGGGCGAGGGTCGAAGCAATGCAAACGATAAGGCTACCGTGTTGCTAACAATCGGGTAAGGGTGTCGCCGTCATGGGGAATTTTGGAGGAAAAGGGCGCGGAGACCGGAACCAGGAAAGGGACCGCGAGGGATCGTCTCTATCGCTCGACCAGCAAATATCCATTCGACTGTAGGCACTGGCTAAAGGCTTGATGGCGGGTTCCCTGAAACCAGGGTTTCGGTGGCCCATACTGGGCGCTGACCGCGGTCTCGCATGTGACCCCTGCGTGATTCGCTTCGGGATCAAGGAGGGTGTGGGGAACGAGAGGGCCAGCAGTACAGCCTGTCATAAGCAGGGCGAAGATCGTGAGGAATGCAAGGAAGCGGAGACGCGAACCATCACCCCTGCGTTCTTCCATCGCGCCCTTCTTCCCTTTGGCAGAGACCCTTGCGCCGTGTTACCCGCTCGGATTGATGGCGAGGGTATGCTCCTTCGAGGCGCGGGTCAAGCGGTCATCGAACACCGAGATGGATACACCCGTGCTTACCTTGAACGGCATGAGGCTCACGTAGCTCAGCGTTTGGTGCAGTCGGCGGCGGGTCAGGCGCGGTCGGAAATCCGATCTTTATTGTCCCGCCACCATTTGAGGAGGTCGTCGATGGCCAGCGGCTTGATTTTGAGCCCCGCTTGTTCCGTGAAGTACCGTCCGGCGTACTCCACGGCCGTCAGGCTCTGGTCATGCTCGATGACCTCGGCAAAAAACTGCAGTTTGTCCCTCCGGGGAATGTCCTGACGCTTCCAGATGTATTCGAGCAGGGCCGGCTTCAGGGTGGCGGGCGAGGAGTCGTACGTCTGCTTGAGTTCCCCGAGGGTGAGCTTCGAAGGATCGAGCCCGGCGCGCCAGGACAATGCAAAGCCCCCGAAGGCCAGCGCCTTCGAGTGCTCCGCGACAATCGTGTCCCAGACGTGCTGGGCGCGCGACGAGAACAGATGCGACTTGTTTTCGGACCAGACCCTCAACTGGTCGAAGGCCTTCCGATCGTCGTTCAGGGCGGCCACGACAGCGATGATGAATTCCGAGATCTGATGCAGTTCGGTGAGCGCCCTGTTCGCTTTCTCCACGGCCTCGTCCACATTGCTGATCTTCTTCTCGACGAGCTCATTCTTCATCGCCAGCTCGTTGGACAGCTTCCTGGCCTCGACCGCCTGCCTGGAAACGAATGCCACGGTGGCCATCTGCGACTCAATGCGCCGCCTGATTTCCGCGATCTCCTTGGCGTCCAGCATGGCTCGCTCGGCGGCGGCTTTGATGGACCCGACGTCATGGACGGCGACCTCCGCAGTCCGGCCCTGGACATACAGATAGATGCCGGTGGAGACCGCGAGCAGGCCCGCGATGAGGACATAGCCACTATGAGGCTGGCCGGTGGCGACCCACCAGGCCGTGATCCCCACGCCGTTGACGATGAGGAGAACTCCAAAGAGTTGCATCGCGCGCCCCTGCCGTCTCCCCCTGAGGGTGGCGGTATCATCGCTCATCTTGAGGCGCTTAGTAAAGTGGTAATCGTCAGGAGTCCGAGCGCGAGGCGATCTGATGGTTCATCCAGGCCTGGAACCATTGGTAGTCGCTCTGATAGGCGAACTCGGTGGGGAGGATCTCGGCGTCCTTGGCCGCCAGCAGGGCATAGGACCGCGGCCATTGCTTGGTCCACCAGGACTTCAGCTCGTCGGGCTGATAGGCGTGCCCCTCCGCGTTGCGGACGCCGGCGGACGTGATCACATCGCACACGATCGGCCAGGCCCGGTCCTTGCCCAGTCCGGCCGAGCGCAGGTGCTCCTTCAACAGGAAGACCACCCAGACTTCGGTGCTGTGCTTCTTGTTGTGCCGGAAATGGAGGAGCTGGCGGAACGGCGTGGAGTTGAGGCTCTTGACGACCGAGGTATAGTCCGGGCCGCCGAGCCGCCCCGCGGCCTCGGCGATCCCTTCGAGGAGCGCCGACAGGTCCAACTCCGGCGGCGCCGGGCCCTCCGCCGCCGGCTGCGGCATGGGTCCGGGGTGGGATTCCATCAGCATCGCGAGGAAGGGCCGGAGCTCTCGCAGGCGGCCGACGGCCTGTTTCAAGATCTGCTCCGACTCGATCCAGTAGTCCGGGTCTCCCTTTACTTGACGCTCCTTGCCGGCCGGCGGCAGGATCGGGGGAACCCAGTACCGGATCATGACGAAGAGAACGAAATTGAGGTCTCCTCCCGCCTGGGCGACCTTCGTCAGAGCCTCCGAGGCGCCCGACTCCGGCGAGAGAAAGGCCTCGCATTGGGGCCCCACGCCCAGGCGCTTGGCGATCTCCCCCCACCATCCCGTGAACTCGATCCATTGGGCCCGCGTCAGCATGTAAAAATAGTACCCCGCCTGTTCAATGGTTGCAAGAAAGGCGCGTGAATGCTCTACCGGGCGAGGTCGCGCGCGCACCGAAAGCCGGTGTCGCTGTTCCGCATCTCGGGGTCGGCCCCATACCGATGCGTGGCCCGCACGAGGCGCGCGAGGTTGGTCCACGACCCGCCTCTGAGGACTTTGGCCGATCCGCCGCCGGGCCCGCGGGGATTGTGCTCCTGGGCGACCTGATAATACCCCGCTCCGTACCAGTCGTTGACCCACTCCCAGACGTTCCCGGCCATGTCATACGCCCCAAACGGGGAACGCCCCTGCTCGAAGCTCCCGACCGGACGCAGGGTCTGCGGCCCCTCCCACCGGCGCGCAAAGTTCAATCGCGCAGGGCTTGGCGGATCGTTGCCCCAGGGATAGATGCGCCCGTCCGTTCCCCGCGCCGCCTTCTCCCATTCCGCTTCCGTCGGGAGCCGCTTGCCGGCCCACTCGCAGTATGCGGCCGCATCGTGCCAGTCCACGTTCACAACCGGCTGAGCCTTGAACTCCGGAGGAAACGTGCCGCCCGCCCACAGATCATAGCGGGGATCGACCTCATGCTGCGGAGTCCGATGGCCGGTGGCATCCACAAACCGCTGGTACTGCGCATTCGTCACCTCATACCGGTCGATGTAAAAGGCGTCCACCGAGACGGGATGGGGCGGGCCTTCACCGGCCATCTCGCTCCCCATCAGAAATTCCCCGGAAGGGATCAGCACCATCAGGACGTCATCCTTTGCCATTAGAGTGGGAGGGGGCGCCGCGTTCTTGGGCGCGGGCGGAGGAGCGGTTGGCGATTGAGTGGGCGCCTTGGGTTTGGGCACCGGCGCAAGTTCCGCCACCACTGATGGAGGGGCTTTGGCCCGCAAGGTAATCGGGGGAGTTTTCGATACAGGAGGAGGCAGCGGCGGCGCAGGTGCGACCTTCTCCGGGACAGTCGGCGGTGGAGTAACCGGCACCGGGGGAACCGGCAGCGGCGCCGGCTGTGACTCAGTCGGTGGTGGGCTCGGCACGGTCCCTTCTTCCGCATGCAAGGGAGCCGACACCGGAGGCGTGTACGGCAAGCTGAGATAAACGACGCCCGCGAGTGCCAGGACTAGCGCGACGCAGGCCTCAACGAGGCTTTTCCAACGAACCGGCGCCCTGCCCCGCGCTCTGCGCCCTGTTCCCGAATGGGATGGGGCTACCTCCTCCGCGGCAGGCACAACATCAATGAGGGGATCGAGTGACGGAGCCTCCGCTTCCGGAAGTCGCGATGCGTCGGCCTCTTTGAGCCGCGACCTCTCGACGGCTTCTTCCACGCAACGCGCGGCGAGCGCGACATGAGAGGCTTCCTCCACCGCTTCGAGCAAGGCGCGCTCGCATAAGAGTCGAACCGGCCGCAAGAGATCCTCCGGACGATCCCAGCCGCTGTACTTATAGATGTAAAACAATAGAACTGCCGTGGCCATGGGCCCGAAGTAGTCCAGCCCTCTGGCGTTCAGCCCGAACCCGAAGGTGCCGCGCGTATAGCTCCCCGCCTTTTGGTCGTAGGAGGACACGAACCGTCCAAAGGGGATCGTGGGGCCCGGCGTGCCTTCCACCTCGACGGGGAAGTCGGCGAACCCAGTGTCCAGCCAGACGCCCCATTTCCTGGCCTCCTCGAACTGGTCCGCCCGATCCAAACTGGCGAAGGTCCGGGCCGCGCAGAAGGTCAGGTGGGACATAGTCTCGACCCACAGATCTCCTGAAGGCGGGACGGGGGCCTCGTGGGCCACGTAGGCCCGAGTCCGATCCAGAAAATCGATGGTGAAGGTGATCGGCATGAGATCCCTAGGCCGTCACCGTGACGGCCTTCCCCAACCGCACGAAGATGATTTTAAACCCGCCGAGCTCGCGGGCCAAGGCCTTGTTCACCGCCTCCGAGTAGATCTGCGCCTGGACCCGATAGGTGTCCGCGCGGCCGGAACTTTCGGCCTCACTCACGCGATCCGTCTTGTAATCAGCCGCCCAGAGTCCTCCGTCCTTTTGATAAATGAGATCAATACGACCCTCCATTAAACAATTCTCCCCCTCACCCTCCCCTCTCCCTCCAGGGGAGAGGGCGGAAACCGGCGTATTCCAGGGCATGATGAACGGTACCTCGCGTCCCAGGATGGTCGCGCCGCGCAATTCGGAAGCGGCCTCGGATTCGCCGAAGCCCCGCAGCATTTCCTGAATCTCTTGTCGGATCTCCTCCCGACTCCATAGAAGGTCCTCGGGAATCAATCGGTCGAGCGCCATTAATGATTGTTCAAGTATAGCATGAGAATTCTCATCGTAATTCCATGTCTCCAAGGCATTATGCACAATCGTCCCAATGAGCAAGGCTCGTTTCCCCACACCCCCACCTTCTCCCCCGGGACCAGGGGTGAGGGGTTCTCGCGCACAAAGGAGTTTGGTCGGCGTCAGGAAGGCGGACTGCCGGCGACAACGAGTCCAGCGCTCTTCGCGCGACTGCCACCGCGCCTCAAAGCTCGCCACATCACGCTTCGCCTGAGTGTCCTTCTTGTCTCGACGTTTGATTCCCGGCTTGCATTCTTCCACCGGCACGATCGTCTGCGAAATCCGGCCCTGCCCCACCGCGTGTGAAAGGACCTCCGCTCTGCCCACCGCACCCCCGATTCCTTCCCTCAGCATCGCGAGAAAGGTTTCCTCGCTTTGACGGCGGGGCAGCGCTCCGGAGAGAATCAGCCGTTCCTTCGCGCGGGTCATCCCCACGTACAGCAAGCGCCGCCGTTCGGCCGCGATGCGCGCATCGAGCTTCTCCGCCACGTACACCCCACCCAGGGTGCGGCGGTCGCCAAGACGGACACCCACCACTCCCGTGGACCAGTCCTGATGGACGAGGATCGGGTCGGAGTGAGGTTTGGTCCCGGCCTGCAGCCCCACGAGGATCACGATCGGAAATTCCAGTCCTTTGGCCTTGTGCATGCTCATGACCCGCACCGCTTCCCGTGAGGTCTCCTCCGACAGTCCGCTCTCGGACTCGTCCGGAGGATCCGCAAGGCGCGCCTTCAACAGCGTCACGAATCCGGCCATCGTCATGGCGGGATCGGCCACGACGTCGTCGGCCAGCTCCCGCACCTTCCAGAGATTGGCAACCGCCTGCTCCCCGTGCGAGGACGCCGCCGCCAGCTCCAGCACCGGCAGCCGCTCGAAGAGCAGGTCCAGCGCATCCGAAAGCGGGCGCGCCGGACAGTCCCGATGCAGGGATTCAAGGACCGCATACAGGCGCCGAAGATGCGCCCCCTTGGGGTGCGCGTCGAGCGCGGGAGAGCCGGCGCCGCGATACTCGAACGGCCCCGCCGCCGCCAGCTCAATCAGGTCGCGATCGGTCAGCGCGCCCACCGCCGAGCGCAGCAGACCCGCCAGCGCGACCTGGTCATGGGGATTCTGGATGGCGCACAACAGATTGACGAGATCGATCACCTCCTGCCGCTGGTAAAAATGTTTTTCTCCTTCCGCCACGTACGGCAACCCATGCCGGCGCAGGGCCCCGAGATATTCCCAGCTTTGGGTGAACGTCCGGAAGAGGATGGCGACGTCTCCCGGCTCCACCGTGCGCCGGCCCCCGTCCCGCTCCGTGAGGACCTCCTTGCCTATCAATTCCATCTTGAGCCAGCGGGCGACCGCCTCGGCCTCGGCTTCCACGGCCTGCTCCGCCGTGAGGGATTCCTCCCCGTGTGCGCCGGAGGGCGCGACCAGACGCAGCTCGACTCCCTGCGTGCCGGCCTTGGTCTTGCGGTCGGGGTCCGGCTCCAGAAAATCGTACCTCGGTTGCAGGCCCGGACGTTCCTGGATCAAGCGGTCGAACACGCCGTTGACCGCGGACAGGATCGAGGGATGGCTGCGGAAGTTGGTCAGGAGCGTGAACGCACACCCGGTCTGGTCGGCCACCATGCGGGTCACCTTGTGAAAGGCCTCGATGTCGGCCCGACGGAAGGCGAAGATGGATTGCTTGGGATCGCCGACGATGAACAGCTTGCCGGGATGGAGCCGGACCTGCTGCCATTCCTCCGCCGACTCCTCCTCGCGCTCCGCCAGAAAGAGAAGGATCTCATACTGCACCGGGTCGGTGTCCTGGAACTCGTCCACCAGGAGGGCCTGGAACCGGCGCTTCAGCCGCGCCCGCACGTGACGGTGCCCCTTCAGCAGATCGCGCGCGCGGGCAAGGAGGCCGTCGAACGTGAGCGACCCCGCCTCAATGAAGCGGCGCCGGCATTGCTCGGCGAATGGAATCAGGAGATCGAGCAGACCGCGGACATAGTCCTGATCGCTATCCAGAAGCGCCTTCGCGGTCTTGATGATGGCCGTCGCGTCGTCGAACTCCTCCTCCGCCCATCCGGCCGGCGGCTTCGACCCCGCCTGTTTGGATTCCAGCAGGACCCGGCGCTCCTCCGGCAGATCCCGCAGCGCTGCCGCCCCGCCCTTGAGGAGCCGTCCAAACACATCGCCCGCCGCGTCGAGGAGCTGTTCGACCTGACGAGGTTTTTTCTTGCCGTCGCCGTGCGCCTCGATCAACGCGAGGGCGCGCCCCTGCTTTTCCTGAAGCCAGCGGCGGACCGTCTCGTCTATCTCCGGGCTCGAGACCTGGGCCGTGAGCGTCGCGAGAGGAATCAGATCGTTCACCAACGCGCGCGCGAATTCCTGAAGCGCCTCCAAGTCCGCGCCGCGAAGCACCCTCTTCCAGAGCTCCTGCCTGGGGCCTCGGGCGCCGAGTTCGCCGTCCAGCCACTGGTTCCACTCGTTCGCGAAGTGCTCTTCGAAGCCTAGCCCCTCATCGGTCCGGAACCCCGGATCCACGCCGGCCTCAAGGGGATAGAGCCGCAGGAGATGCGCCGCGAAACTGTGGATCGTCCCGATCTGGCTGTATTCCAGATCATGGATGGCGGCCTCCGCCCGCGTCCGCAATTCGTCGGCGGAGAGGCGATAGCGGTCCGCCAGGTCGGCGGGGGAGAGACGGTAGTGGTCCCAGAGCGCGCGGCAGGCCGGGGACTCGGGCGGGGCCAGAAGGCCTTCCAGGCATTCCCGCAGGCGGATTTTGATTTCGTTGGCGGCCTTATTCATGAAGGTCAGCGCCACGATCTGCGACAGCGGGACCGGGTCTGGAGATTTGACGAGCAAGTGGACAAGGCGCGTGATCAGCAGCGTGGTCTTGCCGGTGCCCGCGCTGGCGGTCACCACCACATTCCGGTCGAACGTCGTGGCCGCGAGGCTCCGCGCCTGTTCGTCAGGAGTTCTGTTCATCCGCCTTACGTCGCCCCCGCTTTTTGCCTTCGCACATCCTCAAGGATGTGTTTATGTTTGTCATCGGCCTCCCGCCACTTGGTCGGGTGGTGGGAGCGCCGGCAGGCCGCAGAGAACTCGCAGTGCTTGCAGTAGTCGCCGGGCAGAATGAAAAAGCGGCCGTCCCGGACCCCCTCGAGAATCACGCGCACGGTCCCCTCCCCGCAGACGGTCGTGAGCGCCGTCCGCTCCACCGGCCCGTTCGGCCAGTGAGGGGCCAGGAAATAGAAGGCGGCCGCGTCCGGAACGGCCGGCTCCTCCCCCAACACGCTCTTCGCAGCCAATAGGTAGAGCGGCGGCTGGAGACGTTTGCCCCTGAGGGCCGCCGTGGCCAGATCACGGTCTTCCGTTTTCGGAATGGCCGATTCCGTGTACTTGTAGTCCACCACTCGGACGTGGGCCTTGCCGTCCTCCCGTTTGACGTCCACACGATCCAGGCGCCCGCGGATCGGGACATGGTTCAGTCTATCCGGCAGCGTCGAGCCGAAACGTCCCCTGACCGCGACCTCGAACAGCGCGGGGCGATAGCCCGACGCACGCAGTTCCTCGAGGTCGTTGTGGACGAACGTGCGGAGGAGTTGGGTGACGTCCTCCTTCGCCAGGGACCAGAGCAACGGATAGCCCACGGGCTCGTGGGCCTCGAACCGCGCGAAGGCACCGTCCGCGGCCTCGTCCAGCGCGGCGTCAACATCTAAGGGAGCCGCCCCGCCCGGTGCCACCCCGCTCTTGAACAGCCGCTCGTAGAAAGCGCGGAGAATCGCATGGCACAGATTGCCGCGTGCCTTGGCCTCGAGTTCCGACACCGACTCCGGCGTCTCCAGCGGGTCGAGCCGCAGGACCTTTTCTGCGAAATACCTGAAGGGGCACTGGGCGTATACTTCCAGCGCGGTGGGCGACACCCCGTGTTGTTCCAGCGCGCGCCAGTGGGCGAGGGCGGGCCCGACCAGGCCATCATAGGGCGTCAACCCCGGTTTCATGGAGTCAAGCATGCCCAGGGCCTGCAGCCCCTGGGCGAATAACTCCGGCGCCTGACGCAGGCGCAGGCAGCGCTCGAGCGATGGGTGGGGAGTCCTGATCCCGACACCACCCGATTCCAGGATCATCTCAAGCCCCGCCTCGCCCGGCGTGAGCAGGGTCCACTCGAACGGGCGCTCCGCCCATCGTTCCGTCGGCCGGCGCTTGATGGGACGGTCCGGCGCCGCGAGCTGAGGCTTGAGTTCGGCCAGGTAGCCGGAGGGCACCATGATCCGCCCGTCGCGGTCGGCCCGCTGATAGCTGAGGTAGAGCCGCTCCTTCGAGGAACGGAGCAGCAGCGCGAACAGGAGCCGCTCCTCCTCGAACCCGTCCTCCTGCTTGCGTCCGATCTTATAGCCGAGATCGCGCGCCAGGACCTCCCGATCGGCGTCCCGCAGAAACGCGTCCTCCTGGAGGGATCGGGGAAAGACCTTTTCGTTGAGGCCCAGCACGAACAGCGCGCGGAACGGAACGCCGCGGGCGTCCATCGCGTCAAGGACCTGGACGCCGGACAGATCGCGCCGCGTTGACGGCAGGCGCGCCCGCTCGAGCAGCCGGACGAGAAATTCCGTGCACTCCCCCAACGAGACCTCTTCATCCAGTTGCGCCAGCCGCTCGGCGGACCGAAGACAGTCCAGCACCGCAGCCTGAACCGTCCCAGCGTCTTCCGCGGGCGCAGCCCCGTCCACCGCGGGGAAATCGAAGTACATCGGCAGGAGCCGCGCGAAGGCGGCGACGTAATCCCCCCACCCCGCCCGTTCGGGCAGCGAGGAGAGATCGGCGTGCAAGCCTCTCACCAGATGCCACAATAGGTTCAGTTCCTCGGGGGGGCAGGTCTGATAGATCGATTCCGCTTCTTCGAGGCGGGGGAGATTGAGGCCCCGCTGGGCGGCTCGCTCCAGGCGGCGCCATTCGCCGAGGCCTCCGTCCCCCGGATCGCCCCGCGTGATCCCCAGACGGCGGGTCGCCCAGTCCCAGCGATCGGGACGCGCGAGGGCGCTGGACCCGCTCAGCGTCGAGAGCCGGCAGGCCGGGGACCCGAGGACCTCGATCACGGCGGCCCGGGGAAAGCACTCCACCGGAAGCCGGAGGAACCGGACGACCGTCTTGACCAGCGGATCATGAATGAGGGGCTCGCCCACCGGGCAGGCGAACGGGATGCGGTTCTCATCGAAGACCCTCCGGATGGAACGGAGATAGAGATCGAGAGACCGCACCACGACGCCGATCTCCATCGGCTCGAGGCCCCGCTCCTCGATCAGATGCAGGATCTCCTTCGCCGCCGCCGAGACCTCGTCCTCGGGCCCGACCGCGCTGATAACCCGGCAGGTGGCTCGCACCTCGGGCGCCATCTCATCCGCCAACGAGCCCAGCAAGGCCCAGGGAGCGGGGGAAGGAGTGAGGGGAGTGTTGGAGGCGGCCGAGCCCTGGAGGTAGGTCTCGAAGAACCGCTGCGCGAACCGGTAGGCGGGACTCTTGGGCCGGAGCGGGAAGAAGACGGTGGTGGGATGCGCGGAGGCCACGGCCTTGAAGAAATCGAGCTGGCCTTGCGTCAGGTCATAAAACCCGTAGTAGCAGACTCCCCGCATCCGTTTGAGCCACGCGGACTCCGGGACGAGCTCCACGGCGAGCGCGGCCAGATCGTCCGGGTCGGCAAGGCGAAAGACCCGATCGGCTTGAAGGACGGAGGCGTAGAGACGCAGGAGGCCCTTCAGGCGCGCCGGGTCGTCGGTGCCGAGGAGTCGTTCCTCGACCGCCGTCAACGCGCCGCGGGGATCCACACGCGCCTCCTTCAGGTCCTGCATCGTGGCCCACAGGCTGCCCCAAATGCCCCTCAGGCTCGCCCAGTCGCGGAACACCTCCGCGCCGGGAACCCCGGTGGCCACCAGGTAACGCAACAGTTCTTCCCGATACACCCCGTCCACCAAGGCGGGCTGGTCGGACACGGATGTTTCACGGAGCAGCGCCACGGCGAGCTGGTGGAAGGTCAACACATGGACGTCGAGAAGAGTGAGCCCTTGTTCGACGGCGAGCAGCCGTTTCACCCGGCGCGCGAGCTGCTGCGATGGGACGAGGATCGCGACCGGTGCGAGCGGATCGTCCTGCTTCAGGGACCGGACTTGCGAAACGAGAGCGGATTCGAGATCAGGATGGAACGGACCGGTGACGATGGTGAGCATGGATGGCGGTAGGGTAGCGGAAAGCGGGCGAGAGGACAAGGTGGGGGCTGGCCCCTACGGCGTGGCGGAGGTCTCCTTCTGCCGTTCAGCGAGCAGGGCCGCAGCCCAGGCTTCCCGGACCGCCTGCGCGGGGGGATGGTCTTCCGCCAGCACGCCCGCCTCGACCAGGACGGCGATCCGCGGATTGGGGTCCAGCCGGAGCACGCCCACGGCGTCCAGCACGCCCTGCCCGGCCTTGAGCACCTGCGCGTACACGTCCAGCCACGAGTCGATGATGGCAATGAGGGCGGGAGAGTCCTTCGGCATCCGGCTGAGCCGGACTTGAGGCAGGAGTTTGGGGATGGGATCCACGCTCTTCAGCATCGTCATGGCGTGGTCCAGGAACTGCTCGGAGTCGTCCATGCGCCCTAGCCCGTCTCGGGGCCGCAGTCCGTGCCGTTACAGTCCCCGCAGAACCAAGCGCCGTCATTGAACATCATCGGCTCGTCGCAGACGGGGCAGTTCGGCGGCTCCTCCCGCGGCATGGACCGCAGGACATCGAGGTCGAGCTCATTATCGAATTCGTCTGCCACAATGAGATTCCTATCTGTCCGGCGGCCTGACGCCCAGCGCTTTTTCGGCGCTCTCACGCGACGGGACCCCGATGAACTTCAACCTGCCGTCCACGATCGAGGCCGGTGTCGCGCGGATGGCGTGCCGGTCCGCGAGCTCCTGCCCGTCCGGGCTCAGGATGTCCACTTCGCGGTAGCTGAAGCTGTGCTTGACGCGGAGGCCCTTCCAGACGGACTTGGCCGCGGGACACGCTGCACACGTTTGCGAGTATACGAGTGTGACGTTGGCCATCGGATCCTCCCACCATCCCGGAGATGATGTCGATATCCTACCATCCCCCTGGCCGCGCCCGCAATGCCGACGCCGCCGGCCCTCTTCCTCTTTTTTCCTTACAGCGGGTTGGTTTTCCGGACGCGAAAGGGATTGAGGGGCATCTGACAGGACTGGCACACCTCAAGCGACGTCCGTTTTTCGAGATAGTCCAGGACCGTCTGGACGTAGGTGGCGTGGGACCAGGTCAGCGGAGAGACCGACAGCGGTTCGTTGGTGTAGGGATTGACTTGCTCGGCCAGCACGCCGGAGGGGAGGCACCGGTCGGCCACCCATTGCAGGAGGGGCACCGCTTCCTTCAGATCCTCCACCTTCCTGGCCTTTTTGATGAGCCATTGGGCCACCCACAGGGTGCAGATGAACCAGGGATTGCCGGGGACGTTGGCGATGTCCTGGCTGATCCGGTGATAGTAATCGTTCTCGTACCGGGCGATCCCTCCGACCGTCGTCTTGCACCACAGGCGGTCGCGGATGGCTTGCATGGTCCGCACCACCCGCTCATCCTCCGGGTCATAGGTCCCGAACTGGCTGACGGCGTACAGGCTGGCGTCGATCGTGGCGTCCACGTTCTCCAGCGTTCCGTTCTTCTTGAACGTGACCATCCGGGCGAAGCGGCCCAGTTCCTGGCGATAGAGATAGCGGTCCATCCCGGTTTTGACCTCGGCGGCGGCGCGCCGGTACGTCTCGGTCAGGCCGGCCTGGCCGAATCCCTCAGTGAAGTTCGAGGCCGCCAGCAGGCCCGCGTGGACCGTCGAGCACGTGAAGGCCAGCACGCCGTGCCGCTCTTCCCACAGATCGTACGAGGGCAGGGGCAGGCCCGTGACCGGATCCCGGTAGGAGGCCATCCAGGTCGCGGCGCGCTTGATCAGCGGTGCGTACAGCGGTGTGATGAACTCGACGTCCCGATAGCGTTCGAAGTGCTGCCAGAGCGCCCAGATGACCAGCGCGGTCTCGTCCTCCTGGACCGGCAGCTGGGGCTCGCCGTCCTTGACCCACGGATGCCAGGAGCTGGCCAGCGAGCCGTCCGGATTGTACTTGTGAAGGAAGTAGCCCGCCGGCGTAATCAGCTGGGCGCAGAACCGGTAGAAGCGGCGGGTGAGCTGCGGGTATCCCGCGACGTCCATCGCGTGCGCCACCAGCGCGCCGTCCCGCGGCCAGAGGTACGAGTACGTATCGCGGGCCTGGGTGGTGATGTCGGAATCGTTCGCCGCGATGATCGCGCCGTTGTCGTCCACCTGGGTGCGGAGCACCAGCAGGCTCTTGTGGTAGAGGTCCACAACCGGGGCCGGCAGGTCCCCGAAGTTGAGGCAGCCCGGATTGAGCCAATACCGCCAGTACTTCTCGGTCCTCAATAGATAGTACTCGGGAAGGCGCTCCTCGCACCGCTTGTTCAGGTTGTTGACGGTGGTCCAGTCTTCCCCCGCGATGATCCAGTACCAGGCTTCTTGCGTGCCATGCGCGGGGACTGTGAGATAGATACCGAGCGTCGAGTCCACCGCCCCCTGCGTGATCGGGTTCCCCTCCAGTTGCCCGTCCTCGGCGTCCCGCCAGGTCCCCTCCGCCCCCTCCATCTCCTTGCGTCCGGTGGCGAAGTGCTGGACCCCGACCGCTCCGTTCGCCATGACGTTGGTCAGGAAATAGCGTCGCATCTTGTAATGCGTCAGGGTCTTGTGCTTAGGCTCGAACGCGGCGGTGTCGCCGATGTCCGACTCGTAGAGGTGGAAATCCTGGTGGAGAAACAGGCGGATGTCGCGCTCGCGGTCGGCCAGGTTCCGGACCGTGATCCGCCGGACGTACACGGGATCGTGAAAGTCCACGGCGTCTGCGCAGATCAGCCTGACCTGTAATCCCGGGTGGAATGCTTCCACCTGGGACACCAGCGTCCCCGGCTGGTACTTCATCGTGACCTGCCAGTCGGGCCCGAGCCAGGACAGCGTGCCGTCCACCCAGACGCCGAAGCGCCACGGGTGGCCGACCGTGTGGTTCTCCTTGCCGACGTGGGGGAAATAAATGTCCCGGATGCGGTAGTAGCGATCGAAGGTGATGAGCAGCTTGCCGTTGCCGAGAGGGATGTCGCGGGGCATGCCGCCTTAGTCCGGCGCCTTAATCCGCGGTGGCCAGGGCCGCGAGCTTGGGGTGACCGCTCAGCACCGCGACGACGTTCTCCGCAGCCATCACCGCCTGCCGCTGGACGCACTCCACCGTATTGGAGCCGGCATGGCCGGAGACCAGCACGCTCTCCTGCGCCAGGAGCGGCACCGTGAACGGCATCTCCTCGCCGGGCAGGTCGAACGCCGCCGCCTTGATGCGTTGCCCGCGCAGCGCGTCGAGCACCGCCCCCTCGTCCATCAGTTCGGGGCGCCCGGTGTTGATCAGGTACGCGCCGGGGCGGATGCGCGCCACGCGCATCTTGGACAGCCAGCCCTTGGTCTCGGGGTTGAGCCCCAGGTGCAGGCTGATGATATCGGAGTTCTTGAGCAGCTCGTCGGCGGGGACGTATTCGATGCCGTGGTGCTCGGCGAAGGACTCGTCCGGGTGCATGTCGAATCCCATGACGTTCATGCCCAGAGCCAGGGCGCGTTTGGCCACTTCCTTCCCGATGCCCCCCATGCCGACGATGCCGAGGGTCTTGCCCATCAGCTCGACGCCGGTCACGGAGGTCCACTTGCCGTTGCGGATGTCCCGATCCATCGACGGGATGCCGCGCAGCAGCGCGAACATCAGGCCCAGGGTCAACTCGGCCACGGCGGGGTGGGTGACCCCCGGCGTGAAGGCGACCGGGATGCCCTTTGCGGCGGCCACGTCCACGTCGATGTTATCCACGTGGGTGCCGAACTTCGAAATCACTTTGAGCGCAGACGCCTGGTCCAGGACCCGGTGCGTGACGGGATCGTCTCCGACGATCAGGGCCTCCATCCCGACCACATAGGCGGCCATTTCGTCCTCGGTGAGGGTCCGCGGACGCGGGTTCGCCACGATCTCATACCCGGCCTGCTTGAGAATATCCTTATGCTCGCCGTCAAGGTCCAGAAACGCTCTCGGGGTCACCAGCACGCGCGGTCCAGCCATGCACGATCCTCCTCAGTACTGCGAACAAGAATGCGGTTGTTTTCCCAATGGGGCGATTCTACCATCGAATAGACCGGGCCTCAACTCTTATTATTTTATTGTCGCCTTGATTATTATATTGTTGCCCTGCCCGGGCTATGGTAAAGATACCGACTACCCGCGCTGGGGAACGGAGGCTCATGGTGCGACGGCTCGCCCCCTCGATCGTCCTGTCGGTCCTTTCCGGAGTGCTGCTCATCCTCAGCTTTCCCCGTTTCGATTTCGGCTTCCTGGGCTGGATCGCCCTGGTCCCGCTCTTGCTGGCGATCCGCAACCTGTCCGGGTGGGGCGCCTTCCTGCAGGGCTGGCTGGCGGGCCTGGTCTTCTTCACCGGAACGCTGTCCTGGGTCGTCAACGCGATGCACCTCTACGGCAAGATGCCGCTGGCCGTCAGCTACCCCGTGATGCTCCTGCTCGCCGGGTACTGCGCCCTGTACCCAGCCCTCTTCGCGGCGCTCGTTCGGCGCCTGGGGGGACGGCGCGGCTCGTCCGGCGTGTGGACGGCCGCGGCCCTCTGGGCGGCCCTGGAATGGGTCCGGACGTTCCTGTTCTCCGGTCTTCCCTGGGCCCTCCTCGGCTACACCCAGTACCACAACCTACCCGTCATCCAGATCGCGGACATGACCGCGGTCTACGGCGTCTCCTTCCTGTTGGTCCTCGTGAACGCCCTGCTGGCGAGACTCGTCGAAGCCCTCATGGCCCGCATCAGGCCGGCCGAGGTGCTCATCCCCATTCCCTGGTTCAGAGCGATCCTGGTGGCGGGGCTTGTGGCGGGCGCGGTCGCCTACGGGCACTGGCGCCTGGATCATTCCATGGATCCGGACCGTGGCCTGGCCATCCGCATCGGCCTGGTGCAACCCAACATCGACCAGTCCCAAAAATGGGACACGGCCTTTCGCCGGGAGACCATCGACCGCTTCAAGCGCCTCACGGCCCAAGCCGCGCAGGGCGCCGATCTGGTGATCTGGCCCGAGGCCGCGACCCCCTTCCTCTTTGAAGTCGAGGCCGACTACCAAAAAGAACTGCTGTCCTTCGTGCGGGAGCGCGGCGTCCCCCTGCTGTTCGGGAGCCCCGCCGTCAAGGAGGAAGGGGGCGCCCCCGTGGGCCTGTTGAACAGCGCCTATCTCGTGGGCAGCAACGGCGCAGTCCTGGACCGCTATGACAAGCTCCATCTCGTGCCCTTCGGGGAATACATTCCGTTAAAAGAAATTTTCTGGTTCCTCGACAAGCTAGTGGTCGGCATCGGGGACTTCCTGCCCGGCGCCGACCCCGTCGTCATGGCGGGACCCGGCGGACGCTTCGGCACCGTGATCTGCTTCGAGGTCATCTTCCCGGACCTCGTGCGCCAGTTCGTGGACCAGGGGGCGGACTACATGGTGACGATCACCAACGACGCCTGGTTCGGCCGGTCCAGCGCGCCGCACCAGCACTTTGCGATGGTGGTGTTCCGCGCGGTCGAGAACCGGGTGGCGTTCGCCCGCGCCGCCAATACCGGCATTTCCGGATTTATCGACGCCGACGGGCACATCCTCCGCCTGACGGACATCTTCGTGGAGGGGACCCTCAGCGGCGAGGTCCGCATCGGCGGGCCGCGGACGTTCTACACCGCCTATGGGGACCTCTTCGCCGAAGGCTGTGGTATACTCACTCTGCTCGCGCTGGCCGTGAGATGGCGGCGAAGCGGCGCGTCTTCCCGCCGGAGACGACGCGGAGGGCAAGGGCCTTACAGCTACGCTCGCCCCGACCCGCTCTCCGACTGGGAGCGATGAAGCGTGTAACCAAGGAGATTCCATGCTCGACGATTTGAAACCCCGCCTGACCGCCCTTCGCGCGCAACTCGACGACCTGCGGGGGCATCTTTGACCTCCCTTCCCTGAAGGCCCAGATCCAGACTCTCGAGGACCGCATGGCCGCCGCCGACTTCTGGTCGGACCGGCGGGCGGCGCAGCACACCGTCCAGGAAAAGAACAAACTGGAACGGGAGCTCAAGACGTGGAATGACCTTGAGCGCCGCATGGACGATCTGGACGTGATGGTAGAACTGGCCGAAGGCGAACAGGACCCCTCGATCGAGGGCGAGATCGCCGGCGAGCTCGGGCAGGGTGAGCAGGCCGCGGCCCGCCTGCGCGTGGACTTGTTACTGCGCGGCGAAAAAGACGCGAGCAACGCCATTGTCTCGATCCATCCGGGCGCCGGCGGGACGGAGTCCCAGGACTGGGCGGAGATGCTCATGCGGATGTACGTGCGGTGGGCCGAGACCAAGGGCTACAAGGTGGAGACGCTGGATTACCTGCCCGGGGAGCAGGCCGGGATCAAGAGCGTCACCCTCGGCATCGCGGGGGAGAACGCCTACGGGTACCTCAAGGCCGAGGCCGGGGTCCATCGCCTCGTGCGCATCTCCCCGTTCGATGCCAACAAGCGGCGGCACACCTCGTTCGCCTCGGTGTTCGTCTATCCTGAGATCGAGGACGACGTGGAGGTGGCCATCGAGGACAAGGACCTCAAGATCGACACCTTCCGGTCGGGCGGAGCCGGCGGCCAGAACGTCAACAAGGTGGAGACCGCGATCCGCATCACCCACCTGCCCTCGGGAATCGTGGTGCAGTGCCAGAACGAACGCTCGCAATTGAAGAACAAGTCCGGCGCGATGAAGGTCCTCCGCGCGCGGCTCTACGAGCTCCAACAAAAGAAGAAGGAGGAGGAGTTCGCGACCTTCGTGGGAGAGAAGAAGGAGATCGGCTTCGGCAGCCAGATCCGGTCCTACGTCTTCCAGCCCTACCAGCTCGTCAAGGACCACCGCACCAACCACGAAATCGGCAACATCAGCGCGGTGATGGACGGAGGGATCGATCCCTTCATCGAGGCCTACCTCGTCTACTCCCTGAAGCAGGCCAAACACTGACCTACTCGGGATATTCGATAATTTGCCTGATGAGGGCCTCCCCTTTCGTGTTGGGTTCCAGGGCGGACAACTGGACGGCCGCCAGAAGATAGCTGAGCGCTTTGGCCTTGTCCTCCTTGGCCAAATACAACCTCGCCAGCTCAATGTACGCATCGTTGCGGATGCTTATATAGTGGTTCCTCGTCCGCTCATATTGCGTCGCCTTCGTCATGAAGGGCGACGGGTCCGGTTTGCTTCCCGATTTCGAAGCTTGATAGAGATCGGCATAATGGTTCCTCAGCACGCCCACCACATGGGCGTAGGAATTGGCAAGAGAGGCAACCACCTCCCACAGTTCGATCGTTCCGTTCAGCTGCGCCTTATGCAAGACCACATCTGCGGCGCTTGAGGTCGGAACGCCTGACTTCACTAAGGCATCCAGATAGGTCTGGACGATATCCTCCGATTGATTGAAATAGGGGCACCTCCTCTCTTCGGCAAACCCCAGGGAAGCCGCAAACCCTGCGTGAAGCACGAGCACCAGGACACCCCCGACCCCATAACGTAGGTACCTGCCTTTTTTCATGTGCCAACTCCTTTCACGTGACCAGGACCACATCGGCGCTGTTTTCCTTTAATTGATTTGCCTGCCCCCGCCGACTATAATGCGGAATTCAATGGAAGAACTCAACGACCAGATCGCGCAGCGGCTCAAAAAGCTGGACCGCCTGCGGAGCCTGGGCCTCGACCCTTTCGGCGGGAAGTTCCCGGTCACGGACAGCGCCGGCGACCTGATCGCCCGCAACGGGACGGCCACGAAAGAGGCCCTGGAGCAAGACCCCGTAAACGCCACGCTGGCCGGGCGGGTGACGGCGCTGCGGCGGTTCGGCAAGGCCGCGTTCGCCTCCCTCCAGGACGGGGTGGACTCCCTCCAGGTGTACTTCAAGAAAGACGTGCTGGGAGAGTCGGGCTATGCCCTGTTCGAGCTCCTCGACATCGGCGACTGGATCGGCGTCACCGGCTCCCTCTTTCGGACCAAGACGAACGAGCTGACGGTCGAGGTCAAACAGCTCACGCTGCTGTGCAAGGCGCTCCGTCCCCTCCCCGAAAAGTGGCACGGGTTGACCGACGTCGAGATCCGCTACCGCCAACGGCACCTGGACCTCGTGGCCAACCCGGAGGTCAAGCGGATCTTCCTCACCCGTAGCCGGATCATCCAGGCTATCCGCGCCTTCCTGGTCGGCAAGGGCTTCCTGGAAGTGGAGACGCCCATGATGCAGCCGATCCCCGGCGGCGCCACGGCCCGGCCGTTCGTCACCCACCACAACGCGCTCGGGATGGATCTCTATCTGAGAGTGGCCCCCGAGTTGTACCTCAAGCGGCTGATCGTGGGGGGGCTCACGCGCGTCTTCGAGATCAACCGCAATTTCCGCAACGAGGGCATCTCCACGATCCACAACCCCGAGTTCACGATGCTCGAGTTCTACATGGCCTACGCCGACTACCACGATCTGCTCGATCTGACGGAAGAGCTGGTCGTCTCCGTCGTGGAGGAAGTGCACGGGAAGGGCGTGCAGGAGATTCCCTACCGCCCCAACCCGAACGAGGACCGGACCCTTACGATCTCCTTCGCCCTCCCGTGGAAGCGCCTGACCTACCGGGAGGCGGTCGCGGAGCGCCTCGGGGCGAGCGCCCAGGACATCGCCGACCCCGGCTACGTCCGGGAGCGGGCGAAGCGGCACGGATGCGAGCTCAAAGGGGACGAATCGTACTGGAGGCTCATCACCCTGCTCTTCGAGCAGACGGTCGAGCCCACGTTGATTCAGCCCACCTTCATCACGGATTTTCCGGTCGAGACCTCTCCGCTGGCCAAGCGCAAGGCGAGCGATCCGGACCTGACCGACCGCTTCGAGCTGTACATCGTGGGCCGCGAGATGGCGAACGCCTTTTCGGAACTGAACGACCCCCTCGACCAGCGCGCGCGCTTCGAGGCCCAGATGGCGGAACGGGCCAAGGGCGACCTGGAAGCCCAGCGCCTCGACGAGGACTTCCTCCGCGCCCTCGAGCACGGCATGCCCCCCACCGCCGGCGAAGGAATCGGGATCGACCGGCTGGTCATGCTGCTGACCAACCAGCCGTCCATCCGCGACGTGATCCTCTTCCCGCACCTCCGACCGGAACAGTCATAACGTGCGCCTCCCCTACGAAGCCTTCATCGGGCTGCGCTACCTGAGAGCCAAGCGCCGCAACCGCACCATCTCGTTCAATACCGTCATCTCCATCACCGGCGTGACCATCGGCGTGGCCGCCCTCATCGCCACGCTGGGCATCATGACGGGGTTCAAGGAGGACCTCCAGGCGAAGATCCTCGGCACGAACTCCCATATCATCGTGACCACCAAGACCGGGGAGACCATCAAGGACTACGCCGCGCTGACCGCCAAAATCGAGGAGGTACCCGAGGTCGTCGCCGCGACCCCCTTCATCTTCAAGCAGGTGCTGCTGACCTCGGAGACCGGGTCCCACGGGGTCGTGCTCCGCGGGATCGATACCCTCCGGGAAGGGCACGTCACGGAGATCGCCAAGAACCTCAAGGTCGGGTCGTTGGACGAGCTGGACCGCATCGGGTCCCTCGGGAAAGCGGTCCCGCCGTCCCCGGACCAGCCTGAGGCCTCCCCTCCCATGCTTCCCGGCATCATCGTCGGCAAGGAGCTGTCGCTGCGATTGGGGGTCTTCCTGGGAGACCGGCTGAACGTCGTCTCGCCGGTCGGCCCCATGAGCGCGCTCGGCATGATCCCGAAGATCCGCGGCTACCGCGTCGTCGGTGTGTTCGAATCCGGCATGTTCGAATACGATTCGTCGCTCGCGTTCGTGGCGATCAAGCAGGCCCAGGAATTCTTCAACCTGGGGGAGTCGGTGACCGGCATCGAGGTGAAGGTACAGGACATCTTCGCGGCGGACCGCATCGCCCAGCGGATCGAGCAGACGATCGGCTTCCCCTACTGGGCGCGGGACTGGATGAAGCTGAACCGGAACCTGTTCTCGGCCCTCAAGCTGGAGAAGGTCATGATGTTTGTGCTGCTGGTCCTGGTCGTCATCGTGGCCTCGTTCAACATCGTCAGCACGCTGACCATGATCGTCGTCGAGAAGCACCGGGAGATCGCCATCCTCAAGGCGATGGGGGCGACCGGCCAGGCCGTGCAGCGCATCTTCATGCTGAACGGGCTCGTGATCGGCTCCGTGGGGACCGCGATCGGCATTCCGCTGGGCTACACCTTCTGCTGGGCGATCCAGACCTTCTACACGCTGCCGGGGGACATCTATTACCTGAGCCGGATTCCGGTGAACATCAAGATCATGGACGTCCTTGTCGTCGGTCTCTCGGCGATCACCATCACCTTCCTCGCCACGATTCATCCCTGCCGCCAGGCGGCCCGCCTGGACCCGGCCGAGGCGCTGCGGTACGAGTGAGTTAATTGGAACGCCACTCAGCCAAGACTTCGTGGCTATGATCGAAGCCCTGGACCTGCATAAATCCTTTCACCTGGACCGGACCGAGGTCCACGTGCTGAACGGCGTGACCCTGGAGATCAAGCGAGGGGAACTGGTGGCCATCGTCGGGGCGTCCGGCGTCGGCAAGACGACCCTCCTCCACATCCTCGGCACGCTCGACCGCCCGACGAGCGGGACCGTGCGCTACGAGGGCGAAAACCTCTTCACCAGGGCGGACCAGGCCCTGGCGGAGTTCCGGAACCGGAAGATCGGGTTCGTCTTTCAGTTTCACCATCTGCTGCCGGAGTTCACGGCGGTCGAGAACGTCATGATGCCGGCCCTGATCCAGCGCCAGGGGACGGAGGAGGCGCGCCCCGCCGCGGAAGCGATCCTCAGGGAGGTGGGAATGGGGCATCGCCTGGAGCACCGGACCGGGGAACTCTCCGGCGGCGAGCAGCAGCGCGTGGCGGTCGCGCGCGCCCTGGTGCTGCGGCCGGACCTCGTGCTGGCCGACGAGCCGACGGGCAACCTGGACACGCACACGGGCGACGAGGTCTTCCGCCTGATGCGGGACCTGAACCGCGCCCGGGGCATCACGTTCGTCATCGTGACCCACAACGAGGCGCTCTCGAGCCAGGCAGACCGCATCATCCGCATGGTGGACGGCATGATCGCGTAAACGCGGGTTACTCGTCGTCGTCGTCGTCGGCCCAGGGGTCGGACGCTTTCATGGCCTTCTCCTGCTCCATCGCATTCTCGAGGATAACCCGCACGAACAGAGAGACGGCCGAGTCTCCGGGCGGCGGCGAGACCGTGCTCCCCTCGATCGCCTTCATGAGATAGTCCTTCTGCTCCTCGGTGATCTGGATGTTCATCGGGAACAGGGCCTTCTCCTCCAGCACCCCCCGTAGGGTTTCCTCGGGGACCATGCCAAGCGTATGGCCCCGCTCCTGCGAGTCCCAGAGCAAGGTCCGCATGAAGATGGAGATCACCGACCCCTCGGGGAGGCTTCCGCCGGGAGGCACGGCGATCTTCCCCTTCTTGACCATCATGTCCAGCCAGGCCTTCTGCGCCTGCGTGATCGCGACCGGGATCTCAATCAGGGTGACTTTGCCGAACAGGTCCATAGATGCACCTCCCAAAAACCGATTACACCACGGGGTTTTCCGGCTTGTCAATCAAGGGGTGCCCGGAGACCCGACCCGATTGGGGGGCTCTTTGCCGGCCAGAACGGCCGTGATGTTCTCCACGACCATCATTCCCATCTTCACCCGCGTCTCGTAGGTCGCGGAGCCGAGATGCGGCAGGAGCACCACGTTCGACAGGCCCAGGAGACCCTCATGGACGCGGGGCTCCTCCTCGTACACGTCCAGGCCGGCGCCCGCCAGACGGCCTTGCGCCAGCGCCTCCGCCAGCGCCGCCTCATCCACGACCGGGCCCCGCGTGGTATTGATGAGATAGGCGGTCCGCTGCATGAGGCCCAGTTCGGTCCTCCCGATCAGGTGTCGCGTCTTCTCGGTCAACGGGACGTGGAGGGAGACGATGTCCGACGCGCGAAGCAACTGCGGGAGCGAGACGCGCGACACATTCAACGCCTCCTCCTCTTCGGGACTGAGGGGATGGCGGCTATGATAGAGCACCGGCATGGAAAACCCGGACGCCCGGCGCGCGACCGCCTGCCCGATCCGGCCCAGGCCGATGATCCCGAGCGTTTTCCCGTGAACCTCGGCCCCCAGGAGCTGCGTGGGCGCCCAGCCTTCCCACCGTCCTTCACGGACCATCCGCTCCCCCTCCGGAATGCGGCGGGTCACGGCCAGGATCAGCCCCCACGTCAAATCGGCGGTGGTCTCCGTGAGGACGTCCGGCGTATTGGTCACGACGATGCCGCGGGCCGCGGCGGCCGCCATATCCACGTTATCGTAGCCGACCGCATAGACCGCCACAACCTTGAGGCGCGGCGCTTTGGAAAGGACCTCGGCATCGATGCGATCCGTCAAGGTCACGGCCACCGCGTCCGCTGAGGAAATCTGCTCCAATAGGTCCCCGCGCGTGGCAGGGCGATCGGAGGGTGACCCGATAATGGTGAAGCGCCGGGCCATCTCGGCCATCACGGGCTCGGGCAGGAGTCTGGTGACGAGCACTGAAGGCATGGCGGTCAGGGTCTCGGCCGCTAGTCGTGCTTGGGGACCGAGGGACGGGTGTCCCGGCCCGGACCGGCGGTAAACTCGAGGCGGGTCACATTCTTCACGTGGGCGCACAGATCGCCCAATCCGGGCGTGATGAGACGAAACGGCCCGCCGGCCTCCCTCGGCAGGGGGCGCCCGTCCCGCTTGTAGATCAGGACGCCGGTCTCGCCCGCCTCCTTGATTGGAAGGCTGGCCGCGAATGTGCCGTCGGCCGAATGGAAGGTCACGTGGTCGGCCCCGATCGCGGGCGTCGCGATCTCCAGCAGCGCCCGCACCCGCACCCCCTGGCCGTGCGTGCCGGGAGCCAGCGCGGACACGTCCGCCACCTGCGCGTCGGCCGGGAGCTTGGCCAGGGCCTCGGGATCCAGCTCGATCGGTTGCAGCACGCGGCCGTCGATCCGCAGCAGGGCCGGCCCCAGCGGGGCCGGCTCGGCCATCGCTTTGATCAGGGCGTACAGCGTCTCGTTGACCGGGGTCGGGATTCCCAGGGCTTTCCCCCGCCGAACGAGGTACCCGTTCAGGTGCTCGATCTCGGTCCGCCGTCCCGCCTTCCAGTCGTCGAACATGGAGGTGTGGATGTCGCGGATCTCCTGCGACCACTGGACGACCTTGTCGGCCATGTCGGGCGCCAGCGCCACGCCCTCGCCCTTCGCCACCGCCACCGTTTCCTCCACGATCCGCTCGATCACGCCGCGCAGCTCCGGGTGCGAGAGCGCCTTCGACACGCGATCGTTGATCAGGACCGTCAGCGGGTTGAAGACGACGTTCCAGCACATCTTCTCCCATTTCGTCCGGCGGATGTCCTCCTCAATCCGGCACATGATGCCCGCCCCTTCAAAGACCCCTTTGATCGCAGGAAGGTCGGGAGGGGGAACGATCCCGGGCCACGTCCCGATTGCGAGCGCGCCCTTCTTGTAATGCTCGATGACGCCGGGCTCCGCGATTTTGGAATAGATGTAGGCGACCCCGCCGACGACGCGGGCTTTCGGAAGGAGTTCCCGGATCCGGTCCTCCGTGTCCACACCGTTCTGCAGCGTGAGGAGGATCGTCCGATCGGTGAGCACCGGCCGGAGCTGCTCGACCGCCTCGTCCAGGTCGTAGCGCTTGACGGAGAGCACGATCAGGTCGGGCTCCGGTAAGTCCCGCGGATCGCTGCCGGACACCGGATGGACCGTGAAGGACCGGTCCACGCTTCGCACCGTCAGCCCGCTTCGCTGGACGGCTTCGAGCGTGCGGGGCCGCAGGAGGAACGAGCACGCCACGCCCCCTTGCACCAGCCTGGCCCCAAAGAAGCCGCCCACCGAGCCAGCTCCGACCATCATCACCTTCATCCGAGACCGTCCCTCCGATCCGCCGTTTTCCTCATGATGCCCGAACCGTTGCGCCGGGCGCAAGACCAAGGCCGAGGCTCTGGCCCCCGCTCTCAGTCCCCCAGCAAGCCGGGAAGATCGCTCAGGCTTGTGATCGTGACCGGCCCCGCGCCCGCCGTCGCCTGCCCCCCGCGGTCCAGCCACACCCCGCGGACGCCTGCCGCCGACGCGCCTTCGACGTCATCACGCAGGCTGTTGCCGACATGCCAGGCCTCCTCCGGCTTGACGCCGTGCTTCTGCAGGGCCCGCTGGAAGATTTTCGGCGAGGGTTTGGCGGCGCCTGCGAAACTGGAGAGCGTCACGCTCTCGAAGAAGCGATCGATCCCGAGCCCGATCAGGATCTCGTACAGGCGGGAGTCGAAGTTGGAGACAATGCCGAGCTCCAGCCCGCGCTCCTCAAGGGCAGTGAGAGCCGGCAGGGTCTCCGGGTAGAGCATCCACGCGTCGGGCCGCGCGAAGTACTGAAACACCTCCTCAAAGAACTCATCGAATCCTTCGAACATGCCCACGCGATAGAAGACGTTATGGACCACGTCGAACCACCAGAGCCGCTCGCAGGACTTGGTCTCCTGAGGATCGCTCACGGAGAAGACCGGCGGCGGAGCGTCGGCGAACGCCCGCTTGAAGGCCTGCTGGATCGCCTCCGGCGTTGCGGTGACGCCGTACGGCTTCGCATGCCTCAGATAGACTTCTCCCACCGACCCGAGAATCCGGAACAGCGTGCCCTCGGCATCGAAGAGCATTACTTTGGGGACTGGACTCGTGCGCATCGCGATTCGCACCATAAAGACCAGATCGGGGAGTGTCAAGCCGGGGGAGGCGGCTCAGGACAACCGACGGCAGGGCGCATACCGGCTCACGAGGCGACGGAGGTTGCGCAACTCCCCGTCGTCGCCCCTCTTCGCCCGGAAGTTGACGGGCGTAAGTCGATGGTCGGCCTCACAATTCACCGCAAGCCCTGACGCCGCGGCCAGGACCGTCACGGCCCCGTCGCGGTCCGTTCGCAGAATCGGGATGCCGAGCTGCGCGTAGGTCGCGAGCATCGCCGGCGTTGGATGCCCATAGGAATTGGTGGCGCCGACCGACACGACCGCGACCCTGGGCTTGACCGCCCGGACAAAGGGCTCATACACGGACCCTCGAGCTCCGTGATGCGGCACCTTCAAGACCGTCGCCTCTACTAATCCAGCCGCCCCCACCATGTCAGCCTCCGCCTCCCGCTCCACATCCCCGGTGAACAGAAAGACCGTCTCACCGCACGCCAGCCGGAGGACCACGGACCGATTGTTGAGATGCTTTCCGTCCACCTCCTCCGCCGCAATTTCCTCTGACCATCTTGGATGCAGCACCCGGAGGCGACAGCTTCCGAGCGCACGCTCTTCATCCGAATTGGAGACCGCCCTGACCGTAACGTGGCGGCCTTCCAATGCCTCCTTCACACGAATCGCAAAGGCCTTGTCGCGCTCCACCCCGTTCTCCCAGAACTCGCCCACCTCGAATTGACGCACCACCGAGGCCAGGCCCCCGATGTGGTCCTGCTGCGGATGAGAGGCCACCACCACGTCCAGGCGCCGGATCCCCCGGTCCCATAACAACGGAGCGATTACGGCTCGCCCCAGGTCGAAGGAATCGGAGGCGCCGCCTCCGTCAATCAGTATGGCGGGCCCCTCGGAGGTCTCAACCAGCGCCGCGTCCCCCTGACCCACGTCCAGGAAGGTCACCCGCACTGTCCCGGCCTCAGGCAGGTCGCGCGGCGACCAGGCCCAGAGTAGCAACAGGCTCAGAGCCAGCGTCGTGCCAAGGCGGCCGGCCCACCGCCCCCACCGGACCCACGCGACGCCCAGGAGCAGATAGAACGCGAGGACCTGCCAGATCGGTGGCGAGGCCACTCGTAGCTCTGCGCCGGGCACGGCCGCCCAGGCCTTGACGATCCAGACAAGCGCCTCAATGACCGTCTTGAGAAGCGGGCCTCCCACCAGCTCTTCCGACCCGCTCACCAGGGTGGCCAGGCAGGCCAGCAGCCCCATGGGCACGACGAGGAAGCCGACGAAGGGAACGACCAGGAGGTTGGACAGCGTCCCCACCCAGGCCACCTGATTGAAGTGCACCGCCACGAGGGGCGCCGTGGCCACCGTCACGACAAGACTGATGAGAAGGACCTCGACGGCCCCCGTGCGCATCCAGCCCAGCACCCCGCCCTGCTGCCGGGGCGGCGGATCGAGCTCCTCTTTCGGGTCCTCGCGAGCGAGCACGAGCAGCACGATGGCAAGGACCGACAGGAAGGACAATTGGAAGGAGATGTCCTGAGGCGCCAGCGGATCCCACAGCACGATCAGGATGGCCGCCGCAGCCAGTCCCGTGCCCACGCTGTGGGCCCGCCCTAACAGTATTGCGCCGAGGAAGAGGAGGAGCATGAGTAGCGATCGAACGGTCGCGACCTCCGCCCCGCCCAGAAGCGCGTAAAAGGTCACCGGGAAAATGGTGACGGCCGCGGCCAGACGCGTCGCCGTCACCCGCCGGCTCAACCGAAGGAGCCAGGGAGCGGGCAGAGCGAGAATGCTCCGGCGTACCACCCAGAAGACCACCACTCCGATCAGTCCGAGATGCGACCCCGAAATGGACAGAATGTGGGTGGTCCCGGAGGCCAGGAAAGCGTCCCGAATGTCCTGTCTCAGGAACCCGGATTCGCCGGTGACCAAGGACAGATAGATTCCCGCCGCCTCCGGGTCGAGCGTGCGAAGAGCCGCCTCTCGGATATGCCCCCGCCACCGGTCCACACGGGCCATCACCGGATGGCCAGCCCGAGCCAGGACCCGGAGACCAGAGCCGTCCTCGCGGAGGGTCACGCTTCCCACGGCTTGAATGCCGGACCGCCGGAGATACGCCCCGTAATCGAACCCGCCGGGGTTTTGAAACCCGCGTGGGGGCCTCACCCGCGTCTCGAATTGGATCACGTCGCCGACGGCCAGCGGAGGGACGGAGCCCCGGATCGCCAATCTGAGGCGGCCCTCGGCCGGGCTTGCGTGGGGGGGCGAGAGGAGGCGCTGCACGGAGACGACGGCGAAGGCGCGATCGGGGCCATACCGGACCGGCGCGTCGATCGTGCCGACCAGGTCGACCCGGCCCGGCCCGGCCGTTCGGGACAAGCTCGGAGCCTCGGCGCGAATCTGCGCCAGCGAGGCCGACACCGCCCCGAGGAGAAACACCCCGTACACCAGACACGCGAACCCGGGAGCGAGCCGGCCGGTGCGGGAAAGAAAAAACACGCCGAAGAGGGCAACCAGCGCGAAACTGAACGTCATGATCGGCAGGTAGGAGATCCCCGTTCCGGCCACGCCTCCGATGAGGAGACTGACAGCCAGGACGGGAAGGGGCCGGATCGTCATCTCTCCAGGCGAGACCGCCGGAGCCCGGTCAGGCTTCGCCGACCTCCGTGCGAAGGACGTCAGCCAGGTGATGCGCAATGTCCTGGACCATCGCGGAGTCTTCCGCTTCGACCTGAATGCGAACCAGCGGCTCGGTGCCCGAATACCGGACCAGGATCCGGCCGCACCCGTTCATCGCGGCTTCGTGGGCGCGCAAGGCCTCCTGGAAGGGCGCCACCTTGGAGAGGTCCTTCCGCTCACGGACGCGGACGTTGACCAGGATTTGAGGCAGCAGGCGCACGCACTTCGCCAGCTCGGACAGGGGCTTGCCGGCGCGCCGCATCATTCCCATCACCTGGAGTGCCGAGATCAGCCCGTCTCCGGTCGTGTTGTGGTCGAGGAAGATGATATGTCCCGACTGCTCGCCGCCGAAATTGTAGTCCTCGTGCAGCATGCGCTCGAGGATGTACCGGTCGCCCACCGCCGTCCGGACCAGCTTGATGCCGGCGCGCGTCATGGCCTGCTCCAACCCCGCGTTGCTCATCACGGTGGTGACCACCGTCTTGCGGGCCAGGCGTTCGCGGTCCTTGAGGTCCAGCGCGAGAGCCCCCAGGATCTGATCCCCGTTCACCACGCCGCCGTCCTCGGCGATGAAGACAGCCCGGTCCGCATCGCCGTCGTGGGCGACTCCGAGGGCGGCGCCCCGCGCCTTGACGGTCTCCTGAAGGACGGCGGGGTGGACGGCCCCGCACTCCCGGTTGATGTTGGTCCCGTCCGGGTTGTCCCCCAGGACCGTCACCTGGGCGCCGAGCTCCCGATAGATGTCCGGGGCGACTTTGTAGGCGGCCCCGTGCGCGCAGTCCACCACGACCTTGAGGCCTTCAAGGTCGAAGCCCTTGGGAAGGGACTGCTTGACGAACTCAATGTACCGCCCCTCGGCGTCGTCGATGCGGAAGGCCTTCCCGATTTCGGCGGCGGTCGGACGCAGGGAGTCGATGCTGCCGGAAATGACCAGGTTCTCGATCTGACGCTCGACCTCGTCGGGGAGCTTCAGGCCGTCACGGGAAAAGAACTTGATGCCGTTGTCCTCATAGGGATTGTGCGAGGCCGAGATCATGACCCCGGCGTCGGCGCGGAGGCTTCTGGCCAGGAAGGCGATCGCCGGCGTCGGCATGGGCCCGACGAGGAGGACGTCGACCCCCATCGAACAAATCCCGGAGGTCAGCGCCGACTCGATCATGTAGCCGGAGAGCCGCGTATCCTTCCCGATCACGATGCGGTGGCGGCCCGGGCGGGTCTTGAACACGTGAGCCGCCGCACGCCCCAGCTTCATAGCAGTCTCGCTGGTCATCGGCTCGACGTTCGCGACACCGCGAATCCCGTCGGTTCCAAACAGTTGTCGCCCCATGTTCCTTCCCTCCTGTCTCACCGCCCCCCCTCACCCTGGGCCAGGACCGGCCGCGGGCACATGTCCGCGGCCATCACCGCCCAGGCCACCCGCGCCACCTCCTTCATCGCCGCGACCGAATGGACGCGGACCACATGAGCGCCCTGAAGCACACAGGCCGCGACGGCGGCCGCCGTGCCCCATTCCCGATCGAGGACCGGGCGGTCCAGGAGCGCTCCGACGAAGCCCTTGCGGGACGGGCCGATCACGATGGGCCGGCCGAGCGCGGCGAGGGCCGAGAGCCCTTGAAGGATCGTCAGATTATGCTCCAGCGTCTTTCCGAACCCCAGGCCGGGATCGACCGCGATGCGCTCCCGCGCGATCCCGGCGGCCTCAGCCGCCTCCACACGCGCCTGGAGGAATTCGCCGATCTCCTGGACGACATCGCCGTAGGTCGGGTGGTCCTGCATCGTCTCCGGGGTTTCCTGCATGTGCATCAGGATCAGGCCGGCGCCGGCCCGGGCCACCACACCGGCCATGGCCGGGTCCCCTCGCAGCGCGGTGACGTCATTGATGAGGGAGGCACCGAGGTCGAGGCACCCCCTGGCAACTTCAGCTTTGGCGGTGTCGATCGAAATGGGAATTTTTATTCGATGCGCAAGCACGGTGACGACCGGAATCACCCGGGCCAGTTCCTCTTCGAGGGACACGGGCCGGGACCCAGGTCGCGAGGACTCCCCGCCGATGTCCAGCACGTCCGCGCCTTCGGCCTCGATGGCCTCCGCCCGGGCAACGGCGGCGTCGAGGCCCTGGTAGCGGCCCCCGTCCGAGAACGAGTCGGGCGTCAGGTTCAAGACGCCCATGACCAGCACCCGCTCCTCGACCGGCAGCGTGTGCTCCCGAACCTTCCAGGTTATCGGTTGCGGCGATCCGAGGTCCAAGGCTCTCCCTTCCTATGCCCTATGGGACACATCTGGGCGGCAAAGGTAACTTACGGCGAGCGAGTTCGGAGGAATTAAGGGATCCGCTCACGGTTGACGCGGCTCAGGCCGGGACCTCCTGGGGAACCTGGGCCGTCGCTCCCTGGATGATCTTGTCGATCTCGGGAGCGTCCAAGACCTCTTTTTCGAGCAGGGCCTCGGCCAGCGCCTTCAGCGAGGCCATGTTTTCGAGCAGCATGCGCTTAGTACGCTCGTAATTCTCGGTGACGAGCCGTTTGACCTCGCTGTCAATTTTTAGCGCGATCTCCTCGCTGTAATCCCGCCGCGTGGCGATCTCACGTCCGAGGAAGATTTCCTCGTCCTTCTTTCCGAAGGTGAGGGGACCCAGTTCGTCGCTCATGCCCCACTCGCACACCATCTTGCGGGCCAGGTCGGTGGCCCGCTCGAGGTCGTTACCCGCGCCGGTGGTGATCTGGTTCAGGACCAGCTCCTCGGCCACCCGTCCGCCCATGAGGATGGCCAGGTTGTTGTACAGAAACACCTTCGAGTAGCTGTAGCGGTCGTCGGTGGGGAGCTGCATGGTCATGCCCAGGGCCCGGCCCCTTGGGATGATCGTGACCTTGTGGACGGGATCGGTCCCCGGGAGCAGCCTGGCCATGAGCGCATGCCCGGCCTCATGGAAGGCGGTGGTCCGCTTCTGCTCGTCCGTCAGGATCATGCTCTTGCGCTCGACCCCCATGAGGACTTTGTCCTTGGCGAACTCGAAGTCCTTCAACTCGACGACGGTCTTGCCGAGCCGCGCGGCCAGCAGGGCCGCCTCGTTCACGAGGTTTTCCAGGTCGGCCCCGGAGAAGCCGGGGGTCCCGCGCGAAATGATGTCCAGCTCCACGTCCTTGGCGAGCGGCACCTTCTTGGTGTGCACCTTGAGGATCTCGGCGCGTCCCCGCACGTCGGGGCGGTTCACCGTGATCTGCCGGTCGAACCGGCCGGGCCGCAGGAGGGCCGGGTCCAGCACATCGGGCCGGTTGGTGGCCGCGATCAGGATCACCCCCTCGGTGGTGTCGAATCCGTCCATCTCCACGAGCAACTGGTTGAGGGTCTGCTCCCGCTCGTCGTGCCCGCCGCCCAGGCCGGCTCCGCGCAGACGCCCTACGGCGTCGATCTCGTCGATGAAGATGATGCACGGGGCGTGCTTCTTCCCCTGCTCGAAGAGGTCGCGGACGCGCGAGGCGCCCACGCCGACGAACATCTCCACGAAGTCCGATCCGCTGATGCTGAAGAACGGGACCCCCGCCTCGCCGGCGATCGCTTTGGCCAGGAGGGTCTTGCCTGTGCCGGGAGGCCCCATGATGAGCACCCCTTTGGGGATGCGGCCCCCCAGTTTCTGGAACTTGTGCGGGTCCTTGAGGAAGTCGATGATCTCGACGACTTCCTCCTTGGCTTCGTCGATCCCGGCCACGTCCGCGAAGGTCACCTTCTTACGGTCTTCCGTCAACAAGCGGGCGCGGCTCCGCCCGAACGAGAGCGCCTTGTTCCCGCCGACCTGCATCTGCCGCATCAGGAAGAACCAGAGACCCACGAACAGGATCAGGGGGCCCCACTGAACCAGGAGCATGACGTACCAGGGATTTTCTTCCGGCGGCTTGGCAACGATTGTGACGTGGTGGTCGCGGAGCATCTTGACGAGGTCGGGATACTCCGCCGCGTAGGTCTTGAAGGGGCGGTTGTCCTTGTAGAGGCCGTTGATGTACGAGCCCCGGATGGTCACTTCGCCGATCTCTCCCCGCTCAACCTTGGCCACGAAATCGCTGAACTTGACCTCTTCGTCGGGGGACTGCCCCTGGATGCTGAACAGGTTGAAGAGCAGGATCATGAAGAGGCCGACCACGACCCAGAAGATGAGGTTTTTGGTGCGGGAATTCATCCCAATGGCTCTCCTACGAAAATATCATTGAATTCTAGCACATTCGTCGGGCCGGACTCAATACGACCCGCGTCATTCCGCCTCGCCGGCCTCCTCGACCTTATCCAGCACCGCGAGATAGGGCAGGTTCCGGTACTTCTGCTGGTAGTCAAGGCCGTACCCGATCACGAAGTGGTTGGGGATGTTAAAGCCCACATAATCAACCGCGACGTCGACCTTGCGGCGGTCCGTTTTGTTGAGGAGCGCGCACACCTTGATGGATTTCGGCTTCTTGCTCCCGAGGAGCTTGCGCAGGTGCTGCACGGTACGCCCGGAGTCCACGATGTCCTCCACGATGAGCACGTCCCGTCCGGCGATGTCTTCGGTGAGCTCGGTCAGGACCTTGATCCGCCCTGCCGCCTTGGGCTTTCCGGCATACTGGGAGACCACCAGAAAGTCCACCCTGAGCGGCAGCCGAATGGCCCGGGCCAGGTCCGCGTAGAACGCGAAGGCGCCCTTGAGGATCCCGATCATGACCAAGTCTTGTTGCAGGTAGTCCGCGGTGATCTGCCGTCCCAACTCCCGGATCCGTGTCCGCATTTCTTCCTGCGTCACGATCGGCTTGCCGAAAATCCCTTCCACGCTAGACCTCATCTCTCCACGACAGTGTAATGGGCCGAGCGGCGGCGGCTCCCGCCCTGAACCGCTCATCCCCCCGATACCCGACCACCCATACGATGCCCGCCGGCGCCACCACCAGCGGCACGCGGCCCCGCCCGTCGCGGCGGACTTTCTGGTCCACAAAGAAATCTTGCAGTTTTTTCCGCTTCCCCCCCATGCCGGCCGGACAGAACCAGTCGCCCGGCCGCCAGGCTCTCACCACCAACGGCCCGCGGAGCTGATCCCCGTCCACCACGACGTGCGATCGGCCCTCAGGGCTCTGGCCCCCCTCCACCGGATCTTCGACGGCGGAAAGCCGCCCCCTTGCCCCGACTCGGACCTCGCCGGGAATCGGGAGCGGGAGCCCGGAGGCCCACTCCTGCTCGGCTCCTCTCTCTTGCTCGGCTTCACCGGACCAGAACCGCAGCCCCTCTCCCGCCCGCGCAACCCGCACACCGCCCGGCAGATTCAGCCCCGCGCCCTCGCTCCCCTCCAGGAGCGCGCCGAGAATATCGTCCACGTGCCGGAAGGTCAGCCCCCTGGCGTTCCCCCGCACGAAAGCGAGCGCCCGCCTGACCAGGCGACGCCGGAGGCCCAGCGGCTGAGCGGCCAGCCGCGCACGGTTGAGCACGACCCGCCCGGACACCGCCTCCACCAGGACCTCCCGCCACCGATCCTCTTCGAGTTCCTCCAGCACGGCGGCATCCGCCGCGAGGATCTCGGCCTCGCGCGCCAGCCCCTCGACGATCCGCGGGTTGAACGAGCGTAGCAGCGGCAACACCTCATGGCGAATCCGATTGCGACGGTACATCCTCCCCGCATTGGACGCATCGGCTCGGGAGGACAGGCCGCGGCAGGCGAGATAGTCCAGCACGTCGCTGCGTGTCACGCCGAGGAGGGGACGAATGATTCTCCCCTCACGCAGGACCGGGATGCCGGCCAACCCGCCCGTCCCGGCGCCCCGAATTAACCAGAGGAGCACCGTCTCGGCCTGATCGTCGGCGGTGTGCCCGGTCGCCACCGCCGTCAGGCCCTGCTCGCGGAGCAGGCGGACAAAGGAGGCGTACCGGATTTCACGGGCACGGCTTTGAAGCGAGGCGCCTGATCCCGGCGTGAGCCGCGCCCGCTCCACGCTCACCCCGACCCCCAACCGCGCCCCCAACTCCCGTACGAACGCCTCGTCTCCGTCGGATTCCACCCCCCGAAGGCCGTAATTGACATGCGCGATGTGAAGGAGCAGTCCGGGCAGGCGCCCGCTCTCCCTCAATTCTGTAAGAAGCGCGAGGAGGCACACGGAATCCGGTCCTCCGGACACGCCCACCAGCACGCGGTCGCCGGAGCGGATCAAGCCCTCCCGGCGCACGACTTCCGTGACGCGTCGGAACAGGGCGTGGGGCGAAGGGTGCTTCAGGATCTCCATCGGGTCCCGTTCATGAAGTCCGCGCGGGCACTCCGGGACGGCCCCGCAGAATCTCGCGCGTCCGATCCACGTCCGCTGAAATCTGTCGCGCCAGGAGGTCGGCCGATTCGAAGGTCTGATCATCCCGGAGGCGCTCATAAAAGGCGATCGCGACCTCAAGCCCGTACAGTTCCCGATCTCCTTCCAGGAGGTGCGTCTCGATCAACCGGGTCCCCGCGCCGAACGTCGGGCGGGTCCCGATGTAGGTCACACCCGCCAAGGCCTGGGTCCCCACCCACAGGTGCGTCGCATAGACCCCGTCAGGCGGGAGCACGCGACCCTCCGGGGGGAGGAGATTGGCGGTCGGAAAACCCAGCGTGCTGCCCCGGCGCTCGCCCCGCACGACCAGCCCCCTGAGCATGTACGGCCGGCTCAGGAGCGCCGCTGCTTCACTCATGCGTCCCGCCTGCACCAGATCCCGGATCCGGGTTGAGCTCACCGGGACCCCGCCGACCACGACCGGCGCGATCGCCTGGACCGTGAACCCCATCCGGGGGCCCGCCTCCATCAGGGTGTGGATGGTCCCGGCCCGATCCTTCCCGAACCGGAAATTCTGCCCCACGAACAATTCCCGCGTCCCCAAGCCATCGCGCAGGACCCGGGCCATGAATTCCTCCGGCGTCTGCGCGGCGAACTCCTGCGTGAACGGGAGCCGGACGACCACGTCCACGCCGGCCGCTTCGAGGAGCGCGAGCTTGTCCGCAGGATCGCAGAGAAACCGGAGGGCCACCTTGGGAGCGAGCACCCGGAGCGGATGCGGATCGAAGGTCAGGACGACCACCGTGCCGCGGTGAAGCTGGACCCGCTCTCTGACCAGCCTCAGCACGGCCTGGTGTCCCAGGTGCACCCCGTCGAAATTGCCGATGGTCACGACCGGGTAGGCCAGTCCCGCGCATTCCTGAAGCCCCTGCGCGACCCTCATACCCGCAAGGCCCCGGCGGCCTCCTTGGCGAAATACGTGAGGATCAGATCGGCCCCCGCGCGCCGGATGGACACGAGGGTTTCCAGCATGGCGCGCCGCTCGTCCAGCCATCCCCGCTGGGCCGCCGCCTTGATCATGCTGTACTCCCCGCTCACCTGATAGGCCGCGATCGGATGACGAAACGCCGCCCGCGCCGCCCGCACGACGTCCAGATAGGGGAGCGCCGGCTTGACCATCACGATGTCGGCTCCTTCTTCGACGTCCAGTTCGATTTCCCTGAGGGCTTCTCTGAGATTGGCCGGGTCCATCTGATACGATTGGCGGTCGCCGAATTTCGGGCTGGAATCCGCCGCCTCCCGGAAGGGGCCGTAGAAGCAGGAGGCAAACTTCGCGGCGTACGCGAGGATCGACACCTGATCGAAGCCCTCCGCATCCAGCGCCATCCGGATCGCGCGGACACGTCCGTCCATCATGTCCGAGGGGGCCACCATGTCGGCTCCGGCCCGGGCGTGGGACAGGGCCATCTTCTGGAGCCCTTCCAGGGACTCGTCGTTCAGGACCTGCCCGCCCCTGACCACCCCGCAGTGGCCGTGGGTCGTGTATTCGTCCACGCAGACGTCGGTGATAACGACCAGGTCGGGAATCCGGTCTTTCAGCGCGTGGACCGCCCGCGGCACGATCCCGCCCGGATTCCAGGCCTCGCTCCCGATCTCGTCCTTGCGGGCCGGGATTCCGAACAGGATCACGGCGGGCACGCCCAGGGCGTGGACCTCGCCCGCGTCCTTGATCAGGTGGTCCACCGAGAGCCGCCACTGCCCGGGCATCGAGCCGATGGGCTGGCGTACGTCCTGGCCCTCCACGACGAAAAACGGGGCGATCAGATTGTCCGCCGACAGCCGGGTCTCCCGGGCCATCCGGCGAAGGCCCTCCGTCGCCCGCAGACGCCGCAGCCTGTCCTGGGGATACGCCATGGCCGCTCCTATTTCCGGGGCAGGTTGGTCAGGAACACCACCAGATCCCGGACGGAGATCATGCCCACCAGCTTGCCGCCGCGCGACGCCCCCAGGTGGCGCACGTGGGACTTGGCCATGAGATCGTTCGCGTCCATGAGCGTCTTGTTCTCGTCGATCATCAGGACCGGCGCGGACATGATCTGCTCCACCGTCGCCTTGGTCGGGTCGAGCCCGCCGGCCACGCACCGGCGGACCATATCCGTATCGGTCAGGATCCCGATGACTTCGCCCCCTTTCGTGACAAAGAGGCTCCCGATGTTGAAATCCCGCAACTGCTCCGCCGCCACCTTGATTGACGTGTCCCGATCCACCTTCCGGATTTTCTCCACCGGGATCATCACCGATTTCACCGGCACCATGCTATTGCCCTCCTCTCGTTCGAATTGAC
The DNA here is from genome assembly GCA_041490525.1 of Nitrospiria bacterium. Lineage (GTDB taxonomy): Bacteria > Nitrospirota > Nitrospiria > Nitrospirales > NS-4 > JBGPTH01. The sequence continues at coordinate 40,557 of JBGPTH010000007.1, forward strand.
CCTTAGATTTCGCATGACGAAGGCGCGAAATGCCCGGCGATGGCCTCCACCAGCGCCGGGACGGTATTGACTTTGGCCCGGATCCCCACCCGCAGGCCCAGCGCTTCCGCCGTGTCGGCCGTGATGGGCCCGAGACAGGCCACCACCGCCTGCCGGGTGAGCGCGCAGGCCTCTTCCCGATCGGCGAACAGCTCGACGTAGTTCCGCACCGTCGAGGAGCTCGTGAACGCGACGACCCCAACTTCTCCCCGGCGGAGCTTGTCTTTGAGAGCGGCCGCGTCCGTCTCCGGCCGGACGGTCCGGTACGCCACCGCCACCGTCACGTCGGCGCCCCGAGCCCGCAGCTCCTTCGGCAGGAGATCGCGGGCCACCTCGGCGCGCGGGATCAGGATCCGGGCGCCTTTGACCTGTTCCTTTTCCAGAGCCTGAAGCACGCCCTCCGCCTGATACTCGGCGGGGATCAGGTCGGCCGTGAGTCCCGCCGCCGCCAGCGCCTCCGCAGTCCGGGGGCCGATGGCGCAGAGCCTGGCGCCTCCCAAGGCCCGCGCATCCCGACCGAGGGTTCGCATCCGCTCCATGAAGAACCGCACGCCGTTGACGCTGGTGAACACGATCCAGTCGAATTCGGAGAGGCGGCCGATCGCCCGGTCGAGGGACCCCCAGTCCGCGGGGGGCACGATGGCGATCGTCGGGAAGGGGATCACCTGCGCCCCCAGGCCGGTCAGCAGATCCGCGAACTCCCCGGCCTGCTCGCGAGGCCGCGTGATGAGCACCGTCGTGCCGAACAGCGGGCGCGTCTCAAACCAGTTGAGCTTGGCGCGCAGGTTCACTACCTCGCCCACCACGATGACGGTCGGCGGCTCCAACGCCGCCTCCTCCGCCTTCTTCACGATGTCGGCCAGCGTTCCCACAACGGTTTTCTGCTCGGCCCGCGTCCCCCACCGAATCAGGGCCACAGGCGTGGTCACCGGCCGCCCCGACGCGGTGAGGTGCGCCACGATGGCGGGAAGATTCTTCATGCCCATCAGAAATACCACGGTGCCCCCGGTCGAGGCCAGGCGGTCCCATTCCACGGTGGGCGAGGGCTTCGTGGGATCTTCATGGCCAGTGACGAACGCCACGCTGGAGGCCAGCGTGCGGTGCGTGACCGGAATCCCCGCATACGCGGGCGCCGCGACCGCGGCGGTGACGCCGGGCACGACCTCGAAGGGGATCCCGGCATCCGCCACAGCCTCCGCCTCTTCCCCGCCCCGGCCGAAGACGAAGGGGTCGCCCCCCTTCAGCCGCACCACCGTCTTCCCGGCCCGCGCCCGCTCGATCATCACCCGATTGATCTCCTCCTGCTCCCCGTACCGCCCGCGGCCCCGCCGGCCGACGTACACGCGCTCGGCGTCCGGAGGGACATGCTCGAGCAGCGCCGGGTTGGCCAGATAATCGTACAGGACCACCTGGGCCTGTTCCAGACATTCCTTTCCACGGAGGGTGAGCAGCTTCGGGTCCCCCGGCCCGGCTCCGACGAAATACACCTTCCCGCTCTTCATGCCGTCCTCGTGCCCCGCCCGCTCGTCGTCACCCCGCCGCGCTCACGCCTTTTCGTAGACCTCCCTGAGGATGTCCTCGCCCCCCTGAGCCAGCAACCGCTCGGCCAGTTGCATGCCGAGCCGATGCGCCTCGTGCGCGGGACCTTGGACCGAGTCGCGCACCACGCGACGCCCGTTCACGCTCGCGACCAGCCCGCTGATCGTCAGGGTCCCGTCAGCCAGGGTCGCATGCGCCGCGATGGGAACCTGGCAATCCCCCTCCAATCGCTCCAGCACCGCTCGTTCGGCCGTGACCGCCGTCCGGGTCGGAGCGTGTTCCAGGCGGCCCGCCAGCGCCCGCACGAACCCGTCGTCCCCGCGGCCTTCGAGGCCGAGCGCCCCCTGACCGATCGCCGGCAGGCAGACGTCATAGGACAGGTACTGGGTGGCGCGATCGCTCCATCCAAGCCGGCTGAGGCCCGCGGCGGCCAGAATGATCCCATCGTACGCACCCCCGTCGAGCTTGCGCAGGCGGGTATCCACGTTGCCCCGCAGCAGGTGGATCGTCAGGTTCGGACGGTACTTGAGAATTTGCGCCTGCCGGCGCAGGCTGCTGGTTCCGATCCGCGCCCCGGCCGGCATGGACTCGAGCGAAAGCCCCTGCCGGTGAATGAGGACATCCCGAGGGTCTTCACGCTCGGGGACGGCCAGAATTTCCATGCCTGCCGGCAAGCGCGTCGGGACATCTTTCATGCTGTGGACCGCCAGGTCGATCTCGCCTCGGGCGAGCGCCTCTTCGATCTCCTTGACGAACAGTCCCTTCCCCCCGATCGTGGACAGGGGGACGTCCAGCATCTTGTCCCCCGTCGTCTTGATTCGCCTGACCGACACCGAAAGGCTCGGGTCCAGTTCCCGCAGCCTTCGTTGCACCCACTCGGCCTGCCACAGCGCGAGCTGGCTTCCCCGCGTCCCGATGATTAATTCACGTGCAGCCTGCGCCATACTCTATTCCCTACCGATTGAACGCCGCTCAGCCAAGACTTCGCGGCTACGGACGCCGCAGGCGCTTACCGCCCCGGCAGTTTCTCAGGCATCTCCTCCTGAACCACCGGGGAGGCCTGGGATCGCCCCGTCCCGCTCTTGTAACTGGCGGTGAGCAGCAGGAACCCGAACATCGCGATGATCAGCACCATCAGGAACACCAGATCAAACCGGAACCCTTCCCGCTGCCGGTAGTCATACCCGCAGTGGGGACAGTCCGGCAACCGCTCGGTCCCCGCCCCCCAGTAGGTCTCGCGGCACCGGGGGCAGGTGAGCACCTGAGGCCCCGCCGCGGGCGTCACGGGGATCCCTCCTCCTCCCGGGAGAGCGGCGGCAGAGGAGGATCGAGCTCCTCTCCGGCCTCGGCCGGAAGCCCCGCCTCCAATTCTTTTTCGAGGTTGAAGAGGCGCTGGGTGAGCTCCGCATAGAGAGTTCCGTTGGGCGAATCGGCCTCGGCCTTGATCGCGACGAGAGGTGCGTGAAGGAGCTTATTGGTGATGGCCGCCGCGAGGCCCTCCACGAGCTGGCGCTGCCGGGGCGTGACGGGCCCCAACCGGGCCAGCGTCCGCTCCACTTCCGCCCGCTGGATGTCCTCGGCCTTGCGCCGCAGCGCCATGATCGTGGGCACGACGTCCAGGGTCTTCATCCACCGGACGAGGGGGGGAACCTCCTCCCTGACGATGTCCTCGGCCCTCAGGGCCTCGTGGCGGCGCTGTTCAAGATTCATCACGACCTGGCCCTGGAGATCGTCAATGTTATAGAGGTAGGCGTTATCAAGGGCGCCGACCGCCGGGTCGATGTTGCGGGGATCCGCAATGTCGATCAGGAACATGGGGCGGTTCCCGCGGGACCTGAGCGCCCGTTGGACGTCCTCGGGACCGATCACATAGGTGTCCGCACCCGTCGCGCAGACGATGATGTCGGCGCCCGCCATCTCATGATGGAACTCGTGGAAGGGGATCGGGAGCGCGTTGAACCGCTTGGCCAGATCGACCGCCCGGTCGAAATTCCGGTTGGTGATCATCATCTGCCGCACACCCGCGTCGATGAGATGCCGGGCCGCCAGTTTGCCCATCTCCCCGACCCCTACGAGGAGGACCGCTTGTTCCGCCAGGTTTTGAAAGATCTTCCTGGCGAGCTGGACCGCGGCGTAACTGACCGACACCGCATGCTCAGCGATGCCCGTCTCGGAGCGCACCCGCTTCCCGACCGAAATGGCTTTCTTCATCACTTTATTCAGTACGACCCCGGTGGACTTGTGGGTGAGCGCGGCCTCGAAGGCGTCCTTGACCTGTCCCAGGATTTGCGGCTCGCCCACGACCATGGAGTCCAGGCTCGCCGCCACCCGGAAGAGATGTCGGATGGCCTCCTGCCCTTCCAAATGATAGAGGCGCGGCAGAATCTGTTCGGCCGCGACCTCGGATGCCATCGTCGTCATGAACTCCCCCAGCGCCGCAGAGCCGAGTTCGGTCTCCTTGACCACGGCGTACAGCTCGACCCGATTGCAGGTGGACAGGATGACGCCCTCGGCGACCCCCGGCCAGTTCTTGAGGCGGGCCAGCGCCTCGGGCAGACTTCCCTCGGGGACCGCGAGCCGTTCCCGAAGCTCTATCGGCGCCGTCCTATAGTTGAGTCCGACTGCAATGAGATTCATCACTCACGCCAACGGGTGCGGTCCTTTTACGATCACCCCCACCAGGGTGAAGATCACCCCGGCGAATCCGACTACTGTCAAGTACGCCGCCTTCTTGGCCCGCCACCCCACCGTCACCCGCCCCAGCAACACCACGAGGTAGAAGAGCCACGTCCCCAATGCCCCAATCTGCTCGGCGTTCCAATTCAGGAAGGATCCCCGCGCGAACTCCGCAAACAGCGCGCCCGTGATGATTCCCAGCGTCAGCAGCGGGAACCCCAATAAAATGGCTCTTCCATTCAATTCATCGAGAAAGTCGAGCGGTGGGAGCTTGTGATACAGAACATTCAGGTGCTTCGACTTGAGCAAATGCTCCTGGATCAGGTACATCAGCCCGGCGACGAAGGCCACCGCGAACGCGACCGTACCGAGCAGGGAGAGGGTCACATGCATCCAGACGTTGCGCAGGATCGGCTCCAGGGCCTTGATTTCGGTCGGCAGGGCGGCCGCCGAGATCAGGGAAATGAACGCCAGCGGCAGGATGAACGATCCGAGGATATGGGTCCGGTACCGCAGTTCGACCATCAGGAACACCAGGACCAGAGCCCAGGAAAAAAACGACAGCGCCTCGTGCATCGTGGTGAGAGGAATGTGCCCGGCTTCGATCATTCGGGAGACGAGGGCCAGCGTGTGGAAGAAAAACCCGATCCCGGCGGACGCGAAGGAGACCCGCACGACCCCTTCGGAGCGACCGGCCAACTGGGTCAGGAACAGGATCGTTCCCAGGAAGTAGAGCAGGAGGGTCACCTTGAAGAACACGACGTTCATGGTCTCACAATCCCGCTGAATTTCAGCAAAAATCCTCTACGCGGCTTGACGGGTCAAGAATCTGTCATTATAGGGAAACGGCGGAAAGGGAGTCAAGCCACGCGACGGAGAGACGAGCGTTTCAGTCGCCGGCTCCGGCCGTCGCGCCTCCACAGATATTGATCGCCTGGCCGGTGACGCCGGCGGCCGCGGGGGAGGCCAGATAGACCGCCAGGTCGGCCACTTCCGAGGCCTCCACCATGCGCTTGATGGGCACCGCCTGGACGGCTTGCCGGCGAAATTCCTCAGGCGAGATGCCGATGCCGGCGGCCGTTTCCTCGATCCCTTGCCGGGCCATGGCGGTGTCCACCCAGGTCGGACAAATCGTATTGACGGTGATCCCCCGGCCAGCCACTTCGAGGGCAAGGGCCTTGGTGAATCCGATGATGCCGTGTTTGGCGGCGCAGTAGGCGGTGTAGCCCGGCACACCGAACCGCCCCAGGACCGATGAGAGGTTGATGATGCGTCCGTGCGCCCCGTCCTTCATGACCCGCAAGACCCGCTTGGAGCACAGATAGGGTCCCGTCAAATCCGCGGCAATGATGGCGTGCCAGCGGCTGTCATCCGGGTCGTCCATCGGGGTCTGCCCGGAAAGGCCCGCGTTGTTCACCAGGATATCGATCCGGCCGTAGCGTGTCGCCACGGCGTCCACGGCCGCGCCCACGGAGAGCGGGTCGGTCACGTCCATCCGGATTGTCATGACCTCATGACCCGCAGCCCGCGCCGCTTCGGCGCCGTCCCGCAAATGCGCCTGGTTCCTGGAACCGATCGCCACGAAGGCCCCCTCCCGAAGGAAGGCCTGTGCGATGGCCAGGCCGATCCCGGTCCCTCCCCCGGTCACCAGGGCCACCCTTTCTGTTACGACCATGCCAATCGCTTTCCTTCGGAGAGGGCCGTCAGGTAGTCACGGAGCGCGTCCGCGGTGCTGGGAAAGGCCAGCTCGTTCCACGGAATGTGCGCCGAGGGGTAGATGCGCGCCTCCAGCGTCTCATCCGCGGCCTCGAGGCGCCCCCCGATGATGTCCGCGGCGTAGACCATGATGATCACCGGGTGATCGGTGTAGGAATAAATATTCAAGAGGCCGGTCAGGCGGACGTCCAGGCCCGTCTCCTCGCGGGCTTCCCGCACGGCCGCGTCCTCCACCCGTTCCCCGCGGTCGACGAAACCCCCGGGGAAGACCCACTTGCCCCAGGCCGGCTCGATCCCCCGCTTGATCAGGACGATCCCGTCGGGAGCCGCAATGATGGTCCCCACGGCCACCTTGGGGCCGAGGAAGAAGATGAAGCCGCAGCCGGTGCACACGAGGCGGTCCGGTTCTCCCGCCTTGATCGACCGGCTGGCCAGGGACACCCCGCACTTTGGACAAAACGCGTATTCCATCATGACTCGTCCCGAATGGTAGCACAGAGCGCCATTCTGAAAAAGTCCCGGGAACAGGTGAAACGCGCTTTGACGGCGGGACGAGTTGGGTTAGGATGCGGCCCACGGGAGGATGTATGGCCGGCACGCTCTATATTGTCAGCACGCCCATCGGGAACCTGGAGGACATCACCCATCGAGCGGTGCGCGTGCTGAAGACGGTCGGCATCATCGCCGCCGAGGACACCCGGCACACCCAGCAACTCTGCGCCCATTTCGGAATCGAGACCCCCCTGACGAGCTATCATGATTTCAACAAGGAAGAGAAGACCACCGTTTTGCTGGAGCGGCTGCAGTCCGGGACCGACGTGGCCCTCGTCTCCGACGCGGGCACCCCGGTCGTCTCCGACCCCGGCTACTTCCTGATCACACGGGCGATCGAGACCGGAGTCCGGGTCGTGCCCGTTCCAGGCCCCTCGGCGGTCCTGGCCGCTCTGGCGGCGTCGGGTCTTCCCAGCGATTCGTTCCGGTTCGAGGGATTCCTCCCGCGGAAGGCCGGCGCCCGCGCCAAACGGATCGAGCGCCTTCGGGGGGAACCCGGCACGCTCATCCTGTTCGAGAGCCCGCACCGAATCGAAAAACTTCTGACGGCGCTGCGCGACGGACTCGGACACCGCCGCGCGGTGCTGGCCCGCGAACTGACGAAGCGGTTCGAAGAGTTCCGGCGCGGCACCCTGGAGGAGCTGCTGGCCTGGGTCCACGCTCACCCTCCGAAGGGAGAGATCACGCTCCTCATCGAAGGGGCGCCGAAACGAAAGCAGCGCACCGACGAAGAGACGGGAGAGGAAGAGGAGAAACCCTAGGAGAGCGGGGCCCTAAAAACAATCCGGCGGCGGCCTTTCGACCGCCGCCGGACTCGTGAACTCACTCGATGTGGACGCGCGTCGCCGCACCGAGTTAATTCGAATCGCCCTTACTTGCCGTAGGACGAGGGCGCCCCCTCATAGCACTGGAAGCACTGGCCTCCCACGCCGCCCGAGACTGAGGAATCCTTACTGTTGATTCCGCGATCCGTATCCGGGTTGTAGCCGGCTTGGGGAACCAGGTTCGTGGGATTGTCGGCCGCGCGGATGACCGAAATATCGATCACATATGGCTCGCCTTCAGGAACCTCGGCTGCGTTGGCGCCCGACCCGAGGACTCTTGTCTTCCGGTAGGCCTGGACTTCCACATCGTTCCCGATCCCTACCGCCTTGAGGTTTTCAATATTGGTCTTCTCGCTCAACCGCACCGTAACCAGGGCGCCTCCCCCGGTCTCGACGTAGATTTTCCCGCCCGGAATATCTTTGGCCCACAGGCGGCCGTAAATCGTCTCCGGCTTCGCGAGCAACTCGCGCATCCAGGTGTTGTCCTGGCTCCCGGCCACCCCGCTGCCCAGCCTGCCGCTCGCCCCGATGTCCTGCAGCACCGCTCGCTCCTGCGCCATCGCCGTCCCTATTCCGATGCCGACGATGGTGAAAAGAGCCAACACTCCGATTGCAAGGACGCCCATCTTGATCCTCATATGATTCACCTCCTCCGGAAAAATAAGAATTAGGTCCGACGGCACCAGCACGCCGTCACTCCCCCCTCCGAATACAGGATGTGTACGCAATCATTGGCGGAACTTTAGCGAAGAAGATCAACCATGTCAAGGGGAAAATGACGGCCGATTTCCGGTGGGTTTCCACCCGCACAAGTCCAAGATTACGGGCCAAAATGAGCCCCCTGACTGGGTGACCGAATGGCCTGGGCCAAGCTAGCTTGGAGCGCCTGCGGCGTCCATAGCCGCGAAGTCGGGGCACCCGTTGCTCCCGAAATTGCAACGGGTCATGAGCGGCGTTCTAATTGGTGCCCGGGGGGAGGGTCGAACTCCCATGGTGTTGCCACCGGCGGATTTTGAGTCCGCTGCGTCTGCCATTCCGCCACCCGGGCTCAACAGATCGATCACATTGGGATTGGGTTCTAACATGACAGGGCTGGAGCGTCAAGGAGACCATGACGGTCGCGGCTTCCCTTCGCCTGAAGCAATATGGTAGGATGCGACCTCCTCACGATGAGGCGGAGCGCGACTCATGGGCGGAGGGAGGAGGGATCCACGGCATGGCGCAAGTCCAATGCGTTCGGTGCAACACCCTCGGCGAAGCGATCGCGGAGCCCTTGTACCAGGGCAAGCTCGAAAGCTACCTGAAGTCCAACATCTGTGCCCCCTGCTGGGGGGAATGGGTCAAGATGCGGGTGATGGTGATCAACGAATATCAAGTCAATCTGGGAGACGAAAGCGGGCGGGCTCTGGTGAAAGACCAGATGTTCGCCTTCCTGAAACTCCCCAAACCGGACCAGCCCCAGCCGTCCTAGAGTCGCCGACATTCATATTCCGAATTCTTCCGACAGGCGACATGTCTTCCCGTCCGGTCTCGCCAGGACCGTAAGGCCCGATGGCTGAGGCGAGGGGGCTTGCGGGACAAACGGCCCTCGTGACGGGCGGGAGCTCGGGGATCGGCAGAGCCGCCGCCCTGGCCCTCGCGCAGGCAGGCGTCCGCACCTTCATCTGTGCCCGCACGGAAGCGGCCATGGCCGAAACCGCGACCCTGGCCGGATTGAAGGGAGCCGCCATCGAATACCGGCGGACCGATGTGGGCTCCCCGCCCGAGGTGGATTCCCTGTTCCGCTGGATCTGGGAGCGCGCCGGGAACCTCGACATTCTGGTCAACGCGGCCGGCATCCTGGGGCGGCTGGCCCACCTCGTGGACATGACGCCGGACGAATGGGACGCCGTCATCAGAATCAATCTGACGGGGACCTTCCTCACCTGCCGAGCCGCGGCGCGCATCATGGCCGATCAGAAAACCGGCTGCATCATCAACCTGACCTCCGGATTGGGACGTCATGGGCGCGCGCGGTGGGGGCCCTACGCCGTGTCCAAGTTCGGCGTGGAGGGTCTGACCCAAACCCTGGCTGAAGAGCTGGCCTCCAGCGGAATCCGGGTGCTGGCCATCAACCCCGGGAAGACGAGGACCCCCATGCGGGCGGCCGCCTATCCCACAGAGGATCCGGCCACGCTGCAGACCACGGACGCGGTGGCGATCGCCTTGCTGCGCCTCATCGCGAACCCGGACCTCGGCGGCTCCGGAATGTCGGTGAATGTCGAGGACATTCTGGACCGGAACGCGCGGTAACCGCCGAATTTCATTTGACAAGACCGCTTCGAGAATGGTAGGTAGAAGACAGCGTTTCACCGGTGAGGCATGATGACACAGATGGAAGTGCGGGGGTTGATGTTCGACCCCTATACCAACGCCTATATCGTGATCCTCCGGGATGACGGGAACACCGAGATGCTGCCCATCTGGGTGGGCAAGCCGGAAGCCCACGCCATCAGCCGGGCGATCGAAGGAACCCCCGAAGAGCGGCCCATGACCCATGACCTGATGAAGACCGTCCTGGACACCGCAGACGCCAAGGTTATCAGCGTGGTGGTCACCGACCTCAAGGAAAACACGTACTACGCGAAGATCCACCTCTCGTACGGGGATTCGGAGTACTCCGTCGACTCCCGCCCCAGCGACGCCATCGCCCTGGCCCTGCGGGCCCAAGCCCCCATCTTCGTGACCGACGAGGTGCTGCAAAAGCAGAGCACCGAGCAGTTCGATCGGTGGCTGGAAAATCTCAAGCCGGAGGACTTCGGCAAGTATGAGGCCTGAGAGGGGCAATGGATAACGACCTGGTCAAATTGATGGTGCAGGGCGTGTGGGCCGACGCCAACCCCAATGCGGAGAGCCAGGTCGTGCTCCTGCAGGATGAGGACAAGTCCGCCACGCTCCCGATCTGGGTGGGGATCGCGGAGGGCACCGCCATCCGCCTGGCCGTGGAAGGGATCGCCCCGCCCCGCCCCCTCAGCCATGACCTCCTGCGGAACCTGACCGAACACCTGGGGCTGAAGGTCTCCAAGGTGGTCGTCACGGACCTCAAGAGCAATACCTATTTCGCCAGCATTTACCTGAGCAGTCCGCAATCGGAAGTGACCATCGACTCCCGCCCCAGCGACGCCATTGCCCTGGCCCTGCGGACCCGGAGCCCGATCTACGCCACCCGAGAGGTCCTGAGTAAGCAACCCCCGGAGACCGTGGATCCCTGGCTCAAGCGGCTCCATTCGAAAGAGTCCGGGGGCACCGCCTAGAAAGGCAGCCGACCATCATGATTCGCACCTACTCCGCCAAGAAGGAAGCAGTCCAACGGAAGTGGTACCTCGTCGACGCCGAAGGCAAGACCCTGGGCCGGATGGCCGCCCAGGTCGCCATCGTGCTCCGCGGGAAGCACAAGCCGACCTACACTCCGCACGTGGACACCGGCGATCACGTGGTGATCGTGAACGCCGAGAAGGTCCACCTCACCAAAGACAAAGTCCACACGAAGCGGTACTACCGCCACTCGGGCTATCCGGGCGGGTTGAAATCGGAAACGGTGGAGGAAGTGTTCAGACGGAAACCCGCCGCGGTGGTCGAGCGTGCCGTGAAGGGGATGCTGCCGAAGACCCCCCTCGGCAAACAAATGGGCCGCAAGTTGAAAGTATACGCCGGGCCCTCTCATTCCCACCAGGCGCAACAACCTGAACCATTGACGATCTGACTCGTAAAGGAGAAGACCCTTCCATGACGCAAGGAGAGACGGTGTACGCGACGGGCAAGCGCAAGCTGGCGATTTGCCGGGCCTGGGTCCGGACCGGTTCCGGGCAGTTCACGGTCAACGACCGGCCGCTCGAATCGTATTTTCCACGGGCGACCCACCGGTCGACGATCACCTATCCGCTGGAGATCACCAATCTCCAGGGCAAGGTCGATGTGACCGCCACGATCGAGGGCGGCGGCAATTCCGGCCAGGCGGGCGCCCTGCGGCACGCGATCTCCAAGGCCATCGTGACCATGGATTCCACCTTGCGCGGCGCGGTCAAAAAGGAAGGGCTCCTCACCCGTGACCCCCGCACCAAGGAGCGGAAGAAGTACGGGCAGAAGGGCGCCCGGAAGCGGTTCCAGTTCTCGAAACGGTAAACGGGGCGACGACCCTTGCTTGAAGGGAAGGCCCCTCGGCCTTCCCTTTTTTATTTGATCGAAGGCCTTCAACCGGAGAGCCGTCATGACGACTGTAGCGGTGGTGGGAGCCAGCGGGTATGTGGGGGGAGAGTTGTTGCGCCTGTTGCTCCGCCATCCCCAGGTCCGCATCACGACCGTGACGTCGGAGCAGCATGCCGGCAAACCCGTCCAGGCGGTCTTCCCGAATCTGGCCGGGCCCGAACTGGTCTATGAGGCCATGGACCCGTCCCGGGTGGCCGCTCAATGCGAGGTCGTGTTCCTCGCCCTTCCTCACACCCAATCCGCGGGACCGGCGGCCGCGTTCCTGAAGGCCGGCCGCAAGGTCATTGACCTGAGCGCGGACTTCCGGCTCCGGAGCGCGAGCCAGTACGAGACCTGGTACGGGGTCCCCCACCCCGCTCCCGACCTCCTCCCATCGGCCGTGTACGGACTGCCCGAGCTGCACCGGGACGCCATCCGGTCGGCCGCGCTGGTGGCCGTGCCGGGGTGCTACCCCACCGCCGCGATCCTGTCACTCGCCCCGCTGGCCAGACACCGCCTGCTGAGCGAGGCGATCGTCATCGATGCCAAGTCGGGGATTTCCGGCGCCGGGCGGACCCCCGCCCTCCCCTATCACTTTCCCGAGGCCAACGAGTCCATCGAAGCCTACAAGCTCGGCGCGCACCGGCACATCCCCGAGATCGAACAGGAGCTCGGCGCGGCGGTGACCTTCACGCCTCACCTGATCCCCATGACGCGGGGCATCCTGAGCACGGCCTACATCCGGCTCCGTGAGGCTCGCACGTCGGACCAGCTCACCGATCTCTACCGCGAGTTCTACAAAGGCGAGCCCTTCGTGCGGGTGTTGCCCCCGGGACAGTCCCCGAATCCGCGGAACACGCGCGGGGCGAACTATTGCGACGTGTCCGCCTTCGTGGACGCGCGCACCGGCACGGCCATTCTCATGGCCGCGCTCGACAATCTCGTGAAGGGCGCCGCCGGACAGGCGGTCCAATCGCTCAACCTGATGCAGGGATGGTCCGAGTCGCTGGGCCTCCAGGACTCCGGGCTCTTCCCGTAACCGTCACGCAAGAGGATCACGCGCATGAACATGTTGACCGGGGGGATCACGGCGGTCCCCGGCATCCTGGCCGCCGGAATGGCGTCCGGCATCAAGAAGGCCGACATGCCCGATCTGGCCTTGATCGCCTCCGAGTGCGCGGCGACGGCCGCCGGCGTCTTCACGACCAATCGCGTGGCGGCCGCGCCGGTCCTTTTGGACCGCGAGCGGCTGCGCCGCGGGACAGCCCGCGCCATCCTCGTCAACAGCGGGAACGCCAATGCCTGCACGGGCCGGCAGGGATACGCCGACGCCGTGGAGATGGCGGCCCTGGCGGCCCGCGTGCTGGGCCTCTCCCCGGAGGACGTCCTCGTCGGCTCGACCGGCGTCATCGGCAAGCCGCTTCCGATGGAGCGGATCAGAGCCGCCGTCCCCATCCTGGCCGGCCGTCTTAGGCGCGAGGGAGGCGAGGAGGCCGCCCGCGCCATCATGACCACCGATACAATCCTAAAGATGGCCGCGGCCGAGGAAACGATCGGAGGACGGACGGTCACCGTCGGCGGGATCGCGAAGGGGTCCGGGATGATTCATCCTCAGATGGCTACGATGCTCGCCTATCTGGCCACCGATGCGAAGGTGTCGCGGGCCGTCCTCCAGCGGGGACTGCGTCAGGCCACGGAGCGGACCTTCAATCGCATCCCGGTGGACGGCGACACCAGCACCAACGACACGGTCCTGTGCCTCGCCAACGGCCTGGCGGACAACCGGCCGATCACGCCGGGCAGCGCGGACGCCCGGCGGTTCCAGGCGCTCCTCGAGCGGGTCTGCCTCGACCTCGCCAAGCACATCGCCCGGGACGGAGAGGGCGCCACGAAGCTGGTGGAGCTGGTCGTGAACGGGGCCCGGACCGAGGCCGACGCCCTGCGGGTCGCCACGACCATCGCCACCTCCAGCCTGGTGAAGACGGCCTGGTTCGGCGAGGACGCCAATTGGGGCCGCATTATGGCGGCCATCGGGCGGGCCGGGGTCCGCCTCGCCCCCGACAAGATCGGGATCGCGTACGGGGACGTGGTGGTGGTCCGCCGGGGGATCGGCCTCGGCCAGGGGGCGGAAGAGCGCGCGAGCGCCGTTCTCAAGGAACGCGAGTTCACGCTGACGGTGACCCTTGGGTCAGGCAAGGGAACCGCCCGGGTGTGGACCACGGACCTCAGCCCCGATTACGTCACCATCAACGCCTCCTACCGGTCCTGACGCCGGAACATTTCACTTGAAAAACCATACGGATCGTGCTACGAATTACCGCTTGGCCTGGTCCCTCGACCCGGCCATCGGGCCCCTCGCCTTCGGGCGATGGGAATGAGGCACAATCCAATCACGTCCGCTTCGAGCGGGCACATTGTCGGCACCTAAGGAACTCACCATTCCTCCCGCTTCCATCAGGCAGCGGGGCACGCCGGCGACAGAAAGGGGGTGACGGTATGGGAGCGATTACCATCAAGGAACTCCTGGAGGCCGGCGTGCACTTCGGCCACCAGATCAATCGCTGGAATCCGAAGATGAAGCGCTATATCTTCGGAGAGCGGAACGGCATCTTCATCATCGACCTGCAGCAGACCATGGCTCGCTTCGAGGCCGCATACGACTTCGTGCGGGAGACCGTCGCCCAGGGCGATTCGGTCCTCTTCGTGGGGACGAAGCGCCAGGCCAAGGACATCGTCGAGGAAGAAGCCAAGCGGTGCCAGATGTTCTACGTCTCCCAGCGCTGGCTGGGGGGCATGCTGACGAACTTCAACACCATCCGCAAGAGCATCGACAAGCTGAGAAAGATCGAGGCCGCCTCGGTCGACGGCACCTACGAACGGCTGCCCAAGAAGGAGACGGCCAAGCTGGAGAAGGAACGCCAGAAGCTCGAAACGGGCCTGGGCGGAATCAAGGGGATGTCCGGTCTTCCGGGCTGCGTGTACATCGCCGACACCCGAGGGGAGCGCATCGCCATCCTGGAAGCGCAGCGGCTGGACATCCCCATCGTCGCCCTCGTGGACACCAACTGCAACCCCGACGGCATCGAGTATCTGATCCCTGGCAACGACGACGCGATCCGCTCCATCAAATTAATCACCTCCAAGATCGCCGACGCCGTGGTCGAGGGCCTCCATCTGCGCGCGCAGCGGGCCGAGGAAGAGAAGCCGGGCAGCATCACCGCCGCTGAAATGCATTCCGTCCACGCCGCAGGGGCATTGGCCTGACCGACCGCCGGCGTGTCCCGATCGGGACGGACGGCCGCCCGTGCCGTGGAGGCACGGCCGTCGCCGCAGAGGTCCCCCAGGGATACAATCAAACGGTGACATGAGGAGAACATAGATGGCAGGAGAGAGCACCCTCGTCAAGGAACTCAGGCAGAAGACCGGCGCCGGCATCATGGACTGCAAGCAGGCCCTGGTCGAGAATGCCGATGACATCGCCAAGGCGATCGACTGGCTCCGGCAGAAAGGGCTGGCTTCGGCGGGCAAGAAGGTCGGACGCGCCACGAACGAGGGGGTCATCGCCTCGTACATTCACGCCGGGAGCAAGATCGGCGTCCTGATCGAGGTCAACTGCGAGACCGACTTCGTCGCCCGGAACGAGGAGTTCCAGGGCTTCGTCCGCGACCTGACGCTCCAGATCGCGGCGGCCAGGCCCCTCTATGTGCGGCGGGAAGACCTCCCCAAGGAGATCGCGGAGAAGGAAGTGCAGATTTACCGTGGTCAGGCCAAGGAAATGGGCAAGCCCGAAGCCGCGTGGGAGAAAATCGCGAGCGGGAAACTGGAGAAGTTCTACCAGGACGCGTGCCTCCTGGAACAGCCGTTCATCAAGGACCCGAACGCCAAAATCGCCGATCTCTTGACGCAGAAGATCGCCAAGTTCGGGGAGAACATCTCCATCCGCCGGTTCACGCGCTTTCAGCTCGGCGAGGAGGAATGACCCCTCCGGCGTACAAACGCATTCTTCTGAAGATCAGCGGAGAGATCCTGGCCGGCGACCAGCCGTTCGGGATCGACAGCCGGGTGATCGGGTACCTGGCCAAGGAAATCGCCGAGGTCGTCGCGATGGGGGTGGAGGTCGCCATCGTGATCGGCGGGGGGAACATCTTTCGCGGCCTCACCGGCGCGGACGGCGGGATGGAGCGGGCCTCCGCCGATTACATGGGCATGCTGGCCACCATCCTGAACGCGCTGGCACTCCAGCACGCGCTGGAAAAGGAAGGCCCCGCGACGCGCGTCCAGTCGGCCATCGAGATGCGCCAACTGGCCGAGGGCTACATCCGAAGGCGGGCGATCCGGCACCTGGAGAAGAAGCGCGTAGTCATCTTCGCGGCCGGCACCGGCAATCCCTACTTCTCCACCGACACCGCCGCCGCGCTGCGCGCCATGGAAATCGGCGCGGAGATCATCCTGAAGGGGACGAAAGTGTCGGGCATCTACGACGACGATCCCCTCAAAAACCCCAAGGCCAAAAAATTCGACCAGCTCCCCTTCCTCACGGTCATCGATAAAAAACTCAAAGTCATGGACACCACCGCCATCTCCCTGTGCATGGATCACAATCTCCCGATCATCGTCTTCAACCTGAAGGAGCGGGGAAATCTCAAACGGATCGTCGCAGGGGAACGGCTCGGCACCCTGGTCCGGGACGAAGTCGGCCAGGCGTAATTTCGGGGGGATCAGCCATGCAGGCGATGCTGAAGAAGAAGGCCACCGAGAAGATGGAGGGACAGATCGACCACCTCCGGCACGAGCTGGCCGCGGTCCGCACCGGCCGCGCCTCGGTTTCCTTGCTGGATCACGTCAAGGTGGACTACTACGGCACCCCCACCCCCTTGAAGCAGGTCGCGACGCTGGCCGTGCCCGAAAGCCGCCTCATCACCATCCAGCCCTTCGACCCCACCCTCGTCAAGGAGATCGAAAAGGCCATCCTGACTTCCGACCTCGGCCTGACCCCGGCCATCGACGGAAAGATGATCCGGCTGCCGCTGCCGGCGCTGACCGAGGACCGCCGGAAGGACCTGGTGAAGCTCAGCAAGAAAATCACGGAGGAGGTCCGGGTCCATATCCGCAACATCCGTCGGGACATCCTCGAGGAGGTCAAGAAGCTCCAGAAGGACACCAAATTGACCGAGGACGAGGCCAAAAAAACCCACGACGAGACCCAAAAGCTCACGGATTCCTATATCCTCAAGGTGGACGAGATCCTGAAAAAAAAGGAGGCGGAGATCACCGAGATTTGAACCCCACCGTCGCCGAGATCCACCTCCCCGCCCTCCGCCACAACCTCAGAGAAGTCCTTCGTCGCGTCGGCACGGCCGCCGTCCTCGCCGTGGTGAAAGCCGACGCGTACGGTCACGGGGCCGTTCCCGTCGCGCGGGCCCTGCTGGACGCCGGCATCCGGCAATTCGGCGTCGCTACGATTGCCGAAGGCCTCGAACTCCGCCGCGGCGGCATCACCGCGCCGGTCCTGGTCATGAGCGGGGTTTTCCCCGAGGACCTCCCCGCGCTCCTCGAAGGCGATTTGACCCCCGTCCTTCCTTCGCGTGAGGCGATCGAAGCGGCGGCCCGCCTCGCCGGCTCCGGCCCCGTCCCCCTGCGGGTCCACCTCAAAGTGGACACAGGCATGGGCCGGCTCGGGCTCACCCCGGAGGACGTGCAGGGAGTCCTCACCGCTTCCTGGCCTCCCGCGCTGCAGCTCGGCGGCCTCATGAGCCACCTGGCGCGCGCCGACGAGGCGGACCGAGGTCCGACCGACGCTCAGCTCGGCCGGTTCCGCGCGCTCCTGGATGCGCTCAAGTCCGTGGGCGTGCCGGTCCCCTGCGCGCACATCGCCGGGACCGCCGCCATCCTCGGATTCCCGGCGAGCCATCTCGACATGGTCCGCCCCGGCCTCATGCTTTACGGCTATGCGCCCGGGGCCGTTCCTGCGACGGATCTCCGGCCTGTCCTTGCCTGGAAGACCCGCATCGTGCAGGTCAAGCGGGTGAACCCCGGGCAGGCGGTCAGCTATGGGGGCACGTTCGTCGCCCGGCGGCCGACGACCCTGGCCGTGCTTCCGGTGGGCTACGCGGACGGGTACAGCCGCGGGCTGTCGAATCGGGGCCGGGTCCTCATCGGAGGGCGTCCTGCTCCCGTGGTGGGCCGGGTCTGCATGGACCTCACGATCGTCGACGTCACGGATCACCCACCCGTCCAGGCCGGCGACGAGGCCGTGCTGCTCGGGTCCCAGGGATCGGCGAGGATCACCGCGGACGACCTGGCCGGATGGCTCGGCACCATCAGCTATGAGGTCCTCTGCCAGATCGGGCGCCGGGTCGTCCGCGTCTATACGGATGACTGATTGCAGCCTATCCGCCCCCGCCACGGCTTGCCTGTTATCGGAAAGGTGGGTATAGTATCGCCACCTCGGTCATTTCACTGAACGACAGGCCGCCATGGAGACCGTAGCGATCCGCATAGAGGACGCCCTCAAAGGGTACGTCTGGACGGTCCAGGAGTTCGCTCGACTCTGCGGAATCGCCCTCGCCGGCGCCTTCCGGCGCCCCTGGTATGGCCAGGACATGCTGTATTACATGGACCAGATCGGGGTGGGGTCTCTCTTCATCATCATGCTCACCGGCCTCTTCACCGGCATGGTCCTGACCCTGCAGGGGGCCATCCAGCTCGAGCCCTATGGGGCCATCCCCTACGTCTCGCGGCTCGTCAGCACCTCGGTGGTCCGCGAGCTGGGGCCCGTGCTCGCCGCCCTGATGATCGCCGGCCGGGTCGGCTCCGGCATCGCCTCCGAGCTGGCCTCCATGCAGGTCACCGAGCAGATCGACGCGCTCCGGGCCGAGGGCACCGACCCCATCAAGAAGCTGGTGACCACCCGGTTGCTCGCCTCGCTCATCATGGTGCCCGTCCTGACCGTCATTGCCAACGGCGTCGCCATCTTCGGCGGGTACGTGATCGCCCGCTTCTACCTCAGCATCGACTCCTTCTTTTATTGGACCTGGGCCTTCGAGGCGCTCCGCCCGCTGGACTTGGTCTATGGCCTCATCAAGCCGTTGGTCTTCGGCTTCATCGTGTGCATGGTCGGCTGCTACGCCGGCCTCGCCACCACCGGCGGAACCGTGGGCGTCGGCCGATCCACCACGCAGTCCATGGTCACCTCCTCCATCCTGATTCTCATGTCCGATTTCTTCCTGACGAAGCTGTTCATCTTTCTGGGATGACGCGCCCATGATCCGATTCAGCGACGTCTCGTTCCGGTTCGACAACCGCCAGGTCTTGAGCAACTTCACCATGGACGTGCCCCCCGGCCAGACCCGGGTCATTCTCGGGGGCAGCGGCTCCGGAAAAACCACCACGCTCCGGCTGGTCCTGGGGCTCCTCAAGCCGGAGTCCGGCTCCCTTCTCGTCGACGGGCAGGAGATCGTGCACCTCACCGAGCAACAGATGGTCCCCATCCGCGCCAAGATGGCCATGGTTTTCCAGGGAGCGGCCCTCTTCGACTCCCTGACGGTCTCGGAAAACGTCGGCTACCGCCTCTGGGAAGAGGACGTCCTGGAGGAGGACGCGATCGAGCAGGCGGTGGACGAGAGCCTCCGGTTCGTGGGCCTGGAGGACACCGCTCACAAGATGCCGGCCGAAATCAGCGGCGGGATGAAGAAGCGGGTCGCGATCGCGCGGGCGCTGGCGTGCCGCCCGAAGATCATCCTTTACGATGAGCCGACCGCCGGCCTGGACCCCATCAACACCCACCTCATCAACGAACTGATCTGCCGGCTCCACAGCGAGGAGCAGATCACGCAGGTCGTGGTGACGCACGACCTCGAGACGGCCTACCGCGTGGCCGACCGCCTCGTCATGATTCAGCGGGGCGAGAAGATTTTCGACGGCACCGTGGAGGAGTTGAAGGCGGCGGAGGACCAGGAGATCCGCACCTTCCTGGAGCCGGGGGCCGTGCTGCAGACCCCGCGCTGCTTCCCGTACAAGGGCGGGGCCGTGCGCACGGTCGAGACGGCGGCCGACAGCGCGGGGCCCCTCCCGCGATGAGACGCCCCAATCAGAGAAGCTGGTCCCAGCTCAAGGTCGGGCTCGTCATCGTCCTCGCGGTCTTGGGAATCCTCGTCGCCATTCTGAACCTGAATGAAGGCATGGGGGTGTTCACCCTCCGGTCCCTCTTCTCCGCGCTCCTCAATGACAGCCAGGGCCTCAAGGTGGGGGCGCCGGTCCGCATGAGCGGGGTGGACGTGGGGAACGTCAAGCGGATCGAGATCGATCCCGACAAGGGAAAGGTCGAGGTGCTCTTCACCGTCAAAAACGAAATCCGCGCGCTCCTGCACACCGACGCGGCCGTCATCGTGCGCCCGATGGGCCTGCTGGGGGATAAGTATCTCGAAATTGTGCCGGGGAATCTCCGTCTGCCGCCCCTGCCCGACGGGGCGGTCCTGGCTGGCCGCGGCGAGACCGACATCACCGGCGTGGCCGATACCGCCACCGCCACGCTGATGAACGTGAATCAGACCTTGAAGGACATCCAGGGAATCCTGGCGGGCTTCAAGGAGGGCAAGGGGACCTTGGGCAAACTGGTCACCGATCCGGAACTCTACGACCGCACCGCCCAGCTTATCCGGAAGGCGGAGGGGGTCTCCGAGCAGACCGGCAATCTCTTATCCAAGATCGAGCGTGGCGAGGGGACCCTCGGCAAGCTGATGACGGACCGCGCGTTCTATGACCGGGCCACGGCGGCCGTGGACGAATTACAGAAACTCGGGGCATTGCTGAATCGCCCGGACGGGAGCCTGGGAAAACTGGCCCGCGACCCTGCCTTGTATCAACGGTTGGAAGGCATCACCGCCAAGGGTGAAGCGTTGGTCGGGAAGATCGAGCACGGCGAGGGGACGATCGGGAAGCTGGTCAACCAGGACCAGCTCTATGAGCGCACCGACAAGGTACTGACCGAAATGGAGGCGTTGCTCGCGGACGTGAAAAAGAACCCGACCAAGTACTTTAAATTCTCGGTGTTCTAGGTCCTCACCTTCCGCCCGAGTCTCTTCTCCACGCTCATCACCTTTGCGCTCAGCCGCCCTTTGGCCCCCTTGCGGTAGTCCACCTTGATCGAGCAGGAGATCCGATTGCAGTCTTTCCGCATGCGCTCATAGCACTTCTTCACGACGCCGAACACTTCGTCCCAGTCTCCCTCCAGCACAGTACCCATCGGGTTGAGCCGGTAATCCACCCCGCTCCGATCCACGATATCGAGGGACCGCGCCACGTATTGGCCCACGCTCTCGCCCTCCCCCAGCGGCGACATGCTGAACTCCAACAGGACCATGCTCACGTTCCTTTCTCTTCCTTCTTTTCGACCTTCGGAAATTGGATTTTCCCCTGGAGCCGGACCTTCGCAACGGCATCCCGCAACAGCGCCTGGCGTTTTTCTACATTCGGCTCGGTCGAATGCAGGTGGCCGCGGTACGCGTCCAGGTATTCCAGGTACACTTCGAACCGCTCGTCGAAGAGCGGCTCGAGGTCCTCACGCAGCCGCTTGGCCAGGGCCGGCGAGACCCCGCTGGTGCTGATGGCGATCCGGAGCGGGCCCCTCGCCACGAGCGCCGGCATCGTGAAGGTCGAATAGTCCGGCTGGTCCGTGGCGGACAACAAGAACCCTTTCTGTTTGGATAACGCCAGCAGGTCGCGGCTGAGCACCTGGTCGCCGCGCACCGTGTTCATGACCAGCACGACGCCGTCATCGACATCCGACGCTTTGAAGCGGCGCCCCCGGTGGAGAATCCTGGCCGACGCGGTGAGTGTTTTCAATTCGTCCGTGAGCGTTGGGCTCACCACCGTCACCTTCCCCTGAGCCTCCAGGAGCCGGTTCGTCTTCTCCGTCGCTTCCTCCCCGCCCCCCACCACGAGACACGGGCGATCCTTCACATCAAGATTGATTTGCAGGCCGAATCTCATGCACCCCTCCCTCTTTCTTTCTGAATCCCACAGGCGACCGCATCTTACCGCACCGCCGGACCCAGGTAAATACGTGGGTGCGGGAGGGGCGTCTGCGGGGCCCCCTCCCGCTATATTGTCTCGGGGGGAAGGCTCGGCTATAATCCCCTTGCCTGACGGCATGGAGGCCTTCGTGCAGAAAAAATTGCTGGTCCCGCTCCTTTTCGCGGGCATCGTGCTGCTGGCAGGGGTGGCGGCCTGGCAGGGCCTCCTCCATGGCGGCAAGGAGACCGCCAGTTCCATTTCCGGGGTCGTGACCATCGATCCCCAGCTTGTCTCCAAGATGGCGCCCACCGATGTGCTGTTCGTCATCGTCCGGCGGCCGAGCGGTCCCCCCAGGCCCCTGGCCGCGCTTCGGATCGAGCACCCCACGTTTCCCTTTCGCTTCGAGGTCACCAACGCCGACGTGATGATTCAGGGGTCCGAGCTCAGAGGCATGGTGAACGTCATCGCGCGGTTGGACAAGGACGGGAGCGCCGGCCCCGCCCAGCCCGGCGACATCGAAGGCGAGTACGCCAAGAACCCCACGATGGTCGGCGCCAAGGACGTGGAGATCGTGCTCAACAAGGTAAAGTAAATAAAAAAGGGGAATCCTCGTTCGAGGATTCCCCTTAAATGGCTCCCCAGCGCCTGCGGCGTCCGTAGCCGCGAGGTCTTGGCAGAGCGGCGTTCACATAGTTACGGCTCCGGCATGTCGGAGTCCAGCTCCACGTTCCAATAGAGGTAGTCCCGCCAGCTCTCGGGCGTGTTCCGGATCCCGATCGTGATCGTGATCACCGGATGCCACTTCGGCTTCGTGGGCTTCTTCATCAGCTGCATGTGCGCTTCTTCCGGAGTCCGGCCGCTCTTCCGGTTGTTGCAGGTCCAGCAGGCCGTGACGATGTTCTCCCACGTCTTGGTGCCGCCCTTGGCGATCGGGGTCACATGGTCGAAGGTGAGATCTTCAGTCCGGTGTTTGCGCCGGCAGTACTGGCACCGGAACCCGTCCCGGGTAAAAATATTAATCCGGGAAAACTTGACCGAGCGATGGGCCTCCCGAATCTTGACCATCTTTAAAAGACGCATGACGGCGGGAAGCTTGATGGAGATCGAGACCCCGTGAATCTCCCGGTCGTACACCTCCAGCACTTCCACCTTGCCCTGCCAGAGCAAGGTGATGGCCTTCTGCCAGTTCACAACTCGCAGCGGTTCGTACGTGGCGTTGAGCAGCAGCGTCAGCTCCATGGTCCCCCTTTGACAGACACATAAAACCGGCTCCCTGGCACCCACCCGGGCGCACCGGGCCATTGGACGATTTATAGCATAGCGTCGTCTCAAAAATCCACCCCTGGGCGGACCCAGGCCAGGCCTGCCTCCGACCGATCATGCCGTGGGGGGGCGCCGTCTTGAAGTCCGGCCCTCCACCGATTACAATCCCCGCATGGCGACCTTCATCCAAGTGGCCGACATTGCGGAGATTCCTCCCGGCACCGCCAAGGTCGTGACGGTGCAGACCGTGGAAGTGGCCCTGTTCAATTTGGAGGGGGCCATCTATGCCCTCGACAACATGTGCCAGCACGCCGGCGGTCCCTTGGGGGAGGGCAAGATCAAGGACGACATCGTGATCTGTCCCTGGCACGGCTACCGCTACTACATCAAGACCGGCCAGTACATCAAGAATCCGGACATGAGCGTCGCGTGTTACCCGGTGAAGGTGGAGAATGGAAAGATCTCCGTCTCGGTGACCCCATGAGGAGGACGCTCGCTGGGTCGCTCCTGGTCTGCCTCCTGGGGTGGGTCGCGGTGCCCGCCTGGGCCGAGCCTTCGACTCCGCCGGCGACCGAGTCGCTCGGCAAGGAGCTCCCCGATCTCGGCAACGACCACATCCCCCGCTTGGGCGCCGAGCACAAGCCTTACAACAGCGAGCCGCCGACTTCCGGCCCCCACATGCCGGGCATCGCGCCCTGGGGAGCCTACGACAAGCCCGTTGCCAGGGAATTTCAGGTCCACAACCTGGAAGACGGCGGGGTCCTCATCCAGTACAACTGTCCGAAGGGATGCCCGGATTTGATTAAAAAGCTGGAGGGCGTCTTTCTGAAGTACAAGAAGCGCGCCGAGACGGAGAAAAAATTCCTCCACCTCATCCTGGCCCCCTACCCCGACATGTCCGGCCGCATGGCCCTCACGGCGTGGACGCGGATCGACACGTTCAACGACTTCGACGAGGCCCGCATCGACCGCTTCATCGAGGCCTACATCGGCATCGACCACCATAAAAAGAAATAGGGCCGACCACGCTCCTCTGCGGCCTCCTTCACGGCATGATCTCGAGGGCCGGCCTAGAGAGCGGTTCGGCGCTGGGGGGAGACAGCCGCACCCGCCAGAGATATTCCCACTCAATCCACCGCCCCGCCTGGTCTCCCGGCAGGCGGACCACGACCCGCACCCTATACCCGTTCCGGTCATCCGGGCGGACGGTCCACTGGCCGATGGAGGGGGAGCGGCCGGGTTTCTGGTTGGCCTTCATGACTTCATCGAGGCCCTGCCGGACGGAGGGGGCTGAGCGGGCGGGATGCGTCTGCACAAGGGCCAGGGCCCGCGCGGCCTGCGGATCGGCCATGGGGTCCAGGGGCTTCCATAGAAGATAGGCGGCCACGCCCCCGACCAGCAGCACGACCGCGCCCCATTCGGCCCAGATCAGAATTCGTGAACGCGCCAACGCCCTTCTCCTGGCTTGACAAGGGGAACCGTCATTGTTACAAGTACCTGACGTGAAGTATTTTATCTACAGCGAGACGCTCCATCCCGCTCAGCTCAAGGAGCGAGCTCCCGAGCACAAATTCCTGTATCGGGCCTATGTCGAAGACCACACGCTGGCATTTCCGCGGTGGTCCTCCCAATGGCGCTGCGGGATCGCCAGCCTCGTCCCCTCCGTCGGCGACCGTGTCTGGGGCGTGGTCTTCGACATCACGCAGGAAGATCTCAAGATCCTGGATCAATACGGCGATGAGGTGCCCCCCGGGTCCTTCCGCCATTCCACCATCAATGTGTGTCCGGAACATGAGGCGGACCAGACGCCGGCAAAAGAAATGGTTACCACCCACATGGCCAAACCGGCCGGAAAGTTCAAGCCTCAGGATCACTACCTCGATTTCGTCATCGCGGGGCTCACGCACTGGAAGCTCCCCCAGGAGTGCATTGACTGGTGGAAATCCCAACGGCCGCCCCGGTAGGAGCAATATCATGCCGATCTATGAATATCACTGCCTCGAGTGCGCGAAGCCATGTTCCCTCATGCAGTCCGTCCACACCAAACCGGGGGAGACGGTCTGCCCCTCCTGCGGGACCACCCGCCTTGAGCGCGTGATCTCCCGTTTTGCAGCCAAGACCTACGGCTCCGGAGACGCCGACCCATCCGGCGGCACCAGCTGTACGTCCGGCGGGGCCTGCGGAGCCTGATCACGACCCCCCACTCCACCTTCACGATAAGGAGCCCTCATGCCGAAGCCCAAATTCCATGTCCTGATCTGCAAGAATACCCGGCCGCCGGGCCACCCCAAAGGCTCCTGCGGAGAACGCGGAGCGATGGGGATCGTCAATCAATTCAACTTCGCCGTGATGGAGCGCAACCTGATCGGACAGGTGCTGGTCACGCCCACCGATTGCCTGGGCCCCTGCCAGATGGGACCCACCGTGGTGGTCTATCCCGACGGAGTCTGGTATAAGGGCGTGACCGAGACCGACGTACCCGTCATCATCGACGAGCATCTCGGCAAGGGGAAGCCGGTCGAGCGCCTGCGGTTGCCGGATGACATCTGGGGATAACCGCCCGATGAAAGCCGCGTCGCAAGGCAAGCCCTCCCATGTCGAGCACAAGGAGGGCGCGCCCACCTCGATCGGCTGCATGGTCATCACGTGCAGTGACACCCGCACTCCGGAGACCGACACCAGCGGCGCCCTCATCATGAGTGCCCTCAAGGGGCGCGGCCACCTGGTCGTCTCCTACCACCTGGTCAAAGACGAGCCGTCGGTAATCCGGCGGCTGGTCAAGCAGGGCGCCAAGGATACCAAGGTTCACGCCATCATCATCAACGGGGGGACCGGCATCTCCCGGCGGGACTCCACCTTCGAAGCGATCGACGGGATGCTGGAGAAACGGCTGGAGGGTTTCGGCGAAATCTTCCGTTTCCTGAGCTTCAAGGAAATCGGCTCAGCGGCCATTTTGAGCCGCGCCATCGCCGGCGTGTACAAGGGCACGCTCGTGATCTCGATCCCGGGGTCCGAAAAAGCCGTCCTTCTGGCCATGGACCAGCTCATCCTCAGCGAGCTCGGCCACATGGTCCGCGAGATGATGAAGTAGCCCCTTTAATCCTGCATGATCTTCGGCTCCGAAACGCTCTTGTAGTACACCAGCAGATCGCGCACCGAGAGCACCCCCACGATCTTGCCCTTGTCCGTCACGGCAAGGTGCCGCACCTGGTAATCGGCCATCATTTCGTGGGCGGCCTGCGGACTTCGCTGAACCTCGATCGAGATGACGGGAGCATTCATGATGGCCCCCATCTTTTCCTTGCTGAGATCGCCGCCCCCCGCCACACTTTTGCGGATGATATCGGTCTCCGTCACGATGCCGACGATCCGCCCGTCGTGCTCGACCAGTAACGAGCCCACCTTGTCGTCCCGCATCCGGTGGGCCCCTTCCTGCACGGTCGCGTCATGGCGAATCGTCTTGAGGGTGGTGGTGATCAGGTTCTGGAGTGTTGGCATGGACGCCCTCCGGTTAATTACAGTGCGACGCCGGGTTTATTGTAGCATGACTCACGGAACCAGCACGATCTTGCCGAAGAGCCGGCGGTCCAGCATCCGCTCCTGGGCCGCGCGGGCCTCCCGGAGCGGCATGACCGAATCAATGACGGGCTGGACGCGCCCCTCGCCGATCCATTTGGCGGCGGCCAGCAGCTCGGCGCGCGTTCCCATGATCGACCCCATGACCGTGATCTGCCGCATGTAGAGCACCCGCAGATCGATCGTAACCGTGGGCCCGGTGGTCGCCCCGCACGTCACGAGCCTTCCGCCTTTAGCCAGCGCGCGCAGGCTGCTCTCAAAGGTCGCGGGCCCCACGTGCTCCACCACCAGGTCCACCCCCCGCCCCCCGGTGAAGGCTTTGACGCGCTCCACGACGTTGTCCCGCCCGTGATGAATCACGTCCTCCGCGCCCAGCGCCCTGGCCTTGTCCATCTTGTCGTCCGACCCGACCGTCGTGATGACGCGCGCGCCGGCGGCGCGGGCCATCTGGATCGCCATGCTGCCGACGCCGCTCCCCGCCCCCAGGACGAGTACGTCCTCGGCGGGCTGCAGCCGGCCGAGCCCGAACAGCATGTGCCAGGCCGTGACGGCGGTGAGAGGAAACGCCGCGGCCTGCTCGAACGACAGGGCGCCCGGGATCGGCACGACGTTGACGGCGGGCACGGCCACAAACTCGGCCATCCCCCCGTTCACCTGAGCCCCCAGGATGCGGTAGGACGTGCAGAGATTGTCCCGGCCGGCCCGGCAGAACGCGCACCGCCAGCACGAGAGACCGGGCGCGATGAAGACGCGGTCTCCCGGCTTGACCTCCGCGCCCTCGCTGCCGACCTGCTCGACGATCCCCGCCACGTCGCACCCGCCGATGTGCGGCAGCGGGACCTGAAAGGCGGGGATCCCCTGCCGGATCCAGATATCGAGGTGGTTGAGGGCGCAGGCCCGGACCCGGACCAGAACCTCCTGCGGCCCAACGGCGGGAAGGGCCGCCTCCTCGACCATCAGAACTTCCGGCCCTCCGTGCTGATGGAAGATTGCCGCCTTCATGATGTCAGAACGTCAGGCTCCCCTCGATCACCAGCACCGCCTGCCCGCCCACGTGCACGGTCTGGATCTCGTCGTCGTCCGACTGGACGTGGACGACCAGACGAGACGGGCGGTCCGCCTCGTACCCTTGCTCGCAGATGATCTCGGTGGTGGGACCCACATCCACCACGCCGTTTTTGACGAGGTAGGCGCCGAGCGCGCCGCTTGCGGACCCCGTCGCGGGGTCCTCGATCACCCCGACCGGAGGGGCGAACATGCGGGTGTGGACCGTGGACTCTTCCTCCACCGTCACCGTCGAGAAGAGCATCACCCCGAGGGCCTTGTGCCGCTCGCAGACGGCGTTGATGAGGGCGATATTGGGGATCGCCTTGGAGACCGCAGTCAGCGTCCGGACCGGCACCACCATGACCGGAAAGCCGGTGGACACGACTTCGACGGGAAGGCCGGTGCCGGTGATCTTGGTCTTGGGCACCGCGATCGCAGTGGCGACCTCGAAGAGGTCCGGGAGCGGCTCCACCACCCCCAGGAACTCCGGCTTGGGCTGCGCCATCATGATCAGGCGGATCCGCCCCTCCCGGACCATGAGGTCGACCGCCAGCACGCCGACGCCGGTTTCATGATGGACCCGCGTGATCGGCTCGCGAAGCAGGAACGCGCGGATGTGCGCCAGGACGTAAAAGGCGCCGAGGACCGGATGGCCGGCGAAGGGAATTTCCCGCGTGGGGGTAAAGAACCGGAAGCGGAATTCCGCCGGCGGCTGCGTGGGGGGCAGGACGAACACCGTCTCGGAGAGGTTCATCTCCCGGGCGATCTTCTGCATCTCCCGGTCGGTCAGGCCGGACGCCTCGGGAACCACCGCCACCGGGTTCCCCCCAAAGACGAAATCGGTGAAGACGTCGGCCTGGTAGAACTTGACCGTGCGTCGACCGGACATCGGTCTCCCTCCGGAGAGGGTACTCTATGCGATGCCCCCATAAATTGTCAACGCGCGCGCCGCCCCACCGGGAATTGACACCTCCTCCGACGGACCCGTAGAATCCCAGGGACAGAGGGAAGCGCACACGGTCATGGCGTCCCAGTCGCCGAAAGAGGGCACCTTGAAGGAAACCGGACAGTAACATGGATGACGGCCTCGCCGGGGATCAATCCGCACCGCCGCCCGCGGACCGGGCTCCTGAGGCAGCCGGGCCCGAAGCCCCGCCGGCGCCGCCGAAAGTCTCCGAGGGGCAGATCGAGGAAGTCCTCGCGAAGGCGGTCCGGTACATTAAGGCCAAACGCGGGGGAGATCTGGCGGCCATCCTCCTGACCGGGTCCGCCGCACGGAATGCCTTGACGGCCCACAGCGACGTGGACATCGTAGTGCTGGTCCATGGACCGGAGGGTGGCCACGAACTGGTCCGGATCCTCGACCGGATCGTCGAAATCCGCTATCTCGGCCTCGAGTCGGCCGACAGCCAGGTGCGGACTTCGCCGCGACTGCCCATCATCCTGCGCAAGGCCCGCGTCCTGTTTGAGTTAGACGCCGAGGGGTCGCATCTCCTGGAGCAGGCTCGCGCGCGCTTTCGCCAGGGCCCTCCCCCGACGACCATCCACGAGAAGATCCGTCTTCGCACCGAGTCGCTCCACTGGCTGGGCAAGGTGGAGGACCACTTGAGCCACCCGGCGCTCGCCCGCTACCTGTTCTCGATCTACCTTGACGAGTGCGTCGGCGCCTTTTACCGCCTTCGGGGGCTCTGGCCCGCCTCGCCGGTCGATAGCCTCGGGTTCATCAGTCAGCGCGACCGGGCCCTGGGCGACCTGCTCCAGGAGGCCCTGAGCGCCACGGACCCCGCCGGGCAGGTGGCCCTCGGCCGCCGCCTCGCCGACCGCCTGTTCGGGGACGTGCCGGCCCCCGCCAGAATCGATTAGGAAAATTCTCGAAGGAGGGCGATTTCGATTTCGTCCTCCGGAGAGGCGCCCCGGTTGCGGATATGCACGGTCCAGGAGGGATGCCGGCGGAGGAAGGAAAACACCGTCTTCAGCAATTCCGGCTTGAGGGATCGCTCCCATTCCTGCAGCCAGGCGTATTCGTCCTCGTCACCCTCATACGTGTCCGGAAACCGGGCCTCCAGGCTGAACCGTAACCGAAACCCCTTTTCTTCTTGATACACGCCGTCCTCCTTCAAGTCGCCGCGCCCGCCGCCTTTACAGATTCCGGTAGACCTGCTCGTAGAGGAGCGTGGCCATCACCTCGTAGCCGGCCGTGGTGAGGTGCAGCCCGTCGTTCGAATAGGGCTCGGCCAACCGCTGCGTTTCCGCTTCCGCCGTGGCCGCAAAGAGGTCCACGCAGGGAATCCCTCGGTCGGCGCACGCGCCGGCGATCAGCGCATTCAGTTCCCGCCGCCGGGGAATCTGGTCGTCGAACCCGCGAATCGACGGGACCGTGACGGCGACCGCCTGCAGACCCTCGCGGCGCGCGTCCTCGTACATCGTCAGGAGATTGCCGAAGATCTCCTTGGGCGGGACGTCCCAACCCAGGTCATTCGTCCCGCCGAGGATGACGGAGGAGGCCGGCCTGAGGCTGAGCACCTCCCGCCTGAAGCGCGCGACCATCTCGGCGGTCAGTTCGCCGCAGACCCCACTGACGACAACCGTGGCTCGCCCCTTGAGCCGGGCCTGGAGAAACTTTCCGGGAGGGGTCTCCGGCGTCGGGGACACCCCGGGAAGCGGAGACTGCCATCCGGCCGTCAGGCTATCGCCGAAGCAAACGATGAGGGGACAGGGAGGCGGGCACATGGCGGTCATGGAGGGAAGCGTCGTTAACGAGGGCTTGCCTGGGCTCCTTCACTCCACGGGCCTTCCTCCACGGTCATGACGCCGGCGAAGTGGGTCAGGATTTTCATCTTATACCCGTTCCCCCCATCCAGGGTGCCCGCGTGCCGTCCGATGGAGTCGGTCCCGTACCGGAAACTGATCCCGACGTCCAGCATGGGATTGCGGCGCGGGACCTTCACGTCTTTGGAACCATCTTTCCGGAGGGTCCCGATTTGTTGCGGAACAGACGAGACCCACACGATCACCTCCGAGAGGTCCCGATCCGACAGATTCTGGACCCGGATCGTCGCTTCACTCGCCCTCCAGAATTGCCATTCGGGCGGAAACCGGTCGAGATTTGACCAGGCGAAGAGCACCAGCAGCACGAATAAGAGAGACCGGTTCATCGCGGAACCTCCTCGTCCGGCATCGGCCCGCGGTCGCGGACCCGGATCGCCGGTTCAGGCTCAGTATTTGTCATAGGTCAGGATGCGGCCGTCGCCGCAGTCGATTTCCATCACGACATCGTCGCGCACGTTCACGACCGCGCGGATCGGTCGCGGCGCGAAGAGCGGGCTCGTAAACGTGAGCACGAGGCGGGTGCCCGCCGGGTTGATTTCGCGGCGAACGGGGGGGCCAAACGTATCAAGCAGCATGGACCGCCCACCTCCGGGCTGGACCGTCCCACAGGCCTTGAGATTGGCCAATCCCGCATGGTGGGATGTCCAGACCCAGGCCCCGCTTAGCACGACCGCGAGGACGGCCCCCAGGACCATTACGCCGCGAGCCGACCGTCCCAGAGCCCCTCCGCGCATGTGTACGGAAAACAACCTCCGATTAAGGCAGGATTATAGCACAGGACAGCGTGAGACACGATCAGCGAACGGCGGCGGGCCTCGCGGTCCGATACAGCCAGACGGCCACCGCCGCAAGCACCGCAAGACCCGGCCATCCCCCCCAGGGAGGTGCCTCGAACAGCTTAAACGGGTCCGTCCCCAGCGTCGGCCAGATCCCGCTCAGAGCGATCGGCACGGCGAGGAGGATTCCCGTCAGGGCCTCGCCGGTCACAAGGCCGGCGGCGCACAACAGGCCCCGGCGGGCGCCCTCGCCGGCCGGGTCCGGCTTGCCCCTCCGCGCCAGTCCCCCGATGAGGCCGCCAACCAGGATTGCCGCGGACAGCTTGAGCGGCAGATAGATCCCCAACGCGACGGCCAGCACGGGCACCCGGAACGATGCCCGGCGCGCGCCCTGTCGGAGGTCGAAGAGGATCACCGCGACTCCGATCATCGCGCCGAGGGCGATCATGGCCCATGGGAGGCCGTCCCCGAACACCCCGCGCGCCAGGCTCGCCATCAAGGTCGCCTGCGGGGCGCTCAGGGGATGGGGATGCCCGGCGGTGACTTCCCCGATGCCGTACTTGGCCTGCAGCAGGGTGAGGACCGGCACGATCACGACCGCCCCGGCGGCAACCCCCACGACCTGCATCACTTGTTGTTTCCACGGCGTGGATCCGACCAGGTGGCCGGTCTTCAAGTCTTGTAGATTGTCCCCCCCCATGGCCGCCGCGCAGCACACCACCGCCCCGATCAGCAGCGCGGCCGCCGGGCCGGCCGGGTGGCCGCGCCCCAGCACCAGCACCAGCAGCAATGCCGACAGCGCGATCGTCGCGATCGTCACGCCGGAGACGGGGTTGCTCGAGCTGCCGACGAGGCCCGCCATGTACGCCGCCACGGCGGAAAATAGGAACGCGGCCACCGCCATCATGAGCGTCATCGCCACTGCGATGAGCCCGTTCCCGATCACGCCGCGATAAATGAGGGCCATCGGGACCAGCGTGAGCACGAACGGAACGACGACCCACGGGAGCGGCGCGTCGTACTCCGTGCGGACCACTTCGACCGGTCCGGTCCGGCCGGGGTGGGCCGCGGCCTCCCGATACACCGCGAGGGAGCGACGCACGCCATCGAGCACCGGCCCCCGAAGCTGGACCAGGGTCCAGAGGCCCCCGACCACCATTGCCCCAATGCCCACATACCGGACACGGTCGCGCCAGATGGAGAGGGCCGCATCGATCGCGGGAGGGCCGTCCGGAATCCCGTTCAGGGCCCCGTACGCCGGGATCAGAACCAGCCAGCCGAGCGCGCCGCCCAGAAAAACCACCAGCGCGGTCTGCGGGCCGATGATGAACCCCACCGCGAGCAGCGCCGGAGAGATGTTGATCCCCCCGTACACCACCGACCCTCCCGCCCGCGCCGCGCCTTCCAGCGCTTCCGACCAGAGACGCATGCCGCTTTCGCCGATCTTGACCGCGCCCCCGATAAGCGCGGCCAAGGCCAGTGTGCGAAAACCGGCGGCCGCGTTGTCTGCGGGGATGGCCCCGCCGCCGCTCGCCGATGGGACGCCTTTCGACCCGACCTTCAAGACCTCGGCTGTGGCCACCCCTTCCGGAAAGTGGAGGTCCGCCTCTACGATCAGCGCGCGCCGCAACGGGATCGTGAAGAGCACGCCGAGGAGGCCCCCGACCGTGCTGATGGCGAGCGTCTGCCAGTAATCAAACGCGGTCCAATAGCCGATCAGCACCAAGGCCGGAATGGTGAAGATCACGCCGGCCGCCAGGGCCTCACCCGAGGAGGCCGCCGTCTGGACGATGTTGTTCTCGAGGATATTGGACCGGCGGAAGAGCCGAAGCACGGCCATCGACACCACGGCCGCCGGGATGGAGGCCGACACGGTCATCCCGGCAAAAAGCCCCAGATAGGCGTTCGCACCGGCGAGGAGGGCGGCCAGCACGATCGAGAGCACGATCGCCTTGACCGTGATCTCCGGAAGCGTGACGTCGGGAGGGATGACGGGACCCGATTCGGGCGGCGTCGCCATGCGGCTAGAAACGGAGTTGGGTGACAAGCTTCCGGACCGCGTCGGCGGATTTCTGCAGCGCCGCCAGTTCGGCCGGCGTCAGTGTGAGTTCCAGCACCCGCTCCACCCCGCCGGCTCCGAGGAGGACGGGTACCCCCATGAAGATGCCCTCGATGCCGTACTCCCCCTGAAGATACGCCACGCAGGGCAGGATCCGCTTTTTGTCGCGGACGACGGCCTCGACCATCTGTTCGACGGCCGCCGCCGGCGCATAAAACGCGGAGCTGACTTTCTGGAGGGAGAGAATCTCCGCCCCGCCATAGCGCGTCCGCTCGATCAGGGCGTGGATGCGCTCCTCCGGCAGCAAATCGGTGAGCGGGATCCCGCTCACGGAGGCATGCCTGGGAAGCGGCACCATGAAATCGCCGTGGCCGCCCAGGACGAGCGCACTGATGTCCTCGACGGACACGCCCAGTTCGAGGCTGATGAACGTTCGGAACCGCGTGGAGTCCAGGATGCCGGCCATCCCGATCACCCGGTTCTTCGGAAAGCCCGCGGCCTTGAAGGCCACATGCACCATCGCGTCCACGGGATTGGTGACGACGATCAGCACGGCCTCCGGGGAGTATTTCGCGGTCTGGGCGCAAATCTCCGCGACAACCGCCGCGTTCTTGTTCAGCAGTTCATCGCGAGACATTCCCGGCTGACGCGGCAGGCCGGCCGTGACGACGACGACATCAGAATCCCGGGTGTCCTCATACTGATCGGTGCCGGTGATGGCCAGGTCGAACCCCTCCAACGGCGAGGCTTCTTTCAGGTCCAGGGCCTTCCCCTTCGCCAGCCCCTTGGTCCGGTTGAAGAGGACGATGTCCCCCAGTTCCTTCAGCGCGGCCCACAAGGCCGCGGTGGCCCCGACGTTCCCCGACCCGACGATGGTGATCTTCTTGCGTATCCCCGGTCTTGTCGAATCCACTGATCCCTTCATCCTTTCTCGATGGGATAGCCCGCTTCGCGCCAGGCCCTGATCCCGCCGTCCATGGAGATCACGTTCGTGTACCCCATCTTCATCAAATTCTCGGCCGCGAGGGCGGACCGGAAGCCTCCGCCGCAGTACAGCACGATCTCGGCGCGCGTATCCGGGATCACCGTCTCGACGTCCCGCTCCAGGATGCCGCGTCCAAGGTGGACGGCCCCCTTGGCATGGTCCGTCAGGAACTCGTTGTCCTCACGCACATCAATAAAATGGAAGCGCTCGCCGCGGTCCAGCTTCGCCTTGACGTCCCCCACGGTGCATTCCTTGATGTTTTTCTTCGCCTCATCGACCAGCTTCAAAAATCCGGGGTTATGCTTCATGGCTCGCCTCACCACCCGCGCCGGCTGAATAGGTCCTCGTGGAGCTTACCCGAACCATGGCCGGAACGCAAAAAAGCGACGATGGACTTGTCAATCCTCGGGCGGTTCGGGTACACTGATTTGCTTTTGAGGAGGGAAGTATGGCAAGGACACGCAAAATCACGCTCACCCGGTATGGCATTGCCGAGGTGCTCAAATGGTGCATTGACCGGAACCACAAACAGATACCCGGGACCGATTCCGCCGGCTTCAAACGGATGCAGGAGGAGCTGAAGGCCAAACCGGATTCGTCCGACTACTTCGTCCTGGACCAGTTCTGGAAGAAGCCGGTGACCTTCGAGTTCACGGAGGAGGAGATCCACACCATCGACCGCTGCCTGTACGACAATCCCAATGCGGAGAGCACCCAGAACCCGGCAATTCGCTATCGCTTCTGGGAGGGACTTGAAGGGGCGTCTCAAACCGCCGGATCGGACAAGGGGCATTCGTGATTCCCGTGAGTGCCCTTCTCCTGTGGGTCCTTCTGGTTGCCCCTGCCGCGGCCGCCGACGCGCCGGCGGGCAAAGCGCCGCCCGGACTCGCCAAAGGCGAGGCCCTGTTCAACGCCAACTGCGCCGCCTGTCACGGAGTCGGCGGGAAGGGCACTCAGACGGGTCCTTCGTTTCTCGACAAGATCTACGAACCCAACCACCATGCCGATATCGCCTTTTACCGCGCCCCCGAGTCAGGCGTGCGCGCCCATCACTGGAAATTCGGCGACATGCCCAAGGTCCCCGGTGTCACCCAGGACGACCTGACCCAGATCATCCCCTACATCCGATGGCTCCAGAGACAGGCCGGCATCTTTTAGCTTCCCGCCATCTTGGATAAGCACCGGCCCGACCCTCCCCCTCGATCCGCGTTCACAGCAAAAGAATGGCGGGTGATCCAACGTCTCCGCACTCCCCTCCAGGTGCAGCGATTCCTCACTGCGCTTCCCTATAACTGGGAGAAACCCAAAGAGACGCTCCGCTCCTTCCGGAGCGTCATCGCCACGGGGACCGCGCACTGTCTCGAGGCCGCCATCACGGCCGCGACCATCCTGGAGCAGCACGGCTACCCGCCGCTGCTGCTGAGTCTCGAATCGGTGGACCGGCTCGATCACGTCCTGTTCCTCTTTCAGCACAACGGGCGCTGGGGCACGGTCGCGCGCTCACGAGACGCGGGCCTGCACGGCCGGAAGCCGGTCTTCCGATCGGTTCGGGATCTGGTCCAGACGTACGTGGAGCCCTACGTGGATTTCACGGGCCGGCTCATCGGATACGGGGTGGGCAATCTGAACGACCTCGGCGACTACGACTGGCGGTTCTCACTGAAGAATGTGTGGAAGGTCGAGCGGTACCTTCAAAAATTTACGCACAAGCGGTACCGGATGTCGGACCGGCGATACGCCCGCGCCCTCAGATGCTACAAGGCCTTCCGGGCCCGCGACCCCCACGGGCCCGTCACCGACTACGACAGCAAACCCTTGTGGCTGGGGTAATCAGTGAGCCCGGACGCCGCGGCGTCGTCCACCAGCCAGGTGAGGCAAGACAGGCCTGGGTTGACGAGCTTCGCGGGGTACTGCTGGGGCAAGGGTGTCCCCTCCAGCACTTCACGGAGGGCTTCAGCCTTGTCTTTTCCGGTCACCATGAACAGAATCTGTCTTGCCGAATTCAGCACCGGCACGGTCAACGTGAGGCGGCGCGGAGGGGGCTTCGGGGCATCGGTCACCGGGACCACCCACCGTTGTTGTTCCCCCAGCGCTTTGCTCCCCGGAAAGAGCGATGCCGTGTGCCCGTCCGGTCCCATCCCGAGCAGCGCAAGGTCGAATTGTGGAAGGAGGCCTCCAAAGGCCGCGCGAAGGTCCTGCTCGTACGCCGTCGCTGCGGCCTCCAGATCGGCCGTGTCGGCCTTCATCCGGTGAACCTGGCCGTCCGAAATGCTCAGAGGACGGAAGAGATGGTCATTGGCCGCGCGATAGTTGCTGTCGGGATGACCGGGCGGCACGGCCCGTTCGTCTCCAAAGAAGAAGGCAATCCCATCCCATTGCACACGACTCCGGAACTCCGGCGAGGCCAAGGAGTCGTATAAGGCCTTTGGGGTGGTTCCGCCGGATAAGGCCACACGAAAAGGTTTCCGCTCCGCTTGGGCCTGCGCGGCCAGCTTGACGAACAGCTCCGCCGCCGCACGTGCCACGGCGTTGATGTCTTTCAATACCCGTAGAGTGGAGCCGGCCATTGGCCTTCCCGCGTCAGACGAGCAAGAGCCCGGCCTCGCGCGCCTTCCTCCACGCCGCGGACCGGAGCATGGCGTCGAACCCTCGTGGGCTCCCGAAGGGATACCCGGCACGAACTTCCCTGAGTAAGGGGTAGCCTTCTCCTCGTTTGTCGCGGCTCGGCGTGGCGGCCCGAATCAGGTCCACCAGCCAGGCCGCCCGATCAGCCGGCATCCGCGCCTCGGCGTCCTCGGTCGTGTTCGGAAGAATGACCCGGCGATGATCACGTCCATACCGCTCGACCACCGGATCGCCCCCGATCCAGACGAGATGCCGTTCCGCCCCCGGATCGTCCCCGCGGGGTGTCCCCGCCAACGCGCGCGCGATCAGGTCGCGAGGCACCCGAGGCCGCGGCACCGGACGCTCGAACCAGGTCCGGACATCCGCCTCCAATCCCGCTCCCTGCATGTAATTGAACAGGGCCTTGCGAAGGCCGGTCCCGAGCCACGCGGTCTCCCCGCCGACCGGATCTTCGTGGGCGAGGTTATTCTCTGCAAACCCGCCGAACGGAGGCCCGGTAATCCGGATGCCGTGCGCGGCGGGGTCCAGCCCGATCGGGCTATGAGCGGTCGCCACGAACCGGTGCCAGAACGCCGACTGGAGCAAACCGTGCGCGAAGAGTTGGCGCACGCGCTCCAGGCTCTCCACGGTCTCGGCGACGGTTTCACCGGGGAAGCCATACATAAGATAGGCATGCACCATCATGCCGGCTCCCGCGAACGCGGCGGCCACCCGCGCCGCTTGGGCGACGGTAATTCCCTTCTTCATCGCCTCCAGACACCGATCCGACGCCGCTTCCAGCCCCCCGCTGACCGCAATGCTCCCCGAGGCGGCCAGCAGCCGGCAAAGGTCCGGGGTAAAGGCGGATTCAAATCGGATGTTCCCCCACCAGGTGAGGGGCACCCCACGTTCAAGCAGGGTGAGCGCCAGGCCTTTCAGCCCGGCAGGCGGCGCGGCTTCATCCACGAAATGAAACCCGCTCTGCCCGGTCTCGGCAATCAAGGCCTCGATGCGGTCGGCGAGAACTTCAGACGGACTGGCCTCATAGCGGGCGATATAGTCCAGGCCCACGTCGCAGAAGGTGCATTGCTTCCAGTAGCATCCGTGCGCGACGGTCAGCTTGTTCCAGCGGCCATCCGACCAGAGCCGGTGCATGGGATTCAGGGTTTCCAGGATCGAGAGGTATCGCGTCAGCGGCAGGCCGGTGTACGTCGGAGTTCCGAGGTCCGCCTGCGCGAAGTCGGGCTCGCGGGCGCCGTCGCGCCAGACGACCCGGCCGTCGGACCGGAGGAACGTCCGTCTGAGCTCCGCCTCGTCGCGCTTGCCGGCTAGGTGCTCGAGCAGACAGAGCAGCGGACGCTCGCCGTCATCCAGTGTCACATAGTCCACATGGTCGAACAGGCGAGAATCTTGAAGGTGCCGAAGCTCCGTATTGACGTAGCCGCCGCCGAGCACCATCCGCACGGAGGGTCGCTGCGCCTTGACCGCCTGTGCGATGCGGAGCGCCCCGTAGAGATTGCCGGGAAACGGAACGGTCAGCCCGATCAACGACGGATCGGTCGCCTCTACGTGCCGCCGCACGGCCTCGAGCATCAACTGGTCCGTCAGACTCAGTGGCTCGGCCAGCGCCCGCGCCACGGGATCGAAGGAGGTGGCGGCGGTGCCCACGCGCTCGGCATAGCGGCTCAGTTCAAACTGCGGCGCCGCCGTTTCGCGGACCAGGTCGGCCAGATCCTCCAGGTAGAGCGTGGCCCAATAGCGTGCCCGATCGGTCGTGCCGATGGCCCCGAAGGCCCATTCCTGGTCGGTCATGGAGGCAAACCGGGGCCCCATCGGGAGGAACCCGCCCTGACAGATCCGTGGAGCCAGCGTGGGGTCATGGCCTTGCAAAAACTGGATGACCGCGTCGATCGAATCCAGATATGCCCGCTCCAAGGCCAGCATCTGCCTGGCCTCGGGAGGGATTGCATCCGTGTGCTCACGGAGACGATCAAAGACCCGGGACAGGCCGTCACGGGAGAAGAGGGCCAGGACCATCTCCAGGCCGACATCGGCCTGAGCCACGGCATAGCCGCGCGCCTTGAGAAAGCCCGTTAAATACGCTGACGAAGGGTAGGGCGTATTGAGTTGGGTCAGGGGCGGGATGACCAGCAAAAGACGAATGGGCTTCATGAGGCGGTGTCCATTGCACCCACCCGCCCCGGCCGCGCCGAGACGCGGCCTTTTCCCGTGTTGGTCAATCCGACGGTGGCCAGGAGCTCGTCCCGTTCCTGGCGGGTGAGGCGCCGCCATTGACCGACTGCCAGGCCCCTGAGCGGGATGTTCAACACGCGGACCCGGACGAGCCGCTTGACCTCGTAGCCAAGCGCCGCACACATCCGCCGAACCTGGCGGTTGCGTCCCTCCGTCAGCGTGATCCGGAACGCGGCGGCGTCCACCCTTTTGGCCCGGCATGGCCTAGTCTTCCTCCCCAGCACCCGGACGCCTCCCTCCAACCGGTCCAGAAAGACCGAGGTAAAGGGGCGGTCCACCGTCACCACGTATTCCCGTTCGTGTCCGAACTCGGGCCGGAGGAGCCGGTTCACCAGCTCCCCGTCGTTCGTTAACAAGATGAGCCCGGAGGAGTCCTTGTCCAGCCGGCCGATGGGGAAAATGCGCTCCGGATACCCGACCGCATGAAGAATGTTGCCTTTCACATCCGCCTCCGTGGTACAGGTCACGCCGATCGGCTTGTGGTAGGCCAGGTACACCGGCGGGGGGTTCCGGGCCACGACGCGCCCGTCCACGGTGACCACGTCCTCATCGGTAACCTGGTCCCCCAGCACCGCGACGCGCTCGTTGATACGGACCCGCCCCGCCTCGATCAACTGGTCGGCCGCTCGCCGGGAACAGTAGCCCTGCTGCGTGAAATATTTATTGATCCGGACTGTGCTCACGCTTTGCTCTCCACCGTCTCGTCGTTCAGTTTCGCATGCAGGGCGCGCAGGACCACGGCTTCTCTGGCCGTTTCCTCCAGAAGATCGGGGGCGACTTCACCCACAAAAGCGACCCACCGCTCCAATTTGACATAAAAGTAATCGTAGGCCTCGGTCACCAGGCGGGGCTCGCGAAACCAGGACCGCACAAAGTCCCCGCCCGTCAACCCGCGGGCCTCCAATTCCCGCCAGGCGCGGGGGAAGAGTTCCTTGAGGTCCCCTCCCCACGTCACGAGTTCCCGCGGCAAATATCGGGTGGTGTAGCGGGCAAGCCCCGCCGTCTCCACTTCCTCCGCAAAGGGTGCCAGCGTGCTCGTCGGGAGTGCCTCCTGCCCGGACACGACCCGCCCATAAGCGCGGTAAAGATCGGCGAGCCGCTCCTCATGCCGACCCTCTCCGGAGAGCCCATCGCTCTTCGCAAGGCATAGATTCTTTTGCCCCGGCTTGACGGTAGCGGGGGAACATATCGAACGGCCTGCAAGCTCGCTCCGCAATCGCCTGAACTCTTCCACGATCAATGGAATGGCTTTGGTATCCACTTCAAGCGCGATCCCCTTCAGCGAGGTCAGGTCGGGACACGCCAGGACCATTCTGAGCAAGTCGAAGAGCACCTCGGGCACAGGGGCGGCGTGCGCATCCACCCATACAGGAAGCGCTTCGGCGGAATCCTCCGGATCGGTCGGCGCGAGGCCGGCCAGGTGAATCTGCACCACCCGGTCGAGGGGGAAGGCATCGAAAAAATCGGCCGCGAAGGCTTCAAGGGTCCGACAACGGCGGCGCTCACGATATCGCCACACCGTCCAAAGATGACCGAGGTCGAGGACTAGGCCGCACGGAGCCGCCCGGACGAGTCGAGTGAAAAACTCGGCCACGGGCAGATCGCCGAACGCGAAAAAGATCAGGGGAGGAAGTTCCAGGAGCACGAGCGGGGCGGCGTCCGGGCATCCCTGCTCCGCGTACCATTCGTCCAGGTGGCCCTGAAACCGGACGGCATTGGCCGCTGTCACCTCCGCCGCGGCCTCCAGGAACAAGGGCGGAAGGTACGTCCCGAAGGAATACCCTCCGAACTGCTTGGCGGCGCACTCGTGGTTGACCCAATCGGCGCCGATCGCCTTGGTGTGCCGGGCAATCGTCTCGACCACTGTGCTCCAGGGATCCCCTGCGCGCACGTCCGGGTCGATCAACCACAACCCCTCGGCGTGGTAGGCCAATGGGGTGTCTGGCAGGGCCTCCCGCATGCGGGCGAGATCAGGCGTGCGGGCCTTGAAGATCTCCAGATAATCCGGACGCGCCCCGGCCCGGTCGAGCGCCCGGTGCAATTCCAGGAGGTCGGGGTCATAGACATCGACGGACAAGCCGATCCCCCGAAGGGGAATGCGGGCAGCCCGCTGCATGAACGATTCGTGGCCAGACATCATGGAGAGAGTGTAAGTCCTATAGGGCCGGATATCAAATCGAATCGGGCCGGTCAGGTGAAGAGCAGGTCGCTGAACTCCGACATGAAACCGTAATAGAGGGGGGCAAAATGCTTGAGGCTCTCGGGGCTGGTCTCCTTCAGTTTCTTGAAAAAGGACACCTGTTGCCGGGGGTCCAGCTGCTCCAACAGCTTCGCCAGGTTTCCCATCGAGTAGCTGCCGGATGGAACGCTGAGCACGTAGTGGACCAACCGTTCGGTGAATTGTTCGGCCACGTAGGGGCTGGTGATCATCCCTTCGGGGATCGTTCCGGTGGCGAGCATCTCCTGAAAGGGCACCGGCTGAGCCGAAAACGGGATGGAACCGGAATACGCGTCGGACACCCAAGCCTCCACATGCCAGCAGGAGTGCGCCCCTGGAGGCCCACTCTACAAGAGGATCGGCCCAGAATCAAGAACTAGGTCCGCGTGCGCCCCAACGGTCACGGACCCCTGTCCTATTGAGGATTCGGCGATGGTATTCGAGCCGAGGCTTGTGTACAATGCCCCGACTTTCACGATTCACGCAGGAGGCAGGCATGGCACGCGCAGTTCCAGGATGGCTGGGCCGGATCGTCGTTCTCCTCTTTGTCGGCGCGCTGGGCGCCGTCCAGGCGCAGGCGGGGACCCCTTTGGCCCAGGCCGACAATGTGGTCATCATCCTGGTGGACGGGTTGCGCCCTGACGCGCTGAAGCAGGCCAAGGTCCCGAACGTGGACAGCCTCATCAAGCGGGGCGCCTCCACGATGAAGGCCCAGACCGTCACCCCCAGCCTGACCCTTCCTGCCGTCACCTCCATGCTCACCGGGTTGACGGTCGAGCAGCACGGCGTGGACTGGAACGAGTATGAACCCATGCGGGGCTATTTGAAAGCCCCCACCCTTTTCGAGATCGCGTCCTTCAACGGAAGTAAATGGGGATCGATGTTCATCACCAAGGAGAAGCTCCTGTACCTGGCCAAACCGGATCGTCGCCTCATCCTGCAAGTCTGCAGCGTCAACGAGCAGAGATGTCATGCCCAGAAGGTGGCGGCCGATGTCATCACCGTCTACCGGCAAGCTTCGGACTCCACCAAGCCAGCCCTGTTTTTCATCCACTTGCCGGACGCGGATCTGGCGGGGCACGCCAAGGGATGGATGAGCAAGCCGTATCTGAAGGCGGTGGAGGACTGCGATCGGGCGATCGGAACGATCCTCAAAGGCTTCAAAGAGTTGGGCCTGTATGACCGGACCACCTTCATCGTCACGGCCGACCACGGCGGCCACGAGACCACCCATGGGACAAATGCGCCCGAGGACATGACGATCCCGTGGATCGCGGCGGGCCCGGGTATCAAGGCCGGCTACGCGATCAAGGAGCCGGTCTCTGTGGTGGACATGCCGGCCACGGTCATGCGGGCATTCGGCCTGTCGGATTACTACGTGGAGTGGAAGAGCCGTTCAGTGGAGGAAATCTTTGAGGGAGCCCGGGTCGCGCCGACCCTCTCGGGACCGGGCAAGCCTATTCAATGATGAATTTCAAGGGGTCCACGGTCGACCCCTTCACCTCGACTTCATAATGCAAGTGAGGCCCGGTCGAGAGGCCGGTGCTGCCCACCCAGCCGATGAGGTCTCCCCTCTTGAGGGTCTGCCCCGTCTTCACTTTCACCTTGGACATATGCCCGTAGATCGTCCTCATCCCGTGTCCGTGATTCAGAACGACCATGTTCCCTAGGCCCGAATCGGAGTGCGCGGCTGTGACGGTCCCCGCCGCGGGGGCGATGACCGGCGTGCTCATGGGCGCGGAGATGTCGACCCCTCCGTGCATGGTATCCATGCCGGTGAAGGGGGACACGCGCCGCCCGAATCCGGAGGAGACCCACCCGTGGACCGGCCAGATGGACGGCGTCGCGGCCCATTGCGCGCGCCGGTCCCCGACGATCGTGGTCAACTCCCTGAGATGCCGCTCCTGATTGCTGGCCTCGTCCTTGAGCCACGTGAGTTGTTGCTGCAACTGGTAGGCGATTTCCGAATACGATTCGCGCTCCCCGCCCTGACCGCCCGGCTGGGGCGCGACGTAGGATTCTTCCTTTCCGCCGAGCCCTTGGTTCGACGGCGAAGACTTCGGGGGATCGAGCCCCAGCATCACCCGCATCCGGACGTTGATCTCGCGCATGGTGAACAACTGCTTCCGGAGGTCCTCCATCGCCGAGGAGAGCGCGGAC
This sequence comes from Nitrospiria bacterium, assembly GCA_041490525.1. Classification (GTDB taxonomy): domain Bacteria; phylum Nitrospirota; class Nitrospiria; order Nitrospirales; family NS-4; genus JBGPTH01. The sequence continues at coordinate 83,911 of JBGPTH010000007.1, forward strand.
GCCTGGTGGCGGTGCTGAGCGGCCTCGGACCGCAAGGTCTGGAGTTCCCAGACCTCCCCGCTCTGGGTCACGTATTGCACCAGGAACGCGGTTTCAAGGATCCCCGCCACAAGGAGGAACACGAGCAGAATCCTCACGGTCCGACGCTTGAGGGAAAAGCGGCGGGGCTGTGAGGTGGCCCCAGGGAAAACGACAATATGGTATTCGTGGTCGCCGTTCTTCATAAACCTCTGGCTGATTAACTAAGGTCAAGGACTACCACACCTTTTCTGGATTGTCAATAAAAACTAGAAAAACCCTTAGTAAATTGGGGCTTACGGACGAGGGGGCGGGGGTCTCGGCGGGCCGGGGGCATGGCAGGAAAACCGAACGGCTGACGGGAAAAGGATCAGGTTGTCACATCGGCGATCCATTGGAGATAGTCGGCGGTGCCCTCCAGGATCGGGACGGCGATGATTTCCGGTACACTGTAGCTGTGAAGCTCCTTGACAGTGTCCGCCAACTCGGGAAAACGGCTCCGCCTCGACTTCACCATCAGGAGAACCTCATCCTCCTGGGAGAGTTTTCCTTCCCAGGTGAACAGGGAACGGACCTGGGGAATGATGTTGACGCAGGCGGCCAGCCGATCCTCCACCACACGCCGGGCGATCTTCTCGGCCTCCTCGCGGGAAGGCACGGTGATCAAGACCAGGACGGCCTCGCCGCCCGCTGTCACCCGACTCTGTTTCTCCACCCCGCTCCTCTTTGATCTCCAGCGTCATACTGTAGCATGAAGCCGCACCGAATGCGTCACGTCATGGCCTCGGGGGACGGCGAGGTTGGGGGGTTGACAGCGGGGAGGGGGACCACCTAGGATCGGTCGAGAGAGGGAGGACCGAACCATGAACATCACGATCACCCCCCAGGCGCTCAAGCAACGGTTGGATCAAGGCGACCAGGTCGTCCTGATCGACGTCCGGGAACCTTGGGAATTCAATATCTGTAAGATCGAAGGCGCCCAGTTGATCCCGCTCGGCACATTGGGATCCGAGTTCAGGAAACTCGACCCCAAGGCCGAAACGGTGGTGTGCTGTCACATGGGCATGCGCAGCATGGACGCCACGCAATTCCTGACCCAACAGGGATTCACCAACGTCAAGAACCTGACCGGCGGGATCAATGCGTGGTCCTTACAGGTCGATCCGTCCGTGCCCAAGTATTAAAAATTGGCGAGCTCCGTCTGGCGAAAGTACTCCACGGTCCTGGCCAACCCGTCCTTCAGTGCGACCTTCGGCTCCCACTCGAGTTCGGCGTGAAGCCGGGACGAATCCAGGGAGATCCGCATCTGCTCGCCCTTCTTGGCCGGCCCGTGAGCGGCGCGGATCGAGGGATTGATGAGATCGGCCAGGAGCTGGAAGAGTTCGTTGACGCTCGTTTCCTTTCCCGTCCCGACGTTGTAGATACCCTGGGCCCCCTTGTTCAAGGCCGCCACGTTCGCCTCCACCACGTCGTCCACGTAAACGTAGTCGCGCGTCTGGCGCCCGTTGCCGTTGATGAGCGGCTGGTCCCCGAGCAGAATCTTTTTTGCGAAAATGGCCACCACCCCGGCCTCGCCGTCCGGATCCTGGCGTGGCCCATATACATTGGCGTACCGCAGGCTCACGAACTCCAACCCGGATGCGTCCTTGAAATAGCGCAGGTATTCGTCGCCCACGGCCTTGCTGATCCCGTAAGGGGACGCCGGCTGCGTCGGGTGGGACTCCGCCACGGGCAGGCGCTCCGGCTCTCCGTACACGGCTCCCCCGGAGGAGGCGAAGATGACCTTGCGCACCCCGTACCGGACGGCCAGCTGGAGGACATTGAGAGTGCCCAGGATATTGGTCTCGGCATCGAACATCGGGTCTTGGACGGAGCGGCGCACATTCATCTGTGCCGCGTGGTGACTCACGACGGCCGGCCTCTCCCGGCGGAAGACCCGCTCCAGCCACCGCCCCTTGATGTCGGCTCGATAAAACCTGGCCCCGCGGTGGACGTTGCGGCGCTTGCCGGTCGAGAGGTTGTCGGCGACGACCACCTGATAGCCTTCCTGGATATACCGGTCCACGATGTGCGACCCGATGAACCCAGCGCCGCCTGTCACGAGGACTTTTATGCCCGACACAGCTTAACCAAGTACTCGATGTTGCCCTTCTGGCCGGCGATGGGCGAGCGCATTTCATCCTCCCAAATCCACCCCTGAGCCTCCACGGAGCGCCGGACTGCGTCAACCGTCTCCCGACGAAGCGCTTCGTCGCGGACGATGCCCCCCTTGCCCACTTTCCCCTTGCCGACCTCGAATTGCGGTTTCAGCAGGGCGATCACCTGTCCCCCGCCATCCAGGCACGCGCGGACCGCCGGAAGGATCAGCGTCAACGAAATGAAGGAGACGTCGATGGTGGCCAGGCGGACCGCCTCGGGGATCCTCGACCGATCCAGATACCGCGCGTTGCACCGCTCGACGACCACGACGCGGGGGTCCTGCCGGAGGCGCCAGGCCAGTTGGCCGTAGCCCACGTCCACCGCATACACCTTGGCCGCGCCGCGCTGGAGAAGACAGTCCGTGAAGCCCCCCGTCGAAGCCCCGATATCGAGGGCCACCATGCCGGCGGGATCGATGCCGAAGCCGTCAAGGGCCGCGGCCAGCTTCACGCCTCCCCGTCCCACAAACGGATGCTCCGGCTTGAGCACCTCGATCACCGCTTCCGGGGAAACCGGTTGAAATGCGCGGCTTGCCACGCTTCCGGCCACCGTCACCGAGCCGGACAGGATCAGGCTCTGGGCCCGGTCCCGGCTCTCGGCCAGGCCGCGTTGCACCATGGCCACGTCCAAACGCATTTTCAACGCCCGGCCCCGCAAGGTGTCCACCGCCGCGCTCATCAGGCCTCGTCCTCGCCGCCGTTCTCGCCCGATCCAGCGCCGCCCTCCAGGTCGAACGGGCGTGCCCGCTTCTTGCCGTCCTTGTCCTTGACGAGGATCTCCACCCGGTGCTCGGCATCTTCAAGAATCTTGAGGCAGTTCTTGGAGAGCTTGACGCCCTCCTCGAAGATCCGCATGGAGTCGTCCAGCGGCAGTTCGCCGCGCTCCAACTCCGCCACGATCGCCTCCAACCGGGCCAGCGCTTCTTCAAACTTTACGGTCGCCACGCGATCCTCTCACCTCTGGTGTCCCTCCCGACCGGTCTGCATTATACCTCGTCAGGTTCACGAATCAACCTGGTTGTAAGTTCTCGCCGACCCGCCGCACCTCACAGACCAGCTCGCCCGACGCCAGCCGCACGTGCACCGCCTCTCCCGGCGCCACGTCGGAGGCCGCCCTGAGCAGGGTCAGGTCGGGCCACCGCCGCGTGATGCTGTAGCCGCGTCCCAGAATGGCCAAGGGGCTCAAGGAATGGAGCATCTCAGCGGCGTCCTGGACGGATCGACGCCAAAGAGCCAGCGCGATTTGAATGCGCTGCTCCAACCGCATCCGAACGTGCGGAACCAACGCCAATTTCTGGCGAATCCCATGGAGCGGGCTTTGCAGCAGCACATCATGCCGGAGAGCCTCGACCGCCGCCCGAACGTCTCGGACCCTGGCCACGAGCGCCAGGCGCAACCGGATTTCCAAATCATCTCGCCGCTGCATGGCCCGCTCGACGAGCGCCGCCGGGTCGGCCAGACTGCGCCGCTCCGCGTCGACGCGCCGGCGGCGGTCCCGCAGACCGGTTCGGACCGCGTGCGCGGCACGCTCCCTGAGCCCCTGCACCTGGATCCGGATCTCCTTCCGGTCCCGGACCACGAGTTCGGCCGCCGCAGACGGCGTGGGGGCCCGCACGTCCGCCACGAAGTCCGCAATCGTGAAATCAATTTCGTGGCCGACGGCCGACACGACGGGGATGCGTGAGGCCGCAATCGCACGCGCCACGATTTCCTCGTTGAAGGGCCACAGGTCCTCAAGGGATCCCCCGCCGCGACCCACGATCAGCACGTCCGAGCCGCCAAGCTCGTTCAGCTCGGCAATGGCCTGGGCGATCTCCGCGGCCGCGCCCGTCCCCTGAACCGTCACCGGGTTGATCAGAATGTCCACGGCGGGGAAGCGCTTATGAAGAACCTGGATGATGTCCCGGATCGCCGCCCCGGTCGGCGACGTGACGACCCCGATCCGCCGCGGGAAATTCGGGAGGGCGCGCTTGCGGGCCGGATCGAACAGGCCTTCCGCCGCGAGTCGCTCTTTCAGCTGCTCGAAGGCCAGTTGCAGGGCCCCGATGCCCTTGGGCTCGGCATACTCCACGACCACCTGGTAGTCGCCCCTCGGCTCGTAGACCGTGACGCGCCCCCGGCACACCAGACGCATGCCGTCCTTCAGCGCAAACCGCAAGGCCTGCCCGATCGATCGGAACAGCACGGCTCGGATCTGACTGGCCTGATCCTTGAGGGTGAAGTAGGCGTGCCCGGAGGACGGCACGCGGAGGTTGGACACCTCGCCTTCCACCCAGACGTCGGAGAAGACGGATTCGATGTGGGTCCGGAGGAGGGCCGTCAGGGCGGAGACGGTGAGGATGGCTCTCGGGAGCGGCCCGCCGTAGGGCATGGCGTCAATCCAGGATGCGCAATCGGTCGATTGAGACGGCTTTCCCGACGGCCGTGTCCACTTCCAGCAGCACGGCCGAGAAGACGCACGGCCCGGAGGCCACCTCGAACCGGCGCGGCATCTGGGTCAGAAACTTCTCGATGGCGATCTCCTTCTTGATGCCGATCACCGAGTCGACCGGACCGGTCATGCCGATGTCCGTCAGATACGCAGTGCCCCTGGGGAGGATCCGCTCATCCGCCGTCTGGACGTGCGTGTGGGTCCCGAATACCCCGCTCACCTCCCCGTCCAGGTACCAGCCCATCGCCATTTTCTCGGAGGTCGCCTCGGCATGCATGTCGACGATGATCGTCCCCGCCTCCCGCCGCAAGGTCTCGAGCACGCGCCGGCCGACCCGGAACGGGCAATCCACGGTCGGCATGTCGACGCGCCCCATCAATTGCATGACGCCGACCTTTTCGCCCGACGCGGTCGTCACCACGACGCTGCCGTGGCCGGGGGCCTCTTCGGGATAATTGGCCGGGCGCAGCAGCCGCGGCTCCTCACGGATATAGTCGATGATCTCCTTCTTGTCCCAGATGTGATTGCCGCTCGTGAGGACGTGGAGCCCCGCCTTGAACAGTTCCCGGGCGATGTCCGGGGTGATGCC
>JBGPTH010000008.1:0-88802 GCA_041490525.1 Nitrospiria bacterium
GGGAGATCCCGCGCAACGAAAGTCGCCGCCAGATCGGCTCCTGAAGAGGCTATTCGGTATGGTCATTCTGCTCAACCTATTTTATTTCATCGGATGGGCCATGTGGTTTGTATAGCTGTGCGCGCGGAATGCTGGTTCGCGATCGTGAACCAGACGCCCAGGTTTCGGGGAAGCACCCGCAAGTCGAAGGATGGCGCACGAGAACGGAAAGTAGCAGAGGTGACTCTCAACGAGAAAGTGAGGTGTGACATGTCGCGGAAGCAGGCCAAGACGAATCCAACGGCCTCTCGTCCTGCAGTCAAACCAGAGGAGGACAAACTTGCTTACGAAATGTGGCTGACTGGGGAAGTTGAACATGGACCGGTGGAAGATCGGGGCGCTGCAGAAGGCCTCTTACTTGAAGAACTTCAACGTCGAGGACCCCAGAAACGGTCGGGAAACAAGACACTGAAGAGAAACGCCTCGAAATAACATATCACCTTACTGGGTGGCCTAGCCTGTCCGGAGAAATAGGAAGGGCAACTTGAATGATCCGTCAAAATTGTAAGCACGAGGAAATAATATGAAACGGATAGTCTTAGCCATCGTGTTAGCAACGACCCTTAGCGGGTGCTACATTGGAGTTCGCCCGCCCCTTTATGTCGAGTCTGAACCGCCGGTCGTGGTAGCGCCTCCCGGCGTGGCCGTGGAGCCGCCCGTCATCATCGAGCCAGGATGGGAACTCTATCCCTGGGTGTACGGAGCACCCTACGGGTATTGGGGCGGCGGCTACTTCGGCGGTCATGACTGGAGACGTGGGCATTACGGACACCCTGAGTGGCGTGGTCCTGGTCGGAGCTATGGAGCCATACACTACGGCGGCCACCCTGGGCATGATAGAGGGAGGTGAGGACACAAGAAGGAGACACGCCCATAAAAACCATCGGCAGGCGCAGGTGGAAGCGAGAGCGGGCGTGCAGTCCTCAGCGGCCGCAGAGAAGATGTAAGCAGTCCTGACCTAACCGTCTCTGCTCCGAGACGACAAGTTCAATTCCTAACGTAGAACCTGGACCGGTTTACGGGGGGCAGGCCAGAAGTCGCATTATTTTGTGAACGTCTTGTCAAGCACAGACTTACGGTAATTGAATAGTTCCTTCGTAAGCCAATCTGCGTTTGGTGTTGGGGGATGATCAGCGCATCGCACCCAGTAAGGTCGGCCGCTTACACTACTTTTTGAGGCAGCCAGCTCGATAAACTCCTCAGGTGTCTTAATTTCGAACCTGAAGAAGTCATACTTCAACTGTAGATGTTTCGCAGCCTCTTCGGAATTGTATTCTTTGTCATTTCTTATAAAGACACAACCGGACTTTTCTACATACCTTAACAGATGATCAATGGTTTGCAGATAAGCGTCATCAGCTGGTGATGCAACTGCAGATGAAACCAAGAGCATTCCGATCTGTCCGGATGTCGCTGTGCCAAACGCAAGACCAATCAGCCCTGCCAATATGCTTGTGAGAATCCGTAACCGGGAGGCGCCACACAAGCGCCTGGCGAGCAGGTCTACCACTTCACGTTCAAGAGGCGGCTTCTGGCTTGTGTGCCGCATGGCAGATTCTGAGGGGAGCGGTCCCCGGCGTTTCTTGAGACCTGTTTGGGGCCGGGTCGGTTTGGCGGTCTTCGTTGCCGCCGCGACTTGAGTGTTTTTCATGGGATTATTTTGTATGCTTTAAGTTCGGTGATAGAGTTGGGAGCATGTCTCCGCGCGGTTTAAACACGATCAGCCACCTCGATGGCAGCTTGGATCTCGGCGAGTACACTTAACTTCAGTATCATGTCTACGCCTTGAGATTCCGCGAGATCCCGGGCACAGAACTGCAGAAGGGAAACCAGCGCACGGCATTCTTCCCGGAGATGCTTGTCGAAGGCGAAACGGCGCAGGGTGATCCTGACCTTCTTATAGAGGGCTGCCATGGCGGCGACACCAGCCAAAGACCATATGATAACGACAGCCATGCTGTAACCTACCAGCTCTAGCGGGTATAGTGGCACTGCCTTTTTCTTCTATTTATGTCTGTCGGCAGCGTCTTCAATTTTTCTGGCCGCCCTTCTGTATATCTTTACCGGTGCCTTCCATGGTGTTGCATCCCGTCATCACTGTTGTGGCGAGACCGGCATAGGCGATCAGGCCCAAAGCCATAGTCGTTATCTTCCAAAGATTTGTTTGATTAGTCATGTTGGACCTCCATAAGACAGGTCTCGTGCTTCAATAGAAACAGTTTACCGAAGCCGCGAATCTCAAGCCTCTCGTCTAAAGGTGAGACGACTTCCACCACGGTTCACACATCTTCTCCTGTCCCTTTCGAATCGAGCGGCATGGAGAAGAGAGCACTTTGGAAACCAACCAACAGACAACACAGATCACGGCGAGCCCCTCTATGAGACCAACAGTGAGTTCCATGGTCTTCACCTCACTTTGCCAAACGCTAAGCCTATGGATGATGCCGACATCGACGCTCTAACCTAACAGCTCCATCGTGTGTAATCTGAGCAAAATTGCTCAGGTCTTTAAATTTTACTATGAAACCGTCGCGGCTTGACGGAGTTCGGGGTGAAGCTTCCACCGTCAGGGGCGCTCGGGTGAGCACTTTGGAACAGACGGGACACCTCGACTCCGGTATACGCCATGCATGCATAAGCGCGCCGGAAATTGTAGCCATCACGAGGTTCTATGAACAAGCCACCGACAACGATGAAAACTACGGGCCTCTTTGTGTGCCTTCTTGCGCTGGCGAGTTTGCTCCCAGGCTGCGCCGGCGCGCAGAAACCTCACGCGGCAGTCGCGCCCGAAATTGAAGGCGACCTCAGCAGCGAGTGGGAGATCCAAGACGAAGCCACGTTCGATACGATCACGTTGGATCGCTACGGAAACGGCGGATACAACTGGCAGAATGGCCGGATCGAGACGACAAACTTTTCGGACGGCAAGTGGACCGGAAACTGGGTACAGCCGGGCAATGACCGGCAGGGCGGATTCGATTTAGTGTTATCCCCCGATCGTTCACTCGCTCAGGGAACGTGGTGGTACACGCGCATTCGCGAGAAGATCATCCCGCCCGGTGAGCCGGGAAAAGAGTTCAAGTTGAAACGGGTGCCGACAGAAACCACGACACGCCCCGCGCCTTAAGGTACGTCAGTTAATACGCTGTTCGCAATTGCTCAGAAGTCTTTGTATTCAGGGTTCGATGCCGCCGCCGCCGGCCAGAGGGCGTCAGTGCCGGCCGATCCTCCCGGAGATCTCTCCGATCATCCTTGGTGTCAATGGCATAGCCGGTGAACAGCAGGACGGCGCCCCCAAGGGCAACCGCCTGCATCCGCCGGATCAACCATGAGTCCCTCAGAGTCCCTGTTCAGTCGCTACTTTGCTGTCTTTCAAACTGAGATCGTTTTTCACGGAATGTGTTCTGCCCACTTAGTTTTTGGACAGCATGTTTCTCGTTGTTGACCCTCCATACTGATAGAATTCGCGGTGTTCGAGGATCCACACCCAAAAGGACATCTGGGCAGCACCCACCTGCTATTCTGTTAGGAGATCCACTGCCCTATCCTCTTGCGACTTTTGGGACAGATTTCACTGAGTTTTCTGCATTCCGCCCGACTCAATCTCCCTGTCCAAACTTTAAGTGGGGCACGACACTCGCAACTCCGTGCCATATCGTAACAATTGGAGACTTCAGAACATGTGGAGGCTACATGTGACATTTGCGTCCTATAAAATGTCATAGTGTATGATGAGGTAGCGTTAGGCATTGTCCACCCGCTTGATTCACGCGGAAGCAGATTGGAGAAAATAATATGAAACAGGTAGTCCTAGCCATCGTGTTAGCGACGGCTCTTAGCGGTTGCTACATTGGAGTGCGCTCGCCTATTTACGGTGGGTTTGAGCCGCCCGTAGTGGTCGAGCACGGGCCACCTGTCGTGCAGGGGCCTCCAGGAGCGTATATTGCGCCGCCGTTCTATCCGTACATACTATATGGGCCGTATGGATATTGGGGTGGTGGGTGGTACGGCAGAAACTATTATGGGAGAGGGTACTACGGCTACTACGGGCAAGGGTACGGGCATAGATCATAGGCATTGCGGAGGGAAAAGGGGACCGGCTACTTTGATAACGTTGCCGGTCCCCTTTGTGTTTCTTCTAGGCTATGGTCGGGGTAATAGCCCAGTTCGCGCTGTGAGGCTAGGATAGGACCTCTCTAGCGAAAATCGAAGAAGAGGCTTATGCCCGGCGACGGATACGGAGCATAGACGACCGGCGGAGGCGCATAGACGTAAGGCCGATACTCGGGCCGATACTCACGCCGATTCTCAGACCGATACTCAGGCCGTTCCCGCTCGTAATACCGGTCGTGTTCCTGTTGCCAGTTGCGTTGGCCTAGATGACGACCGTTATCGTCGGCAAACGCCGGGGCCGGCCCCGTGGATACCCCACCAATCACAGAAGTGAAGGCGAGCGCCATCACAATCTTGACGACTGTAGAGCTAAAATTCTTGGTCCTTCTTTTCGAGATTCTCATAGTGACCTTCCATTCATGAGCGATTCCCTCTCGCGAGACAGGCTTTCCCATCTTGATGTACTCGCGATCAGTTGCTCTTTGACGTCGTGTTGTTCAGCTCCATGCGGCTGCGAAATATCGTATCGGCATTCTTCTTCTGATCGTCCGACATGCTGTTATAGAGAGCCGCGAAGACGGGAATGAATTTCTTGATGCCATCTGCATGTGCATCCGCGATCTCGCCATAGGATTTGAAATCTTCGACCGCAGTCATGGTGGTTGCCTTTTCGAACCGTGCCCTTTGGAGCCCGTCTATTGTTTTCGCCTTGTCCCGCATTTCCTGGGTGACGTTCTTCCAAAGGTCTTCCTGCGCCGGTGTGATTTGGAGCTTGGCATGAAGGTCTGTGATGCGTGCCTCAACGCGTTCGACCGGATCTTGAGCCTGCGTTGGCGCAGCCACAGTTTGCATCGGAGCATTGATCGGAGCCGGCTCTTCGGCGTTGCCGGTGACGGGGGCTGCGATGAGCGCTCCACCCACAATCAGGGCGGCAGACATCGTGATCAGATACCGAATCTTCTGTTTGGGGCTATTCATAGACTCCTCCTCGGTTGTGTGGGGAATAAGCATGTCGGTACGCTCACCTTAATGGACGCACCGCGTATAGTCTGTTCACAATTGCTCACCCTTGCATTATTACTTGGGGGCGAAACTGCCCCCAGGCGTGGCGGTGCAGAGTTGCCATGCTTGACAGGTCCCGACGGGTGGCCTAGCCTTGGCATGATTCAGGTCGCTGCCGACGACGGCGGGACCTGAACCGCCTCTGGACTCGCAATAAATTCAACGAGAATGAGCAATATTGACCACACTGGACATCTTGACTCCGGTATACGTGGTGAGTGTGGATGATTGAGGAGGTGCTTTTATGAAATGGACCGCCTTGTATCTTTTGGGTTTCGTTATCCTCATCGGGGGAATTCTCGCGGCTCTTTGGAAGACCGGCGTCCTTGAATCCATCGGCGCTTTTTGGACGGGCGTGGGGATCGTCATCACGATCGGCCTGGGGATTATGTTTGCCGTCGCCAACAGCGGTGTGAAGGAAAACATCCAGATTGACAAGGGATGACTGCGACATCCCAGTGAGCTGCCCCCTTAAACCGCTTCAGGCCCTCTGGTTCGATCTTCCATACACATTCCATTAAAGTTAACCGCCGCCACGCTTGACACTCCCCAGGGGTGGCCTAGCCGTCCTGTTGTTTAGTGCCAAGTTTGGTGGAGACCAAGCAAAACAGAAGGGAATTGACCGCAGGTTCGAGTCCTGGCCGGGAAGCCACCATCCATTCAGCTTTTTCTCATATTGTAAGATGGTACAACAACTAGGGGCAGGTCAACAATGCGAATCCTCCTCGTAGTACTGGTCCTGTTTCTCTTCGTGGGTTTTTTCGTTGTGTGGTTTGGAGTCTTTAATGTCGCGGCCACGGAGCAGCACGGCAAGCTGGCTCTGTGGGTCATATCCATAGTCCGGGATCGCTCGATCGCTGTACGTGCCACAGCGAGTCTGCCAGAGCCATCGTTGACTGACGCTCAGCGTATTAAGACAGGCTTCCGTAGCTATCACACGATGTGTGCCGTCTGCCATAGTGCGCCGGGACGGCAGTCGTCCCCGGTCCGTCAAGGCCTCAATCCGAAGCCACCAAGGCTGTATTCCAAAGAAGTCCAACGGCGAAGTAATGCAGAGCTGTATTGGATTATCCAGCATGGCATGCGAATGACCGGCATGCCAGCTTTCGGGCCTACACACAGTTCTGAAAAAATATGGAATCTTCTGGCGTTCATTCGTGAGTTGCCGAAGTTATCGCCTCAGCAGTACAAGGCGATGGTTATAGCTGAAGGGCTTGCAGACGAAATGGCGGATGCAGATGCCGATCAGGCAGAAAGTGTGATGGCACCCTGAATTTACGCGGTTTACGATTGAAGGATCCCGAATACTCAGCGCGTCTGGGCTGCCTCGTTGGGGTAGGCCTATGAAAGAACGGTGTCCCACTGACCCGCCTGCTCCTGCTTGAACAGCCGTATCGATACTAGACGAAGTATGAACGGGAGATCATACCGATGACACACGACTTCAAAGTAGGGGATCATGTCGAGTGGAACTCGGAAGCAGGCCGAGTCCGGGGGACGATAAAGAAAAACATTACCTCCGCAATCACGTTCAAAGGGTATACGGCCCACGCTTCGAAAGAGGAGCCGCAGTATTTGATCAAGAGCGACAAGACCGACCACTTGGCCATGCATAAAGGGTCGGCTCTCAAAAAGATCAGCAAAGGCAAGCGCGGAGCCAACGCACGACTGAAGTAGAAGGAGCCGATGAGCCATGACCCAGGCGGACGCCATCGTCTTCTTCGGCGCCACCGGCGACCTAGCGTACAAGAAAATCTTTCCGGCGCTGCAGGCAATGATCCAGCACGGTCACCTCGACATGCCCGTGGTCGGTGTGGCGAAAGCTGGGTGGGATCTCGATCAGCTGAAAGCCCGCGCCAAGGACAGCCTTGAGAAGCACGGAGGCCTGGAGCTGACGGCCTTTACGAAGCTCTGTTCCCTGCTCCACTACATCGATGGGGATTACCATGATCAAACGACCTTTACTCGGTTGCGCGAGGTTCTTGGCGGCGCCAAGCGGCCACTGCATTACCTGGCCATTCCGCCCAGCCTGTTCGCCACCGTCGCTGACGGGCTGGCGAATTCCGGGTGTGGCAAAGATGCCCGCGTGGTCGTCGAGAAGCCATTTGGCCGCGACCTCGCCTCAGCACAGGAGCTGAACCGCACGCTCCACGCCTTCCTGCCCGAACAGTCCATCTTCCGCATCGACCATTTCCTCGGCAAGGAGCCTGTCCAAAACCTCATCTACTTCCGCTTCGCCAACCCGTTCATCGAAGCCAGCTGGAACAACCGACACATTGAGAGCGTGCAAATCACCATGGCCGAAAGATCCGGCGTAGCAGGCCGCGGGAAATTTTATGAAGAGGTGGGGGCGATCCGTGACGTGGTGCAGAATCATATGCTCCAGGTGATCGCCTGCCTTGCCATGGAATGCCCGGCCGCCAAGGACCACGAAGCCATGCGCGATAAGCGCGGGCGGCTCCTGCAGGCGGTCCGAACGCTTACCCCGTCGGACGTCGTGCGCGGCCAGTTCCGCGGCTACCGGCAGGAGCCAGACGTGGCCTCTGACTCACACATCGAAACGTTCGCCACGGTCCGCTTTTACATCGAGAACGCTCAGTGGGATGGCGTGCCGTTTTACGTGCGCGTGGGCAAGTGCCTTCCCGTCACCGCAACCGAGGTGATGGGCCGGTTCAAGAGCACGGCGCGGCCCGTGCTGGACGAATCCGGGCCGCCGCTGGCCAATTACTATCGCTTCCGGCTCAGCCCCGAGGTAGTGCTCGCTTTGGGTGCCAAGGTCAAGACCCCTGGAGAAGGTATGGTGGGCGAACGGATAGAGCTGGTCGCGGACCACCACCACCCCCCTGATGAAATGGAGGCATATGAGCGACTCTTGAGCGACGCCGCTAAGGGCGATGCAGAGCTGTTCGCCAGAGAGGATTCCGTCGAGGCGTCCTGGCGCATTGTGGACCCGGTGATCGGGAACGTGACACCCCTCTACGAGTATGCCCCCGACACATGGGGTCCGCCGGAGGCCGGCCAGCTCTTGGCTCCTGAAGGATGTTGGCACAACCCGCAACCGACGGAGGCAGACACCGTTTCCCGCTGCGAAAACCGGGAGACGCCTTAATTTTTGTCCTTATGGAGGTCGATCACCTCTCCCATTTCATTCACTTCGACCGTGACCGGCGTGCCGACGGCGATATCAGTGAACATGCGGCTCTCGGGTTTGAGTTTGAAACTCTTCACGCCTCCCGACGTCGACAGCGTCATCTGAGACTTGTCATTATCAAGTGGGGCACGACAGGCGAATTAAGTGTTGGACAGCCAGACATTCACTGGTCAAGAGACTCGGGCAGAGCGTCCCGAGACCAGGTGGATCACCAGCAACACGATTCCGATCAGGAAGAGGACCCAGGAGATCTGTGAGGCCACAGCGGCGACTCCCGCCAATCCCAGGACTCCTGCGATCAGTCCCACCAGCAAGAACACTAAGGCATAGTAGAGCATCTGAAGCTCCTTTCTGTTGAAGGCAACGACTTACAGTGAGGCTCTCACCCTAACAGCTACCTCGGTTGTCGTCTGTTCACAATTGCTCAGAGCCTGTGAATTAATTGAGGGGCGGGGACGGGTTCAACGGCCGGCGGGGGCGACGTCGCGCCACTCGACGGCACCGAACTCGGTGTGGCCGAGGAAGTTGTAGAAGAGGCCTATGGTTCCCAATGTCTGGTGCCGGTCGGCGATGTCGGGGTAGTGCGCATCCCGATGCGACGCGACGTACTGGACCGCGATGGCGTGGCGGCCGTACACGCGCAGGGTGAACGACGCCTCCCCGCGGAAGATGTTCTCCGACCCCCGGTTCTCCGTGGAGCCGACGCCGCTGACATAGTACTCGCGCGCCGCCACGTTGAGCATGGCCACGTCGCTGAGGATGAGGCGGAGATCGAAGAGCCCCTGCGGGGTGGCGCCGTAGTGGTAGTCGCGTTCACCCGTGCCGTGGATGGTGCCGGCCGCGCCGTAGCCGACGCCGCCGAGGACCGTACCCTGGAGCGCGATCGCGCGCGCAAGCCACCACTGGCCGGTGGTACCAAGTGAGGCCGCCGTGCTCGAGACGCGGAAGATCTGCGGCGCGATGTAGTCGTAGCTCCCGTAGAGACCCCAGATCCCGCGATAGTCGCCAACCCCGTAATCCGTTCCGATAAGGAGACCGCGGGTGATGATGTTCTCGAACGTATTGGCGGTGGAGCCGGTGAATTGAAAGTTGAAGTAGTCAAAAGGGCGCGTGTAGTTATAGCCGGGCTTGCCGGGGAGCCCGTAGACCATGGAGAAGTCTACGTTCGCCTCAGTCCGTTTGGGAGTGCGCTGGGGGTTCTCGTTGTTCACGAACGAGGTCAGGCTCGAGCCGAGCTGCAGGCGCGTGAAGGTGGCCGGGTTGCGGCTCGGGTACACGTCGTCGAACCGGTTGCCAAAGACGAGGCGGTTGAGGCCGGTGGGCGGTGAGATCAACGCCGCACCCAGCTCGCGCCAGAACCCGGGCGTGCCGCCACCGCTCTCGAGCAACAGGCTGGCCATCCGGAAAAGCGGCTCGCCCAAGAAGGCCCCGCCGAGGGGGGTCGTGACCTGGTCGTTGATGGAGGGCGGCCCGGTCTCGCCTCCTAATTCCCAAAGGAAACTGCCGGCCTCGGCATACACCAACGACTCCCAGAAGGTGAGGCCGGCCGATCGCGCGTATCCGTAGTAAAAGGTTCCGCCAAGCGGATGCAGGAACTGGTTTGTGGCGAACGGGTCGGTGTCAACCACCCACTTAGAGTCGGTCAAGTTCTTCCAGAACGAGTGGGTGCCAGTACGGTACACCTCCTTCGGCTCGACGAAGTGCCGGTCGAACTGATTGAGCAGGAAGAGGTGTGCGATGATCTCGAGGGCCGGGATGACGTAGCTCTTGCCGGCCCCCGTCTCCCAGGATAGAACGGACTTAGGCACCTCAGAGCGGGGTGGCGTGGGAGCGGCCTCAAGCAGCGCCTGCGACACCGGCGTGGCAGCGGGCTCTTCGGCGAAGCCTGCACCTTGCGTCGCGAGGACGAGTGCGAAGGCGCCGGCGAGGAGCGCCCAGTGAAACCCACCGGTATGTCGGGATCCGCTCACGATCTCAAACCGCTTTCGCTGCCCCGCGGGGAATCACTGCTCCCGTTTGTAGCCTTTCGACTCCATGCACGAATTCAGATCAACGTCAAAGAAGGCGGGGTCGATACCGGGATGCTTATCACGGGTTAAGCCGTAGCAAGTTTTATAGTCACGCTCGGTTTCCTCCTGCGTCTTTCCGTCCTGCTTCCAACGCGGAGACGAACTGCACCCGGCACAGAAGCACAAGGCCAGAGCAAGGTATAGCAGCTTCGTTTTCATCTCGTCAAGTCCTGGGTCCAGCCACAAGCAGCACAATCCCTCCAACAAGCGCCAATCCACCCAAGAGCGACGTCAAGGGAATCGTCTTCGTTTTCTCAACGGTGGCTTGAACCGGACCGAGGTCGATGACCTTCTCCTGGGTCGTGTACGTGATGCCTTGGTAGGCAAACGCCACGACGCCGAGAATGATGAGCGCGATGCCGAGAATCGTTGCTGGGTTCATGGGCCAGTCCTCAGAACCACCACGATGATCAAAATGGTACCCATCTCGTTTCTCCTTTCCCGGCTCCGCGTCGACTGAACCGCACGGATGCCAATGTTTCCCCGACCGCCGGCCACTGGGCCATGGTCCTAAATCCTTATTTCTTCTCCTTCAACGCGAGATCGTTCTTCACGGACTTCACGCTGGGGACGTTCCAGGCGGTCCAGGACGCTTGGGCACTGGTCATGATGTCCGGAACCTCGCCGGTCAGCGAGACGACGCCGGCGGTCGTCGTCACGTCGATGTCGGCCTTCCTCAAGCGTGCATCCTTCTCGAGATGCTGCTTGACGTGCTTCGTGATGTGCTCGTCATTTTCCTCTACGGCCTCCCGATCGCGCGGCGCGACTACCTGGAGTTCATTCTTCACGCTCTTGACGTGTTCGGTACCCGTGGCGATTTCTTCGGCCGCCTTCTTGGCCTTGTCCGAGTCCACCATGCCACGGAGCCTCACCACGCCCTTGTTCGTCTCCACGTTGACCTGGGTGCCCTTCACTCGGTCATCTCCAAAGAGGGCGATCTTGGTCTTGGCGGTCACCCAGGAGTCCTTGACCTGCGCGGCGGCGGCGGCCATATCGGCCTTCGCCTCCAATTGGGCGTGATTGATCTTCTGTTCGGCTCTCTGCGTCGCACTCTCGGTCTTGTCGGGCGCCGCCATGACAAGGCCGGGAAGCACAAGGAGCGCGCCGGCGACCAGCACCGAGGGCCACGTTCTTGCATTCATCTCGTCCTTCCGATCCGCCTTGAAATGATCCGTGTTCATGGTGTTTCCCTCCGAAAATGGCGATGGGTCTCTCATCTGTGGCAACGTTCGTGGATGAAACGCCATGCCTAGGTTATGATGCCGAACGCCGAGGCTCAACCTAACAGCCACATCGGTTATAGTCTGTTCAAAATTGCTCATAGTCTGTGAATTTATTGAGGGGCGGGGTGAGGAAAAGCAATCTCACTATTCGCAGGGTTCGAATGTGTGGATACGATGCGGCGCTCAGGTCAGTCTCTCTCAGAAGTGAATCGTATCGTCTTCCAGAACACCTCGGCATCTGATTTTGTGTGTTGACTGTTGATTTGCATGCGGATGGCAACAGCGCGTTCCGGAGTTACCCCAAAAAGTGCTCTAAAGTCTTCGACGACGTTGCGCTTTTCGATTAACCATTTGCCAATCTGACCGTATCCTGACTCGACAACAATGGCCTTAACATTGAGGTACAGTGGACCAGCGCCAGCTGCGATTGTCCCTTTCGGCGCAGTCGGATCCCAGATGTAGGAGATGACTTTACGCCGTTCAAAGAGTGTCTTAGGAAAGACGACAAGCAACTGAGCGGCCTGGTCATCAGCTTCGGGAGAAGCAAAATTCCCTCCCGTTGGCAGGACAGTCCCCTTCCATTCCCATTCAAGATAGGGCGTCTGTCTCAAGTCAACGGTGATGCTTTTCTCTAAGGCAAACGAGGACGATTCGGTCCTTAACTTTATGACCTGATCCCCTGAGTCATTCACGACCTTCCAACTGCCGCTTCCAAAGAGAACTGGTTTGTCCCATTCCGCAAGGGCCTCTGTCTTATACTGGTCCAGGATGACCACTTCTTCTCCAGTACAAATTGATCCTTCTCCCCCCACCCATATCAGCAGGACAAGATAGATGGTCTTCATCGCTGCCGTTTTATTGGCGAATCGGCTTAACATAAAGATTAACAAGAGTCGAGACCGTATCGGCGAAAACGTGAATGGATTGAATAAGCCCAAGGATGGGTGACCTACCAGGAAAAGCCTCCAAGGCCTATTACCGATGTTCCAACCTAACAGCTACATCGTCTGTAGTCTGGTTCAAATTGCTCACAATCTGTGAATCTATTGAGGGGCGGGTTACGTTCCCGCCGTCGGCGGCGGGAGGGCATCAGTCGTGGAGGGTGGTGAAGAAAAGGGCCAAGTTCCTTGCGGGACTTGGCCCTTCCAGCCGTTCACTTTGCGCACTTACAAGGCTCTGTGCGATACCGCTCCGGCCGATCCTCCCGGAGATCGCTCCGATCCTCGGGTCGCTCCGGTCAAGAGACTCGGACAGGGCGTCCCGTGACCAGATGGATCACCAGCAACACGACTCCGATCAGGAAGAGGACCCAGGAGATCTGTGAGGCGACGGCGGCGACTCCCGCCAATCCCAGGACTCCTGCGATCAGTCCCACCAGCAAGAACACTAAGGCATAGTACAGCATCTGAAGCTCCTTTCTGTGGATGGAAGGTGTGCCGTGGCACTCCCCCGTTGGTCTCCGCTTACGACTTCGTGCGCCATGAACGCCAAGACGCCCGTTCCTTTCTTCATCGCCTCCCGCCCGGCTTCAATCGCCCCGGAGAGCGCTGAGTCGAGGGTCAGGTCGCCGAGCGCGTCATGCCGGCCGGTCTGCGTCGGAGCAGGCGCTCGCAAGCTATGCGGGATTGATCTGCATGTGGCTGACCACCTGCCGCACGCCGTCCGTTTCACGGACGATCCCCAGTATCTTGTCCAGCTCCTCGTGGCTCTGGGCCAAACCGAGGAGATAAACCACGCCGTTGACCGCCCGCAAGCGGAAGTTCACAGAGCTCACCCCCTTGGCCGCCAGCAACTTGACATGTAGCTTGGTCTCGATGGTCAGGTCCGTCGCGGTGGCCTTCACTCCCCCCTCGTCGGTGAGCTGGATGTCGTTGAAGACCTCGCGCGTGCCCTTGGTCTGTCGCGCAATCTCTTCCGCCCTGCGTTTCTCTTCAGCCTTATTGACCGCGCCTGTCAGCATGACCCGCCCTTCATAGACATCCGTACTGATGTCCATCAGCATCGTTTCGTCAAGATACTTGTTTCTGATCGTTGATTTGATCTCAAAATCCTCAGCGTGGTGGTACATAGAGCGATCTTCTTCAGCTATGGTCCCGACCTTGGTCGCTGAGGCGATGCAGCCGGTGAGGGCGACCAGGCCGACCACCGCCAATCCTGCCAGTGCTGTCCACATATACTTCAAATTGTGATGCTCCCTTGCTGTCTCAGTTACTCAGCTTCTGACTGTTGACGGTTAGAGAAAGCTTTCCGTCTGTTATCGAGCTCGTCACTCCCTCGACAGATGGTGCGGCTTTGTTCAGCGCAATGGTTTTGTTCGCGCGTCCACCCGTGATCGTAATCGAATAGTCCCACACGACATTCGTGCTTTCACTCGGCAGCTCGAGAGGATACTTCAAGACAAACGTGCTCTCTCCTTCGCCGGACATTTCGATCTCTTGGGAAAACGCGTCCAGGGTTTTATCGATCATCCGTTTCCCTTTGATATTGACCGTGAACCCCAAAAACGTTGGGACGTTATTGCCGAATTTGGTATACCCGATGGGACATCCTCGCAGATGGGCTACCACCTCGACCTGTCGGGGCCCGAGTTGCCTTACAGAATCAACCTGAGAGCCACAATTCGAGGTCGTGCTCTCTATTCGGGGAGCGTCCACTTCCCAGCCATCTTCGATTTCGAACACCTTAGAGACGGGGGTGTTTTGCTCTGTGCCGCGCAGTTGCGTACTTTGGTAAAAGTGGAAGTTGAAGTCGCGATATTCCCTGGTGAGGGCGCCGGGGGTCATTTCGATATGAAGCTTGTAGGACGAGGAGGGCGATGAGCTTTTTGCGGGCGTCGTTGCTTTCTCCCCCATCGCGGTTCGAATCGTCTCGTAGTAACTTCTGCCCCGATATGCCGGATACCGCGCCAAGACTTGGTTGTAACTCACCCCCGTCCCTAACAAGGCCGAATCATAGAGCCCCAGCGCATCTAAAATAGTCGGCGCCACATCGACGATAGACATCTGCGGTATAGTTTTCTCTTGACGGGGCAGTTGAGCAATCTTCGGACTAAAGAAAATGAGAGGAATGGAGCTGTCTGACGAACCTAAATGGCCATGATCGGCCTTCCAATTCTCATTCGTGCCTACCAAATTAATCTGTCCCGTCCAGGGCATTTGGTGGTTTGCGAATGTGGCGCCGGTCTTCCGGTCGGCCAGCAGAATTAAATCAGGGGAAGAATTCGGGCGAAGCTGTTGGACGGGAGCAAGTCCCTTTAGTCTTCGCTTCCAATCTGGTCCGTAATCACTCGACGATTCCTCGATCGGGATAGCGACCCCCTGCTTACAGCACTCAAGGTAGCTGGATCCATTCCGGACAAAAATGGCTTGCAGCACGCCGGCCTTATTGCTCTCGAACCACTCCCATATGGCTTCACCCACCTGGCGAGAAAAGCCATATTGGGGCTCGTCTTTCCATTTGCCATTCGGCGGTTTCACATAGACCGCCGCACTGCCCCCGTTGAGCGTAACAAAGATATCATCATCCTCATCAGGGTCCCCACTATAGAAGATGGTGCTGGTCAGTTTCGTCAATAAATTGAAGATATTAAGGTGGGTCTCGTGGACGTTTAGGTGGCCACGACGCCAGGGGGCTGGTACATTTTTTAGCGCAGCCTCGAGTTCGTCGACCGATAACGCGTTTCCGCTCGTGACGGGGGAGTGACCATGATCGGCCACCAGGATAAAGAGCGTTTCGTTTAAGAGCTTCGGATATCGATTGAGGCCCGGCCAGTCCACACGGTCCTGCACGAGTCCCGTGCGATCCATTTTCTCTAACGTGTCGGCGCCCTTAAAGAGGCCCTCCAACACCTCATCGATATTGCGTAAATACTCCTCTTGTCTCTCGGGCAGGTGGTCAGCATTCAGATGCGAATCATGATCTAAGCCGGGGAAAAAGAGGGTGGTGATGGTGGGGAGGTAGACGTCGGCATCAGAGTTCGGAAAACTTCCCGCATTCAGCGCTTTAAAGGCTGACACAAACTCAAACAGCGTTTGGTGATCATAGGCTTTGACTTCATGCTTTATATACATGACCACAGTGTCGTACGAGGGATACCTCCAATCAGTCTCCTTCGCCCCGCGAGAGATCATGTGGTGAACGATGAGGCTTTGTCCCTTGGCCGCTTCCACCACATCATAGATCGTTGGCGACAGGGGCGAAATATCATCATTGAGCAGGTGCGCCCAATACACCGCCAGCGCGTCGATGTGGGCCTCGGAATAATATCGGGCCTGCACCGACGCTAATTTCTTGCCTCGGGGTGGCCCCGGGGGTCCCGTCCTGAAGAGAAGCTGATTGCCGGTGATGCCATGAAGGCCTGGATACACCCCCGTCACTAAGGAGGTCCACGAGGGATAGGTATAGGAGGGAAACACTGTGACGGCTTTCTTCGCTCTGACGGCGTTCCTATAAGCAAATGTCCCATCCGGTTGTTGAGTGACCCCCAATAACGTTCTGAGGTACGGGGTGTCTGAAGAACTTTCCACAAATTTATACAAGCCGTCTGCACGCAGACCGTCCACGGCAATAATCACGACGTGCTTGAAGCCGTCCTCTCGCCCAAGCGTGATGCCATACCTGCTAGGTAACTCGTGTTCGGTCAGCGCGCTGGTCGCAATGGTCCTAATGGAGCGGATGGACTCACACCCGAGGGGCATGAACAATAAGACAACCCAGAGCCCATAGCGAAACACTTTCATTGGTTGTCCTCCTCAGAAATGTCTGAGGGATGTCGTCCAGGCGAGAGGCAAGAAATTAGGTCCTCTCGCCTGGCCCTGAAGATCATTTCTGTTCACCGCAGGCGATCGTTATTTCTTCTCTAAAAGTTGTCCGTTTTGTGCGTCGATACGAACTTTATAGGTTTTCTTCGCAGCGTCGACAATATGAATCTTATACGTGATACGCCCATTCTCCTTGTCCATGTCGACTTCGTAGGGCTTGCCTCCCGGCACTGATTCCACCGCTGTCTTGATGGCCTGTTCCATTGAAATCGTCGCCTCCAGAGCCATCTGCTTTTCCGATTTTGCCCACGCATCGCTAAAGAACAGCCCAGAGAACAGGATTGCTACAGCCAGTACATAACGCATATGTCCTCCTTACATAAAGTGAGATTTTGTCCATTGACCCATATATCGATGGACGACGTTCGAGCGTGAAGCTAACAGCTCCATCGTTTGTAGTCTGGTCAATCTTGCTCACAATCTGTGAATTAATTGAGGGGCGGGGGCGGGTTAGGTCCCGCCGTCGTCGGCCGGTGGCCGGTGGCCGTCAGTCGTGGAGGACGATATTCAGAAGGGAACTGTGAACTTTCAGGCCACCCAATTCACTGTTGTAATCGATGAGGCCCAGTTTCCTGAACTTGTTCATGAAAAGGCTGACTCGTGAGCGCGTCGTGCCGACAATCTCCGCCAGCGTTTCCTGGCTGATCTTCGCAATCACCGGTTCGGGTTTGCCTTCCTTCCCGAAGTTGGCCAGCAGGAGCAGCACCCGCGCGAGCCGCTTCTCACTGGAGTTGAAGAGCTGGTCCACCAGATCCTCCTCCAGCCGGATGTTGCGGGACAGCAGATAAGAGAGGAACAGCTCGGAAAAAGTCGGTTCCTCGTGGAGCACCCGAATCGTCCGCGCTTTCTCCAGCCGCACGATCGTGCAATCCGTCATGGCGGTGGCGGTTTTCAAGCGCAGCGACCGTCCCAAAAGGCAGGTCTCTCCAAAGAAGTCGTGAAGGCCCAAAATGCCGATGACCGCTTCTTTGCCCTGTTGGGAGATGACCGTGAGCTTGACCCTCCCTTTCTGGATATAAAAGATGGCGTCCGCCGGGTCGCCTTGCGAGAAAATCTTTTGATTCTTCCGGTAGTCGGCAACCGTCCGTCCCTCGCCGACCTTGGCCAGAAAGACCTGGGGATCGAACGGCGGTTTGTCTTTCGGTTTCATACAGGGTTCCTGTTTTAAGCTCCTGTGAACCTATATGAATATCATGAACAGAAATCGTCGTGCAAGGGGGGCTTCCCCCCTTCTTAGCCGCGGAGCCGCTGCAGGAGAGATTCCATGTCGGCCGGAGGGGGCACCGAGTACTCAAGAACTTTTCCGCTTGTGGGATGGGAGAAACCCAGCGTCCGGGCATGGAGCATCGGCCGCTCGATGGAAATGCCTCCGATCATGCCGACTTTGCCCCCGCCGTAGGTCTCATCTCCCAAGAGCGGATGGCCGAGCGAGGCAAGATGCACCCGGATCTGGTGGGTCCGGCCGGTCTGGGGATGTACTTCAACCAAGGTCGCTGCCTTTCCAAACCGTTCGATCACCTGAAACTCCGTCACCGCCTCCCGCGGGGCGGTGGTCCGCGCTGAAATCTTTTTCCGATTCTTGGTATCACGGCCGATGGCCAGCTCCACGCGCCCCGTCTTCCCCTTCACCGACCCGAGAACGAGGGCCAGATAGACCCGATGGATGGTGTGGGCTTTGAACTGCTTCGAGAGCCCTTGATGGGCCGCATCGGTCTTGGCGATCACCATCACCCCGCTCGTTCCTTTGTCCAGGCGATGGACCAGGCCCGGCCGCTCGCGGCCCCCGATGCTGGGAAGCCCCCGCTCTCCCTGCTGCATGTGGTACAGCAATGCGTTCACGAGCGTCCCGGTCCAATGGCCGGGGGCCGGATGGACCACGATACCCGCCGGCTTATTGAGGACCAGGAGTGCTTCGTCCTCAAACAGCACGTCCAGGGGAATCGCCTCGCCGCCGATCTCAAGCGGAGCCGGCTTGGGGACATCCCAGGCGATGGTGTCGCCGGGCCGGATCTTGAGCGAGGGCTTGGCCGGTTTTCCGTTCACCGTAACGGCGCCCTTCTCGATCAGTCGTTGGACGGCGGCACGGGAGAGGTCGGCGGTGTGGGTGCTCAGGAAGACGTCCAGGCGCTTGGGATTCTCGCCTGCAGACACCGTGGTAAGGCGTTGCAACCGTTTACCCTTCCCGCTCCTGTCTGGGGAGAGAGGTGGGGTGGGGCGTCTGGTGCTGGAAGAAATGCAGGATCAATAGGCCGACCCCGACGGTGATCGCCGCGTCCGCCACGTTGAAGGCGGGCCAGTGATACCCCCGCACGTAGAAATCAAGAAAGTCGATGACCTCGCCGTAATGAATCCGGTCGATCAGGTTGCCGACGGCCCCTCCGAAGATCGCGGCGACGCTGGCCTGGCCGATCCAATCGCCCGGGGCCAGCCGCACGTAGATCGTGCCGAGCAGGGCGAGGGCGACCACCGAGGTCAGCCCGAAGAAGACCATCCGAAAGCCGGCATGGCTGCCGGACAGGATGCCGAACGCGGCCCCCGCGTTGCGGATGTAGGTGAGGCTGAAGAACTCGGGAATGATCGGGATGGATTCGTGCAGCAGCATCGCCTTCGTCACCTGCCATTTGGTGACCTGGTCGAGCAGGACAACGGTGGAGACGATCAGCGCCATCAGGCCGATTCGCGGTGCCCTCAGGTGGCCCGTCGCACTGGCCGCGGTCGGAGTGTTCATGCTAGACGATTGCCTCCAGGCAGCGGTCGCAGAGCTCGGGGTGGGCGGTGCTCTCGCCGACGGAAGGCCGGTAGTTCCAGCACCGCACGCACTTCTTGCCGTCCGCCTTGAGGACCTCCACCGCAAAATCCGAAAGGTTCGGCGCCTTGGCCAGTTCAACCTGTGACACGATGAAGAGGCCGGGCAGGTCCGTTTGGTACCGTTTCAGAACTTCGTATGTTTCGGGATTGGCCTGCAGCCGCACCTTGGCTTCTAACGGCGCCCCTATCAGTTTCTCTCGACGCTTATTCTCCATCTCCGCTTGTACCTTGGAGCGCACCTCGAGCAACTGCTCCCACCGCTTTTCCAGCTCGGCGTCCCGCCAGCGCGGGTCCGCCTTCGGGAAGGCCGTCAGATGGACGCTGGGTTGCTCCTTCTGCCGCTCCGGCAGGCTCTTCCAGATCTCCTCCGCGGTGAACGCCAGGATGGGCGCCATCAGCTTCGTCAGGGCCAGCAGGGTTTCATGAAGGACTCGTTGCGAGGCCCGGCGCGCCGGGTGGTCCTTGCGAAACGTATAGAGCCGGTCCTTCAGCACGTCGAGATAGACGGCGCTCATGTCCACGGCGCAGAAGTTGTTCATCGCGTGGAAGACCAGATGGAACTCGAACTCCTCGTACCCCCGTCGGACGCGGGCGATGAGGTCATGCAGCCGCATGAGGGCCCATCGGTCGAGTTCCGACAGACAATCGTCCGGAGGCGCGTCTTGCTGCGGGTCGTAGTCCGAGAGGTTGCTCAGAAGAAAACGGGCTGTGTTCCGGATCTTCCGGTACGCTTCGCCGAGCTGGGCAAGGATGCCCGTGGAGATGCGAAGATCCTCCCGGTAATCCTGCGCCGCCACCCACAGGCGCAAAATCTCGGCGCCGTACTGCTTGATGACCTCCTGCGGGGCCACCACGTTGCCGGCCGACTTGGACATCTTCTTGCCCTCGCCGTCCACCACGAACCCGTGCGTAAGGACGGCCTTGTAGGGCGCGCGCCCGTCGGTGGTGAGCGCGGCCAGCAGGGAGCTATGGAACCACCCGCGGTGCTGGTCGGACCCCTCAAGGTAAAGATCGGCCGGCCACCATGCCTGTCCATGCTGTCTGCCCCTGGGCTTGAGGACCGCGGCATGGCTCACCCCTGATTCGAACCAGACATCCAGGATGTCGTTCTCTTTCAGAAACTCCGTGCCCCGGCATGCGGGGCAGACGGTGCCTGGCGGCAGGAGCTCCGCCGCCTCCCGATGGAACCAGACATCGGTGCCATGCTCTTCGACGAGCCTGCTCACCTGCTCCACGATCTCGGGCGTGATAAGCACCTGGCCGCAACTCCGGCATAAAAATCCAGGAATGGGCACCCCCCACACACGCTGGCGCGAGAGGCACCAGTCCGGCCGGTTCTGGATCATGCCGTGAATGCGCTCGCGGCCCCACTTGGGAATCCACTGCACACGATCGATCTGATCCAGCGCCTTTCCTCTCAGCTCGTTGGTTTCCATCGAGACGAACCACTGGTCGGTCGCCCGAAAGATGACCGGGCTCTTGCATCGCCAGCAGTGCGGATAGGAGTGCGTGAGTGTGCCCTCGCCGACCAGAAGCCCTCGCTCACGGAGGTTTTGAATGATGAGCGGGTTCGCTTTCAGCACGTTCAGCCCCTGGAACTCCGGCACGGCGTCGGTGAAGCGGCCCTGGTTGTCCAGCGGCGCCAGGACTTCGAGCGGCCGCGACAGCACGGAGCGGTATTGCGGTTCGTGGTTGTACCGGAGCGCCAGCTCGTAGTCTTCCTGACCGTGGCCCGGAGCGATGTGCACGCACCCCGTTCCTTGGTCCTTAGTGACAAAATCCGCCAGCAGGACAGGAGCGGGCTCCTGCCCGAAGGGCCGCACGCACAGCAATCCATGGAACTCGGCGCCCGTCGGCACTTGGCCTTCCAGGACACGGCCCTCCGCGCCGATCCCGCAGTCCTTTCGAAACTGGTCCAGACGATCCACCGCAACCACCAGAACCTCGGCGCCCACTTTCAAGAACGCATAGGCGAAGTCCGGATGGACGCAGACCGCTTGGTTGGCGGGCAGGGTCCATGGCGTCGTCGTCCAGATGACCAGGGACACCGTTCGGACGTCCGAGGGAAAGGAGATTCCCAGGCGCGCATCTCTCGACAGTTCCTGCGGGATTTTCTGGAAGGGAAACCTGACGTACACCGACGGCGAGGTATGATCCTCGTATTCCACCTCGGCTTCAGCCAGGGCGGTTTCATCCACCGGGCACCAGAGGACCGGCTTCTTGCCCTTATAGACACCGCCGCCCTTGACGAACTTTCCCAGCTCGCGCAGGACGCACGCCTCGTACTCAGAGGTCATCGTGAGATAGGGGTGCTCCCAGTCCCCCAGCACGCCCAGGCGCTGGAACTCCTCCCGCTGGATCTTGTAGAATTTCTCGGCGTACTCGCGGCAGAGCTGGCGGATCTCAACCTTGCCCAGTGCCTTCTTCTTGCCGCCCAGTTCCTTCAATACCTGGTGTTCGATCGGCAGCCCGTGGCAGTCCCAGCCGGGCACGTAGGGAGCCAGATACCCCTCCATCGTCTTGGATTTGACGATGATGTCCTTGAGGATCTTGTTCAGCGCGTGGCCGATGTGAATGCGGCCGTTGGCGTACGGCGGGCCGTCATGCAGGACGTACAGCGGCCTGCCCTTGCCGGCTTCCTGGATCCGCTCGTACAGGCCCTCCTTCCCCCACAAGGCAAGGAGCTCCGGCTCCCGCTGCGGCAGGTTGGCCTTCATCGGGAAGTCGGTCTGGGGAAGATTAAGCGTTGCTTTGTAATCCATCGGGTTTTCTTGGGAAGTTTTTCATCGTACCATCCGGCCCCGGTCAAATCAACAGCGGCCGCCGGCCGATCCCGGCGTCTCTATGGCGAATCCGGTGACAATTTCGATGCGGATATGGTAGCGTTTGGCATGCTTTCCGGCCCGCTTGCCGACATTCTTCTGCCGACCACGCCCACACTGGGCGATGCCAAGGCCCCGGTCATCATCGTGGAGTTCTCCGACTTCACCTGCGGCTACTGCGGCAAGTTCTACCGCGAGAGCCTGCCCAAGCTGAAGGGACTCTACATCTTCTCCGGCAGGGTCCGCTTCGCCTACCGGGACTGGCCGCGGGATGACAAGGGATGGGGCCCGGTGTCCGCCCACGCCGCGCGCTGCGCCGGCGAGCAGGGGAAGTACTGGGAAATGCACGACCGCCTCTTCGAGGAGGCCACGCGCTTGGGCTCGGGGGTGGTGATGCGGGCGGCCAAGGACCTGGACCTCAAAGTCAATGCGTTCTCAGCCTGCATGGACTCCTTGAGGCACCTCAAGGGGATCATGGCCGACCGGGACGCAGGGTCCAAGCTGGGGTTCCGCGGAACGCCGGGCTTCATCCTCGCCCGAACCGACGGGCGCTCCTTCACAGACGGCGTCACGATTCCAGGGGCTGTCCCCTTTCCCACCTTCCGGGACACCATCGAGCGTCTGTTGAAGAAAGGCTGAGGCGGCAATGGGGACCGGCTCCATTTCCGAATGGTGCCGGTCCCCGTTTTTTCTTAACTCTTGGCCTTCGGCACCATTACCTCAGATCCCAAGAGCCTTGCCAAGTTCGTAAATGAGACCGTTCACGGCATCCTCAAGGGCGACTGCCTGCACCGCTCCAGGGGGAAATGTTGCCGCGTCCGGGTAGATGAACTCGCTGGTGCGTCCCGACGAAATGCTCGGGTAGAAGGGTCGGGCGTCCTCGTAGTTGGTAGCCAGAAGCCGAGCCTCTCCGTTGGCCACGACAAAAAACAGACTCTTTCCGCTGGCCAGGTCGAGACCCACCAAAGAGACCGTCATGAAAATGTCTGTGCGGGTGCTGACCGCATTCCCACTCCGGCCATAATAGAGCCACTCAGGACTCACCACTTCAAGACCATTGGGCATGACGACCAGCACTTGCGGGACGTTCATCGGAGCACTCGCCTTGCGAATGTCGCTGAGCAGGTCCCCTTGGGAAACCGGAAGGATCGCCGTGCCAATAATTTCCAGACGCTTCCCAGCCGTGAATTGAGCTTTGATCTTCTCAGCCATTTTGCGTTGCGCTTCCTGCGAAGGGACTGCCGATCCGGGCGGAACAAGCCAGACCAGGCCGTACTTCGCTGGCTGAGCAAGTGTGATGTTCTGCAATGGAGTCGCTCCGGGGAGGAACGGATTGGCCGGAGGCGGGTAGGCCTCAGGGAAACCGGCACAGGCCGTCACAAGGAGTGAAAGCCCCACTGCGGAAGCGATGCGGTCGATTGTTGCATTTTTCATAGCAGTTCCTCCTTTTGTTTTGAAGTGTTGCCTCTTGCTCTCAACACATAGAACTCGGCTTTCGGAGAAATATTCCCGCAATCTTTCGATGCCCTTCATACAGACTTGCTGGTTTCTCACGATCAAAGAGTCCAAAACGTTTCCACAGCAGACGCATCGCCAGCCCCTGAAGCGAAGATGCCCCGTGTCATCCAGAAGATCATAAAACGTATCCAGTACCAGTAATCCTCGGCACCGTGGACATTTCATAGTCTCCTCCTCAAAACCTTGACAATCTAAAGTTCATAAAATAGTGCTGGTCTTCCCAATACGTTCTGTTCAGTTTCTGTCTTCATCCACCTATACCGTTTGATCCAAATTAATATTCCCAGAGACGAAGCAAAATTTACTTGCCCCACTATTTGAAGTAGACTAGTCCTCTACAGAAGCACCAAACCGGGCCAAAAGCCACAGCCGAGAACCTTTCGTACAAAGCGCTGGAATAAAACACCAGAGAGATCAGTCTTCTTATGTGGAAAGAAAGGGATGTGCCGGAACAAACAGTTGCCCGCTTTGAACAAGTGGTCTTGCCACATATGGACGCAGCATACAATTTGGCGCGCTGGTTGACGCGCAATGACCATGACGCGGAAGATCTGGTGCAGGAATCCTATCTGCGTGCCTTCAAATTCTTTGGCAGCTTCCAGGGCGCCAATGCTCGGGGATGGCTACTGACGATTGTCCGCAATACTTGCTATACCTGGTTTCGAGAAAACCGGCCCCAGGAACTCACCACATCATTCGATGAAAACATTCACAGCACAGAGGCCGATCCCTTCGATCCAGAAAAACTGTTATTGCAAAGCGAAAGCGGCCAGCTACTCAAACAAGCGATGGAAGAACTCCCTCTGGAATTTCGTGAGGTGTTGACACTGCGCGAACTCGAAGGGTTGTCTTACAAGGAAATTGCCGTCATCGCAGGCATTCCACCCGGCACCGTCATGTCACGCTTGGCACGCGCCCGCAGTCGACTGAAACAAGGCCTGACCAAACTGGTGAACAAGGAGCGTTAACTTGACCTGTACTGATATCCAGACTGCCATCCATGGTTATCTAGACGGCGAATTGGATCCCCTGAGAAACCTAGAGATCGAACAGCACCTGCAACATTGCGCGGTCTGCTCTCAAACGTACAAGGCTGATCAAGCGTTACAGACGGCAGTAAAAACTGGTGCTCAGTATTATTCCGCTCCGGCGGATCTCCGGAAGCGCATTCAGTCTTCCATTCGTCAAGTGGCCAAGAGCGAACCGATCTTTCCAGCGATGCCGTGGCGCTGGCTAGCTGTGGCGGCATCAGTGGCCGTTGTCGTCATACTCGCTTGGGCCCTGAGCCCCCGCCTGCACGGTCTTGACACCGAGCAACTCGTGGCACAGGAAGTTGTCTCCAGTCACGTGCGCTCCCTTATGGTCGACCATGTGGCAGACGTCATGTCCTCTGACCAACATACGGTCAAACCATGGTTTACAGGGAAGCTGGATTTCTCACCCCCCGTCAAAAACCTCGCCAAGGAGGGCTTCCCATTAGTCGGGGGCAGGCTTGATTATCTCGATAATAGAGCTGTCGCGGCCTTGGTGTATCAGCGGCAGAATCATTTTATTAACCTCTTTATCTGGCCATCATCACGAGACACACATGTGAATACGAAAGCGCTGGCGCGCCAAGGCTATCATCTGTTTCACTGGACCCAATCAGGCATGACGTATTGGGCCGTATCCGATCTCAACACCACCGGACTGCAGGAATTCGTACAACTGGTCCAACAGTAAGCCTCTCCGTAACCTCATCACTTACCTGCGTATACCGCCGCTGTCACCGTTCGCGTGACGCGATCTTAACTCGACTGCACCACACACAATTTTATTCCCGACAATCGCTAAAAATGTCTGGGAATATTTCGTTGAAAAGCAAGTCTCTACAGGTGAGAGACGATAAACAATAACCTAACAATTCAATTACCATAAGGAGGAACAGAGCATGCAAGGTTCACGAATCTTACTACTGGGTGTTGCGCTCAGCTTTGTGCAGTCCTTGGCGAGTGCAGAGATGACAAGCATTAAGATTGCCGCACCAGCCGATAATGAGCGGATTGAGGCCGGCGAAGCATACCAGTTGGTCTATGAGGTGATTCCGGGACCGGGAGAGGATCACTTCCATGTGTGGGTGGATGACAAAAGAGGGCCCGGTGTACACGAAACAAAGGGCACGTACACTCTCCCCAAGCTGAGTCCCGGCGAACATGTGATTACCATCAAGGTGGTGGACAAGGGGCACATCCCGACGGGCCCGCAGAAGTCGATCAAGCTGAGCGCCCAGTAGGCTACGTCATGCTGAATCTGGTCTATACCTGTGTGCAAATCCTCCATAACTTCGGGGCTGTCGCCGTAGTCGGCAGCCCCGCGGCGGCTTGGTGGCTCGCACGCGATAATCCTTCTGCCCAAGGCTGGCTCGCCTGGCTTCTGATCATAGGGTGGGCTGCACAGGGTGCGAGCGGGGCCGGATTCGGCATGACTAGCTACTTGCTCAAAGGCCAACTACCAGACGTCGCTGGCGTGGCGCTTGTGGCCCTCGCAACCAAGGTGGGATGCGTTCTTAGCGGTTTTGTCATCGCAGCCTGTTACCTTAAAACAGGCTCCCGCTGGTCACCGCTAAGTCGCCTCAGGATGTGGCAGGGCATGCTCGCCCTGGCAGGAACTGCACTCAGCGCCGCCGCTTTTCTGCGCTGGTTTTTATAAGCAGTCGCGAACGAGTTTCAACGAAGGGAGGCGATGGCCCAAGAAAAAGCTCGCGGATCCTACTACTGGTTGGCATGTTCAGCATTACACCCCTCTTACTGCCCAGTGCCGCGTTCATCCTTGCAAATACCCTTGTGACGCGCGCGCTGCGCCGGCGAGCAGGGCAAGTACTGGGAGATGCACGACCGCCTTTTCGAGGAAGCCGCGCGCCTGGGCACGGGGGTGGTGATGCGGGCGGCCAAGGACCTGGACCTCAAGGTCAAGGCGTTCTCGGCCTGCATGGATTCTTTGCGGCACCTCGCGCGGACTGCCAGTTGACCAGCCATACGCCGGCCAGGATCAGGACGATGCCGGCCAGTTCCTTCACCCCGATGCGCTCCCCGAGGATGAGGGCGGAGGACATCAGCGCCGACACCGGGATGAGGTTGACGAAGACGCCGGCGCGCGACGGCCCGACCCCCTGCACGCCGTACAGCCAGGCCTGTTGTCCCAGCGCCGTAGCGAACACGATCAGGTAGGCCAGGGCCAGCCAGCCAGACACGGGAATGGACGCCGCTCCCGCGACCACCATCTTCTGATCCGTCCACAGCAGCGGAATCTGTAAGAGGATCGAAAGCCCCAGGGTGGTCCAGTTCACCGTGAGCGGGGAAAACCGCTCCATCGTGCGCCGCCCGCCGATCGTGTAGAGCGCCCAGCTCACCAGCCCGAGGACGATGAGTATCCCGCCCAGCCAGGGATTCTCCCCCAACACCGCGTCTCCTCCGCCGGCGGAGACAAGCGCCACTCCCGCAAACGAGAGCGCGCAGCCCGCCCACACGGCGCGAAACGGCACGTCGCGGATGAGCACGGACGACAGGAAGGCCGTGATCGCCGGGCTCGATCCGATGATCACCCCCGCCGCCGCCGCGCCGATGTGCCGCAGCCCGAACAGCGTGAGCAGGTGATTCCCGAGAACGCCGAGCCCGAGGACAAAGAACAGGCCCCAATCCCGAGCCGAGAACTTGACCGACCCGCCCTCCCGCCACCACCAGAGCGGGATCAGAATCGCCAGGGCGCCGAGCCCCCGGAGGACCGAGACCTCCACCGCCGAGAACGAGCCGAGCGCGTACTTCTGGCCGACGATGGACCCGCCCCACACGACCGCCGCGGTGACGAGCGCTCCGTATGCGGCAAAATCTGAAGGTTTTGTCGACGGGGTCAAGAAGGAACGGAAACGTCGAGCATGCGCTGGAGGGCGATGCGGGCCCACTGCTTGTCGTCGTCGGGGACGGAGATCTGGTTGACCACGTGCCCCTCGGCCAGGTTTTCCATCGCCCAGCAGAGGTGCGGCGCGTCGATCCGGAACATGGTGGAGCACTGGCAGACGGTCGGCGAGAGGAAGTACACCTGCTTGTCCGGTTGCCGGCGCTTGAGGCGGTTGACGAGATTCAGCTCGGTGCCGATCCCCCAGACGGACCCCGGCTGCGCCGCGGAGACGGTCCGGATGATGAACTCGGTGGAGCCGGACAGATCGGCCAGGTTGACCACATCCTCGTGGCACTCCGGGTGCACGATGATCTTGATCTCGGGATGCTTCTCCTTGAAATAGCGCACGTGCGCCGGCTGAAACATCTGGTGCACACTGCAGTGGCCCTTCCAGAGCAGAAGCCGCGCTTTCTTGATGGCCTCGATGGTATGGCCGCCATTGGGCTGGAACGGGTCCCATACCAGCATAGCGTCCCGCGGGAGGCCCATCTTGTTGGCCGTGTTGCGCCCGAGGTGCTCGTCCGGAAAGAAGAGGATCTTCTCCCGCCGGGCCCACGCCCACTCCATCACCGTGCGCGCGTTGGAGGACGTGCAGGTGATCCCGCCGTGCTCGCCGCAGAAGGCCTTGAGGACCGCCGCTGAATTGACGTACACGGCGGGGGTCACCATCTTTTCCACCGGGAGGATCCGGCCCAGTTGCTCCCAGGCCTCGTCCACCTGCTCGATCTGGGCCATGTCGGCCATCGAGCAGCCCGCCGCCAGATCGGGCAGGATCACGGTCTGCTTGGTTTTGCTGAGGATGTCGGCCGTCTCGGCCATGAAATGGACGCCGCAGAACACGATGTGCTCGTGCTCCGACCGCTCGGCGGCCATCTGCGAGAGCTTGAGCGAGTCGCCTTCAATGTCCGCGTGGCGGATGACCTCGTCGCGCTGATAGTTGTGGCCGAGCACCAGGACCCGCTCACCCAGCGCCCGCTTGGCGACATCGGTGCGCTCGGCCAGTTCCTCCAGGGAAAGGTCGCGGTAAGCCTGAATGTCTATGGGCGGGCTGATGAGTGCGGTCGCCTCGGCCACGGTCCTGCCTCCTCAGTAAAGAATGAAAGTGTACGGGCGCTTCGGCCTCCTTGTCAAATGAGCAAAAGGGCCCGGGCGGAGTTGCCCATAAGGACTAGCCTTTATAGGCTGATATTGCTGTTGACAGTCAGGAAACCGACACGGTAGGCTATGACCCAGAGCTAGGGGAGCCGTTTGGGGCTGAGAGCGCGAATTCGGTAAGCCGCGCAACCCTTAGAACCTGATCTGGATAATACCAGCGAAGGGAAGCAACGATGCCCACATACCTCCAACCGCACCATTCGTGGCGAACAGAATGGCGCGGTTTTTTATTTTGAGCCAACGGTCCTTGGGAACGACCCCGGCAAGATAAAGGAAGGGCCAACCATGAGCACACCATCCATCACGACCCAGCCGCTCCCCGCCTCACGCAAGGTGTACATCGAGGGGGCCCAAGCGGGCGTCCGCGTGCCGATGCGGGAAATCCGCCTCACCCCGACCAGGTCGTCCAGGAACGGGATCACCGAGGAGAATCCCCCCGTCCTGGTCTATGACACATCGGGCCCTTACACCGACGCGGAGACCCGCGTGGACATCCGCCAGGGACTCGCGCCGCTTCGGCGTTCCTGGATCCTGGGAAGAGGCGATGCCGAGGAACTCCCCGGCGTCTCCTCCGAATTCGGGCGCCGGCGCCTGGCCGATCCCAAGCTGGACGCGCTCCGGTTTGCGCACCTTCGAAAGCCCCTCCGGGCAAAGCCCGGCCGGAACGTCTCCCAGATGCACTATGCCCGCAAAGGGATCATCACCCCCGAGATGGAGTTCATCGCCATTCGAGAAAACCTCAAGAGGCATGAGGCGGCGGAGCGCGGGAACGGCAATGGGAGCGGCGCCAGCCGGCTCGCCTCCCAGCATCCGGGAAACGCCTGGGGCGCCTCCATCCCGGCCGAAATCACTCCGACGTTCGTGCGCGACGAGGTCGCGCGGGGACGGGCGATCATCCCGGCGAACATCAATCATCCGGAGAGCGAGCCGATGATCATCGGGCGCAATTTCCTGGTGAAGATCAACGCCAACATCGGCAACTCCGCCGTGGCCTCCTCGATCGAGGAGGAGGTCGAAAAGATGATCTGGGCCACGCGCTGGGGCGCGGACACGGTCATGGACCTCTCCACCGGCAGGAACATCCATGAGACCAGGGAATGGATCATCCGCAACTCGCCGGTGCCGATCGGCACCGTGCCCATCTACCAGGCCCTCGAGAAAGTGGGCGGCAAGGCCGAGGACCTGACCTGGGAGATCTATCGGGACACCCTCGTCGAGCAGGCGGAGCAGGGCGTGGACTACTTCACCATCCACGCAGGGGTGCGGCTGTGCTACGTGCCGCTCACCGCCGCCCGCGTCACCGGCATCGTCTCGCGGGGCGGGTCCATCCACGCCAAGTGGTGCCTGGCCCACCATCAGGAGAATTTCGCCTACACCCACTTCGAGGAGATCTGCGAGATCATGAGGGCCTACGACGTCTCCTTCAGCCTGGGCGACGGGCTCAGGCCCGGCTCCATCGCGGACGCGAACGACGAGGCGCAGTTCGCGGAGCTGGAGACCCTGGGCGAGCTCACCACCATCGCCTGGAAGCACGACGTGCAGGTCATGATCGAGGGCCCTGGCCACGTGCCGATGCACCTGATCCAGGTGAACATGGAGAGGCAGCTCACGGCCTGCCACGAGGCGCCGTTCTACACGCTTGGCCCCCTGACCACGGATATCGCGCCGGGCTACGACCACATCACCTCCGGGATCGGCGCGGCCATGATCGGCTGGTTCGGCTGCGCGATGCTCTGCTACGTCACGCCCAAGGAGCACCTGGGGCTGCCCGACAAAGAGGACGTGAAGGCCGGCGTGATCACCTATAAGATCGCCGCCCACGCGGCCGACCTCGCCAAGGGGCACCCCGGCGCGCAGGCGCGGGACAACGCGCTGTCCAAGGCGCGCTTCGAATTCCGCTGGGAGGACCAGTTCAACCTCTCGCTCGATCCCGAGACGGCCAAGTCGTTTCACGACGAGACCCTCCCGCAGGACGCCGCGAAGACGTCGCACTTCTGCTCGATGTGCGGCCCGCACTTCTGCTCGATGAAGATCACCGAGGACGTCCGCAAATACGCCGAAGAGAAGGCACTGGATGAGCAGACCGCGATCCAGGTCGGCATGAAGGAAAAGGCGGAGGAGTTTAAAAAGACAGGATTGGAAATATACCAATAGAGGACACTATGGCGAATAAATGGACGGCTCCCCTGCGGGAGCGCGACATCACCCGGCAGATCGCCCGGGAACACTATCAGGAATTCGACCGGCTCATCGAAAGCGACGTCATCGTCGTGGGCGGGGGACCCTCCGGGCTCCTCTGCGCGCGGGACCTGGCTGCGACCGGCTATAAGACCCTGCTCATCGAGCAGGCCCTGTCGTTGGGCGGCGGGTTCTGGTCCGGCGGGTATCTCATGAACAAGGCGACGATTTGCGCGCCCGCCGACAAGATCCTCGATGAGCTTAAGATCCCCGCCAAGCGGATCAAGGAATGCGAGGGCATGTTCATGGTGGACCCGCCCCACGCGACCGCCAAGCTGATCGCCGCCGCCTACGATGCGGGCGTCAAGGTCCTCAACCTGACCAAGGTCATTG
This sequence comes from Nitrospiria bacterium, assembly GCA_041490525.1. GTDB lineage: Bacteria > Nitrospirota > Nitrospiria > Nitrospirales > NS-4 > JBGPTH01. The sequence continues at coordinate 31,285 of JBGPTH010000008.1, forward strand.
ACCTCATCCTCCGCCGGGAGAATATCCTGGAAGGGGTCGTCGTGAACTGGTCGCCGGTCGAGCAGGCGGGCCACGACGCCGTGCACGTGGACCCGATCGCGCTGGAGTCGAAGATCGTCGTGGATGCGACCGGCCATGACGCCGCCGTGGTGGCATTGCTGAACCGCCGCGGCCTGTACAAGGCGGTGCCCGGCAACGGAGCGATGTGGGTGGAGCGGTCGGAGGAGCTCGTCGTGGAGAACACCCGCGAGGTGTACCCCAACTGCTTCCTGGCCGGGCTCTCCGTGGCCGCCGTGGACGGGTCCCCGCGCATGGGACCGGCGTTCGGCGCCATGCTGCTCTCCGGCCGGCGCGCGGCCGAGCTCATCAGAAAGAAGCTGAAGGGTGAGTAACGGGGCGCCCATGGACCAGAAAACCATCCTTGTCGCCGTCAGCGACGTGTTCTTCTACACGAAGGTCAGGGACGCCTTAAAGCCCCAGGGCTATGTGCTCGAAAGGGCAAGAGCCCAGGCGGAGATCACCGAAAAAGCGGGCGCCCTCCGCCCGGTGGCCGTGATCCTTAACATCAACGACGAATCATTGGACGCCTTCCAGGCGCTGGCCGCGCTCAAGAGCGACGCCCGCTACAAGGCCATCCCCATCCTGGCGTTCGCCAACCACGAGGAAGTCGAGAACTGGAAGAGGGCCCAGCAGATGGGCGTCACCAAGATCGTGTCCCGCAACGAGTTCTCGGCAAGAACCTTGGCATTGGTCGAAGAAGTCATCGGAAAAGCAGCTGTGGGCAAGGCATGAAGCGCTCGCGCCTCCATGACGCGCACGCGAAGCGCGGGGCCTCTTTCGTGGAGCAAGCAGGCTGGGACGTGCCAGTCCATTACGGCGATGCGGCGGCCGAGCACCGGGCGGTGCGAACCGGGGTCGGCGTCATGGACCTCTCCCACCGCGGGAAGATCCGGATCACCGGCGAGGATCGCGTGAAGTGGCTCCAGAGCGTCATCAGCAACGATATCATCCCGCTCTCCCCGGGACAGGGAACCTACTCCGCCTTCCTCAGCCATAAAGGGAAGATGCTCGCGTATTTTCGGGTGTACCAACTCGGCGAGGCGCTGATGCTGGAGGATGTGGGCGAAGTCGGCGATGCGACGTTCTCGGCGCTCCGGAAATTCCTGCTGTACGGGACCAAGGCCAAGATCGAAAACTGCGCCGAGACGTGGGGGCTTCTCTTAATCAGCGGCCCCAAAGCGTTCGACCTGGTCAAGGCCGCGTTGGGAACTGAGGTCTCGTCTCTCAAATCGCTGGCGTTCGTCACGCAGGACATCGGCGGCCATGCGGCGCTGGTAATCCGCACCGAGGAGACCGGCGAAACCGACCTCGAAATCCTCCTGCCGGCGGACGGCCTTACGGCCGCTTGGGACCGGCTCTGGGCGGCGGGGGAGTTACTGGGCCTGCAACCTTTCGGGACCCAGGCCCTGGAGACCTTGCGCGTGGAGGCCGGGATCCCGAAGGCAGGGCCGGACCTCAATGACACCATCGTGCCGCCTGAAGCGAATCTCGAAGGCAAGGCCTTCAGCCTCAGCAAGGGCTGCTACCCCGGACAGGAGGTGGTGGCCCGGATGGACACGTATGGGTCGGTGCGACGGCGCCTCGTGGGCTTGGTGCTTGAGGACGATGCGGTGCCGCCGCATGGGGCCATGCTCTTCAGCGGGGAGCGGGAGGTCGGCTGGGTGTCCAGCGCAGTCAAATCCCCGACGCTCGGCAAGGTGATCGCCTTCGGCTTCCCTCTCCGAGACTTTGCACAGCCCGCAACCGCGCTGACCGTCGAGATCAATGGCCAGCGCAAGGCCGCCACCGTCCAGGCCTTGCCGTTTGTGTCCCGCTCCTAAGCAGGATTCACCTTGCAATCTGATCGTCGCCTCGGCATAATGCGCGCGCCTACCACGGATTATTCATGGACCCAGTCGCTCATCAAAGGGGAGTGCGCCTCGAACAGGAACTCCATCGGATGACGGAGATTCTCATCCGTGAGTACGCTCCCGAGAAGCTGATTCTCTTCGGCTCGGTGGCCCAGGGAGAAATCCACGAGTGGAGCGATCTGGACCTGGTCGTGGTCAAAAAGACCGACAAGTCCTGGCTGGAACGGACCGAGGAGGTCCTCCGATTGGTCCGCCCGAAGGTCGGGCTGGACGTGCTGGTGTACACCCCGGAGGAGATGGAAAGCCTGGTCGACGAGCGCAGGGTCTTCGCGCTGGACGAGATTATCTACAAGGGAGCGGTGATCTATGAGCGCCGCTAGCAGATGGACGGCCTTCGCGGCGGAGGACGTCGCCATGGCCGAGGCCGCGCACGGGCTGGGGCTGTGGAACCAGGTGTGCCTGCATGCCCAGCAAGCCGCGGCCAAATCCTTGAAGGCGTTCCTGGGGGAACGCCGTCAGCCGATCCCCCAGGTCAAAAACCTCGCGGAGTTGCTGACCCTCTGCGCCGAAGCCGACCAGGACTTGTCCCGCTTCGAGGACCGCTGCTACGCCCTCGACAAGTACCTCATTCCGCTGACCTACCCGGACGCCGTGCCGACCAGCCAGGCCGAGAGCCTCCCCACCGAGAAGGACGCGGCCGAGGCCCTCGCCATCGTCAAAGATCTCCGCGAGGGGCTCCGCTTACGGTAAGAGCGTAGGGGCACGGCATGCCGTGCCCCTACATGATAGGCGAGCCGTGATGATGGATCAGAAGCCACCGCCCGTGCTGCCGCTCAAACAGGTTGGTGGCCAGCACGCGCGATTCCTGCCCCTCAGGGTCCGGGGTATTCTTGATGTTCTCCATGCACAGCACCCAGGCCACGTCGCCCGCCACCTGGATCATGATGTCGCTCAGCCGAAACTTCATCGAGAAGGTGTTATTGAAGATCAGCACCCAACTGTCCCGCACGGCCGGCCACCCGGATCGGAGATTCCACCCCGGATGAATGCAGGTGACGTAATCCTCCTTGGCCCACACCTCATCCATTCTCTTGATATCGAGGCTCTCGAAGGCCTCGTAAAGCCCTTCGTTGGCCCTCGACACCTCCTCGATCATCTCCTCCAGCATAATAAGCCCGGCCGCTAGTCCCCTTCGGGCTCGGCAGCTCCGTGCTGGTGCTTGACCGACTCTTCATCGAAGAGGTCCGCCATCTCGTCGGCAATATCTTCCTCTTCCGACGGGTGCGGAACCATCTCAAGTTCCTTCTTCTTGGGCTTTTCGGACTGGGGGTCCTTTGGGGGGGTAGGTTTATCCACCGCGTGTCACGGCCTCCTCAGGGGTCGGAGCAATCCCGCATGAATCCGCAATTGCGGCAGACCGGCTTGCAATGGACATCCACCATCGGGAACCCGCAATGTCGCACCGCTCGCCGACGGCCGAGTCCACGAAGACATCCTCGGCCGGGCTTCCGCGGCTAAAGATTCCTCGTTCAATAGGCTCATGAAGAAAAGTATACTACCTTACGGCCTCAGGAGGAAGCCAGCAGAGAGTTCGCCGGCTCCCGTGTCTCCCTCAGAAAGCGCGGATGGTCCCCAGCATGGCGTGGCCATTGATGTTGCACTGGAAGGTATAGGTCATGCCCTTCACGGCATAGAACCAGATGACCACCTCTTCGTCAGGGTCGAGCACGACCCGGGAAACTCTCTTGTCGCTGCCAAATTCCACGGTGCCGGAGCCCAGCACCTGGACGAGGGTTCCGGACTGGAACAATTCCTTGGAGGAGACCTCATGAATAATCGGCGCCTCTTCCCGGTTCTGCACCACCAGGACTGCAAAGGCATCGCCCGGAACGGTCAACGTATCCGGATGGAAGCTGAGCTGCTGGATCTGGACGAGATGCCCGAACATGAAAGAAGCGGCAGATGAGGGGAGCCCGAGGACCACGAGAGCCAAGACAATGACCATGCGCGTCAAACCCATGACTCGGAGCGCGACCTGCATCCCTTGTTTCATCTGACGATTCCTCCGACAATGACGAACATCCTTACCCGCCCCACCAATTTACATTAAACATAACCTCTTGAAGCCCCGGCTGCAAGGCCGTGCACAAGAGGCCCAAAGTCTATACTTTTATTTAAGGGAGCAGAAAATATGCCACCGGCAGGAAGAACGGGTTTCTTTGTTAATCAGGCAGTTGGGTCCGAAGCGCAGGGAGCCCTCTGCGTTGCCTCGGCCACCGCGGGTGGAATTAAACCAGCGCGGGGAGACGCTAGGCGTGGGCCATCGAAGACGAGCGCACCCGTTTGTTCTTCAGGATCAGCGGGTCCAGGATGTTTCCACAGCAGACGCACCGCCACCCCCGAAAGCTGAAATGACCACTGTCATCCAGCATGTCGTAAAACTGGTCCCGAACCATCAACCCTCGACACCGTACGCACTTCATGGGCACCTCCTTGCCTCAAGTCCGGCCCCGCCGTTTCGTCCGAGGCCTCTGACGTCAGGAACTCCTCAACACGATCCGCGCAGCGAGCTGGTCAACCTGCCGATTCAACCACCACACCCGCACCGCCATTCGAATCCGATGGGTGAGTCCCTTCCACATGTTTCCCATCCCCCCATCGTGCCAGTTACATCGGCCAGAACCTGAATAAAACTTGAGCAATTCGGATGCCAAGGCCTAAATTTTATTTTCCAGCAAAAATTCCTTGATTTTTAGCTACGGTTGAGAAAATTACCCAATGCCTGGGCCTCTTTACAGGGCAAATTGGGACTACAATCTATGGAAAAACCTACCCAAATAAGGCAGAGCTCGCCTTGACGGAGCAGCGGAATCTTGATAAGGGGGGAGGCCATGGACCAAACGCGGAAGGCGACCCTGGCCCGGGAATGGATCATCTTCGCCCTGAGCATCGGACTCGGGGGCCATGTAGCGTTCGGTCTGGTCTTGCACGATCCCGGCCAAGGACGGTGGCAGGACGTCGGCTGGAATGCCTTTTTCATCGGGCTGTTCGTCTATGTCGCCTTTCAGGCATGCCGGTCGATCTACCTGGCCATCCATGCGAGGCGGACCAAGCGCACCCTCTGACCGCGATCAAAGAGGAGAGAGGCATTCCTATGGGATTGCAGAAGCCCAGCGAGAAAGAGGAAGAATATTTTGCCCGGCAGGCCATCGAAAGGATGAAGAAGGAAGCCGAGGCCAGGCAGGCGGCGATGGCCGGGGAGGAGAAGAAGCGTCTCCAAGAGCTGCACTACATGCACTGCCCCAAGTGCGGGCAGCCGCTTCAGGAAATCGAATACAAGGGGGTCAAGATCGACCACTGCATGAACTGCGAGGGCATCTGGCTGGATGCCGGAGAGCTGGAGCTCGTCACGCAAAAGGAAGGTCACCTGGGCAGGGTGCTGAAGCTGTTCAAATAGGTGAGAAACCTATCTTGGCTGGAGTGCCGTAGAGTAGTGTGGAGTGGGATGGCGTTGGGCACAAAATGAGCACAGCCATCTGACCGGCTCTCTATCTAATGCCTTTCCAGAGAGCTAATTAGGGGAATCTCGCGTGACCTGTCCGCTTCACTTTGGATTTTGAGGCGTTCGGCCCTCGATTCATTCATCACATGTTCGAGCAGGGCGTCACTCACCTGCGTCAGCTCGGCCGCCGCTTCCTTCAGCACGCCGTGTTCAACGGCGCGCGACAGCACTTCAGCCTTCGTCGCCCCCCGCCCCTTCCCAAGGAACGGCTTGAGAATGAGGTACACGACGTCACGCACCGGCATGTAGCGGAGAAAGCGGCGCAACAGACGAAAGGTTTGAACCGGGTAATGCGTCAGCTTATACAGAAACAGCCGCCGCAGGCCGGCACGACGCTCCGAGTTGATCATCTCGCCGGAGAGGCAGGTGGGATCGATCTCCGAACATTTGAAGTACTTGTACCAGTCGATCCGCTCATTCACCAATCCCCGCTTCACGTATTCCTGCCAGAGCGGCGTGCCGCGGTAGACACACAGCCGGTTAAACCCGAAGGTGTCCAGACGGAGCGTGGACGCAAACCTGAAGGTGGCGCGCATATCCTCGGCGGTCTCGTCCGGATTCCCGACGACAAAAAACCCGTGCACGATATCAATCCCTGCTTGCTTGGCGTTCGTGACCGCGGTCTCGACCTCCGCCAGTGTCTGCTCCTTTTTTAATCGATCCAGCACTTTCTGGCTGCCGCTCTCGATGCCGAACATCACTGTCCGGCAATGGGCCTTGGCCATGGCGGGGAACAAATGCTGCGCCACCGAGTCTACCCGCCCCTCGCAGCTCCAGTGGATCGTGATCCCCCTATCATTGATGCCTTTGCAGATCGCTGCGATCCGTTTGGGCTGAAGAAGAAAGTGATCATCGACGAAGGCCACCGCGCCGTAGCCGAGCTGCTGGAGGTGAGTGAACTCGTCCACGACGTGCTGCGGACTGCGGGAGCGCCACTTCCCCTCATTGAAGATCGGGATGTCACAGAACACGCAGGGCCAGGGGCAACCGCGTGATGTCTGCATGCTCGTGAAGCGCTCCATGGACAAGACCGCAGGCACATCGAGGGGCATCGATTCGACAAAGTCCAACGGCAGACTGTCACGATCCGGGAACGGCCACTGATCGAGATTGCGCTCCATCGTGCGGTTAGGGTTGTGCATGACGTGGCCGTCCTTCGCCCAGGTCAGCCCTCCGACGTCCTCCGGATCGTCCAGATGCTCCATCAGATCGAGAATGAGCTGTTCGCCATCACCACGGCAGACAAAATCCACTTCAGGGCACTGGAGTTTGATCAGTTGGGCGTTGAGCGTCGCGAACACACCACCAAACGCCAGACGCACGTGTGCATCCGCGACGCGGATCTGCCGGGCGAGAATCTTCGCATAGGGATAACTGGTGGTACTCAAGAAACTGAGCCCCACGAGAACCGGTTGGAGTCTGTGTATCTCTTCGATGATGACTTCGTTGGGCGTTTCCGGATTCGCTTGGTCGAACATAAAGCACTCGTGCCCTGCACGCTTGAGCACAGCTGAGAGCGACATGATGCCGATGGGAGGGAATCCCATCACTCGAATATTCCCATTGGTCGCACGGGTCGCCACCGGAAGCGCGTAAAATTGAGGGTCGCGGACGTGAATCAAGAAGATACGCATGAGAAGCTCCAATTCGGCGTTACAGTGTTTTGAGTCTAAGGCCGAACCACTCTAATCAGATGTAGTGGATCTTTGGGGCGTCGTCCTTCTTGGACTTCCAGTAGGCGAGCTTGTTGAGCGCGTTCAGGTAGGCCTTGGCCGAGGCCACAATAATATCCGTATCGGCGCCGTGGCCGGTCACCGTCTTCGGCCCCTCCTCCACCTTCACCATCACCTCGCCCTGGGCGTCCGTGCCGCCGGTGATGGCCTTGACGGCGTAGGTCACCAGCGTGCTCTTGGTCTGGGTCATCGCCGCGATCGTGCGATAAGCGGCGTCCACCGGCCCGTCGCCCTTGCCGACCTTTTTCAGGATTTGCCCGGCCACCTCAAGCTCGATCTGCGCGGTCGGGGTCATGTCGGTGCCGCTTTCCACGTGCAAGGACCTGAGCTTGTAGGTTTCCGGGATAGTCTGCAGCTCCTCGGCGACAATGGCTTCCAGGTCCTCTTCATAGACTTCCTTCTTCTGGTCGGCGAGCCGCTTGAACCGCTCGAAGGCCTTGTTGAGCTCCTCGTCGGTGAGCTTGTACCCCAGATCCTCCAGCCGCTGCCGGAACGCATGCCGGCCGGAGAGCTTGCCCATCACCAGCATGCTCTTGCCCAGCCCCACCGATTCGGGCCGCATGATCTCGTAGGTGGTCTTCTCCTTGAGCAGACCGTCCTGGTGGATGCCGGAGGCATGCGCGAAGGCGTTGGCGCCGACGATCGCCTTGTTCGGCTGGACGACCATGCCGGTGATCTTGCTCACGAGCCGGCTCGTCTTGATGATCTCCTCCGAGACGACCTGGGTGTCCGCCTGATAAAAGTCCTTCCGGGTGCGGAGGCCCATCACGATCTCCTCCAGGGAGGCGTTCCCCGCCCGCTCTCCGATCCCGTTGATCGTGCACTCCACCTGCCCAGCGCCTTCATGGACGGCGGCCAGGGAGTTGGCCACGGCCATCCCCAGGTCGTTGTGACAGTGAACCGAGATCACGGCCTGCTGGATGTTCGGAACGTGCTCCCGGATGCCGCGGATCAGCATCCCGAATTCCTGCGGGGCGGCGTAGCCGACGGTATCGGGAATGTTGACCGTCGTGGCCCCCGCGGCGATCACGGCCTCCAGCACTTCCCAGAGATACTTGACGTCGGACCGGGTGGCATCCATCGGGGAGAACTCGACGTCCTGGACGTAGCCGCGGGCGCGGGTCACCATGTCCACGGCGCGTTGCCGGGCCTGGTCCCGCGTCAGCCGAAACTGATGCTTCAGGTGGATGTCCGAAGTCGAGATGAAGGTATGGATGCGGATCCGGGGCGCGCCGCGCAGGGCCTCCCAGGCCCGATCCACATCCTCCGGCCGCGCGCGGGCCAGGCTGCAGATGATCGGCCCCTCCACTTCATGGGCGATGCGCCGCACCGCCTCAAAGTCCCCGGGCGAGCTGTAGGCGAACCCCGCCTCGATGATGTCCACGTTCAGGCGGGCGAGCTGCTTGGCCACCATCAGCTTCTCGTCCAGGTTCATGGCCGCGCCGGGAGACTGCTCTCCGTCGCGGAGCGTCGTATCGAATATCCAGATCAGACGGCCCATTGCGCCACCCTACTCCTTCATCTCCCCAGGCACCCGCCCCTTCGATGAACCCCTGCGCGTCAGGCGGCGCAACGGACCCACCACCAGCATGACCACCCCCGACGCGGCGTAGCCGGCGAAGAGCGTGATCAGCGCGATCTGCGGCATCGCCGCGATTAGGATGATGCCGAGCACCCCCCAGACCAGATACAGGAAGCCCTCCCCCGGCTGGAGCCTGAGGCTCTTGAACTTGGTGTACTTGATGGTGCTGACCATCAGGAACGCCAGGACGAAGGTGACGACCAGGATCAGCATCGGCCGGACGTTCCGTCCGACCTGGAGGATCTGGTGGTCGAAAATGATGAGCGAGGCCAGCACGCTGGCGGCCGCCGGGATCGGCAGGCCCTTGAAATACCGGTTGTCGCCCGTCGCGGCATTCACGTTGTAGCGCGCCAGGCGGAGCGCCCCGCAGCCGACGTACGCGAAGATCACCGCCAGGCCCAGGACCCCGTTGGCGTTGAGCCCCCAGGCGTACACGAGCACCGCAGGGGCGATCCCGAAGGACACCAGGTCGGCCAGGGAGTCGTACTCGATGCCGAACTGACTGGTGGTCTTGGTCCACCGCGCGGACTGGCCGTCCAGCATGTCGAAGATCAGCGCCACCAGGATCGCGAGCGCCGCCTTGACCAGGTCGTCGTTGAACACCGCAATGACGGCATAGAGCCCGCAGAAGAGGTTCCCGGTGGTGAACAGGTTGGGCACCACGTAGATGGCCTGCCGCCGACGCAGACGTAAAGAATGCTTCATGCGAAGACTCCAATCACCGATTCACCGCCTTTGACCCGATCCCCCACCGACACCCTCATGTCGGTCCCGAGGGGCAGGTAGAGGTCCATGCGGGACCCGAACCGGATCAACCCGTACCGTTCCCCGCGCGCCACCCGCTCGCCCTCGGTCAGCCAGCAGACGATGCGCCGCGCCACGTACCCGGCGACCTGCACGCAGAGCACCCGCGCCCCGCTTTCGGTCTCGATCAGCACCGCCGTCTGCTCGTTCTCCAGGGTGGCGCCCTTGCGGCTGGCCACCAGGAACTTGCCGGGAACATGGCCGATCGCGGCCACCCTGCCGGCGCACGGCGTCCGGTTGATGTGGACGTTCAGCGGGCTCAGGAAGATGCTGATCCGGATCGCCCGGGCTTTGAGAAACCGGTCTTCGTCCTCCTCGACCACCGCGAGGATGCGCCCATCGCCGGGGGAGACGATCGCCTTCGGGTCGTCCGGGACCCGCCGGGGAGGATTGCGGAAAAACCAGGCCGTCAAGAGCGCGCCGGCGCTCAGGACGCCCCCGGGAATCGTCCACCCGAGGGCCAGTGTGCCCACCCCCAACACCGCGGCCGCCGCCACGAACGGCAGCCCCTCGGGGGCAACCGGCCACCCGCGTGCTCGGTCAGCCATGGGTCAGTTCTTGGTCTTGTCGACCAGTTGGTCTTTCTTGAGCCACGGCATCATGGCGCGAAGGCGCGCCCCGACTTCCTCGATCGGATGCGCCTCGCCCCGCTTCAAGAGCGCGTTGTACTGCGGCCGGTTGGCCTGACATTCGAGCACCCATTCCCTGGCGAAGCGCCCGCTCTGGATTTCCTCCAGGATGCGCTGCATCTCCCGCTTGGTCTCCTCATTGATTATACGCGGGCCGCGGGTCACGTCGCCATACTTGGCGGTGGTGCTGATCGAATAGCGCATGTTGGCGATGCCGCCCTGGTAGATCAGGTCCACAATCAGCTTCACCTCGTGCAGGCACTCGAAATAGGCCATCTCCGGCGAATAGCCCGCGTTCACCAGCGTCTCGTAGCCCGCCTGGATGAGCGCGGTCAGCCCGCCGCAGAGGACCACCTGCTCGCCGAAGAGGTCCGTCTCGGTCTCCTCGCGGAAGTTGGTCTCGATGATGCCGGCGCGCCCGCCGCCGATGGCGGAGCCGTACGCCAGGCCGACCTGCTGGGTGTCGCCCGACGGGTCCTGATGGACGGCCAGGAGGCACGGCACCCCGCTGCCCTTCAAGTATTCCGACCGGACCAGATGCCCGGGGCCCTTGGGCGCCACCATGAAGACGTTGATGGCGGGCGGCGGGACGATCTGGCCGAAGTGGATGTTGAAGCCGTGCCCGAAGGCGAGATAGGTATTCTTCTTCATGTTCGGGCCGATCTCGGCGCGATAGATTCCGGCCTGCATTTCATCGGGCGCCAGGATCATCACCACGTCCGCACGCTTCACCGCGTCGGCCACCGGCATGACTTTGAGGCCCGCCCGCTCCGCCTTCTGCCAGGACGAGCCCTCCCGCAGCCCTACGATGACCTCCATCCCGCTTTCCTTCAGGTTCAGGGCGTGCGCGTGCCCCTGGCTGCCGTACCCGACGATCGCGATGGTCTTTCCTCGAAGAATCTTGAGGTCCGCGTCCTTATCGTAATAGATCTTCAGCATATGACGGCTCCTACTTCTCCTCTTTCAAGGCACGCTTCGGTTGTGCGGCGGCATTCCGGACCGGCTCTCGCGCGATCGCGACCCGACCCGTCCGGACAAGTTCCTTGATACCCAGGGGCTGCAGCAGATTGATGGCCGCCTCGATCTTCTTGATGTCCCCGGTGATCTCGATCGTGTAGGTCGTGGGCGTCGAGTCCACCACCTTGCCCCGGAAGATATCGGCGATGCGCAGCGCCTCGGCCCGATCCTCCGGCCGGGTGTGGACCTTGATCAAGGCCATTTCGCGCTCGACGGACTCGCTCTCGTTCAGGTCCACCACCTTGATGATGTCGATGACCTTGTTGAGCTGCTTGACGATCTGCTCGATGATCCGGTCGTCGCCCGACGTCACGATGGTCATCATGGACATGGAGGGGTCCAGCGTGGGCGCCACCGACAGGGTTTCGATGTTGTAGCCGCGCCCGCTGAACAGGTTGGCCACGCGCGACAGCACGCCGAACTTGTTCTCGACCAGGACGGAGATGATGTGCTCCACGTTGACTCTCCAGCCCTGTCACCCTGAACGAAGTGAAGGGGCTCGGTTGGTATCAGGCCGTCAGGACGGTGTCCTTGTCCTCGCCCGCCACCTTGGGTTGGGGCTTCTCGCCCCGCTTCATTTCCGGCGGGTCTTCCAGGATCATCTCGTTATTAGCGCCGCCGGCCGGGATCATCGGGTAGCAATTCTCAAAGGCGTCCACCTCGATGTCCACCAGCACCGGCTTGTCGGTTTTCAGGGACTCCTTGATCACGTCTTCCACTTCGGACGGCTTCGTCGCCCGCAGGCCGACGGCATTGAAGGCCTCGGCCATCTTCACGAAGTCGGGGACCGTGTCCAGGTAGGACGAGGCGTACCGGCCCTCATAGAAGAGGTCCTGCCACTGCCGGACCATCCCGTGGAAGTGGTTGTTCATGATGAACGTCTTGACCGGCAGCTTGGACACCATCGCCGTGGCCATCTCCTGCATGTTCATCTGGATGCTGCCGTCCCCCGCGATGCAGAGCACCAGCCGGTCGCGGAAGGCGGCCTGCGCGCCCATGGCCGCCGGCAGGCCGAAGCCCATCGTCCCCAAGCCGCCGGACGTCAACCACCGCCGGGGCTTGTTGAGGAGGAAATGCTGGGCCGCCCACATCTGGTGCTGCCCCACGTCGGTGGCGACGATCGGGTCCTGGTCCTTTGTGAGCTGGTACAACCGATCGATGACGTACTGCGGCTTGATCAACGCGTCCGGGGGCTGCACGTAGGTCATCGGGTGCTTCTCCCGCCACTCATTGATCTGGTTCCACCAGGGCTTTCGCTGCTCGATGGAATGGCCGTTCGAGCCCGCCTTGAGCATCGCATTCAACTCGCTGAGGACGGCCTTGACGTCGCCCACGATCGGGATGTCCACATGGACGTTCTTGCGGATCGAGGTGGGATCAATGTCGATGTGGATGACCTTGGCCTCGGGGCAGAACTCCGACACCTTGCCCGTCACCCGGTCGTCGAAGCGGGACCCCACCGCGATGACCAGGTCGGAATAATGCACCGCCATGTTGGAGGCGTAAGAGCCGTGCATGCCCATCATGCCGAGCGACAGCGGATGCGTCGCGGGGAAGGCCCCCAGGGCCATCAGCGTCATGTCCACCGGGATCTGGGTGAGTTCGGCGAACTCCAGCAGCTCGGCGTGCGCGTTGGAGAAGACGGCGCCGCCGCCGACATACAGGATCGGCTTCCTGGCCTTGTGGATCGCCTCCACCGCCTGTTTGATCTGCCACTTGTTGCCTTCGTAGGTCGGGTTATAGCCTCGAATGGACACGCTCTGGGGATACCGGAAATCCCCCCTGTTCATCGCCACGTCCTTCGGGATGTCCACCAGTACCGGGCCCGGCCGGCCGGTCATCGCCAGGTAGAAGGCCTCCTTGATGGTCTGCGCCAGGTCGTTCACGTCCTTGACCAGGAAATTGTACTTGGTGCAGGGCCGGCTGATGCCGACGTTGTCCGCCTCCTGGAACGCGTCGTTTCCGATGAGATGGGTCGGGACCTGGCCCGTGAACACGACGATGGGCACCGAATCCATGTAGGCGTCCACGAGCGGGGTCACGATGTTGGTCATCCCCGGGCCGGAGGTGACCAGCGCCACGCCCGGCTTGCCGGTCGCCTTGGCATACCCCTCGGCCATGTGGCCCGCGCCCTGTTCGTGCCGCGTCAGGATGACCTCGACGTCCTTCTGCTGGTGCAGGACGTCGAAGATCTTCAGGACCACGCCCCCCGGAAGCCCGAAGATGGTCTTCACCCCCTCGCGCTTCAGGCACTCAACGAATATTTCGGCCCCCGTCAGCTTCATACCCGACCTCGCTCCCCTAAGAAATTCCCGAGTGCGCCTGCATCCCCTCCCTCTTAGGTTGCTTTGCGCATCCCGTTCTTCAAATACCCTGAAAAATCAGCATGGTAGAAATTGCAGACTAACACAGAAACGCGCGGGTCGTCAACTCTAAGAAGATTCGCGGGACCGCTACCTTGACAGGGACTGTGGATCTGGATACTGTTCGGACAAAGGAGAACGTGCATGGATCGCATCGTGGAGTGTGTGCCAAATTTCAGCGAAGGACGGAACGTCGAGACCATTGACGCCCTGTCGGCCGCCATCGAATCCGTGCCCGGAGTGGTCCTCCTCGACCGCGGGAGCGACCCCGACCACAACCGCTCGGTCCTGACCTTCGTGGGATCGCCGGAGGGCGTGGCCGAGGCGGCGTTCGTGGCGGCCCGCGAGGCCCTCCACCGCATCGACCTGACGACGCACCGGGGCGAGCATCCCCGCGTGGGAGCCACCGACGTCATCCCCTTCGTCCCGATCCGGGGCGTCACCATGGAGGACTGCGTTCACCTGGCCCGGATCGTCGGCCGCCGCCTCGCGGAGGAGTTGCACATCCCGGTCTTCCTGTACGAGCACGCCGCCAAGACCCCGTACCGCACCCGCGTCGAGGACATCCGGCGCGGGGGCCTCGAGGAACTCGCCGAGCGCATGCGGATGAACCCGGAGTGGTCGCCGGACTTCGGGGACGCGAAGCTGCACCGGACGGCCGGCGCCACCATCGTCGGGGCGCGCCGCCCGCTGATCGCCTACAACGTGAATCTCAACAGCACCAGCCTGGACATCGCCAAGACCATCTCGCACGCCGTGCGGGCCTCCAACGGCGGGCTCCCCTCGGTGAAGGCCGTGGGCATCGGCCTGAAGAGCCGCGGGCTCGTACAGGTCTCCATGAACCTGACCAACTTCGAGGAAACGCCGGTCCACGAGGCCTTCGAGGCGGTCAAGTCGGAAGCGGCCAAGCGCAACGTCTCGGTCCACAGTAGCGAGGTGATCGGCTTGATCCCGGAGGCGGCCGTGGCCCAGGTCGCCGGCCATTACCTTCAGCTCGAGAACTTCAAAACGGATCAGGTGCTGGAAGCACGGATGGCCAAGGCGCTGAGTCACGATCTTTCCGCGACGGTCGGCCCGTTCCTCGACGCCGTCTCGGCGACGGCTCCGGTTCCGGGGGGAGGCAGCGTGGCGGCGCTGGCCAGCGCGGCCGCGGCCGCGCTCGGGGTGATGGTCTCCGGAGTCCTGATCGAGAAGGAGCAGCATCCCGGCAAGGCGGGGGATCTTCAGAAGAAACGACACCACCTGATCCAGATTCGCGACCGCCTCCAGGCGACGATCCGCGAGGACGCGTCCGCCTATACGGCCGTGATCCAGGCCTCGAAGCGGCCCACCATCGACCCGGACCGCAACGCGGCGATCCACCAGGCCCTGAGCCTCGCCATCGCCGTGCCGCTCGCGGTCATCGAATGGGTCGTGGAGGGCCAGGAGGCTTTGCTTGAGCTGCTGCCGTTCGCCAAACCGCCTCTGGCCGCGGACCTCAAGGTCGGCATTCACCTGGCGCAAGCGGCCGGTGAGGCCGCCATCGCCACCGTCAAGACCAACCTCGACGCCCTCAAGGACGACCCCCGCGTCCCCGCCTTGCTGACGCAACTCGCCACGTACGAAGCGCGCCTGCGCGGAAGGCCGTGAGGGGAAGTCAGCTCGTTACCGCGCCTTCGGAGGCCGAGGACACGTGCCGCGCGTACTTGCCCATGACACCGGTCGTGTAGCGCGGGACCGGCGGCTTCCATTTACTCAGCCTGGCTTTGATCTCCTTCTGGGTCAGCTCGACGTTCAACTTGCGGGCGGCCACATCGAAGACGATGATGTCGCCGTTCCGGAGCGCCGCGATCGGGCCGCCTTTGGCCGCTTCGGGAGCCACGTGGCCGGCCATCAGGCCATGCGTGGCACCTGAGAAGCGGCCGTCGGTCAGGAGCGCCACGGAATCTCCCAGCCCCGCGCCCACGATCGCGGCCGTCACGCCCAGCATCTCCCGCATGCCCGGCCCGCCCGCCGGGCCTTCGTAGCGGATCACCATGACATCGCCCGCCTTGATCTGCCCGGCTTTGACCGCGGCGAACGCGTCTTCCTCCCGGTCGAAGATCTTGGCCGGCCCCCGGAAGGACAGCATCGCATGCCCGGCCACTTTGACCACACAGCCCTCCGGCGCCAGGTTCCCTTTGAGAATGACCATGCCCCCGGTGGGCTTGATCGGATTCGAGAGCGGGCGGACGACTTGCTGATTGGGGGTCTCTTGGGCCTGACGCGCCTCTTCGCCGATCGTCCGGCCGGTGACGGTCGGTTGGTCGGCGTGCAGGAGGCCCTTGTCCAGGAGGCGCTTGGCGACGAGCGTGGTCCCTCCGGCCGAAAAGAGGTCCGCCGCCGTGAAGCGGCCGCCGGGCTTGAGGTCGACGAGCAATGGGACCTTCCGGTTGATCTTGTCGAAGTCGTCGATGGTCAGCCGCACGTCGGCCTCGCGGGCGACGGCCAGAAGGTGCAGCACGGCGTTCGTCGAGCCTCCGGTCGTGGCCACCGCGGCGATCGCGTTCTCCAGCGCCTTGCGGGTGATGATCTTGCGGGGGCGCAGGTCGTTCTTGAGCAGTTCCATCACCATCCGGCCGCAGCGGAACGCCACGTCGTCTTTCAAGGGGTCCATCGCCGGGACACCGTTCCACCCCATGGGCGAGATGCCCAGGAACTCAAAGGCGATGGCCATCGTGTTCGCCGTGAACTGGCCCCCGCAGGCGCCGGGGCCCGGGCACGCGTGGTCCTCAAGGTCGCGAAGCTCCGCGGCGGACATTTTGCCGGCCCCGTACGCCCCGACCGCCTCGAAGACGTCCTGGATCGTCACGTCGTGGCCCTGGAACCGGCCGGGCATGATCGAGCCGCCGTACAGCATGAGCGAGGGCAGGTTCAACCGGGCCAGCGCCATGACGGTGCCGGGGATCGTCTTGTCGCAGCCCGACAGCGCCACCACGGCGTCGAACAGGTGCCCGCGCGCGACCAGTTCGACGGAGTCGGCGATGACCTCGCGGCTGATCAACGAGGCCTTCATCCCCTCCGTGCCCATGGCGATGCCGTCGGAGACGGCAATGGTGTTGTACTCAATGGGTGTGCCCCCGGCGGCGCGGATGCCGGCCTTCACCTTTTCGGAGAGCCGCCGGAGGTGATAGTTGCAGGGCATGATCTCGATCCAGGTGTTCGCGACCCCCACCAGCGGGCGCGCCAGGTCCTCGTCGGTGAAGCCGACCGCTTTCATCATCGCGCGGGCCGGCGCCCGGCCAGGGCCATCGGTAAGGTCGTGGCTCTTATGTTTCGGATCAATCGTCATCGGGGCTCCTCTTCGATCAAAACGGCTATGGGGATGCGAGAGTTGAATAGTATACTTGAACGATGGTTGAGAAGGTAGTCTCCGGCGGGCAGACCGGCGTGGATCGGGCGGCGTTGGATGTCGCGCTGGAATTGGGGCTTCAATGCGGGGGCTGGTGCCCCAAAGGACGGAAGGCCGAAGACGGCCTGATTCCCTCCCGCTATCCGCTCACGGAGACGAAGTCCGCCGACTATGCCCAGCGCACGGAGTGGAACATCAGAGATTCGGACGGAACGCTGGTCCTGACGCGCGGAACGCCCACGGAAGGCACAGCCTTTACCATCGAGGTGGCGAAGAAGTGGGGAAAGCCGTGCCTGGTGCTGAATTTTTCAGATCAGCCCACTCCCCTCATTGCCCGACAGTGGCTTACTGAGCAGAGTATCCGGATCCTCAACGTCGCCGGCCCCCGCGAGTCAAAATGCCCCGGCATCTACGACCAAGCCATGGGATTCCTGAGGAAGGTGCTCGCCGATGGGTAGGCGGCCGGAGAAGTACAGCCAGGCTGAACGGCTCGCGCTCATGATTCGAACCCTTGCCTCGCGAGCATGTACGATCAAAGATCTGGCGAAAGACCTCGAGATTACGCGCCGCCAAGTCTATCGAGACCTTGCGCGGATTGAAGAGGAAGGGCACCCGCTTGTTCAGAGCGATGGCGCCGGCGAGCGGACATGGCAGTTGCCATTGGGTTACAAGGGCCTGCCTCCCATCACCGTCTCACACTACGAGTTAATGTCTCTCTATCTCGCCAAGAGCCACATTGCCTACCTCAATGGCACACCGTTTCTGGATGATCTGGACGGCCTTATCAAGAAGATCGAGGCCGGCCTGCCGCAAAGGACGATCAATCACCTGGAGCGCATCGTCAAAGCTTTCCTTCCTATCCAGCGACCGACTCGTCAGTACGGCGCGAAAAAGGAGGTGTTGACGGAACTGCGGAAGGCCTTACTCCTACAGCAAACGGTCGTCATGCACCACCTGAAGCCGGACTACGACGAGCCAACCCCACACACGGTGGACCCGTATATCCTGCTCCTCTACCAAAACGGCTTGTACCTCCTGGGCTACTCCCATCGTGCCAAAGCACTTCGCATGTTCGCGGTTGAACGGATTCAGAAGATGGAGTTGACTGAGGATCGGTTCGAAATTCCATCTGATTTCTCACCGGAGAACCTGGGCCGGAACCGCTTCGGCATCATCGAGGAGCCTCCGCAGGAGGTCCAAATCCGTTTCAGTAAAGACGTCGCCTACCTGATCAAGGAGCGACAGTGGCACCCGACGCAAAGAATCAAGGCGCTCAAGAACGGAGACGTGATCCTGACGATGCAAGCCGGCGGGCTCGACGAGATTACTTCGTGGGTCCTTTCATGGGGCGCCAAAGCCAAGGTCCTCGTCCCACCAGCTCTCGCGGAAGCCGTTCTGGTGCAGCTTTCTGCCGCCCAAAAGCTTTACTCTCGAAAGACCCGCTGATCTATTCCGCTTTTCCTGCGTGACTTATTCTGTCACGCCTCAGTGCTAGCCTCTCCTATGCGAGCAGGAATCTCCTGCTCTGATGACAGAACCGCCGATTCACTTTAATAGGGAGGAGCCATGAGCGAATCGTTGTTTATCAAACAGCAGATTGACGCGTTTATTGCCGCGCACCCATTCGAGGATGGCTGGAAGGTGTACGAGTACTCCCTGGAATTGGCGAAGAAACTTTATATCCAGTATCTCCTGGACTGCCTGCGGGACTGGCATCCGGAAGCGTTGAAGCTACGCGTGGCGCTAAAGGAAGTGGGGGAAAACGATCTGCTCGGCACTCCAGGGGACTCACATTCCACCGAGAACAGGACCGAGTGGGATTTACAGAAAGAGCTGGACAGCCACTGGTGGAAAGGATCGGTGGAGTTGGAATGGAAAGGTCATGCCATCCATTTCCTGACCTATCCTCTATGCACAGGCGGCGGATTCAGCGATTTCTTTTTCGTCGCGACCAAGTCGAATGAAGCGTTGCGAGACTTTCACCGTGTTCTGGACGCCTACGGCCAGACACGTCAGAAAAGAACAGTGCCTACGATTCACGTGGTGAACGGCGTTAACATTCCGATCAGGCCTGTGTCTTGGGACGATGTGCTGCTACCACCAGATCTGATCGAAGACATTCGGAAGAACTTCCACGCGTTTTTTCAGAGCCAGGAAAGATACCAAGCTCTCGGCATTCCTTACCGAAGGGGATTTCTCTTCGCAGGGCCTGCAGGGTGCGGCAAAACGCTCACAATCAAGGCGTTGGCCTATACGACTCCGGTCAAGTTCGTCCCGGTCTTGGGTCGAGCGGACGTTCGGGATTACTCTGTCGAGGAGGCGCTTCATGTGGCGTCCGTGTTCTCGCCTGCGGTGGTCCTGTTTGAAGACTTGGATAAGCTCGTCCAATCGAAAGAGGTTTCGCTCTCGCACTTCTTGAACTTGCTCGATGGGTTCAAGGAGATGGACGGCGTCTTGGTCATCGCGACGACCAATGACGCGGAAAATCTGGATCCAGCTCTTCTGCACCGGCCAAGCCGGTTCGATCGGGTCTGGAAATTCCCCTTGCCGAAGTACGAGCAACGGCTCGCGCTGCTGCGAAAGCGAGGCGGATCGTACTTTTCGGAAGCCGCGCTGGAGGAAGCTGCACGAAAGTCGGATGGCTTCTCCATGGCCTACGTCCAAGAGATCGTGGTCAATGCGCTGCTCGAATGCGCGCATAACGGGGACGGCCCCCAGGATGATCTTCTGCTCAGAAGCCTTGAAACGCTACGGCTTCAGCGGAAGGCAGCCTCCAAGGACGACGCCCCACTCGCCGATCGGGAGAGTGTCGGCTTCTGCCCAAAGGAGGACTGACCTGTTGACCCAACGTATGAAACGGCGTAGCCTCCATCGTTTCAGCTTGTAGGAGCTTCCGCGTATGGCTGCTGATGCCATCATAACCCTCGCCGTCACGTTACTGAGCACCTTCCTCCAGATGAACGCGGAGCATAAGCTCAGGGCCTCACCGGAATTTCAGAACTGCTTCATGACCCGGATCGAAAGGTACGGCGCCAGCCTGACCGAGGACAAGGTGAAGATGGTGGATCGGATTTGTACCACGCTGTCCCACAGTCAGGCCATTACTAAAGATATCAAATTGCAATGATTGCAAACGTATTCAGAATCAGCTTTTGGGAGTTGAGACTACAGTGACAGGAAGATGCGACGTTGAGGTTCTGAAGGCATTGGCTCAAGCTGGTGATGTCGACAAACTAGCTCATCATGTCGTTGAATGGCTCAAAGAAGAGTCACCGATAAAAGCGGAGATGAATAAGCCGGGGGCAATTTTTTACAGCGGTCGTTCTACGCTTAAACAAGGCCCCATCTATCTAATGGGTCTCAACCCTGGCGGCGATCCAAAAGGAACAATTAACTGCGACTTGACTGCATGGATGAACGGGAAAGCGAATTTTTCTGGCTACTGCGACGAACCTTGGTCCACTGATAAGAAAAAATATGAGGAAGGTGAAGCCCCCCATCAGCAGCGTGTTAAAAAGCTATGTAAGATTTTGTGTGCAAAACAAGAGATGTTGGACCAAGAGGAAGCCTCTGACAATGAAAAAGTAAGAAATGTATTTTCGGCAAATGCGATCTTCGTCAGGACCAGAAAAGCATCCAATTTAATGGATGTTCCGGAATACTGTGAAATTCGCGAACGATGCTGGGAGGTGCATAAATTATTCCTCCAAATCGTAAAGCCCAAGCTCATCGTGTGCCTCGGCAATGGCCAGCGTCTCAGTTCCTTCTCGCTCTTAAAGGATAGACTTAAGGTGTCGAAGGTTAGTTACTGCGGAAACGGTAAATCGTTTCTTGACGGAAGGTGGTTTGAGTCAGAAGAGCTTGAATGCAAAGTCGTCGGTGTTCCGCACCCAAGTCGTTTTGGAATTTCGGTAACTCTTGAACAGTTCTTGAAAGAGACAGGAAAAGAATTGCAACTCGGCAACAAAGCTAGCCATGACCCTAGGTAGATTGTATCCAGAAGTGACACAACGTCTCTCCAAATCCAAATACCTCTCCGGCCTGCAGTGCCATAAGCGCCTGTATCTGGAGAGTCATTCGCCGGAGCTTGCGACCGAGACGGACGAGCAGACTCAAGCCATCATGGATATGGGCACCGAGGTGGGGCAACTGGCCCGCCAGAGATTCCAGGGTGGGGTTCTTGTGGGGTTTGGCCGATATTCCCGCGAGGAAGCGTTGAGTCGGACGGCCGAGTTGCTGAAGGACCCGAACGTGCCGGCCATCTTCGAAGGCGCGTTCGAATTCAACGATGTGCTGGCATACGTGGATATTCTCGAACGCGTCGGCAAGAAGAAGTGGCGATTGATCGAGGTGAAGGCGGGCGGGGCAGTGCAAGACGTGCACCTCGATGACCTTGCCATCCAAACTTATATCCTCAATGGCGCAGGCGTCTCGCTTTGCGGGACATGGCTCATGCACCTGAACAAAGAGTACGTCTATCCGGGAGGGGAACTCGACCTAGGGCAGCTTTTCACGATTCAGGATGTGTCGGCGGAAGCCTCCGCTCTTCAGGCCGAGGTTCCTACCCGTCTCGCCGCCATGCGGGCGATGCTGGCGGCCCCATCCCCGCCGGCAATCGATCCCGATCATCACTGCGAGGCTCCGTACCCCTGCTCGTTCTGGGACCATTGCACCAAGGACAAACCGGCGCGCTGGGTGTTCCATCTACCTGGTCAAGGAAGGAGGGAACGCTTTGAAGAGCTAATCCGGCTGGGCGTTGAAGCCATTGACGACATTCCGGACGGTTTCAAACTCAATGTGATCCAGAAGCGAGTAAAGGAGAATATCGAGTGGGTACACCCCGGTCTCAAAGCCGCGCTCAAAACAGTGCGCTATCCTGTCCATCATCTTGACTTCGAGACGTTCATGCCGGCCATACCCAAGTATCAGCGAACGCGGCCCTACCAGACGATTCCTTTTCAGTGGTCCAACCATGTCGAAGGGGATGACGGGCATGTGGAGCATTTTGAGTATCTGTGCGCCGACCGGAGAGATCCTCGCGAAGATTTCGCCGCTGGACTTTTGGAGTCGGTGGGAAGAGAGGGCAGTATCTGCGCCTATTCCCCCTATGAACGAACCCGATTGAATGAGCTGGCCGAGGCGTTTCCCGCGCTAAAACGAGATTTAGATAAAGTCGTCGCCCGGCTCTGGGACCTGCATGGCATTATTAAGAGAAACTATTATCATCCCCAATTTGAGGGCTCATACTCGCTCAAGGATGTGTTACCAGCCGTGGTGCCGTCTCTCCACTACGAGGACCTCGACATCCAGGATGGATTGCAGGCGTCCGAGCAGTATTACAAGATGATCTTAGACGTAACCGACCCCTCCGAGAAGGAACGCATCCGCACGGCTCTCCTCAAGTACTGCGAGCGGGACACCCTGGCCATGGTTGAACTGCGGAGAGTTTTGCTCCAAAAGGCCCTCGGGCGCTGACCTTCTCAGGCAACCATTCCGCGATCAATCCTGAGAGTACGTCCAGAATCGTTTTAAATCGAAAGACAGTTGTCGGTGGTGCTTGATGGAAAGAAACACGATCCGGTCGCCCCGAACCAAATACAGGAGCAGATAATCGTCCAGGATGAATTCCCGGAGGTCATCGCTCTTTTCGAGCCGGGCGCGCAACTTCTTGGTGATGTTCTTTGCCCGTGTTGATTGAATGGCGTGGGCCAGAAAGGATCGGCCGGACTGGGGAAATCGACAAAGGGTCGGGATGATATCGTCGAAGAGTCGTTTCAAGAGTATTCGAAACGCAGCGTCATGGTCCGGCCCAAGAAAATTCTCGATGGCTCTGAGGTTGGCGGAGAAGTTTTCGGTAAAGACCGGTCGTTTACCGGCCATGCCTGGATTTCAATTCGGCCAGGCTCAGCGTTGCCCCTGTCTCAAGGTCCTCAACCCCTCTGATGGCTTCCTGAAGCAGGCTCAGGTGGATATGCTCGCGCTCCAACCGATGGTAATGGTCAAGCCGCTCGGCATCAATCAAGGCCGCGCAGCTCTCTCCGTTTTTGGTGATGATCTTCTCGCTGCCTTTGGTGCGGACCTCCTCGCAGAGTTCCGTCAGCTTCGCACGGGCATGGCTGAGAGAGATGATGTCCTTGGAAGAAATGGCCATTGAATCCTCCTTTTTTAGAGGATTATATATTCTGTACAGAATTGTGTCAAGTCTTAAATCACCCTTCACCTTCACCCTCTCCCCTGAAATCGGGGGCAAGGGAATTTAAAAGGCGCTCGCCCCAGACCGTCAGCCGTAACCGCATTAATACCCGGAGCTTGATGGCGCGGGCCCGCCCTGCATGCTCCCCTCGGCCTTTGGCGGGTGCATGTAGCGGGTGCGGGTTTTGTCCATCCCCTCCGTCAGGTCCTTCCATTCCTGCACGGTCAGGAGGTCCTTCATCTTGTAACGCATCCCGAGGATCTTCGTCCCGGTCTGCATCCTGGAGTTGTTGAGGTCATCCAGGATTTTCGTGAACTGCTCCGGCTTGGCGTCATAGTTCGCGTTCAATGCGTACAGCTGCTCGTGATAGGCACGAGTCTGCTGCCCGGACTTTTTGACCTCGGCCACGATGTCCTGGAGAATCCCCTGGACCTGCTTGGCCGTCTCGGGGTCCTTCACGGTCTGCTCCACCAGCCCCTTCATCTCGGTCGTCCCACGCTCGAGGGCGGCATCTCGGTGCTCGCTCCCCATCATCCCGTGGTGCCGGGCGCAGCCGCCCAGCGTCAGAGTCGTCGCCAATAACGACAGCATCAACGGCTTCCACATCTTCATGTCCATACCTCCAGAAAGGAATTGTTGTGGGGTATTATTGTACCGCAAATCCTCTCGGAAAGGAAGGGCGGAGGTTGACCTGCCTCGGCCCAGTCACTACAATGAGCGCGCTATGGCCGCCGCCACCCGGATTCATGCCCTGCTGGAAAAAGAGCGGACGCTCATCTTCCCAGGCGTGTACGACGCGCTGGGCGCCAAGCTCGTGGAGTGCGCCGGCTTCCCGCTGACGTTCATCTCGGGATACAGCGTCGCGGCCACGCAGCTTGGGCTGCCGGACTTCGGCTACCTCACGCAGACCGAGATGGTGGCCACCGCCAAGCGGGTATGCGGCTCGGTCACGATCCCGATCATCATTGACGCGGACACGGGCTACGGGAACGCCGTCAACGTAATCCGCACGGTGAACGAGCTGATCGACGCCGGCGCCGCGGGCATGTTCCTGGAGGATCAAGTCTGGCCCAAGCGTTGCGGGCACATGAAGGGCAAGCGGGTCATCCCGGTCGAGGAGCAGGTCCAGAAGATCCGGGCCGCGGCGGACGCGCGCCGGGGCCGCGACTTCTTCATTGTGGCGCGGACCGACGCGCGGCAGGTGAACGGCCTGGAGGATGCGATCAAGCGGTGCCTGCGATACAAGGAAGCGGGCGCGGACGCGCTCTTCGTCGAGGCGCCCCGGAGTACCGAGGAGCTCGCCACCATCGCCCGCGAGCTGCCCCCGCCGCTCGTCGCCAACATGCTGGAAGGCGGCGTGACGCCCTTGCTCACGAAGGATGAGTTGGAAAAGCTCGGACTTCAGCTCGTGGTCTGTCCCCTGACCGCGCTCTACGCATCAGCCAAGGCCATGCAGGACATGTTCGGGTTGATCAAATCTGCCGGCACGACGCGCGGCGCGCTGGACCGCCTCCTTCCTTTCCAGCAGTTCCACGACATCATTGGCCTCGACGATTACTACAAACTCGACGAGAAATACCGCACACCCGACGGCGGATAAAGAGCGGGTCCTGTCGGCGCATTACCGGGGTACCCGTTGCTTGGCGGGTCCTGTCGGCGAGTGGGACCCGGACGTGCTCGCGCGATTTCCCGGTCGCAGCCCCGCAGACTCGCCTGTAGGCGCCCTGGCTCGTCGGGGCGCCCCGCTCGGCGCCACCCCACTCCAACTGCAACGGGTCGACGCCGTCGAAGCCCCGCACTGCATCTAGGCGCCCATGCCGTGTCACCCGTCACCCCTCCACCTCCGGCGACATCAATTCGGCAGGCAAGGACAGGGTACTTCTTGCGGGTGGCGGCGAGTGGGACCCGGGCGGAGCGGAAGAGCGTACAGCGCGAGTCTGCGGGGCTGCTACGCCGAAACGCTCTGAGCACGTCCGGGTGACTCGCCGACAGGACCCGCAAGCCAGCGACGGACCCGCGATCCGTCGGCGACAGAACCCGCTCAGCCCACCTGCCCGAACCATTTGTAGCGGTAGCGCGCGATGAGGCGATAGGCGAGGTAGGAAAGCGGCCTGAGCGGCGGGAAGCGCATCAACGCGCTCAGGACACGCCCACCGGGAAGTCCCGGCAGCAGCGGCAGAAAGGCATCGAGCCCTTTACTGATTGTGCCGTCTTTCTCGACGAGAAAGGCCACGCCGGGCCGGCCCGGTTGATAGTCCTTGCCGAGGCGGGACGCGGCCTCCTCGCTCTGGTATGGCACGAACCGGATATCCTGGTCTTGTCCCAGCCGCTCCAGCCCCCCCTTGGCGGCCACGCACAGGCGACACTCTCCATCGTAAATGAGGATTCGCCGCGACTGCCCCCGCTTCGTGACCAGGCCCATAATCTGCTCGGGAGGCAAGGGGGCGATCCGGGCCAACGCGAGATTGTCCCTGACATGGGACGCCTGCTTCATGCCGACCAACGCCGTCCCGATCCCCGGGGTGGAGCGGACGAACTGAATCGAGCGTTGAGCGTCCGTGCCGTCCCCTAGAGCCTTCCGTCTTTCCCGCGGCAGTCTGTGTCTGAGTCTCCCCTCCATGATCGACGCACTGGCCATCACATACAAGTCGAACGCCCTGGCGGCTTCCAGGAAAGTCACTGGTTTACCATCGAGCTCCTGCGTTCCCGCGACCAGCGCCTCCGGCATGACCAGGTTATACGGCAATTGAACCACCTTGAAATGGTGCCCCTCCCCGGCCACGTCCTTCGCCGCGCGAACCAGGGCCTCGAGCGAAAGATGGCCTCGGGAGTCGGCTTCGCCTCGATACCCCTCCCAGGTGGCGGTCCCGTACACGCGGAGCTTTCCCTGCGACACGGCCTTCTCAAGCACCTCGAACGCCGCGCGCATGCGCGCCATGAACTCGTCACGGGACACCTGATGGAGCTGGGTCTCGGGATTGTGCAGGTAGTACACGTCGAGGCAGGAGAGCCCGAGGTTGGCCAGGCTGGTATCCACCTGGTGGCGCAGGTAGGTCGGGGAGAGGCAATGGCAGTCGAACACCAGGTCGGTCAAGCGAATGAGGCCGGGCGCCACGAAATTCTGGTGGATGTAGGCGTGCTTATCGCGGGGAGGAGCGCCGTCGTATGGGAGATAGCCGCCCTTCGTGGCGATCAGCAGTTCATCCCGGCGGCAGGCCCCCTCGCGAACCATCTCCGTCAGGGCGTGCCCGATCACCCGCTCGCTGCGCTGGCAGCGATAGTTGACCGCGCTGTCCAGCACATTGCAGCCGGCCGCGATCGCCTGCTGGATCGCCGCCAGGTAGAGCGCGTCCGTCGCGTCGTCAGACTCCCCCAGATAGGTGCCGAGCCCGATGGAGGACAGCACGAGCCCCTCGAGACCTTCCCGGAAATGCCTCGCGTGCGCGGTTCCGTTTGCGAGCAGCCGGTCTCGATAGCGCCGCGTCCCCTCCACCGTGGCGTAGCCGGGAATACTCATTCAAATTGCTTCCGGCACCACTGTAGGATCTGCGCGATCTCATCCGGTTTCTGAAAGTCCACCGGCTTCTGAAAGGTCGTCGCGACATACTCCTCCGTCATCTCGGTCGTCTCTTCGAACCCGGCGCCGCGAAGCGCGGGGCGAAATTTGGCGACGGCCGGCTGCAGGTAATACTTCGCCTGCTTGGCGACTTCATCCGTGCCCAGGTCCTCGGGCGTCCCCCCGGACATCAGGCTCATGATCTCATTTATATCCACGCCCATCTGACAGAGGAGGCGACCGTCGGGGGTCAGCTCCAACAGCCAGCCATCGCTTCCCAAGTCCATCAACAGCGCACCCCCGGGCTCCAGTTCGTAGAAGGCCGGGTGGTCCCGACGGAGCCACGAGCGGATTTTCTCCCACTCCGGGTCAATGGATTTGGTCTCGACCGGCTCGTCACTCATGGGGCCTCGCTCCTCTTGAGTTCCTGAACGCGAATGAGGTCGGATGCGCCGATGTCCCCACCTCGCAATTGATCGATGCCTTCCCGGCAATATCCCAGCGGGAGCCACTGGCATTGCCCGCAGATGCCCGGGAGGTCCGACCCTTTCACCGACACGCGAATCCGGTTCAGGACCTCGCCCCACTGCACCCGCGTCCCGGCCTGAAGGCCGAGGAGCGACAACACATGCCGGTCCTGCGCCCGCATGCCCTCTTCCGAGTGGTCTCCATGAAGCGAGCAGCCGGAGGAGAGGAGATGCGGGCAGGCCCCGCACACCGCGTCGGGCGCCTCCACCACCTCCACCCAGGTCTCAGGGTGGCCGATCAGCTCGCGATGGATTCTGGCGAGATTCTCGATGAACCCATGGCTGTATCCCTCCCCCCGAAATCCCTGAAGGCACAGCAGGGTGTGGCCTCTGATGCGGATGGCGCTCATGACTGCCCATTCTATAACACTTGCTCCATTCAACGCACCGGCGCCTGCGAGCACGGGATTCTCTTTTTTTGACCGGGGACGGCCTTCGTTTGCTAGAATGCATGAATGTTCGGGCTGTGGAAACGCAAATCGCCAATCCCTGAGGTCATCCTGTACACGAAGGCCGATTGCCCGCTCTGCGACGAGGCAAAGGCCCTGCTCAACGAGCTCCACGAAACCATCCCCTTCGATCTCGTCGAAAAGGACATCGCGACGGACGAAAAAGGCAAGACGTATTACGCCGATCGCGTCCCGGTGGTCGTAGTGAACGGGCGCGAAGTGGTCGGCTATCCCCCCGAGGCGAAATGGGTCAAGATCGCGATCAAGGCCGGCCCCCGGCTTGACATGCGATAGCGATCCGACCTGAAGGGCCGTCATGCACAGAGATCGCGGTGGGATCAACAGGCTGCTCTTTATGGTCGTGTTGGTCCTTGTGGTGATCGTCGGACTCCAGATGTGGGGCACCCGAAAGGGGAGCGGGCCGAAGGCCCCAGCGGGCCCCACCACAGGAACCCTCACCCCCGCCTCTCGTGGTCCTGCGCCTTCGACCCGCGCCGGCAGCGCAGTCCAGCTCCCCCTCTCGGATCCATCCCAGGCCCTCCTCGCGGAGACCGGGGAGCTTCCCCAGTCCCTGTACGCCGCCGAACTCGAAGCCATCCGCCTGCTGATCGAACAGGGAAAGGAGGCAATGGCCGAAGCCAAGCTCTTGGCCCTGCCTCCGGAGGCGCTCGGGGATCCCCAGATTCGGAAGTACACCGCGACCCTGTGGAACAATCTCGGCGTGACGCAGGCCAAGGCCCGGGGAATACCCGCCGGGGTGTCGGCTTATAAGACCGCCATCACGCTCGACCCCGCCCAGCCGAAGGCTCACCTGAACCTGGTGATCGCCTACTGGACCCTCCGGGACCCGGCGCTCACGCGCGAGTTGCTGGAGAAGACCATCGGCCTGGGCCCCGACGACCCTTTTCCCCATTTGGCGCTGGCCGACCTGCTGTACGAAAAGGACGACCTGGCGGGCGCGGCAGTCCACCTCGACATCGCCACCCAGCGCGCCACGCAGGATTCCACGCTCAAATCGTTTCTGGAGTTCGTGACCGCCAAGGTCAAACGGGAACACAGGGTCGAGCAGAAGTTCCTCTCCCGCGAGAGCTCCCACTTCACGGTGAAATTCGACGGCGAGGAGGATCACGCGGTCTGGACCCGCGTCGCGGAGATCCTGGAGGACTCCTACCGGGACATCGGCCAGAAGTTCGGCTATTTCCCCGACAAGCCGATCATGGTGGTCCTTCACACCAGGGAGACCTTCCAGAGCGCCACGGGAAGCCCGGCCTGGGCCGACGGGCTCTTCGACCCCCTCGGCGGGCGCATCAAGGTTCCCACCCAGGGGGCCTTGACGGACCAGGCCTGGCTGACGCGCGTGCTCAGGCACGAGTTCGTCCACGCGCTGCTGCATCAGCGCATGGGAGGGCGTCTCGGGGGGGTCCCGACGTGGTTGAACGAAGGGCTCGCCATGCAGCTTGCGGGCGACCCCTGGCCCGATATCGATCAACTGGTCCGGGGCCAGGTCACCTTGATCCCGCTCAACAATCTCGAAGGGGGCTGGGGCGGGCTCCCCTCGAACGCCGCCACCGTGGCGTACCTGGAGGGCAACTCCGCCACCCTGTACCTGATCGACCGGTTCGGCATGGAGAAGGTCCGGGAGATCATCGGCCTGCTGGCCAACGGGCAACCCATCGGCGCCGCGGTACAGGACCGCCTGTTCATTCCGTATGACCAGTTTCAGCGGCGCTGGATCGACACCCTCAACGAAAAACTGCGGGGCCCGGGCGGCTGAGCGCGGGCCCTTAAAGTCTTCGCCGGTTTCCTCCGATAACTCTTCTGTAACCTGACTCCCTGCAAGGTGATCCTATGAACCCCGCACCCTTAAAATTGCTGGCCGGTCTGCTCGTGCTGTGTCTCGCCGCGGGCTGCGGCATCAAGGCCCGCGGGGTGCCCTGGAAACAGGTCCCTGAGAGCAATGTGCCGTTCGACCGGGCGTGGAGCAGCGTCGTCACGACCGTGTCAAAATATTTCCCGGACCTCGAGACCAATAACGCCCAGTCGGGCTATCTCCGGACCGGGTGGAAGGTCACCCAGACGGTTTGGGCGGGCCCCTCGTACGGAGGCACCATCCCGTCCAAGAAGGAACGGGTGGTCGTGAAGGCCGACCAGCGGGGGCCTCTCATAATCCAGTTGGTCGTGGAGCAGCAGGAATTGGATCAGTCCTGGCTCTGGCTGAACTGGTTCGGCCTCACCAAATGGGTCTCGACCGGATCGGACGAGACCCTCGAAAATAATATCCTCCGAGACCTGCGGATGGCCATGGGCGTCAAAGATGAGAGCCCGGGTGCCTCTCTCGCCTCTTCCGGCTCCGCCAAGGCACGCCCCCTGTCCCAGGAGGCGCGCAAAGCCCAACTGTTCGACCCCGACATCGCGAAGCAACTGCGAAAGCTTAAAGAGCTCCTGGACGCCAAGCTGATCACCGAGGAAGAATTCCAGGAGAAGCGCTCGCAGCTCATGAAAGGCTTCTAGCCGTCCTGCCCACTTCCCATCAATAAATTCACAAAGTAGAGCAATATTGCACAGGCGACAAGCGGATTAGCTGATAGGTTAGGACTAGGCGAAACCCTCCTTTCTGAAAAGGGGGTGGACAAGTGCACGTAACTCAAACTCACAAGGAGGTATTTATGACTCGGCATCCCTACTCTCTGATGGTTCTCGTTCTCTCAATCTTTTTTCTGGCTGCCGGCTACCAAATGGCGCAGGGTGATTCGGTAAAGAACGAGGCTCTTGACACGAAGATTACGACATCGGTCAAGTCGCATCTTGCGACGGAAGACAAGCTTAAGACGCTGACTCAGATCAGCGTCAGGACTGTCGACAAGACTGTTTATCTCACCGGTTCGGTTCCGACTCAAAAAGAAAAGGATCAGGCTGGGGAGGTCGCGCGTAATGTGGAACACGTCAAAAAGGTCGTGAATGACATTGAAGTCAAACCCACAACCGATAAGTAAGAAACACAAAGGGGACCGGCGACTTTGATAAAGTTACCGGTCCCATTTGTTTTCCCACACCTCGCACACACCCGCAACACCGGCGCCACGACGGCAAGATGGCTGTACTGATATAAATCGTAGCGGGGACTGGCTCCATTTCCGAATGGTGCCAGTCCCCGTTTTCGGCCCGCCTCATTTGACAGCGCCTCCTCGCCAAAGGTTTAATAGGAAGCTCTTGACCGGGCAGGACGCTGCGCTGCCTGTCCCCGTTTCGGCCCGTCCGGTGAGCCAACATTCGATGGTCTTTCTAGGAGAACTTCGCCATGAATATTCTTGTTGCCGTTGACGGTTCGGAGAATTCAGATCTCGCCGTGAAATACGCCGGCACCATGTTGAAGGACGCAAAGGGTGCGCAGATTACCCTCTTTCATGTCCTCAGAGCCCTCCCGCCCTCGTTACTGGAGCATGGGGGATCTGAGAATCCGGCGACAGAGGCGCAGCTTGGCGCGCAGCTACGGAAGGACCAGGACGCCTGGTACAAAAAGGAACGGGAAGCCAAATGCGACGTGTTGACGAAGGCTCGCGACCTGCTCGCCAAGGCGGGCTTCGACACCACGCGGGTTCGCCTCAAATTCGGGCATGAGGACGACGTGGCTCGAAATATTCTGGAGGAGGCCCGAGAGGGAGGTCACAGCACCGTGGTGGTGGGGCGTCACGGCGCGTCACGGACAAAACGTTTCTTCGGGGGCGGAGTCACGGACCAATTGCTCGGTGAATGCAAAGGCCTGACGATCTGGATCGTCGAATAACCGCGGGACACACCCTTTAGTACCATGCTGGACCAGACGCCGACGGACGAGAGACAACGGGCGGGAACTCCCATTCACCTTTCCAGGGAGCACACATGTTAAGTGAGCAGGAGATACGAGCACGCTTCCCCATAAGCCAGCTGAAATTCGACGATGAACAGCTTCGCATCCTAGAACGATTTGCCCCATTGAAATCGTACAAAGATGGCGAGACACTCGTCGCGGTGGGAGCGCGAGATCAAAATTGCCACGTGATCAGGTCAGGGGAAGTGGAGATTATCTACTTTTCCGGTGGGGACCGACACACTCTTGCGATAGCCACTGCGAGAGAGCTTATGGGAGAAGTCTCACTGCTCTCCGGGAGGGCCTCGACCCTCAGCAAAATCGCGAAAGGCGATGTGGAGGTGTTCGAGATCTCATCGGAAACCCTCAGGCGCATGATCGATGAAGAGCCAAAGTTGGGAAACATCATTCTGGCAGCATTGATCGCACGCTCACAGATCGTGCGCGATCTGAACCTTTCGCCTCTACAAGTCATTGGCTCACGCTTTTCGGCCGACACCTTTCGCATTCGTGACTTTTTCGCCAAGAACAGAGTCTTCTTCTCGTGGATCGACATCGAGAACGACCCGAACATGGAGGAATTATTCAAACGGCTCAAAATCAGTGAGGGTGATACACCGGTCGTCGCGTTCGGAAATGAGTTGACACGACGCAATCCTACAAACCGTGAACTCGCCGAAAAGTTGGGTATCCTGAGAACGCTAAAAGAGGAAGTGTATGACCTTGCCATCGTGGGAGCTGGGCCCTCGGGATTGGCAGCGGCCGTGTACAGCGCCTCGGAAGGGCTGAGCACTGTGGTGCTGGAACGGAAAGCACCCGGCGGGCAAGCTGGAACGAGCTCGAATATTGAGAACTATCCCGGCTTCCCCATGGGGCTGTCGGGTAACACATTAGCGGGTCAGATGGTTTTGCAGGCGCAGAAATTCGGCGCACAGATCTCTACCCCGAGCGAAGTGCTGAAACTGGAATTCGAGAACGGGTACCCCATCCTCCATCTCGATAACGACAAGCGTGTCTCCGCCAAGTGTCTCCTAATTGCGACCGGCGCTTCGTACCGTCGCTTGAACGTCGAGGGGCGGCTGCAATTCGAAGGGGTGGGCGTCTATTACGACGCGACGCCAATGGAGGCGCAGATGTGCAACGACGCGCTGGTGGTCGTCGTAGGTGGCGCTAATTCTGCCGGCCAGGCAACAGTATTCCTGGCTGAGCATGCGAGAAAAGTACTCCTCCTGATACGTGGCGACGATTTGGGTAAGGACATGTCGCGGTATCTTTCACGTCGCATCGAGCAGACAAAGAACATTGAGCTTTTGACCAACACTGAGATCACCCGGATGACGGGTAAAGGGCACCTCGAAGCTATCGAAATTAGAGACAATCGCACCGGCACAACGCGCACGGTTGAGACTCCTGCGGTCTTCACCTTCATTGGTGCGATGCCACACACCGAATGGCTGCCTCAAGGAATTGAGACCGATCAAGAGGGCTTCATCAAAACCGGCGCTGCCGTGACGAATTCCCCCTTTTGGACCGCGCAACGCCAGCCCCATTTTCTGGAGACCAGTCGGTCTGGAGTCTTCGCTGCCGGTGATGTGCGCTCTGGCTCGATGAAGCGCGTGACTTCCGCTGTCGGCGAAGGGGCAATGGCGGTGGCCTTCGTGCATGAATATTTGAAGAATCTGTGAGGTAAAATGACAGGTCCTGTCGCAGCGCGGGGTCTGTCACCTTTTCATTCTGATGAAATGGTGACTGACGCCACCTTGCCAGGGTGCCCGCTCGGCGCCACCCGCTTTTGAAAGGAGAATTCCGATGCGCTATATCACAACCTGTTTGTCACAGATAGCCACTTTTGTGTGCACGCGGGGCGTCGTTGCGTTGGGGCTGGGATTGTTCATGACAGGCAGCGTGTACGCTCAGGACGTCACGGTGTCCGAAAAATCCTTTTCCTGTCTTCGTGACGGTGCCAAAATCAGAAACACCTACATCAAGAACGCGGACCCCGAGAAACTGAAGGAGGCGGTGCGTATCTTTAAAAACAGTGTGCCGGACAAGGAGTACCCCGTCGGCACATTCCTGCAACTCGTGCCATTTGAGGTGATGGTCAAGCATCCGCGCGAGAAGTTCCCTGATACAAACGGCTGGGAATTTTTTGCTCTGGACTTATCCGAACAAGGCACCAAGATCAAATCCCGTGGAGACAAGACGGTCAATTTCCAAGGGGTGGCCTGCATGAGCTGTCATCAGCCCGCGGCCAAGTTCGACTTTGTCTGCGAAAAGGGCCACGGTTGCGCGCCCCTGCCGCTCGACGATCAAAAGATCGCCGACCTCCAGGCGGCTGACCCGCGCTGCCCCAAGAAATAGGCACGCAATCTGAAGCCACACGATCCCCAACATCGGCGGGACAACGGCGAGATGGCTGTATGGATATAAGCAGCTCTGATTAGGAAGGCAGAAGGATTACTCGATCATCTTTTATCAAGAAGACCCTGTTCATCTAAATATGCAATGAATACCTCATCAATCGCGTAAAGCAAGGGCTTTATCAATCCTCCTATTCTTTCCATTCTGTCTTCGAGTTCTTTTTTCTGATCTTGAGATGGAATACCGCACATTAAGATTGCGACGATTAACTCGGTCGCAAAATAATACCGCATGCTTCCAAGTGTTGAGCCAAGCTGGATCTCCCCATGACGAGAAACATCCATGTTAGCAATTGCAGCTCGTACAGTTCTGTGATCTACGTGCCCACCAAGAGTATTCCGCAGATCTTGGATTAGCTGACGCTGCGGATTCACAGCCTCCACAAGTTTCTTGAATGAATCTTGTAACCGTTGTGGCTTCTTCTTTAGTAACTGCCTGACTTCCTCATCCCCTTCCAGAATTCCAGCAACGTTAAGAATTTCATTGAGAGTCCGGAGGAATGTTCTGAAAAAATATGTCCGCCGCCATGTAGGAGTATTCTGGTCGAGCTGGGCTATGCTTGCCTCTTGAAGAAGGCCCCTGCATTCGAGGTGAAAGTCTTCTTTAAGAATGCAAATGTGTGCTACCAGGGCGGCAATGCGGTCAGCAGACGGAAACAAATCAGAAAGCCGAATATCTCGGCTATAGGTTTCTTTCATCACCCCACCGAACTGGCAACGGAACCAATGAGGAAAAAATGACGAGGAATTTAAGTGCGTGTGGGAGTCGGGCTATAAGCCGGGTTCTGTGCCACTTCTCTTGCGAGAAGCGCGGTGATCATTTCTCTGGGACCCGGATTGCTCCGGGCCTCGTGCGGCCTACCCGAGGGCCCCGACCGGGCCGATCGTCGAGGAGCAGCACCGGTGTCCCGCTCCTCTTGCCCTCCTATTTGGCCTTGCTCCGGGTGACGCTTGCCGGCCAGCCGTGTCGCCACGACCGCGGTGGGCTCTTACCCCGCCATTTCACCCTTGCCTGATCCCTTGCGGGCCATCGGCGGTATGCTTTCTGTTGCGCCGGTGTCGGATTGCTCCGCCTGGGCGTTACCCAGCACCCTGCCCTATGGAGTCCGGACTTTCCTCCAGCCTCTTGCGAGACCGGCGACCACCCGCCCGACTCCCACACGCGAACGGATTATAACAGAACCCGAAGAACTCTGAAATCTTGCGGGTGGCGCCGATCCAGGCCGCGATGCGCGCCGCGACTTGCCGAGGGGACCCGT
Organism: Nitrospiria bacterium; assembly: GCA_041490525.1. Classification (GTDB taxonomy): domain Bacteria; phylum Nitrospirota; class Nitrospiria; order Nitrospirales; family NS-4; genus JBGPTH01. The sequence continues at coordinate 66,506 of JBGPTH010000008.1, forward strand.
TGCTCTTTGAGCGGGTCCTGCCCCCGTATAGCCCATCGCAGCTGGGCGTTTCGCCGTCGAGGCCCCGCAGACCCGGCTGTACGCCCCGCGCTGCATCTGGGTGCCCATGCGGTGTCACCCGCTCGACTGCAACGGGTCGAAGGCGGAGCGCCGCACAGCAGCGGCCGATCGGCGGCAGGACCCGCTCTTGGAGACGAAAACAGGGACAGGCAACTTTTCTGATATTCAGAGATCGATTGCGGCGAGAAAAGTAGCCAGTCCCTTTCATTCTGTGGTACGTTCCCCGGCCATGACGACGAGCGGCGGCTGGATCGGCATCGACGAGTCAGGGAAGGGCGACTACTTCGGCCCGCTCGTGATCGCCGCCGTCCACGTGACGCCCCGCATCGCCGACGACCTGATGGCGCTGAACGTCCGAGATAGCAAGAAGATCGCGGACAGCGTCATCCGGACGCTGGAGGTGGACATCAAAACCCTGTGCCGCCACAGCGTGATCGCCATCGGCCCCGAACGCTACAACGAGATGTACGCGAAAATCCGCAACCTGAACCGCCTCCTCGCATGGGGCCACGCCAAGGCGCTCGAAACCCTCCTGGAACAGGTCCCCGACTGCGAGCGCGCCATCGCGGATCAGTTCGGCGACGAGCGCCTGATCCTGAGCGCGTTGCAGGAAAAGGGCCGCAAGATCATCCTGGAACAGCGGCACAAGGGCGAGGAGGACATCGCCGTGGCGGCCGCCTCCATCGTGGCGCGCGCGGAGTTCGTCAGGCGGCTGGAGCGGCTGGCCGCGCAGTGGGGTGTGCCCCTGCCCAAAGGCGCGTCACCGGCGGTGGAAGTCGCGGCGAAGTCACTGGTGCGCAAGCACGGGGAGGAAGGGCTGGCGAAGGTCGCCAAGCTGCACTTCAAGACGACGAAAGCCGTGTTGGGAGAGACCTGACCTTACTCGGTGGTCTCGGCGGCTTCTTCCGGCTCGACCACAGCCCGAGGCTCAGGCTCCGGGACGATCTGTACCGGTTCGCCGGCCCAGTAGAGGATGCGGTGGCAGGAGGGGCACGTGCGGATCGCGGCGGCACGCTTGACCTCGGCGACCACCTGCGGCTGGACGTGTAACATGCAGGCCAGACAGGTTCCCTCTTTGGTCACCCCGGCCAGTGCCTGCCCTTTGCGGGTGGCCCTGAGCTTCTCGTAGGTGCGCAGCAGGGACGGATTCAAGGCGGCCACCACAGTCTCGCGCCTGCCCTTGAGCCTGGCCAATTCCTCGTCCAGCGCGCCAACCGACCCCTCCAGGGTGTTCTTTTCGGCGGTAAAGCGCTGCTCCGTCTCCTGCACCGCCCGCTCGGCCTGGGCCAGGTCTTTCTTCTTCCCGTCCACCAGATCCATCAGGAGGAGGAGCCGCTCCTCGATCTCGCCTTTCTTCTTTTTGGCCAGCTCGACTTCGAAGAGGTGCGCCTGGTATTCCTTGTTGGTCTTGATCTCGCCTTTGACCGCCCGGTCCTGCAATTTCTCGATGGCGTGCTCGTGCGCCGCCAGGTCCTGCTCGCAGCTCTTGCGGTCCTTGGCCGCCGTTTCGAATTCCTTTTTGAGGGTGTCCCGCGCCGCTTGGGCGGATTGGAGGGGTTGGCGGGCCGCTTCGACTATCTCGGGGATCCGGCGTTTCCGCTCCGCCAACTCTTGCAGACGGAGGTCGATCTCCTGCAACGCAATCAAGCGTTGGAGATCGTCCTTCACGAACGGACTGTATGCCTCATTGAACGATGCACTCCTTGTCGCCCTCTCGACCATCCCGCTGGCCCGCCGGCCCGGGGTCCGAGCGGGCTCGCTCTGGTGGGCCCACCAGGCTTCGAACCTGGGACCAACGGATTATGAGTCCGCCGCTCTGACCACCTGAGCTATGGGCCCCTAGAGGGATTCCACAAAACTCTTCAGGCGCTTGCTCCGGCTCGGATGGCGGAGCTTGCGCAGCGCCTTGGCCTCGATCTGCCGGATCCGCTCGCGCGTGACCGCGAAGTCCTGCCCGACCTCTTCGAGCGTGTGGTCCGTGTTCTCCCCAATGCCGAACCGCTTGCGCAGCACGCGCTCCTCGCGCGGCGTCAGCGTCTTCAGCGCGTTGTTGATCTGGCGCTGCAGATCGTACCGGACGGCCGCCTCGAGGGGCGAGACCGCCTTTTTATCCTCGATGAAGTCCCCCAGGTGGCTGTCCTCCTCCTCGCCGATGGGCGTCTCAAGGGAGATCGGCTCCTTGGCGATCTTGAGGATCTTGCGGACCTTCTCCAGCGGGAGTTCCATCTTCTCGGCGATCTCCTCGGGCAGGGGCTCGCGGCCCAGCTTCTGGACCAGGTGCCGCGAGGTGCGGATCAGCTTGTTGATGGTCTCGATCATGTGCACGGGAATCCGGATGGTGCGGGCCTGGTCGGCGATGGCGCGGGTGATGGCCTGCCGGATCCACCACGTCGCGTAGGTGCTGAACTTGTACCCCCGCTTGTACTCGAACTTGTCCACGGCCTTCATCAGGCCGATGTTCCCCTCCTGGATCAGGTCCAGGAACTGGAGCCCGCGGTTGGTGTACTTCTTGGCGATGCTGACCACCAGGCGAAGGTTGGCTTCCACGAGCTCCCCCTTCCCACGCTTGACCTTTTCTTCGGCCATGTCCAGCAGCTTCACGCTCTCGCGGAGCTCGTCGGCGGGCACCAGGGCCTCGCTCTCGACGGCCCGGATCCGGCGCCGGGCGCTCTGGCAGGCCTTCTCGATCTCCTGCAGCGTCTCCACCGGCAGGCCGCACTTGCGGCGGACCGCCAGGAGGTCCTTCCGTCCGCGGCTCAGGCGCATGAGGAGGGCGTTTCCCTCCTCGCCCGGCACGCCGAGCCGGCGGCGGCAGTAGGCGATCTCCCGCTCGCAGGCCGCGATCTCCTGGGCCAGGTCCCGCACGCGCTGGATCATGCGCTCGCGCTGGAGCGGGTGGAGGTCCACCAAATCCAGCTTGTCCACGATCTGGCGGCGGGCCTCCGCCAGCTTGGCCCTGGTCTCACGCCGGCGGGCAGGGCTGACATTCGCCTTCCGGTTCATGGCATAGAGGGCGAACAAGCCCTTCGAGTGCGCCTTCACCTTGCGGATGGAGTCCAGGGTACGGTGGCGCAGTTCCTCGTCGTCCTGCTCCACCACCTCAGAATCGAACTCCTCTTCGGTCCCCAAGACGACCTCCCTGGTGGAGATCTTGCCGGCCCTCAGCTTGTCCGCCAGGGCGAAGAGGGCCTTGAGCGTCAAGGGCATCCCGAAGACTACTGAGGAAATGTTCAGCTTCCCGTCCTCGATGCGCTTCGCGATCTCGATCTCGCCCTCCCGGCTGAGGAGGGCCACGCTGCCCATCTCCTTGAGGTAGAGCCGGACCGGATCGTCGGTGCGGGCGAGAGCCCCCGGCGTCAGGTCGATCTTTTTCTCTTCCTCGACCTCCTCGGTTTCCTCGGCATCCTCCGCGTGGCTTTCGCCCTCGGACACCATCTGCTGGTACCGCTCTCCTTCGGGGGAGTCCAAGATCTCGATATCCATCTCTCCGAACATGGTCATCAGGCTGTTGAGCCGTTCGGTCGAGGCGAGTTCCGGCTGATGGGGGGGCGTCCCCTCGCCCGCAGGGAGAAAGCCCTTCTCCTTGCTCCGGGAGACCGGGCGCTTCACCTCATCCGGTTTTTCTTCCTTAGGCATTGATCCTCCCTGCCTCCATGGGTGGGGGGGCCGCGCCGAGGAGCCGCTGCCGTTCCCTCTGGAGATCGTTCAGCCGCGTCAGCAGAGTCCTGACGGTATCGGCGTGTCCGGCCCGCTCTCCCTCCGCTTGCGCCATCTTGACCGCTTGGATCTCGTCGGCGACGCGCCGCAGCTTCAGCGCCATCAGGCCTTCCCGAAAGGCCGCGCCAGCGTCGTCATACGGAAAGTCGCTGAGGGAAAGCGCGCGGACGAGGCTCCCGCATTCCGGATCGTCGCTCGCCCCTTCGATCGTCCGCTTGACCGCATCCGGTCCCTCTCCCTCGGGCTGGGGCAGCGCGCCCCGCACCAGCGACACCAGCCGCCGGGCCCCGGGATCGGTGAAATCGTCGGGCTCGAGCCGGGCCACTTCCTCGGGCGAGAGCGCGTCGTGCAGGAGCAGTCGCATGAGAACTTCTTCCTCCTTGGGGAGCTGCGGGCTCGCCTCGGGGGCAGGAGATGCCTGGCCGGCGGAGACAGCCCTGCGGGGGAGGCTTCGATACCGCTCCACCAGCACTTTCTCGTCCAACCCCAAGCGATCGGCCACATGCCGGATCGCGGCCGCCTTCTGGACCGGATTGCCCAGTTTTTGCAGCACGGCGAGCACCTCCTCCACACAGCGGACCCGATCCTCCACGCTGCCCTGACGGCCGGTGGCGAGGCTCGCCTCGACGGTATAGTCGAGGAGGGACGGGGCCCGAAGAATCATGGCGTCGAAGGCCTCCACGCCCCGCGACCGCACGAACGTGTCCGGGTCCTCTCCCTTGGGGAGGCTTCCGACCTGCACCGTGAGCCCGGACTCCGCAAACAGGTCCAACGTGCGCAGGGCCGCGCGCACGCCAGCCGTGTCGGGGTCGAAGAGCAGCACCACCCGCCGGGTGAAGCGCCGAATAAGGTCCACGTGATCCCCCGTGAGCGCGGTGCCCAGGGTGGCGACCGTGTGGGTCAACCCGGCCTGATGCAGCGCAATGGCGTCGAAGTAGCCCTCGACGATGACCATGTGCTCCAGCTTGGCAACCCCCTCACGCGCGGCTTCCAGGGCGTACAGGGTGCGTCCCTTGCTGAAGAGCGGCGTCTCGGGCGAGTTCAGGTACTTGGGCTCGCCCTCATCGAGGATGCGCCCCCCGAACCCGATGACGCGCCTCTGCAAGTCCTTGATGGGGAGCATCACCCGCCCCCGGAAGCGGTCGTAATACCCGGCGGCGTCTCCGGACCCGCGTGCCGCCTGGTCCCTCGGCATGACGAGGCCGGCCGCAGCCAGGTCCTCCTCCTTCCATCCCGTCCTGGTCAGCGCCTTCAGCGTCCCATCCCAGCCCGGCAGGGCATACCCGATGGCGAATCGCTCGATCGTGTCGGTGGTGATCCCGCGCCCCTTCAGATAAATCCGAGCGGGTTCGGCGGCCGGATCGGACAGCAGCGTGCGATGAAAGATGTCGGCGGCGGCGTGGTTCACCCCCACCAGACGCTCCCGCAGCTCCGCCTGTTTCTTGGCCGCAGGGGACGCCGTCCTCTCCTCCACGGCGATGCCCAGCGTCTGACCGAGAGCGCGCACGGCGGCCGGAAAGGTCACGCCGTCCATCTTCATCAAAAAGGTGAACACATTCCCCCCCTCGCCGCACCCGAAACAGTGGAACATCTGACGGGAGGGACTGACGGTGAAGGAGGGAGTCTTTTCAGAATGAAAGGGACAGAGCCCCTTAAAATTCTGCCCGGCCTTGCTGAGGGAGAGATGGGCCGCGATAACCTCGACGATGTCGGCCCGTTCGCGAATCCGGTTGATGACGTCTTCCGGGATCAACCCTCTGTCCACGATTGCCCCCGTACTCTGCCTCCCGGCCTCTGCGGCCTCCACCGGAAAGAACTGATCACTGTAACAAATGCCTAATGAGACTGTCAAGGAACGGGATGCCCGCCTAGAGGCCTGGTCGTGCAGTTCCCTCACCCGGGCGGCCACGTCATGTGTCGTCCTCCCAGCACGTGCAGATGCAGATGCAAGACCGTCTGTCCTCCGTCCCGGCCGGAGTTGGCCACCACCCGATAACCCGATTCGGCAATCCCTTTCTTATCGGCTACCTCGGCCGCGGCCTCAAGGAGACGGCCCAAAAGTGCCTGATCCCCCGCCCGCGTCTCGCTCAGGGTGCCGATATGCCTTTTGGGGATGATGAGCACATGAACCGGAGCCTGGGGGTGGAGGTCCTCGAAGGCCAGGACCTCCTCATCCTGCAGGACCACCTTCGCCGGGATCTGGCCGGCTCCGATTTTGCAGAAAATACAGTCGCTCAAGGCTCGCCCCGCGACGCCTTCTCCTCGATCCCGCTCCGGCCGAACCGCCGGGCGAGCTCCTGGTAGAGCTCGATCGGCGGAATCTCGTGGTAGCCCAGCACGACCAGCAAATGAAACAAGAGATCCGCCGCCTCGTGGACGACCTCCTCCCGTTTCTGTCCCTTCGAGGCGAGGATCACCTCCCCCGCCTCCTCCGTGACCTTCTTGAGGATCTTGTCCTGGCCGGCCGCGAGCAGCGAGGCCACATAGGACTCCGGCGTCGGGTGCCGCTTGCGGGCCAGGATCGTCTCGTACACGCGGTCCAGCACGCCCCCGTGGGCTTCGGTAGTCTTGGCGCCCCCTTCGCAGGAAGGCACCAAATCCGACAAACGGCTGAAGAAGCACGCGCGCTCTCCGGTATGGCAGGCCGGCCCGTCCGGCGAGACCGTGATCAGCAACGTGTCCTGATCGCAGTCCACGAACACCTCCCGGACACGCTGCCGGTTGCCGGACGTGGCCCCTTTCTCCCACAAGCCCTGCCGCGACCGGCTCCAGAAATGCGCGATCCCGGTCTCCAGCGTCTTCTCCAGGGCCTCGCGGTTCATGTAGGCGACCATCAACACCGTCCCGTCCCGCCAATCCTGAAGGACGGCCGGAATGAGTCCCTTCTCATCGAACTTCAACGCGGCGAGCGCGGCGGGGTCCATCACCTTTTCCTCACGGTCAGACCGTCCTCACGGGAATCCCGCGGGACTGGAGATACGCCTTGGCCTCCGGGATCGTGTGCTGGCGATAATGGAAGATCGACGCCGCCAGGACGGCGTCCGCCTTCCCTTGAGCGAACCCTTCATAGAGATGCTCGAGGGTGCCCGCCCCGCCCGACGCGATGACCGGCAGGCCGACGGCCTCCGAGACGGCCGCAGTCAGGGCCAGGTCGTAGCCCGCCTTCGTCCCGTCCCGATCCATGCTGGTCAATAGAATCTCTCCCGCGCCGTAGGATTCCATCATCCGCGCCCACTCGACGGCATCGCGTCCCGAAGGGGTGCGGCCCCCGTGGGTGAAGACCTCCCATCGGTCTCCCGTTCGCTTGGCGTCGATGGCCACGACGATGCACTGCGTGCCGAAGCGCTCGGCGGCTTGCCGGACGAACTCCGGGCGCTGCACGGCGGCGGTGTTGATGCTCACTTTGTCGGCGCCGGCCTTGAGGAGGTCGCGGATGTCGTCGAGGGTCCGCACGCCTCCGCCCACCGTCAGCGGCATGAAGGCCTGTTCAGCCGTGCGGCCGACCACGTCGAGGAGGATCTTGCGCTCTTCGAACGAGGCCGTGATGTCCAGAAAGCACAGCTCGTCGGCCCCTTCCTTGTCATAGGCCCGGGCCGCCTCGACCGGATCGCCGGCGTCCTTGAGATTGACGAACCCGACCCCCTTGACGACGCGCCCCGCCTTCACGTCCAGGCAGGGAATGATGCGCTTAGCTAACAATCCGGTCCCCTTCGCGACGTCAGCGGCCGACTCAATCGGCCGCGGCCATCGCCGCTCGAAGCGCAATCCGACCTTCGTACAAGGCCTTGCCGACGATCGCGCCGATCACCTTCGGCCCGAGCGCACGCAGTTGCCGGAGGTCCTCGGTCCGCGTGATGCCGCCGGAGGCGATCAACGGAACCGGACAGACCTCCGCCATGCGCCGCAGGGCGTCAAGGTTCGGCCCCTCCAGCATCCCGTCCCGCGCGATATCGGTATAAATCACGGCATACACGGCCAGCCCCGCCACGCGGCCGACGAAGTCCGTGGCCTCCTGATCGGCCACAGCGGTCCATCCGCGCACCGCGACCCGGCCGTCCTTGGCGTCCACACCGACGACCACGCGGCCGGGAAACCGGCGACAGGCCTCTTCGAGCAGGGCCGCGTCCTGAACCACCGCGGTCCCGAGGACGACCCGCTCGGCCCCGGCCGCCAGGTAAGCCTCCACCATCGCCAGGTCCCGAATCCCCCCGCCCACCTGCACTGGAATCTTGACGGCCTTGAGGATGGATTCGACGGCCGCGCGATTGCGGGGGACGCCTTCGACGGCCCCGTTCAAGTCCACGACGTGGAGGACTCGCGCCCCTTCCGATTCCCAGCGCCGGGCCACCTCCGCGGGGTCCTGCGAATAGACCGTCTCCTCATCCAGGCGCCCCTGGCGCAACCGCACGCAGCGGCCGTCCTTGAGGTCTATGGCCGGAATGACGATCACGGGGTATCTGTTCTCGCGTCCGCCGGCCGCTTGATGGGGGTCCCCAACGGAAACTTGACCAGAACGTGGTCCACGGCGGAGTTCGCCAGCTCTTCGACGGTCAGATATCGTGCGCCGCGTTCGAGGAAGCCTGAGAAATCCTCGATCATCGGACGCTGGCGCTCGTAGTACTCGCCGGTCCATAGGATTGCGCCGTCCTGGGTGCTGACGAGCCGGACGGCAAACCCCACCTCGGCCGCGTCCTGTGGGCGATCCAGCCCCAGGGCGCTGCCCTGCCGCTGTTTATACACCTCGACCATGCCCTCCAGCACCGCACCTGCACCCAGTTTTTCGCCGAACTCCCGGAGCGAGTCTCGGCTCGGGGCAGCAGGAATGGTCGCCACTTCCCTACGGGCCTCACTCGGCGAGATCACCCTGAGCCCCTCTCGGGCGTTCAGCTTCAAATAGAACAACTCGGCCAATTTCTCGGCGGCCTCGGGCAAAGGCGCCGGGGTGGCGTATCCCTGGAGCTGGCCTCGAGTCCTCGGGGCCACCGTAAACGGGAGGACCGCCACCCGCTTGATCCGGTACTGGTCGATCCTCGTGTCCGTGACCACTTCCGAAGTGGTCCCTCCGCATCCAGGCACGCTGACGAGAAAACAGGCGAGGGCGGATGCCTGCACCACACACCTCCCCGATTGCCGACGGCCCTGCTCCATCATGATCTCCCTCCGAAATTTCGGATGATGCGTAATCCCACATTCTGGCTCTTTTCCGGATGAAACTGACAGGCGAAGATATTGTCGCGCGCGACGCTCGAGGCGAAGGATCCCCCGTAGTCGGTCGTGGTGCAGACCACGGCAGGATCGTCCGGCACGACGTAATACGAGTGAACGAAATACAGGTGCGCCCCGTCAGGGACGCCGTCGAGCAGGGGAGACGGCTTTCGCATCGCCACGGTGTTCCATCCCATGTGCGGGACCTTCAAGGGCGGGGCCGGCCCCCCTGCGGCGGGCGGCGAAAACCGGACGACCTTGCCGGGCATCACGCCGAGCCCCCGGTGGGTGCCGAACTCCTCGCTCTCGCCGAACAGCAGTTGGAGTCCCAGGCAGATGCCCAGGAACGGCTTGCCGGCCTCGATGGCGCGTAAGACGGGCTCAATCAGCCCGTAGGTTTCGAGGTTCCGCATGCAGTCGCCGAAGGCGCCGACGCCCGGCAGGACCACGTGACCGGCGTCCGCGATGGTCTTCGGGTCGCGGGTGACCACCGCCCGATACCCGACGGCCTCAAAGGCCTTCTGGACGGACCGGAGATTGCCCATGTCATAATCGATGACGGCGATCATGTTCGTTAATCGTTATTCGTAAAACGTTACCCGGTACGAAGAATAACAATCCTTTCTCGTCTCTCCCACGATGAACGAATAACGTTTCACGTTTAACGGTCTCACAGCGACCCTTTGGTCGAGAGAACCCCCGTCACCCGCGGATCGACCGCCACCGCCTGATCCAGGGCCTTCGCCAGGGCCTTGAAGATGCTTTCCATGACATGGTGCGGGTTCCGCCCGTACGGCACGTTGATGTGCAGGTTCATAGCCGCGTGCGTCGTCAAGGCCTGAAAGAAGTCCTCGAAGAGGTACAGGTCGAACCCTTTGATCCGCCGGTGCGGCAATTTGACGTTATACACGAGATAGGGGCGCCCGCTGAGATCCACGGTGACCTGCGCCAGCGTCTCATCCAGGGGGACCCACGCCGTCCCAAAGCGCCGGATGCCCGTCTTTTTCCCCAACGCGCGCTTGAGCGTCTCCCCAAGCACGATGCCGATGTCCTCGACCGTGTGGTGGTCGTCGATATGCGTGTCGCCCTTGGCCGCGACCGTGAGGTCCAGGAAGCCGTGCTTGGCCAGCAGGTCCAGCATGTGGTCCAGAAAGGGGATCGTCGTGCTGATGCGCCGCTTGCCGGTCCCGTCGAGGGCCAAGGTGATCTTGATCCGGCTCTCGGTGGTGTTGCGCTCGACAACGGCCCGTCGTGCTGATCTCATCGCAGGCGGATGTCCACAGAGCGCGCGTGGGCCCCCAGACCCTCCATCTGGGCCATGCGCACGATGGCATCCCTGTCCTTGAGCAGGTCGTCCTTCGTATACGAGACGATGTTCGACCTCTTCACGTAGGCGTCCAGGGAGAGGGCCGAATGGAACCGGGCGGTTCCGCCCGTCGGCAAAATGTGGTTCGGACCGGCCACGTAATCGGCGACGGCCGGCGCCGTGTAGCGCCCGAGGAACAAGGCCCCGGCGTGCCGCACCTTTTCGATGTAATCGAACGGATTGTCCACGGACAACGACAGGTGTTCCGGGGCGATGTCGTTCGCCAGGGCCAGCGCTCCCTCCATGGTGGGGACCACGAACGCGACCGCGTTGCGCTGAATGGAGCGCGCGGCGATCTTCTGGCGCGCCAGCGATTTGAGCTGCTCTTTGACCTGCTGGACGACCTCCCGGGCCAGGTCGGCCGAGGTGGTCACCAGCCACACCGAGGCCTGCTCGTCGTGCTCCGCCTCGCAGAGGAGGTCCGCGGCGACATGCGCCGGATTGGCGCCGCCGTCGGCCAGGACCAGCAATTCGCTCGGGCCGGCGATCATGTCGATGTCCACGGTTCCGTACACCAACCGCTTGGCGGTGGCGACGAACGCGTTCCCGGGGCCGATGATTTTGTCCACGCGGGAGATGGTCTTCGTCCCGTACGCCATGGCCCCGATCGCCTGCACGCCCCCGATCCGGTACACCTCGTCCACGCCGGCGATGTCGGCCGCCACCAAGAGGTAGGGGCTCATCTCCCCTTTCGGGGCGGGCGCGCACATGACGATCCGCTTCACCCCCGCCACCTTCGCGGGGACGGCGCTCATCAGCACCGAGGAGGGGTAGACGGCCTTCCCGCCGGGGACGTAGAGCCCCACCGAGTCCAGCGGCAGGATCGACTGGCCGAGGGTGATGCCCCCCTCCTGGCACATCCAGGTCTGGGTGCGGGGCTTTTGCCGGTCGTGAAAGGCCGCGATGCGGTGCGCCGCATAGCGCAGGGCGTCTCCCTCCTCCTTGCGAATCTTGTAGTACGCCTCCCGGACCTGCTCCGGGTTGACCCGGAAATGGGCGGGCTTCAACGAGACCCGGTCGAACTTGCGCGTGTAGCGGCTGACCGCGGCGTCCCCGCCCCGCTCCACCGCCTTGAGAATCGTCCTGACCGCGGATTCCACTTGCCCGGCCTGGAGGTTCGACCGCGCGGTCACCTTCCTGACGGCATCCTTGAATCCCCGATCAGAAGCCGAGACGATTCTCATCGGTGCCCTCCCTGAAGCCCCGTACGCAGCGCCTCGATCAAGCCGTTCACCTGGCGGTATTTCAATTTGAGACTGGCCCGGTTCACGATCAGGCGGGCCGTGGATTCCAGGATCACCTCCGTCACCTCGAGGTGATGGGCGCGCAAGGTCTTGCCGGTCGAGACCAGATCGACGATCCGGTCCGCCAATCCCACCAGCGGCGCCAGTTCGACCGACCCGTAGAGCTTGATGATCTCGATCGGAACGCCTTTCTGCGTGAAGTGCCGCTCCGTCACGTTCGGGTATTTCGTCGCCACGCGCAATCTGGTCGAGAGCCGCGCGTTCCGTGGGGAAGGTGAGACCGGCGCGGCCACGACGAGGCGGCAGGCGCCGAATCCCAGGTCGAGGGGTTCAAACACGTCGGTGTCCTGCTCCATCAAGATGTCCGCTCCCACGATCCCGGCGTCCACCGCTCCGTATTCCACATAGACGGGGACATCGGTCGGCCGGACGATCATGATCGTCGTCCCGCTCGCGGGGTTTTCGAAGATCAACCGGCGGCTCTCGGACGCGATGTCCTTCCGGGCCAGCCCCACCCGCTTGAAGAGGTCCAGGGCGGGCCCCAGAAGCTTGCCTTTGGACAAGGCGATGATGAGATGGTTGGTGCGCGTAGGGGTCACACCCGCTCCACCACCCGGCTGATCTGCGCCCCGAGTCCCGCCAGCTTGGCATCAAGCCGGTCGTATCCCCGGTCCAGATGATAGACGCGGCCCACCTTTGTTTCGCCCTCGGCGGCCAACCCGGCCAGGATCAGACTGGCGCTCGCCCTGAGATCGGACGCCATGACCGGCGCCCCGCTCAGGCGTTCGGTCCCGGTGACGACGGCATGGTGGCCCTCGATCCGGATGTCCGCGCCCATGCGCTGGAGCTCCAGCGCGTGGATGAAGCGGCTCTCAAAAACCGTCTCCGTGATGACGCTGATTCCCCGTGCCAGCGCCATCAAGGCCATGACCTGGGCCTGCATATCGGTCGGAAATCCCGGATAGGGCAGGGTCTTCAGATCCACCGCGCGCAGCCGGCCTTTCGTCTGGATCCGCACCGCCTCCTTCTCCACCGTCAGCGCCGCCCCCGCCTCCGCGAGCTTCGCCAGCAGCGCCTCGCAGTGATCGGGACGGCATCGCTCCACCCGCACATCGCCTCCCGTAATCGCGCCGGCCACCAGATACGTGCCGGTCTCGATCCGGTCGGGCATGATCTCATGGTCCGCTCCGTGCAGCTCGGCGACCCCTTCGATCTCGATGACGTCGGTCCCGGCCCCTGAGATCCGGGCGCCGCGCTTGCCCAGGAACGCGGCCAGGTCTGCGATCTCCGGCTCGCGGGCGGCGTTTTCGATGACCGTGGTCCCCTCAGCCAGGGAGGCCGCCATCATGAGGTTCTCGGTCCCCGTCACCGTCGCCAGGTCGAAGTAGATGCGGGCTCCCTTCAGACGGCCCGCGACGTGCGCATGCACGTTGCCGTGCTCGATCCGGACCTCAGCCCCCATCTTCTCCAGCGCGGTGAGGTGCAGGTTGACGGGCCGGGCGCCGATGGCGCAGCCACCGGGCAGCGAGACAACCGCCTCCCCCCACCGGGCCAGGAGCGGGCCCAGCACCAGAATCGAGGCCCGCATCCGTTTGACGAGGTCGTACGGGGCTTGGCTCGATCCGATCGTCTCGAGCGACACCGTCACCCGATCCCCCTGGGCGTCCACGGCGGCCCCCAGGTGGCTCAGCACCTTGGCCATGGTGGTGACGTCCACCACGCCGGGGACGTTCGTGAGCGTGCAGGTCCCTTTTCCGAGAAGGGTCGCGGCGAGGATCGGCAGGGCCGCGTTCTTGGCGCCGCTGGCGCGTACCTCTCCCACCAAGCGCCGCCCGCCCTGAATCACCATGCTCTGCATCAGACGCCCTTCCGCGCGATGAGCACCCGCGCGATGCCGGCCCCGTCCGTCCGGCACTCGACCGAGGCCCAGTTCCTTCCCGAATGCGCCATCCGAAGCACGGCGTCGGCCTGCCCGCATCCCAGTTCCAGGAGCAGACTTCCCCCCGGCTTCAGGAGCGAGGGGGCCTCCGACAGGATCCGGCGCTGGACGGCCAAGCCATCCGATCCGGCCGCAAGCGCCAGGCGCGGCTCATAGCGAGAGACTTCCGGTTGGAGTGTGTCCAGATCCCCGTCTGGAATATACGGCGGGTTCGACGCGATGACATCGAAGCGGCCTCCGCCGGAGGAAGCGCATGCCCCCAGCAGATCCGCCCGGAGGAACCGGATTCGCTGGCGAACCCCGTGGCGTGTCGCATTGGCCCGGGCGATCGCCAGGGCTTTCTCCGAGAGATCGAGGGCGAACATGATGGCCGCAGAGCACTCCCACGCGACCGATACCGCGATGCAACCCGATCCTGTCCCCACATCGGCGATGACCGGTTGTGGGAGACCCGACACGGCCTTGAGCGTCTCTTCCACGAGGATCTCGGTCTCCGGCCTGGGAATCAGGACGTCCGGCGTCACCACGAACTCCAGGCCCCGAAACTCCTGGGTGCCCAGAATGTACTGCAGCGGCTCGCGGGCCGCGCGCCGGGCAATGAACTCCCAGGCCCGCTCGACAAGAGCCGGAGGGAGCGGTCGCTCCCCCTCCACGACCAGCGCGAGCGGACTCAATCCCAGGGCGGGTGCCAACAGCCAATCGGCTTCCCGCGCAGGATGCTCGGTCCCCGCGCTGGTCAGGGCCTCCGATGCCCGTCGGCGCAGGTCACGCACGGTTGAGAGAGAGACCACCGACCCCGCGATCACTTGGCCTCCAGTTCGCCAGCCTGCCCGGATGCGATCAGGCTGTCGATGATTTCGTCCAGGTCGCCTTCGAGGATCTGGTCCAAGCGGTGCAGAGTCAACCCGATCCGGTGGTCGGTCACCCGGTTCTGGGAAAAATTGTAGGTCCGGATCTTCTCGCTCCGGTCTCCCGACCCGACCTGGGACTTCCGCTGTTGGGCGATCGCGCTCTCCTGCTTCTCCCGCTCGGCTTCCATGATGCGGGCACGGAGATTGCGCATCGCCTTGTTGCGATTCTTGAGCTGCGACCGCTCGTCCTGGCACGTCACGACGACCCCCGTTGGAATGTGCGTGATGCGGACGGCCGAATAGGTCGTGTTCACGCTCTGCCCGCCCGCGCCGGACGAGCAGAACGTGTCGATCTTCAGATCGTTGGGATTGATCTGGACGTCCACTTCCTCGACTTCCGGCATGACGGCCACCGTGACGGTGGAGGTGTGGACGCGGCCGCTGGCTTCCGTGGCCGGGACGCGCTGAACCCGATGGACCCCGCTTTCGTGCTTGAAGCGGCTGTAGGCGCCCTTGCCCTCGATCAGGAGGACCGCCTCCTTCACGCCGCCGATCTGGGTGACGTTCGAGTCCATCATCTCCACCCGCCAGCGCCGCCGCTCGGCGTAGCGCGTGTACATGCGGACGAGCTCAGCCGCGAAGAGCCCCGCCTCCTCGCCCCCCGTGCCGGCGCGAACCTCGATGAACGTGTTCTTCTCGTCGCGGGGGTCCTTGGGGATCAACAGCTCTCGGGCACGGGATTCGAGCTCGGCCCGCCGGCCCTGTAGGCCCCGCAGTTCCTCGCGGGCCAGATCCTTCATGTCGGGAGCGCCGCGCGGGTCCTCCAGCATCTCCTCGGCTTCGGCGACCTGCTTGAGCAGCGCGCAGAACTCCGCATGGAGATCCGCCTGGGGCCCCAGCTCCGCGCGTTCCTTGTTCAGCTTTTGGATCTGGGTCGGCTGAGAGAGGATGGAGGGCTCGGCCAGCAGGCGGTCAATCTCATCCACGCGCTGCGAGGCCGCTTCCAGCTTGGCCAGGATGGGGGATTCTTTCACCGCAGTCATCGGCATGCCCCCCCTGCACACCACAGGACCCTCGGAAGGCGGGGGCGTCCCGGCCTTTCCGCAGGGCCGCTCCTATCAGGCGGTCTTCCGGCGCGGGTACTTTTTCTTGAACCGCTCCACACGACCTTCGGTATCCACGATCTTCTGCGTCCCCGTAAAGAAGGGATGGCAATGGGAACAGATGTCCACCTTGAGATCACCCACCGTCGTCCTGATTTTCAGCTTGTACCCGCAGGCGCAGCTGATGGTGGCCTCTCCGTATTCCGGATGAATTCCGCTTTTCATCTCCCTGTTCTCCTCTCCTCGTTCCCGGAGGAGACCCGATCCAGAATCCGCCCCCCGCACTTACGAGCTAGCGGTTCATCGAGTCCAGAAAATCCTTGTTCGTCTTGGTGCCCCCGATCTTGTCCAGCAGGAATTCCATGGCCTCCATGGTCCCCAGCGGGCTCAGCACCTTTCGCAAGATCCACATCTTGTTCAGGCGCTCGCGGTCCACCAGCAGCTCCTCCTTGCGGGTGCCGGACGCGCCGATCTCGATCGCCGGGAAGACCCGCTTGTCGGCCAGCCGGCGGTCCAGGTGGACTTCCATGTTGCCGGTCCCTTTGAATTCCTCGAAGATCACGTCGTCCATGCGGCTGCCGGTATCCACCAAGGCCGTGGCCATGATGGTCAGACTGCCGCCGTCCTCGATGTTCCGGGCCGCGCCGAAGAAGCGCTTCGGCCGCTGCAGGGCGTTGGAGTCCAAGCCGCCGGACAGGACCTTGCCGCTGGGAGGCGCGATCGTGTTGTAGGCGCGGGCCAGGCGCGTGATGCTGTCCAATAGGATTACCACGTCCCGCTTGTGCTCAACGAGCCGCTTGGCCTTTTCGATGACCATCTCGGCCACCTGCGCATGGCGCTGGGCCGGCTCATCGAAGGTGGAGCTGATGACCTCGGCCTTGACCTGGCGCTGCCAATCGGTGACCTCCTCAGGCCGCTCATCGATGAGCAGGACGATCAGGATGATCTCGGGATGGTTTTTGAGGATCGCCCGGGCGATCGCCTGCAGCATCATGGTCTTGCCGGTCCGGGGGGCGGCCACGATCAGCCCGCGCTGGCCCTTGCCGATCGGGGTGATGAGATCCATGACCCGGGTGCAGTACTCGCCCTGTTCGTGTTCCAGAATGATCCGCTCCTCGGGGTAGAGCGGGGTCAGGTTGTCGAAGAGGATTTTGTCCCGCGCCGCCTCGGGGTCCTCGAAATTGATCTTCTCGACCTTGAGCAGAGCGAAGTAGCGCTCGCTTTCCTTGGGAGGACGGATCTGGCCGGAGACGATGTCGCCCGTCCGCAGATTGAACCGCCGGATCTGAGAGGGGGAGATATAGATGTCGTCGGGCCCCGGGAGGTAGTTGGAATCGGGAGCCCGAAGGAACCCGAATCCGTCCGGGAGGGTCTCCAGGACGCCTTCTCCGTATATGACCCCGTTCTTCTCCGTCTGGGCCTGGAGAATGGCGAAGATCAGCTCCTGCTTGCGCAGGTTCGGGGCGCCCTCGATCTTGAGATCTCTCGCGACCTCGTTCAGTTCGGTGATGTTTCTCTGCTTGAGCTGGGTTAGGTACATGACGGTCTCCTTGGCTGTCGTCCCTGGGGACATATCGCTCCCCCTCCCTATATTCAAGGTTAATAGAGGACCGCAATCATCGGATGATGCATGAGATGGTGCATGGACGGCTTTCCCGGCGTTAAGGATTATTGATGAGGGGCGGCGGGTTCAGTCCACGCAGGCCATGCGCCACTTTGTCTATCACCGAATAACGACCCTCTACCGAACGATCACCAAATGGATACTCAGAGATTAAAGACCTAGGGAAGAATCACAGGGGTGGTCGGTTCATGGGAAATGTTTAATTAAACTATACCCACAGGCCGGCCGTTTGTCAACTCCCCAAACGGCAAAGGGGGCCCCTGAAGGCCCCGGGGAACGGCCCCCCCGTTTGACGGAGATCATCCCCCCTTGGTAATATGATTTCCGTGGAAGATCACACCTTTTCCATATCCGAAGCGAAGCGTCTCCTGCCCCAACTCGAGGAGCAACTTCTGGCCGTCAAGCAGGAAAAAGAAATCCTCGTCCGCAGCCACGGAGAGATCAAGAAGGCCAGTGCTAAGGCCCAATGCAACGGGGGCAGCTTTGCCGGTCCCCGGTACATCAAAGCCCTCGAGCGCATCAGCGACAGCGTGGAGGCGATCCAGGAAATGGGGGTTCTGGTGAAGGACCTCGACGTCGGCCTCTGCGATTTCCCCTACCTCCTGGACGGCCGGGTGGTCTACCTCTGCTGGAAGCTGGGCGAGCCCGAGATCCGGTATTGGCACGAGGTCGAAGACGGGTTTAACGGGCGCCAACCCATCGAGACTCTGTCCGAGGGCGAGGCGTGATCTTCGCCATCATCGGGTTCGACGCTCCGGACGGTCAGGCCAAGCGCAAGCTCCACCGAAAGGCCCATCTCGACCGGATGGCCCCGCTCGACAAGGCCGGGAAGGTCATCCTGGCCGGTCCGTTCACCGACGGCGCCGGCAGCCTGATCATCATCGAAGCAGACTCCCTGGAGGAGGCCCGGTCCTTCGCCGCCAACGACCCCTACATCACCCAAGGGGTGTTTGCCCGCTACGAGGTCCATCCCTTCATGCAGGCGTTCCCCCCACTCCTTTCCTCTCCCCGCCAGGAAAAGGGGTAGGGTACGGGGCCGATTGCTCAGGGCACCTCGATCAACTCCTTCTTCGACAGGATCGACCCTGCCGGAAGCGGCTCACGGAAGGTCATCCTCGAATAGCAGGCATACGTAACGTAGCAGTCCTGAAGGCAGTACTCCGCGATTTCCTTGCCTCGGCCGGCCCCCCACATCCCGGCGACCTGCTTGCCCGACCCCGACTTGCTGGGAACCCCCAAGACCCGGGCCAGCACATCCAGTTTGACCCGCCCCCGGCTCTCCCAATTGGACCAGACCGCCATCGTGTCATAGACGGGTTCCGTGCGAAACTTGGCGAGGCTGATCTCGAGCGCCGGCTTGACCTGATGGATGATCGAGCGGTTCCTGAGGAACGGCAGATCAAACCCCAGGCCGTTATGGGTGATGAAGAGCGACGGCCGGGCCTGGGCCAGGCGGGCCCAGAACCGCCGGAGCAGCTCTTTCTCGTTGGCCCCATACCACGCGGTCGCCTCCTGCGGCTCCATCGCGTCGGTGAAGGCGATTGTCCCGATGCACACGATCCGGCTGAAGGTCGCGTCGAACGCGGACCGTTCGTACTCCTTGTCCTGCTGCGCGGCCTCTCCTGCCTCGAGGAGGTCCGCCTCCGGGACCAGATCCACCCCCGCCAGCGCGGCCCACTCCTCCTTCGGGATCTGCACCGTTTCGATGTCCAGCACCAGCTTCATGGGAGCAGGGACCGAACCAATGGCTGGTCGGCGGGGGGAAACTCATACTGCGCCATTTCCTCCGGCGCCACCCACCGCAGGTCCGCACAGCCCAGCGGCCGCGCCTGCCCTTCCCGGATCGAGCAATGGAAGAAGTGCAGTTCGACCGACATCTCCGGATAGTCGTGGCGGATGACCCTGAAAAGGGCCGGCCGTGTGATCTCGACCCCGAGCTCCTCGCGTACCTCCCGCCGCAGACAGTCTTCCAGCGACTCTCCCGGCTCGCGCTTGCCGCCCGGGAACTCCCAGAGGCCCCCTAAATGAACCCCCGCCTTGCGGCGGGTGATCAGATAGCAGCCTTCGCGGGAAATCAGCCCGGCGGCGACCTGGACGGATGGGGCGGGCTTCATGGTCGGGTCGTGAGAGTGGGTCCGGGAGGGGCGTCTGCGGGGCCCCCTCCCGGAGAAAAGGGATAGGCCTTGCAAAACTTCTGCATGGGACAGAGCAGGCAATAGGGATCCCGGGCGGTGCACACCGTAGCCCCGAAATCCATCAGCGCCTGGTTGAAATCGTAGCCTCGGCCCTTTGGGACCAACACCCCGGCCAGGTCCCACAGGGCGGACTTCCGCTTCTTCGGATCGCCCGCGCCGACGAAGACCCGATGCAGAACCCGCATGACGTTGGTATCCAGGATGGGCGCGTCCTCCCGAAAGGCGAAGGACCGGATCGCGCCGGCCGTGTACCGGCCGATGCCCTTGAAGGCTTGGAGCTGTTCCGGGTCCCTGGGCAAGGTGCCGCCGTAGCGCGCCACCGACTCGCGCGCAATCCCGTGCAGGCGGACCGGGCGGATATTGTATCCAAGGGGATACCAGGTTCTGGTCACCTCCTCAAGCGAGGCCTCCGCGAGGTCCTCCATCGTGGGGTACTTGCCCAGCCACTCCCGGTATTTGGGGAGGACCCGGTCCACCTGCGTCTGCTGCAGCATGATCTCCGAAACCAGGATATGGTAGGGCTCCGTGGTGGTCCGCCAGGGCAGATCGCGGCCGTGACGGGCGTACCATTTCAGGAGACGTTCCCGAAACCGGCGCTTCTTCGCGGGCTGAACGGCAATCGCCGGCCCGGACGGCGGGCGGGTGGAGGTTCCGCGCTTGGAAGGGGTCCCAACTCTTCGCGGCCGCCGTGGGGCACCCACGCGGTCCGCCCTCAAGACCGGGGGATGTCGGCGGCGGAGATCAATTCCTTGGGCAGGAGAAACTCGACGTCTTCCTCGATCACAGTGACCTCCTCGACCACCTCGCCCCCATGCACCCTCAGGTAGTCCACCACCTCCGCCACCAGCACCTCCGGGGCCGACGCGCCGGCCGAGATGCCGACCGCTCTGATGCCACGGAGCCAGGCCGGATCGATGTCGGCGGTCGAGTCGATGAGGTACGAGGAAATGCCGCAATGCTCGCCCAGCTCCCGTAGCCGGTTCGAGTTGGAGCTGTTCGGCGATCCGATGACCAGGATCACATCCACCAGCTCGGTGAGTTTCTTCACCGCGTTCTGCCGGTTTTGGGTGGCATAGCAGATATCTTCCTGATGCGGGCCCTTGATGGTGGGAAACCGCTTGTGCAGCGCGGCCACAATATCCCGGCACTCATCCACACTCAGGGTCGTCTGCGTGACGTACGACAAGTGGTCCGGGTTCTCCACCTGCAAGTTTTCGACGTCCTCCACGGAACTGACGAGGTGGAACTTGTCCGGAACCTGGCCCAGCGTTCCGATGACTTCCGGATGGCCGGCATGCCCGATCAAAATCAATTCGAACCCCTGCACGTGGTCGCGGTTGACCTCATTGTGCACCTTGATGACAAGCGGGCAGGTGGCATCGATCACTTTCAATCCCCGGCGAGTGGCCTCTTCCCACACCGCCTTCGCAACTCCATGCGCGCTAAAGATCACGGTCTGGCCGTCCGGTACCTCGCTCAGAGCCTCGACGAACACCGCCCCTTTCAACTTGAGCGAATTGACGACATGGCGGCTGTGGACGATCTCATGCCGGACGTAGATCGGCGCTCCGTACACCTTGAGCGACAGTTCAACGATGTCGATGGCGCGGTCCACGCCCGCGCAGAAGCCGCGAGGATTCGCAAGATAGATCTTCATGGGGCTGTCTCGGCCAAGGGTTTTAGGATCGTCCTCCGGAAACCCCACGATAGCACGGGAGGGCGCGCCCCATCAAGGGATATCAGTTCAATACTTTGTAAGGTTTTTCCCACTCATGCGCTGAGACGACGGATACGGCCGGAGGACGGATGGCGCTGAAATGGTTGGCGCGCCCGGCAGGAATCGAACCTGCGACCACCAGCTTAGAAGGCTGATGCTCTATCCAACTGAGCTACGGGCGCATGCCAGTTAATCGCGGAACGATGAATGATGAACGATGAATTCAGAATTCAGCATTCTGCATTCCGCGTTTCATTAGTGTGCCGGTCCAACAAGTTCGGATTGGTCGGGGCGAGAGGATTTGAACCTCCGACAGCCAGCTCCCAAAGCTGGTGCGCTACCAGGCTGCGCTACGCCCCGACTCATCCCGTCAGCAAAAATTCCCGCGCTTTGTCCAGCGCGCGCCTGCGATGGCTGATCCGGTTTTTCTCTTCAAAGGACAACTCGGCCAACGTCTTCCCGACTTCCGACACGAAGAAGACCGGGTCATATCCGAATCCGCTGACTCCGGACTGCGCCTCCGTGATCCGGCCTCGCAACTCCCCTTCAACCACCAGCTCCCGGCCGCCGGGGACCACAAAAGCCAGCACGCACACAAACCGGGCCCCCCGGCGCTCCGCAGCAGGGACCCCCTCCAGCAGGCGCAGCAGCTTGGCGATGTTGTCCTGGAACGTGCAGCCCTCTCCCGCGAAGCGGGCGGCATACAGCCCCGGCCTGCCGTCCAGAGCGTCCACCTCTAAGCCGGTATCGTCGGCCAGGGCCGGCTTTCCAGTGAATCCAGCGGCCGACCTGGCCTTTTTGAGAGCGTTCTCCCGGTAGGTCGCCCCGTCTTCGACGACCTCAGGGGCGCCCGGAAATTCCCCCAGCGACCGGACCGTGACGGGAAGATCCGCCAGCAGGGCCCGTATCTCCCGGACCTTGTGCCAGTTGGCGCTTGCCAGCACCAGTTCGGAGATCAGCGCAGATCCCCCAAAAGATCCCGCTGAAGTTTGATCAATGACTGAATTCCGTTCCAGCCCAGATCGAGAAATTTGCGCAGTTCCTCCTGCGTGAAGGAGCACCGCTCGGCGGTCCCCTGGACCTCCACGAACTCGCCCTTGCCGGTCATGATCAGGTTCATATCCACGTCCGCCAGCGAATCCTCGGCATAGCAGAGGTCCGCCAGCAACTCGCCCCCCACCTTGCCCACGCTGACCGCCGCCAAGTAGTCCTTCAACGGGTTCTTCTTGAGGAGCCCTTTCTGCCGGACCACGGACACGGCGTCGGCCAGCGCCAC
>JBGPTH010000009.1:0-83688 GCA_041490525.1 Nitrospiria bacterium
CAACGCCTGGATGACGGCGGCTCCCCGCTGATAGACCTTGGAGACTCCTTCCAAACGGACCACGCTCCTCCGCGATCTGGCCCAACCCGGTAACCTATAACACAAAGGGACAATGATCGACAACGACAAGAACCCTCCCCCCAGCCCTCGATGTGCCTTTTAGTTCGGCGCGGTGTCCAAGCAGAGGGACCGTCGCCCATGCCCGATCTGCTGGACACGCTCTTGAACTGGATCTATCCGGTGGATTGTCTCGCGTGCCAGGGTCCCGCCGCCGACCGGCGTCTCCCCTCCTTCTGCCGCCCTTGTTGGGACTCGATCCGCCCCATCGACGGACCGGTCTGTCCCCGATGCGGACGGCCGTTCGAGTCGCGTCTCGCGCTCGCGCACAGTCCCCGCCACCTCTGCCGGTCCTGCCGCGAGCGCCCCCCGAAATTCGACCGTGCGCTCTCACCCTACCGGTATGAAGGGGTGCTGGAACAGGCCATCCACCTGTACAAATACCGACGACGCCCGACCCTGGCCGTCCCCCTGGCCGAGCTCGCGCTCGTGTGGGCGGACCGCCTCCCCCCGGCCGATCTCGTCATGCCGGTCCCCCTGCATCCCGACCGGCTGCGGGAGCGCGAGTTCAATCAGTCCCTGCTCCTGGCCGACCGGATCGCGCGCCGTCTGGGGCTTCCTCTCGCCTTCGAATACCTCATGCGGGTTCGGGCCACGCGTCCTCAGACGGAGCTGGACCGGACGGAGCGGGCTCGAAACGTACGACGGGCCTTCGCCGTCCGGGAGACGTCCGATTTGAAGGGGCGCCGGGTGCTCCTGGTGGATGACGTGCTCACCACGGGCGCCACGGTCAACGAATGCGCCAGGGCCCTTCGGCGGGCCGGGGTCGAGGCCGTGTCGGTCCTGACGCTCGCCCGGCGGGTGTGAGGAATACTGCGATGAGGCCATCAGTGGCAATGTTTGGCGTTCAGCAGTACGACTAATTGGTTGACAAATCCATCCCCCTTCGCTACGATACCCCTTCTATTGAAGGCCCAACGATGGCAAAACCCGTCAGCGATGAAGTCCTCACGACGGCCGAGACGTGCCGCTACCTTAAGGTGGCCCCCCGGACACTCTATCGGTATATCCAGGATCGGCGTGTCCCTGCCTTTAAGCTCGGCAAGGACTGGCGGTTCGTGAAGTCGGAGCTGGACCAGTGGCTTCGCAAAAAGAGCCGCGAGCATGCGCGGGGCAAGTCCCGCTGAGGCCAACGGCGGGCTCGCGAAGGGAGACCAACATGTTTTCCGGCGAGTACTTGTTGAAGCTCGACGAGAAGGGCCGCTTCCTCCTCCCATCCCACATCCGCGAAATCATCTCCCCCGAGGGACAGCCGGTCGAGAAAGGCATCGTCTTTTTGAAGGTGGCCGACCCGGCCTCGCTCCGCGCCTACACGCTTTCGGAATGGAACAACGTGTTGAAGCAGACCCGGGTCAAACTGGACGAGGAGCAGAGCCGGCTCTTCATGCACTTCGTGGTCTCGGAGACCTCCACCTCGGAGATCGACAAGGCCGGCCGCATCCTCATTCCCGGGAAGCTCCGCAAGCATATCAACGCGGACGACGACCAGGAGATCGTGCTGGTCGGCATGTACGAGCATCTGGAGATCTGGGGACCGTCGGAATGGCGCCGCTACCTGGCCAAGGTCCATGACCGCCAGGAAGCGTCGATGAGCAAGATCATGGATCTCCTCTGATCCCCGCATGAAGCGCCCCCGGCCTCGCCCTTCGCGCTCCACCCCGATCGTCGTCCGTTCGACCTCTTACCGCCCTCTCAACCTCCGTTCCGCATCCGGAGAGAATTCCCCGAAGGCGGCCCTTCGACAAGCTCAGGGTGATCGGTTAAGAATCCCAACTTCCGTGGGGAATAGGGGGCAGGCTGCTTTTTTCGCTCATCACGAAGGCACGCTGAAAGCGACGACAGACGGCACCCTCTGCCTCATCCTCCCCTTGCCGCCCAGCATCAATCACCAGTATGCCACCGTGCACGGGCGCCGGGTTCTCTCGTCCGCGGGCCGCCGGTTTAAGACCCAGGTCGGGCAAGAAGTCCTCTGCGCCCTCGCGGCGAGAAGGTCGGGCCGCCCATTGACCGAGACCTTGAACGGAGCCCCGCTGGCGCTGGACTTGCGGTTCTACTTCGTATCAGGGCTCCGGCGCGATATCGACGGGGGGCTCAAGATCACTCAAGACGCCGTCTGCGAAGCCCTCGGCATCAATGACAATCGGATCATCGAAGTGATCCTCCGCAAAGATATCGACGCGGAAGCCCCTCGCATGGAGCTGTCACTCCGGCGCGTGCCCCCGCCGCTCCCCCGGGGTGTTTCTTCCTCCCTCCGCTAAAGCGGTCCTTGCTTCCCCCGCCTCCGGTGGATATAATCTTGTCCTCTATGAGTCTATCGTCGCCCCTCATCTTCAAAAAGAACACCGTGATCGAGAAGCACCAGATCGAGGGCAACGACTCGCCCGGTCGCTACTTCAGCCGCTCTGTCCCGATCACCCGCACGGCCACCGGCTATTCAGCCAAGTTCCAATACGAGGCCGTCACCGCGGAAACCCCTTCCTTCCCCACCATTCAGGAATGCCTCCAGGCTCTCGCCGTCCGGCTTCAGCAAGTCGAATTCCGGCGTCTTCGCACGCGCTTGAACTTCCGGGGCAAGCGGTACTACGCCGAAAAAGAGCCCTGGGTGGATTATCCCGACCCTCGTTAAACTTTAATGGTCTGAACCACCACATCGTGGAGCGCCGGGCGGAAGGCGCGGATCTTGTCGTTCTTGCGCGTCGGGTGCACCCGGTTCGTGAGCAAGATGACGATCAGCTCCCGTTCGGGGTCCGCCCACACCGAGGTCCCGGTATAGCCGAGATGCCCGAACGACGCCGGGGAGAAGAATCGCCCCGAGGACGACGGCTCCCCGCCCGGACCCGTTGACGGCGTGTCCCAACCCAGCGCCCAGCTTGCCCCCGACACGATCTCCTGGCGCCGGACGAATTCCTTCGCCCAGGTTGAGGACAACGGGGATGCCTCGCCCCGCACGGCCGCCAGCCAGAGGCCGACCGCGCCGGCGACCGCCTCCGCCGTCCCAAAGAGCCCGGCGTGGGCGGAGACTCCGCCCAATACCGCGGCATGCTCGTCATGCACCTCTCCCCGAAGCAGCCGGCCCCGCCAGTCGTCCATCTCGGTCGCGGCAAACCGCCGCCCCACGATCGAAACCCCGCCCGTCGGTCCCTCCTCGCTCAAGTAAAACAAGCCCTGCAGGGTCAACTTGGCGAAGACGGTCGCATGACAGAGCACGGACCATTCCTGGCCCGTGACCCGCTCCAGGATTTCCTTGAGCAAAATAAAGCCCAGATCGCTGTACACGCACCAACTCCCAACCGGCTCGACCAACGGTTCGCGATGCACGGCGTCGTAAAGCGCCTCTCGCCTGGCTGAGAGCGGAACCTCCCGCAGCCTGCGCCCGTCCGGCACGATCCGCTCGTAGAACGGCCGCCAGGCCGCCAGGCCGGCGGAGTGGTTCAGGAGATGGCGAAGCGTCGCCCGGCGAAGGTCCTCCTGCGACAGGTCCGGAAGGAAGCGCTCCAGAGGATCGTCCAGGGCGATGCGCCCCTCAGCCGCGAGCACCGCCAGGGCCGTCGCAGCGGTCAGGGGTTTGGTCAACGAGGCGAGATCATAGACTGTGTCTCGGGTGGCGGGTTCACGCTCAGGCACCAGACACGCGTGCCCGTAGGCTTCATGGTGAACCGTCCGCCCCCGATGCCGCACCAGGAGCACCGCCCCCGGAAAGACCCCTTGGGCCACTCCCTCCTGCATCTTCCCTGCGATCGGATCAGCCATCATGATCCCGTGATAGGGGGACTGGCTGGTTTTCTGTCTTCAGAAAAGCTGCCTGTCCCCGTTGTTTGGCCACAGGTCGTGAACTTGTAGGCATCAAGAAAAGGCGGAGTTCCTCTTCCTCGACCATCTTCCTCCCAAGGTCTTGGTCAGACATTATTCAAAAGCGGTGCAGTCTAACGACCAGGCATCAGCCGCGGCGCGTTTTTCGCCGTCGGTTGCATGCCCTTGTTGGCTTGCTGTTTGTAGCGCCTTGCTGGCGATCAATTGTGCTGGCAATCAGATGTAGTGCTTGTTCAAAAGTGCTGGGTGGCCTCGCTTATTATTCCACTGGTTAGCCACAGGTATTAGGCATTGTTCCAGAGGTGCGACAACGCTCTTATTACTCACAGGAATCAAAGCAACCCAAATGTCATTTATGCCGTGCTTGGCAAAGGCTGCGGCACCATCAAGCCGGGCAGTGCCCTTAAAGCATCTTCGATACCACTCCCGAATTTCTTGAGGAAAGCCGTCAATACCTCGCTCGCGAAGAGCACCTTGGTAAGTCGCGGCTAACTGGCATTGCGAACGTTCTCCTCGGACATACCGATTGAACAGGCGTTTCCGCAACGTTCCTTCGGTCTTGCCAATGTAGAGCGGCACCCCTGACTTATCTCCAAACATATACAATCCAGGTGAAGCGAACG
Source organism: Nitrospiria bacterium (assembly GCA_041490525.1). Lineage (GTDB taxonomy): Bacteria > Nitrospirota > Nitrospiria > Nitrospirales > NS-4 > JBGPTH01. The sequence continues at coordinate 4,551 of JBGPTH010000009.1, forward strand.
CTCCTTTCCATGAGGAGTATTGTGCCGCAACCGTTGCGTGGTGCCATAAGATTCTTCTCCCATGTGGGGTAGCGAGAGACCACAAAGGCAAACGGAGGAGTTCGTCCATCAGTGACGAGTAAACTTGAGTGAGTTTCTCAGCATCATACATCGCGGCAACGAGTTCATTACACGGCTTGTCGAAATCGCTCATAGTGTTTCCTATTCCTGTTGAGCATGACACGTAACCAAGATGCGCGCAGCAAGCTCAACTATTAAGTGAGCTGCGGGGGCCATGTCGTTCAGTGGCGGCCTATCCCGGCAGCCGTCTTCTTCCTTCATGCCAGATTTTCGAGGATTGTCCTCCACGAGCAAAGGCTCAGGGTCAGGTCTTGCCATCACACATTGCTCTTCTTCGCATGAATTAACACTGACGGGTTTGGCAGCATCCCCCTCACCTTAACCCTCTCCCTCGGTGGGGCGAAGGTTCCTTGAGGTTCTTGCTGGAGCGGGTGACACCGCATGGGCGCCCAGATGCAGCGCGGGGCGTACAGCCGGGTCTGCGGGGCCTCGACGGCGAAACGCCCAGCTGCGCTGGGCTATGCGGGGGCAGGACCCGCTCAAAGAGCAACGGGTTCCCGGCTCGGCGGGGCTGCTCGGCGACAGGACCCGCGACAAAATATTAGCCCCCTTTGTGTGAGAGTCTTGCATGGACTTCGGCCTGGGTCAAACCGGTAATGCGGACCAGTTTGTGGCGCGAGCGTTCTCCCCGGATGAGTTTCAGGCGGGAGGAAGGAAGGTCGAGGAGGTCCGCGAGAAAGGCCAGGCACGCGGCATTCGCGGCGCCCTCGACGGGCGGGGCCGTCAGCTTGATCTTCAGGGTCTCCCCGGTCCAGCCCACCACCGTGTTGGTCGACGCCCGCGGCTGGACGGAAATCGCAAGGGTGGCCTCCCGCTCAGGCGCCCTCGTACCGGTCACGGCGCGCTCCCTTGCCGGCGGGGTCCTCCGACACAGGCTCCTGGTCGAGCTCCTCCAGCTCAATCATTTTGGAGAAGGTCTGCACCAGGGCGCGGAATTTTTCCAGCGCCAGGACCCGCTGCTTCTGGAGCGACATGATCTCCTTCTGGAGCTCGCCGTACTCTTCCCGCGCTTTCTTCAGGAGGTCCTCGGCCTTGAATTCCGCCTCCTTCAGGATCAGATCGGCCTCCCGGCGCGCCGTCTGCTTGAGGTTCTCGGCCATCGTCTGCGTGGTCACGAGGAGGTCGTTGAGCGCGTTCTCCTTCTTGCGAAGCGCCTCGATCTGCACTTCCATAGTCTCGACATGCTCCTTCAATAAGGCATTCTCCTTGACCAGCTCCTCGACGGTCTGGGAGACCGAGCGCAAGAACGCCTCCACTTCGGTGCGGTCATACCCTCGAAACCCGACCTTGAAGGTATGTTGCTGAATGTCGACCGGTGTGATTTTCATGGTTGCCCTCTCTATAGGCTACCGAAGCCGCATGCCGAGATCGGTCAAGGTCCCCACCAGAAAAAAATCGACAAAGTAGATCGCGGCGATCAGGATCAGCGGCGACACGTCGATGCCGACTCCCCCGTATCCCATCAGCCGGAACATTCTGCGCCGGATCGGCTCGAGCAGGGGCTCGGTCAGACGGCTCAACATCTGGACGATGGGATTCCTCGGATCGGGATTCACCCAACTGATCACCGCCCGGATGATGACGACCCAGATATAGCCCTGCAGGAGCATGTGCAGGACCGCGGCCACGGAGGACAGGAGGTTGCCCGCGACGAACACTTAGGGCCTTCCCAGCTCTTCCGACCGCTTCGTCGCCGCTTCGACGGCGGCGATCAGGGCCGCGCGGGCGCCGCCCGCTTCGAGCGCATGCAGACCCGCAATGGTCGTCCCGCCCGGCGAGGCCACCTGATCTTTCAGCCGGCCGGGATGGTCCTTGGTCTCGAGCAGCAGCTTGGCCGCGCCGAAGACCGTCTGCGCCGCCAGCGTGAGGGCCGTCTCGCGAGGGAGCCCCATCTTCACCCCGCCGTCCCCCAGCGCCTCGATGATGAGGAAGACAAAGGCGGGGCCGCTGCCGCTGAGCCCGGTCACGGCGTCCATCAGGCGCTCCTCAAGAGTGACCACCGTGCCCACGGCCTCGAACAGCCTGACCACGAGCGCGCGCTCCTCGGGGGTGACGGAGGGCGAGGCCGCCAGCGCCGACGCGCCGGCCCGGATCAGCGCCGGCATATTGGGCATCACCCGCACCAGCTTCCGGTTCCCGCCGAGGCGGGCCGCAATGCGCGCCAGAGGAATCCCCGCCGCGATGGAGACGATGAGCGTGCGGTCGGGAATCCGGTCCTTGAGCCCATCGAGGACCTGGTCCATGCTCTGCGGCTTGACGGCGAGGATGAGGACGTCGGCCCAGGAGGCCGCCTCGCCGTTGTCGCTGCCGATCCGGACCCCGTACCGGTTGCGCAGATCCGTCAGCCGGCCGGGGACCACATCCGTCGCCCAGAGGTCCGCGGCCGACGCGATCCCGTCCGCCAGAAGCCCCGCCAGCAGGGCCTCTCCCATGTTCCCGCACCCGATGAGGGCGACCTTAGGCACCGTTATGCCTCGCTCCGCTTCTCCGGACGGGGCCCGAAGAGCGCCGTGCCGATCCGGACCATCGTGGCGCCTTCTTCGACCGCCACCTCAAAATCTCCCGACATCCCCATGGACAGATCCTTCATCGAGACCCCGGGGATCCCTCGGGCCTCCACCTGAGCCGCCACTTCCCGCACCCTCCGGAAGTGGAGACGCGCCCCCTCCGCCTCAGCGGCCGCCGGAGGAATGGCCATCAATCCGAGAACCCGAAGGCCGCCGAGGGCGCCGATCCGCTCCGCCGCGCTCACGAGCTCCTCCGGAGCAAATCCATGCTTCGTCCCCTCCCCCGCCACGTTGACTTCGAGGAGCACCGGCTGGACGAGCCGGCGCTTCCTGGTCTCCGCATCAAGACGCTCAGCCACCTCCAGGCGATCCACCGACTGGATGAGCGAGAACCGCCCGGCGGCGGCCTTCACCTTGTTGGACTGGAGGGGACCGATCAGGTGCCACTCGATCCCCGGGTACGCGCCCAAGGCCTCCATCTTGGCCAGGGCCTCCTGGACCCGGCTTTCCCCGAACGTCCGGCATCCACAGGCCAGGGCCTCAGGCAATCGCTCCACCGGCACCGCCTTGGTCACGGCGACCAACTTGACGGCGGCGGGGTCCCGCCCGGCGCGCCGCGCGGCCCGCGCGATGCGGTCCACTACCTCCTCCAGCCGGCCCTTGAACCCGGCGCCTTCTCTCTCTCCCCCACCCACAGACGAGCCCTCCCCGCCGGAGGTCTCTATTGTACGCAATGGGCACGGTTTTGATAAGCCCCGTCACCCCAGGACCGCGGTCAACCCGATCCCGCTGGTCATGAACCCCGTCCCCTTCCCGTTCCGGCGGTAGGAATGGAACAGGTCCGAATGGCAGGCCGTGCAGAGGTTCACGGTCTCGATCCGTGCCGGGTCGAGCCCGGCCTCTTCCATCTGCCGGCGGTTCAGCCGGCGGAGGTCGAGGTGGGCCCGCGCTCCGGCCGTCTTGTCCAGAACCTCCTCCCAGTAGGGATAGGCCTTCTTCAGCGGCGTCAGGACCGCGGCGTCCACCTCGTAGCAGCAGACTCCGATCGAGGGCCCGATGGCCGCCCGGATCGAGCGAGGGCGGCACTGAAACCGCTCCTGCATGATCTGAATGGTCTTCGCGGCGATCCCCCCCAGCGTGCCCCGCCAGCCGGCGTGCGCGGCCGCCACCACGCCTCGGTCCGCGTCCATCAAGAGCAGAGGGACGCAATCCGCGGTGGTGATGGACAGGAGAAGGTCGGGCTGGGTGGTGACCATCGCATCATACGCGGAGGACGCCGTCTCAGCCTCAAAGGCCGGCCAGTTCGTGATCCGGCGATCGACGACCAGCACCTCGGTCCCATGGACCTGCTTCACTTTCAGGACCCGCCTGCCGGGGCTGCCCGGCCGGACGGGAATCGGGCCCGGGTTCGTCTTCGTCCCGAAATAGTGCTGGGCCCCCGACATGCCCTGACTGAACAGAGGGATCGTGATCAGCCATCGGCCCGGAACCGCCTGCCGTTCCGTCCTCCGTGGGGCAGTCGTTTCTAGCATGTTGCTCCCCGCGATTGAAGGTTCATCCTGTCCCCCCACCGCTGAACGATGAATGATGAATTCAACATTCCGCATTCAGCATTCTGCATTCAACCCTTCGAGGGGAATTAGTCCGCCTGCCGGCGCAGGAAGGTCGGCACATCCCACTCGTCCTCCGAGGTCATCATCGTCCGGGTCGAAACCCGGTCCCCGCTCTCCCGCGATCCGGCGGTCCGCCGCAGGAAACCCGGGCGTTCCCCCGTCCGAGGGCGAGTTTCCCGCTCCGGTTCGTCAATGGAGGCGGCCGGCCCCACCGGCACGGACCGGACGACCGGGTGCGGCACGGCTTCCTCCCGCTCAAATCCCGTCGCAATGACGGTGATCACCACTTCGTCCTCAAGGGCCTCGTCGATCACGGCGCCGAAGATGATATTGGCATCTTTATCGGCGGCCTGCTGGATGATCGACGAGGCCTCCATGATCTCATGCAACGACAAGCCGGGCCCTCCCGTGATGTTCAGCAGGACCCCGCGCGCCCCTTCGATCGAGCCCTCTTCGAGGAGCGGGCTGTTGATCGCCTTTTGGGCGGCTTCGACGGCCCGGTTGGGCCCCTGCGCCTTGCCCATCCCCATGACGGCCCGTCCCATGTGTTCCATCACCGTTCTCACGTCCGCAAAGTCCACGTTCACGAGCCCCGGCACCATGATGACATCGGCGATGCCCTGGATCGACTGCCGCAGGACATCGTCGGTCACCTTGAAGGCCTCGCGCAAGGGCGTGGTTTTGTCCACGAGCCCCAGGAGGCGCTCATTGGGAATGACCAGCAAGGTATCCACGTATTTCCGGAGCTCCAGCAGGCCGGTCTCGGCCCGGACCATCCGCTTGACGCCCTCGAAGACGAAGGGCTTCGTCACCACCGAGACGGTCAGCGCCTTGAGCTCGCGGGCTATGCCGGCGATGACCGGCGCGGCGCCGGTCCCGGTTCCCCCGCCCATGCCGGCCGTCACGAAGATCATATCGGCCCCCTGGAGGGCCTGGCGGATCTGATCGGCGTCCTGGAGTGCCGCCTCACGCCCCGCCTCGGGATTGGCCCCGGCGCCCAACCCGTTCTTCCCGATGCGGATCTTGTGGGGGGCCTGCGAGACTCCCAACGCTTGGGCATCGGTATTGACCGCGATGAATTCGACCCCCTCCAATCCGGAGGTGATCATGGTATTGATGGCATTGCACCCGGCCCCTCCCACCCCGATGACCTTGATCGTCGCCGCTGAGACCGTCTCTTCTTCAAGCAGAAACATGTGCCACCCTCCCTTGTGAGATTAAAAGAATTCGCGCGCCCACGTTTTCATGTATTCCACGACACGCCACATGCGACGCCCGTTTCGACACCCGTTCATTCCGAGATCCTCCTGCCGGTGGAGCGCGTGGAGGATCAGCCCGACGCCGGTCGAGTACATGGGATTGCCGACATGGTCGTTGATCCCGCCCACGCCGGCGGGCATGCCCCGGCGGGCGGGCAGGTCCAGCATCCTCTCCGCCATGTCCGTCATCCCCTCCATGAGTGAAGTACCCCCCGTGATCACCACCCCTCCGGTCACGATGCCTTCGTAGCCGGCCCGTTTGATCTCATGCGCCACCAGGTCGAACACCTCCTCCGCTCGCGGCTCGATGATGTCCGCCAGGACCTTCCGCGGCAGCGTGCGGGGGGGCCGCCCTCCGATACTGGGCACCTCGATCGTCTCCTCCTCCTTCACGAGCGAGGACAGCGCGCACCCGAACTGGGTCTTGATCCACTCGGCGTCCGGCCGGGCGGTCTTGAGGCCCACGGCGATGTCGTTAGTGAAGTGGTCTCCCCCCACGGGGATGACCGCGGTGTGCATCACGCTGCCCTCGGCATAGATCGCGAGGTCCGTGGTCCCGCCCCCCAGGTCCACCATCGCCACCCCCAGCTCGCGCTCATCGTCGGTGAGCACCGCTTCGCTCGAGGCCAGCGGCTGCAGGATGATCCCGATGACGTCGAGCCCCGCCCGCTCGACGCACTTGACCAGATTCTTGACCGAGGTCACCGCCCCCGTGATGATGTGCACGTTGACCCGGAGATGGGAGCCCGACATGCCCAGGGGATCCCGGATGCCGTCCTGGTCGTCCACGATGAACCCGCGGGGCAGCACATGCAGCACCCGATGATCGGCCGACACGATGGCCGCGGACCGGGCGGCCTTCACCGCGCGGGTGATATCGCCCCGGGTGACTTCACGGCCCTTGACCACGACGAACCCTTCCGAGTTGAGCCCCTTGATGTGGCTCCCCGCGATCCCCACATACACGGAATTGATCTGCACCCCGGACATCGTTTCCGCGTCATCCACCGCCTTCCGAACGGAGGCGACGGTCGACTCGATATTGACGACGACGCCCTTGCGGAGCCCCCGGGAGGGACTCGTTCCCACGCCGAGGATGTCGGCGCCACCGTCTTCCCGCAGCTCCACCACGACGGCGCGCGTCTTGGTCGTCCCGATGTCCAGCCCGACGATGATCTGGTCTTTCCTCGCCACTCCCGTCTCACCCCCTCTCTCGAACGATGATCCTGTCCCGGAACCGCAGATCCACCTCCACGCCGGGGACGGGCACCTCCCCGCCCTTCTCCCCCCACCGATCGAGCAGGCGATCCGACACCCGCCGGTACCGGTCTACCTTTTCCTCGAGGGCGCCCTCGCCGAACCGAAGACGGAGCCCCGAGTAATAGGCCACGATGTCCCCGGGGGTTTGAAGATCCACCTCCATCAGCCCCGCCCCCGTTCGATCCAGCAAGCCGGCTAACGCAATTCCGGCCCGCAAGCGCTGCACCGCAGGGGGGGTCCCGAGGACGGCGTCCACATAATTCGCGCCGGTCAGGACCGGAAGGAGTCCGTTCGGCCCCCGACTCTCTTCGGAAATGATCGCCCCCTCCCGGTCCAGCATGAACGCTTTCCCCTCGGTTCGGAGGAGCGCGACCGGCTCACGCTCCTTGATCTTCACCACGAGGGTCTTTGGAAAGACCCGCCTGACCTCGGCGTGCCGGATCCACGGGTGTGTTTCCAGAACCTGCTCCAGCGCCTCGGGATCAACCGAGAGCAGGCCGCGCTCGGGCTCGAGGTCGAGCAGGGCAAGGACTTCGTCCCTGGAGACCCTCCGGCCCACCGCGACATCCGTGACCTGAATCTGAAAGAACTGATCGGCCCAGGCGATGAGGTCCAGACCCGTGCCCTGCCGGCCATACCAGAATCCGGCGCCGGACGCCGCGAGGATCGTCAGCACGGTGAGAGCCCACACCAGACGTGGTTTCTTGCCGCCGTATGCGGCGTCTTGTGCGATTCGCTTCCGGTTCGGTCGGGCCCGTCTTCTGATCATAGGCGGCTCCGTGTGGCGGGCCTGGCCATAGCCCGCTCCATCGCCGACTCCAGAAATCCTTCGACAAGCGTTTCGTAGGACAGGCCCGCGGCCTTGGCGGCCATCGGCAAGAGGCTCGTCTCCGTCATGCCCGGCACGGTGTTGATCTCCAGCACAAAGGGCCGGCCCTTTCGATCCATCCGGAAATCCACGCGGGACGCCCCGCGGCACCCGAGGCGGCGATGGACGGCCAGGGCCAGGGTCTGGAGGAGTTTCGTCTGCCGAGCCCCAAGCGGAGCCGGGGCCTTGTAGGTGCATGCCCCGGGGGTGTACTTGGCCGCGAAATCATAAAATCCATGAGGGGCGATGATCTCCACCACGGGCAACGGCCGTCCGTTCAGAACCGCCACGGTCAGCTCGCGCCCCTCGATGTATTCTTCGAGCAGAACCTCCGGCCCGAACTCGAGGGCCGTTCCCAGGGCGGTGGACAGGTCACGCGCCCGGCGCACGATTGTGATGCCCACGGTGGACCCCTGGCTCACCGGCTTGACGACGACCGGCAGCCTGAATCCCCGCGGAAGGCGCGCCGCCCGCGCGGGAGTCGTCAGCACGTGGCCGCGCGGCACCGGAACGCCCGCGTATTGCAGAAGAGCCTTCGTCATGGCTTTGTCCATGGCCACGGCGCAGGCCTGGACGCCGGAGCCGGTATACGGAATCCCGAGGATCTCCAGCATCCCCTGGATCGTGCCATCCTCCCCGCCGGGACCGTGCAGCGCGATGAAGGCCACCTCGGCCTGGCTTTCTCGCAGCCGTGACCCCACAGAGGCGTCGACGTCCAGGGAGACCGCGTCATAACCCTTCCGGAGCAGGGCCGCCAGAATGGCCTTGCCGCTCCGAAGGGAGACCTCCCGCTCGGCGGACTGGCCGCCCATCAGGACCGCAATGCGCTTGGTTGTCAGCAGGCTCATGCCCTTCCTACGATCTTGACTTCCAGTTCCAGAGTCACGCCGAATTTCTCTTCCACCGTCTTCCCCACCAGGTGAATCAGACTCAAGACGTCGCCGGCCGTGGCATGCCCGCAGTTCACGATGAAATTGGCATGTTTCGTGGAGATCTGAGCGTCGCCCACGCTCGCCCCTTTGAGGCCGGCCGCTTCGATCAGCCGTCCGGCGGAATCCCCGGGCGGGTTTTTGAACACGCAGCCCGCGTTCGGCATTTCAACCGGTTGCGTCGCGTTCCGCCGTTGCAGGCACTCCTTGACGGTGGATTCCAGGCGCGCCCGGTCCCCTGTCTTCACGGCCAGCCAGACCCCGACCACAAATCCCTGCGGCAGCCGGCTCCGGCGATAGCCGAACCCGATCTCCTCGGAGGACAGGTCGAGAATCTTGCCCGCGGTGGTCACGACCCGGACCTTCCGCACAACGTCTTTCATTTCTCCCCAGCGGGTTCCCGCATTCATGGCCACGGACCCGCCGAGAGTCCCGGGGATGCCGGCGGCGAATTCGAGCCCGGAAAGCCCCCGTTGCAAGGCATACTTGAGCAGGCGCGGCATCCCCACACCGCCCTCCGCGTACAGGAGGCCCTCTTCGGGCCCTTCGATGCGCCCGAACTTGGTGAGCCGTACCACAACGCCCGGAATGCCGCCGTCGCGGACCAGGAGGTTCGTCCCTCCCATGATGAAAATCGGGACCTTGGCTTTGCGCGCGCGCCCCGTCAGGAGCCGAAGGGCCTCGACATCCTCCGGTTCGATGAAGGCGTCCGCGGGCCCACCGATCCGGAACGAGGTGTGGCGGGACATCGGTTCATGCAATCGAACCGTCCCTTTCACGCCCGTGACCACGGGTCGAATGTCCGTCATGCCGCCCCCTCCTTCACGCGAGTCGCTCCAACAGGGCTCTCCCGATCTTCCAAATGTCACCCGCCCCCATCGTCACGACCATATCGCCGGACTTGAGATGCGGCATCACCGCCTCCACGAGCCGGTCCTTCCGCGGGACGTAGATGACCGAGGGCCTCCCGCCCCCCTTGATCGCCTCGGCCAATCGCTCGCCGGTTACGCCGGGAATCGGCTCTTCTCCGGCCGGATAAATATCCGTCAGGAACAGGACGTCCGCCTGCGTGAACGCGCTCGCAAATTCCTCCAGGAGATCCTTCGTCCGGGTGTACCGGTGCGGCTGAAAAAGAACCACCAGGCGCCGCCCCCACCCGTCTTTGGCCGCCGCGAGGGTGGCCTTGATCTCCGTGGGATGGTGGCCGTAATCGTCCACCATGAGAATCCCGCCCCTCTCGCCCACCACTTGAAAGCGCCGTTCGACTCCCGAAAACCCTTCGAGCGCCTGTCTGATCCGGGGAAGGGGCACGCCCAGTTCCTGTCCGACGGCGATCGCCGCAAGCGCGTTCTGGACGTTATGGACACCCGGCATCGCAACCCGGAACCGGCCCAACGGCTCGCCCCGCAGGCGCGCCGAGAACTCCGCGGCGCCGACCTTGACCTGGATGTCCGTGCCGACCAGATCGGCTCCCTCCCGCAGCCCGTACGTCTGGAACCGCTTGCTGACTCGTGGCAACAGCCCCCTGAGATTGGGATCGTCGGCGCAGAGAACCGCCAATCCGTAGAACGGAATCTTGTTGATGAACTCCACGAAGGCCTCGCAGAGACGCTCCATGGTTTGGTAGTGGTCAAGGTGCTCCCGATCCACGTTGGTCACTACCACGACGGCCGGCGACAGCTTCAGGAACGAGCCGTCGCTTTCGTCCGCCTCGGCCACCAGCAGCTCGCCCCGCCCCAGGCGCGCGTGGCTCCCGAGGGCATTGACCTTGCCTCCGATCACGATGGTGGGGTCGAGCCCCCCTTCGGCCAGGACGTGCGCCACGAGGGAGGTCGTGGTCGTCTTGCCGTGCGCGCCGGCGATGGCCACGCCGTACTTGAGCCGCATCAATTCGGCCAGCATTTCCGCGCGGGGGATCACAGGCACGACTTTCGCTTTGGCGGCGACCACCTCGGGGTTTGTGGGGGACACCGCCGAGGAGATCACGACTACCTGGGCGGACCCGATATTGGCCGCCTCGTGCCCGATGAACACGGTCCCCCCGAGGGACCGGATCCGCCGGACGGTGTCGGACTCCTGAAGGTCCGAGCCGCTGACCTTATAGCCGAGGGTCAGCAGGACCTCCGCGATGCCGCTCATACCCGAGCCCCCGATGCCGACGAAATGGATATGTTGAATCTTGCCAAACATCGCGCCACGTTAATCGTTATTCGTTAATCGCAAGCCCCTTCTTTCCGTTTCACGTTGAACGTTTAACGTCTTGAACCAATTCCCGACATGCGGCGACCACCTGCTCGGCCGAGTCGGCCCGGCCCAGGGCCTTGCTGTTCCGTCTCATCTCGGCCAATCGTGCCGGGTCGGCGAGCAACGACTGGATCGTGTGGGCCAGGGCGTCGCCCGTCAACCCGTCATCGAGGATGACCCGAGCGGCCCCCGCCCTCTCCAGCACCCGCGCGTTCCGCTCTTGATGGCCGTAGATCGCATGGGGAAACGGGATCAGGATCGCGGGCTTGCCGCACGCCGTCAGTTCGGCCACGGTCGTCGCCCCGGATCGGCTGACGATCAGGTCGGCCTGCCGGAACGCTCGCGGCATGTCATACAGAAAGGGCACGACTTCCGCCTCGATGCGCCGGGTCGGCCAGTACGTCCGATAGGCCGCGACGATGTCCTCGAAGTCCCGCTCGCCGGTCTGATGGATCACGTGCAGGCCGGGATAGGCGGCGATTAAGGCGGGCAACGCAGCCACCATCGCCTTGTTGATGGACCGGGCCCCCTGGCTCCCGCCGAAGACCAACAGCGTGGGCTTATGGAGGCCTCCCTCGGGAGAGAGGTCCCCAGGCCCCTCGTAGAACTCGCGGCGGATCGGCGTCCCCACCACCCGCGTCTTGTCCGCCCCGAAAAACGCCACGGTGTCGGGAAACGAGACGAAAACCAGGTTGGCGATGGGCGACAGCGCACGATTGGCCACCCCTGGATGCGCATTCGGTTCCAGGATAGCGCGCTTGATTCCCAACAGGAAGGCCGCAAGGATCAGCGGGGGACTCGTGTACCCTCCGATGCCGAAGACGAGGTCCGGCCGGCGGCTTCGACAGACCTCCAGGCATTGGAGAAGACCGACCGGGAGCAAGGCCAGCCCCCGAAGCGCGCCGGTCACTCCCTTCCCCATCACGCCTTGCGCCTTGATCAGGACCAACTCGAATCCCTCCCTCGGCACCACCCGGGCCTCAATGCCCTGCGTCGTCCCCACGAAGATCACCTCGCTGCCCGGGACCTGCCGCTCAAACTCGCGGGCCAGCGACAGGCCCGGAAACAGATGGCCCCCGGTTCCGCCGGCCGCCACGATCACGCGCATGCATCCCCCTAGATCGGCGGCCGGTCCCGGGAGACCGCCATCAGGATGCCCGACCCGATCATGTTGACCACGAGCGCGGACCCGCCGTAGCTCACAAACGGCAGCGGCAGACCCTTCGTCGGCAGCAACCCCGTGATCACCCCGACGTTGACCAACGTATGGAACCCCACCAGGAAGCTGACCCCCAGTGCCAGGTACCGGCTGAAGGGATCGTTCGCGTCCATGGCGATCTCAATGCCCTTGGCGACGAACAGGCCGAGCAGGAGCACCACCGCAGCCGTCCCGACGAACCCCAACTCCTCCCCCAAGGCCGACAGGATGAAGTCCGTGTGCGGCTCAGGAAGGTAGAACAGCTTTTGACGACCTTCTCCCAGCCCGACCCCGATGGGCCCGCCGCCCCCCAGGGCCAGGAACGACTGGATGACCTGGAACCCCGCGCCGGTCGGATCATTCCACGGGTCCAGGAAACTCAGGATGCGCTGGTGGCGATACGGGACCCGCACGATCAGGAAGTACAGGGGCAGGAGCGCCGCCAGCCCTACGAGCGCCAGATGGCCCAAACGGGCCCCGCCCACGAACAGCAGGCCAAGGGTCACCAGGCCGATGACGAAGGCGGTCCCCAGGTCGGGCTCGACCATGATCAGGACGATGAGCGTGCCGGTCACCACGAGGGGCGGAAGGAACCCGAACCGGAAATCGCCCACCCGCTCCCCCTTCTTGGCCAGGTAATGGGCGAGGTAGAGGATCACCCCCACCTTCGCCAATTCAGCCGGCTGGATCGTCAGGGGCCCGATCCGCAGCCAGCGCCGAGCCCCCTTGGCCGTGACGCCGACCGAAGGGAGCAGGACGAGGATGAGGCCGAGCAGGCCGAGCAGCAGGAATGGGACCGCCAACGCCCTGAGCGTTCGGAGATCCATCCGGGCGACGACGATCAGAACCACCATCCCGATGGCGAGCCAGAGCATTTGCCGCTTCAGGAAGTAGGCGGAGTCTCCGAACTTTTTCTGGGCCATGACCGCGCTCGCACTGTAGATCATCCCGATCCCGACCGCGATGAGGACGATGGTCAGGAAGAGGACCATGCGGGCGCCTCGAGGGGCCCGTTGCGGGGAGGCGGCGTCGGGCCACAGCAGGGCCGTCGCCTGCGCGTCATTCCAGCCCATGCACACGCTCCTTGAATTGCCGCCCTCGGTCTTTGTAGTCCGTGAACATGTCGAAGCTCGCGCAGGCCGGCGAGAGGAGGACCGTGTCCCCCGGCACCGTCGAGGCCGCCGCCTCACGGACCGCCTCGTCCAAACTCTCGACCTCAGAGATCGGACAGACCCCTTCCAGCGCCCGACGCAGATGCGGGCGCGCCTCGCCGAGCAAAATCACCCTCTTGGTCCGCCGCCGGACCGCGGCGGCCAGCCCCGGATACTCACCGCCTTTCTCCCGGCCTCCGGCGATCAGGACGACTGGAGTCTCCACGCTCTCCAGCGCCTTGATCGTGGCATCCACGTTGGTGCCCTTTGAGTCGTTGATGTAGGTCACCCCGCGGACGACCCGCACCACTTCCATGACGTGTTCCAGCCCACGGAACGCACGCAGCCCCCGGCCGATAACTTCGATCGGGCACCCGGCCAGAGCGGCCACCGCGCCCGCCGCCATCGCATTCTCGATGTTGTGGGCGCCGCGCACGTGAAGATCTCGGACCCGGCACAGGTCCTCGCGCGCCCCTTCCACGGTGGACACGATCACCTCCCCGTCCAGGAACACGCCCGGCTCGACCGGACCGCGCCGGCTGAACAAGACGCGCCGCCCGCGGGAGCGCACGGCCGAATGGGCCAGCCAGGGGTCATCGGCATTGAGGACGACGTAATCCTCGGCCGTCTGATTCTCCAACAGCCTGAATTTGGCGGCCGCGTACGCCTCCATGGAGGGATACCGGTCGAGGTGGTCGGGGGTGACGTTCAGGATCGCCCCGATCCAGGGATGGAAGGTCTCGATGGTTTCGAGTTGGAAGCTGGAAACTTCAACCACGAGGAAGTCCCAGCGCCGGCCGCGCAGGGCGGCGAGCGCCGCCTCCGCCAGCGGGGTTCCGAGGTTGCCGCCGACGAAGGGTTCGAAACCGGCGGCTCGCATGAGCTCGCCAATCCACGTGACCGTCGTGCTCTTCCCGTTCGTGCCGGTCACGGCGATGACCTTGCCGGTGAGATGCCGCGCGGCGAGTTCCAGTTCGCCGATCATGCGCGCGCCTGAGGCCTGCGCGCGCCGGAGCGGGTCGAGCGCCATGGGCACTCCCGGGCTGACCACCACCAGGTCCGCCCCGGCCAGGGCCGACTCGTACGCCCCGCCGCCATGCACCTCTACGTCGCGTTCCCCCAGCGCGTCCATCAGTTCGGACGCCGGCTTCTGGTCGGCAACCGCGACATGCGCGCCCAATTCCCGGAGCAGACGGACCGCCGCCAGACCGCTTTGGCCCAGCCCCACGACGGCCACCCGCTTGCCCGCTACGTCCAGAGGAGGTGCGCTCATGACAACGCTCATCGCAGCTTCAACGTGCTGAGGCTGATCAACGCGAGGAGGACGGCGATGATCCAGAGACGGACCACCACCTTCGGTTCCTCCCACCCCTTGAGCTCGAAATGGTGATGGATGGGCGCCATGAGGAACACCCGTTTCCCCCGGGACTTGAATGAGGCCACCTGAAAGATGACCGACAGGGCCTCAATGACGAAGACGCCCCCGACCAGCATCAGCAACAGCTCATGCTTGCTGACGACTGCCACGGTGCCGAGCGCGGCGCCCAAGGGGAGAGAGCCCACGTCCCCCATGAACACCTGCGCAGGGTAGGCGTTGAACCAGAGAAACCCCAGGCTGGCGCCGAAGATGGCGGCCGTGAATATCGCCAGTTCCCCCGAGCCCTCGATATAGGGGATCAGGAGATAGTCCGCGAAGACCCGGTTGCCCGAGATGTAGGCCACCACCGTGTAGGCCAGCGAGGCGACCATCACCGGACCGATCGCCAGGCCGTCCAACCCGTCCGTGAGATTGACGGCATTGGAGGCCCCCACGATGACCAGGACGGCGAAGGGAATGTAGAAGAGCCCGAGATCGGGGGTGAAGGTCTTGATGAAGGGCACACTGAGCTGTGTGGAGTAGGCCGGAAGAAAATAAAACAGGCCGCCGATCCCCAAAGCCACCAATGCCTGCGCCGCCACCTTCTGCATGGAGGTGAGTCCCTTGTTCTTGCCGCGTGTGATCTTGAGATAGTCGTCCCAGAACCCCACCAGGCCGAAGGTAAGGACCGCGAAGATGGCCAGCCACACGTACCGGCTGGTGAGGTCGGACCATAAGAGTGTGGCCATCACGACCGCGAAGAGAATCAGGATCCCCCCCATGGTGGGCGTTCCCCCCTTGACCATGTGATGCTTGGGGCCGTCCTCACGGATCGTCTGGCCGATGCCCCAGGACTGCAAATTCCGGATCACCGGGGGTGCGAGCACGAAGGCGATCACGAAGGCGGTGATCGCGGCATAGATGATCCGGAAGCTGAGGTACCGGAAGACATTGAAGATCGAGAACTGCGTGTGAAGCGGATAAAGCAATAAATAAAGCATTACAGCGCCTTCAACACCTGTTCCATCGCGGCTCCCCGCGACCCCTTCAGCAGCACCACATCCCCCTTGCAGACGAGCCCTCGGAGCCGGTCGGCCAGCGCGGCGTGATCCGGGGCCGTCACCACACGATCCGCCGGCATGCCCCCCTTGAGGGCCCCGGCGGCGATTTCGGCTCCCAGAGTTCCGGTCGTCAGCACGTAATCGGCCGCGTGGTGCGCGAGCTCCCGGCCGATGTCCCGGTGGGCCTCCACCGCCTCCGGGCCGAGCTCCAGCATGTCGCCGAGGACCGCAAATGTCCGGCCGGCCCCCTTCAGATCCGACAGCCACCGGAGAGCCGCCCGCACGGAGGCCGGGTTGGCGTTGTAACAATCGTTCAGGACCGTCACCCCCCGCCACCGTCGCACCTCGGAGCGCATCGCGACCGGACGGTACCGGGCCAGCCCGGCTCGAATGGCCTCCGCACCGATTCCCAGCGCGATCCCCGTGGCGACCGCCGCCAGAGCATTGGCCACGTTATGACGCCCGGTCACCCCGAGTCTCACGGAGAAGGGGCGGGATCGGCCCCTGACACCCACACGCACCTTCGACAAGGAGGGCCCCTGCGAGGCAACGTGAAGCGCCCGCACGTCGGCTCGGTCCCCGTACCCGAATGACACGACGCGGCCCCGGACTCGGGCGCGCAGCTCCTCGAAGAAGGCATCATCGGCATTGAGGATGGCCGACCCGTTCGGAGGGAGCGCCTCCAGCATTTCGCCCTTGGCCTGGGCCACCGTCTTGACGGTCCCGAGGGTGGCCAGGTGGGTGGGGCCGATGTTGGTCAGGACCCCGTGGGTCGGCTCCGCAATCTCGCAGAGGCGGGTCATTTCGCCCAGCCGGCTGATCCCCATCTCAATCACCGCGGCCTCGTGGCGCTTGGTCAACCGCAGGAGGGTCTGCGGGACCCCGATGTGGTTGTTGAGATTGCCCTCGGTCATGAGCGTGTCGAACCGTTCGGAGACCACGCCCCCGATCATCTCCTTGGTCGTCGTCTTCCCGTTGCTCCCGCTCACCGCCACCACGGGGATGGCAAACCGCCGCCGGTGCGCGCGTGCCAGATCCTGGTAGGCGCGCAGCGGGTCGTCCACCTCGATCAACACCACCCCGGCCGGCTTTGCGGCCGTTCCGGTCGTTGTGTACCCACGCTGCACGAGCGCCCCGACCGCACCTTTGCTCAGCGCATCCCCCACAAACCGGTGCCCGTCGAACCGGCCACCGGTGAGGGCCACGAACAGGTCTCCCAGACGGGCCGTCCGGGAGTCCGTCCAGACCCGCCGAACCGTCGCGCGGGGACTGCCGGACACCAATCGGCCGCCGGTGACGTTAATAATTTCCCCCGACGAAAACATGGACCTCGGTCTTCCACACGCAGGCCTCGAGGAGTTGCCGCACGCTACCGGGACAACGCCTTGATCGCCTCACGAGCCACCGCCCGGTCGTCGAACGGCTGCTTCTCTTTTCCGATGACCTGATAATCCTCATGCCCCTTGCCCGCGATCAGCACGAGGTCGCCGGGGCGCGCCTGTCGGATCGCTTCCTCGATGGCTGCGCGCCGATCGATCAGGACAAGGTAGCGGCCCTTCCCCGCCTCGCGGAGCCCGGTCTGGACTCCGGGTTCCACTTCCCGGATGATGGCCACGGGATCTTCCGTCCGCGGATTGTCGGAGGTTACCACGACCACGTCGCTATACAGAGCAGCCACCCGTCCCATCTTCGGGCGCTTCCCGCGATCCCGATCGCCGCCGCAGCCGAACACCGTAATGATGCGTCCCGTCTTGACCGCCTGGGCGGTCGTCAGCAGCCGATAGAGCGCGTCCTCTGTATGGGCGTAGTCCACGACCACGGTGAACGATTGGCCCCCTTCGACCCGTTCGAACCGCCCGGGAACGTTGGCCAGCCGCGCGACGCCCGACGCGATGGCCGGCAGCGGAACCCCCTGCTGGATTCCCACCCCGACCGCCCCCAGGATATTGTAAACGTTATGGCGCCCCACCAGCTTGGAGCGCAGGGAGACGGTCCCGAGCGGCGTCCGGACGGTGAACTGCACCCCCTCCAACGATATGTGCACATCTTCGGCGCGGAGATCGGCCGGCCGATCGAGGGCATAAGTCCAGACCGGCGCCGACGAAGCGGCGACGACGCGCTCTCCATAGGGATCATCAAGGTTGACGATCGCACGCCCTCCTCCCGCCAGTCCCCTGAACAGCCGCAGCTTCGTTTGAAAGTACTCATCCATGTCGGCATGAAAGTCGAGGTGATCCTGGGTCAGATTCGTGAAAACGGCCGTCCTGAACGCGCACCCCGCGGTGCGGTCGAGGGCCAGGGCATGGGAGGAGACCTCCATCACCGCCGTGTCCAGACCGGCGTCCACCATGCTCTTGAAGAGGGCTTGCAATTCAAGCGCCCCGGGGGTCGTGTGGGCGGCCGCGAGGCGCTCGTTTCCGATCAGGTAGGCCACTGTGCCGATCAATCCGACCTTGGCACCGCCCGCTTCCAGGACCGACTTGCAGAGGTAGGTCGTGGTCGTCTTCCCGTTGGTCCCGGTCACCCCGATCAGGGTGAGGCGGCTGGAGGGGTCTCCGTGAAACCGCCCCGCCAGGACGCCGAGGAACCGACGGGAGTCTTCCACCTCGATCACGGCCACAGGGAGCGCGGCGGCCGCCTCGGGGGACAGACGTCCGGCCTCGACGACCACGGCGGCCGCTCCCGCGTTGATCGCCTCCTCCAGATGACGATGGCCGTCCGATTGCAAGCCCTTCACCGCCACAAAGAGGCTCCCGGGCCGGACACGCCGCGAGTCATCCGTCAGGTCCGTGATCTCTCCTTCCAGACGGCCCCGCACCGTCGCCTCACCGATGGGGCCGACCAATTCCCGAAGTCTCATCGCGCCGCAAGAACCTGGCCCTCCTCGGCCGTGGGCGGAATCCCGAGATGCCGAACGGCCTGGGCCGCAATTCGTTGAAACACGGGGGCCGCCACGGTCCCCCCCCACTGATCGGTCTTCGGCTCATCGACCACCACCAGGATGGTCAACCGGGGATCCTCCGCAGGGAGAAACCCTATGAACGAACTGACCACGCGCGTCGCCGAGTATCCTCCGGTGAGCGGGTCCACCTTCTGAGCAGTGCCGGTTTTGCCGGCCACGCTGTAGCCGGGGACCGCCGCCAGCGTGCCCGTGCCGCCGCGCATCACCACGCCCCGCATGATGTTCGTCATCGTCCGGGCGGTCTCCGTCGAGATGGGCCGCCGGCGGGCGACCGGCTCAAAACGGGCGACGGGGTCCCCCGTGGAGGCTCGAATCTCGGACACCACGTAGGGCCGCATCAGCCATCCCCCGTTCGCGATCGCCGAGGTCGCCATGACAAGCTGCATCGCGGTGACTCCGATTTCCTGCCCCATGGCGATCGAGGCCAGCGTGCGCCGGCCCCAGTCGTGCGGCTCCTTGGTCAGCCCCCGCTGCTCCCCATGCAGGTCCACTTCGGTCTTCTGGCCGAACCCGAAGGCGTTGAGGTACCACGCGAGCGTCTCCGGTCCGAGCCGCTTCGCCACTTTGATGATTCCGATATTACTGGATTTGGTGATGACCTCGGCAAACGTCAGCCAGCCGTGTTTATGCGTGTCGTGGACGACGGTGCGGTCCACCACGTACCGGCCCTCCTCGGCGTAGATGAACTCGTCGGGCGAAAACAGCTTCTCTTCAAGGGCCGCGGCCGC
Organism: Nitrospiria bacterium; assembly: GCA_041490525.1. Lineage (GTDB taxonomy): Bacteria > Nitrospirota > Nitrospiria > Nitrospirales > NS-4 > JBGPTH01. The sequence goes on from JBGPTH010000009.1 coordinate 23,808, forward strand.
GGTGAACTGCTTGAAGGTCGATCCGGGCTCGTACGAGTCGGTGATGGCGCGGTTCCGCCACAAGTTTGCTTCCTCCCGGGGCGCATTCGGGTTGAAGGTCGGCCGGACGGCCAGGGCAAGCAGGGCGCCGGTTTTAGGCTCCACCACGATGACGATCCCCGCAGCCGCCCGGGTGCGCGTCACCGCCTCGTCGAGTTCCTGCTCGGCGATGTACTGGATCACTTCGTCGATCGTGAGGACGAGGTCCTTTCCGGGGGACGGCGCCAGGTAATTCAGCCCCCGGGGGAAGACCGCTCCGCCCAGCGCGTCGCGCTCCACCACGAGGTGGCCCCGCTCTCCCCGCAGCAGGGGATCGTATCTCCGCTCCAGGCCTTCGAGGCCCACATTATCGACATCGGCGAACCCGAGCACGTGAGACAGCATGGCCCCCTTGGGATAGAAGCGGCGGCCCTCGGGCACCACGCCGACCCCGGCCAGCGAGAGCCCCTGGAGCCCCTCCACCCGCTCCGGAGGAAGGCGCCGCTCAAGCCAGACAAAGTCCCGTCCGCTCCTCAAACGGGCCTCCAATTGCCTGGCGTCGACCTTGAGAATGAGCCCGAGCCGCGCGGCCGTGGCGTGCGGATTCTGGACGTATTTCGGCACCCCGAAGACCGACGGGACCTCCATGTTGATCGCCAGGATTTTTCCGTTCCTATCGTAGATCGCGCCGCGCCCGGCATCCACGGTCAACATCTTCTGGTGTTGGCGCCCGGCCTGGTGCGCCAGCTCGGGCGCGCGGATGACTTGGAGATGAAACAGGCGCGCCCCAATGACGAGAAAGCCGAGCCCGAGCAGGACCGCCATTGCGATCACCCGCCCTCGTCTGTCCTCTCCCGGTGTCATGCCGGCCCCTTCCTCAACGCGGATGAGACACGCGAATCACCCCCGGCTCCGTCGCCTCCGGAGCCTTGCCCGGATCCCCTCCCACCACGACCACTTGATCATACCGCGGCCGGACCAGTCCGAGCCGGGCGACGGCCACCCGTTCGATCTGCTCGGGAGAGGTCAGTTTCGCCAGTTCCAATTGGAAGGCTTTCTGTTCCTGCAAGGCCTGCTTTTTCCTGGTCTGGAGTTGTTCGATGGCGTATCCGGTCCGATAGACGTCCACCTTCTCCCACACGGCCAAGAGGGCCAGTGCCCAGAGGATCGTGCCGATAAGGATTTTCATGCCGCCTCCTCCCGCCGCTCCAGAACTCGCAGCTTGGCGCTTCTCGCCCGGGGATTGTCGGCGCTTTCCTCGGCGGACGGCGTGAGCGGCCGTTTGGTCCGGATCACCCACCGTGCCTCCGGGCCTCGCCCCAGTTCCTGGAACAAGTGCTTCACGATGCGGTCCTCCAGCGAGTGATAGGCGAGCACCACGAGTCGCCCGCCGGGCAGCAAGAGACCGGCGAGCATTCGGAGCGACGGCCCGAGATCTTCAAGCTCCCGGTTCACCGCGATCCTGAGAGCCTGGAAGGTCCGCGTGGCGCAGTGGAGACGCCCGTGCAGATACGCCGGCGGAACGGCCCCGCGGATCACATCGACCAGGGCCTGCGTCGTCAGGATGGGCCCGCGTTCCCGTCGCCGCACGATCGCCCTGGCAATCCGCGCGGCGTAGCGCTCTTCCCCATATTCGCCAATCAGCCGGACCAACTCCGGCCCCGGCAAGCGGTTGACCACGTCTGCGGCGGTCCGGGACTCGCGGAGGTCCATCCGCATATCGAGCGGCCCTTCCGACCTGAAACTGAATCCCCGCGCCGGCGTCTCCAATTGTCGCGAAGAGACACCGAGGTCCAGGATCGCCCCATGAAGCCCCCGCACACCCGTCTCCTCGAGAACGCGATCGGCTTCCCTGAAATTGGCCTGCCTCAGCATCACCCGCGCCCCATACGGGAGGAGCCTCTGTCCCGCCGCCGCCAACGCGTCTGCATCACGATCCAGCCCTATAAGACGCCCATCCGGATTGCTTGCCTCGAGGATGGCTTGGCTATGCCCACCATCCCCCACCGTCCCGTCGAGATAAACTCCTCCGGCCCTTAGCTGCAACCAGGCCAGAACCTCCTGGAGCATGGCTGGACGATGCATGGGTTCTAGGACCACTTATTCCCACTTTCACCCACATTATCGGCGGTAGTATATGCTCTCTTAGAAAGATGTCAAGAATAATTTATGACATTTCGGTAGGATAAATCTTGCTCTCAACGAGACACAGCCTGTGGATAAATTCCGACGTGGCGGGACCCTGAAGAGGACCTAGAGTACCCTACGGGTAAATCCTATACAGCATGCGGGGAAAGGGGATGGTCTCGGGGACGCGGCAAAATATGGAAGCGATGGTTATGGGAGAACTATTCTGGGAGGACGTAGATGATGAGGCCAGCCGCGGCAATGTCGAAGAGAGGTTTAGGGAAATGCAAAAAAGGCAGGACCATTTCTGATCCTGCCTTTATTATTTGCCAATCTTGACGGTTGAACAAACTTACATCTTGATCTTTCTCCTGAACCCAGCAAGACCCGCCAAACCGATCCCGAGCAACAGCAGCGAGGCCGGCTCTGGAACGGGGGTCCCCACATCGAAGTTGGTGATGCTGACGCCGACGTTGTCCGGAAGGCTAATTGATTCATTACCCATAGCTATGACCCCGATCTCGCCGGGGTCTGTGAGGCTATTGCCTGACACGGAGCCACTGAAATTCAAGGAAGTGATCAAACTACCCAAGGCACTATTTGGATCCGCCGGGGTCGAATGATTATAGAATTTCCCGACCACGTTAAAATTGCCCCCGGTGACCGTCAAGTCCATTACAGCCCTATACCAATGGTCTCCAGGGGTACAATTAGTTCCTCCGTCTGTGGCTGTGCAAAAAGCGTTAGAGGCAAGGGTAACCGACGTCAACTGAGTGCCCGACCCCGGACTCTGAAAAATGAGGCTCAGCTTAGCGTGGTCCTGGTTATTTCCATCGACATTGTTGGCAAGCAATGCGAGCCCGTCCTGGCCTTCGCCATACAGCGCCACGACTCCGGCGGAAACGTTATGCTTGACAAACAAGACGTCCGCACTGACCTCGATGCCGCCTGGTTGGGTGGCATTGAAGAGGCTCCTGGTGGCAGTACCATCCGCGGGCGTCGTGTCGTAAATCGACAGGTAGCTCTGACCTCCGCTGATTGACGGCCCCGTGAAGTTCAGGGCATTGACCGGGCCCGGGCCGGGGACGGCGTGATTGGCCTGCAAAACCAGGCTGTTTCCCGCGTTGATAAAATCGGGTGATCCAATTCTGGGCTGATTATTATTGAGACTCCACCAGAACACATCACGGAAAAGGCCGGTCGTCTGATTGTTGTTCGTCGTGGGCCCGGCGGTAACGGTATTGGCGGTGTTGTCGTAGTCTCCCGGACCAAACGTAATTGGCGCGGCCTGCGCCGCTGACACCAGCGCCAACATGGAAACTATGACAACTCCAACCAGTAATATCTTCTTCATCTCTTTAATCCACCAAATGTAACGTTGGGCCTCTACTCGTCCCCTCCACCGCTCACTCAGTAGATAAGCAGGAACTGTGCTAGAGGGAAGCACAGGCAGTCAGGCAATCGACGAACGGAGACAACCCCTTGATCTCCCATGTAATATGTCTCAGTCCAAAAACCGATGGCCTCCAACTTCAGATTTTCAAAATGTTTTAGACTGTAAAAGATTCTGACACATCTGATATCTCTGACACCACTCGAGGCCGCAACTCATATAAGATTGAATCTTATCAGCTTGTTTACTTGATTGTAAAGATCTCCGACCTATGAAAATCTAAACTGTAAGAGATTCTGACATATCTTCGGCTTGGTTGCTTGATTGTAGAGATCTCCGACCTAGGAAGGTTCAGGAATTATTGAGAATTACGGATATATTTTGTACAGCATGCGGGGAAAGGGGATAGTTTCGCGCACGTGGTCGAGGCCGCAGATCCACGCCACCGCCCGCTCGATGCCCATGCCGAATCCGGCATGAGGAACCGAGCCGAACGTGCGAAGGTCCAGATACCACTTGAAGGGGTCCTCGGGCAGCTTGTGCGCTTTGAGCCGTTCCAGCAGTTTGTCGCGTTCGTGAATCCGCTGCCCGCCCCCGATGATCTCGCCGTAGCCCTCCGGGGCCAGGACATCCATGCATAAGGCCAGGTCCGGATTCTGGGGATCGTTCTGCATGTAGAAGGCCTTGATGGCCGTGGGATACCGGTGGATGATGACCGGGCGGTCGAATTCGCCGGCGAGGAGCGTCTCCTCGTCTCCCCCGAAGTCCTCCCCCGGCCGGATCGGATTCCCCTTCTGCTGCAGACGCTCCACGGCCTCGTGGTAGGTCAGCCGCGGAAACGGGGGCACGACGGCCTCCAGCTTGCTCGTGTCGCGTTCCAGGATTTTCAACTCCTCCTTCCGCTGATCGAGGACCCGGCCCACCACAGAGGTCAGAAACTCCTCGGCCAACACCATCATGTCGGAGAGTTCCGCAAACGCCACTTCCGGCTCCACCATCCAGAACTCCATCAGGTGGCGCCGGGTCTTGGACTTCTCGGCCCGGAACGTCGGGCCGAAGCAGTACACCTTGCCGAACGCGGCGGCCGTGGCCTCGTTGTAGAGCTGGCCGCTCTGAGTCAGGTAGGCCTTTTCCCCGAAGTAGTCGGTCTCGAAGAGGGTCGTGGTGCCCTCACACGCGTTCGGCGTGAAGATCGGCGTGTCCGCGAGAATAAACCCTCGGTCATCGAAAAAATTCCGACAGGCCCGGACAATCTCATGGCGGATGCGGAGGGCGGCGTGCTGACGATGGGAACGGAGCCAGAGGTGACGGTGTTCCATCAGGAATCCGGTTCCGTGCTCTTTGGGCTGGATCGGGAACTCTTCCTGGACGAGCTGAACCGCCTCCAGACGGGTGACGTCCAGTTCGTACCCGCCCGGGGCGCGGGAGTCGGCCCGCACCGTCCCCGTGAGGATGAGGGAGGACTCCTGAGTCAGCTTGCCTGCCAAGACGAAGGATTCAGACCCGACGGCGGCCAGGCTGACGACCGCCTGGAGGTCACCCGTCCCGTCCCGGACGACCAGGAACGCGATTTTTCCGCCGGCCCGTTTATGACGCAACCATCCCCGGACCGTGACTTCCTTTCCGACGTGCCGGGCGATTTCCTGAACGTAGGCGATCGGCATGACGCGAGTCTAGCGCACCATCCGGAGCGACGCAAGACGGGGCGTGCGGGTTGAACCACCGGCCTGGCCCCGGTACAATGCGCGTCATGACCGCGCCGCTCCCTTTAGGACCGCGCCTGATCGCCGCCTTACTCCTCCTCACGATGTGGGCCTGCGCCCCGGGCGATTCCCACCAGGCCCCGGATTTGTTCTACCTGTATCACACCTACGAGGTCGGGAAGAATCCCACGAGCGTGATCACAGGGGATCTCAACGGCGACGGGTTGGCGGATCTGGTCACGAGCAATATCGGCAATGACACGCTCAGCATCTTGCTGGGAAACGGGGACGGGAATTTCCGGGACCCCCAGACTCTGCGCATCCCGGAGCAGCCTCGCGCGATCGCCCTGGCGGACTTCAACGGCGACGGCGCCCTGGACCTGGCTGTGGCCACCGCCGGCAATCACCGGGTCACCATTCTCCTGGGAGACGGGACGGGCCGGTTCACTAAGGGGGACAGTTATCCGGCCGTCAAATCGCCGGTCGGCCTCGCCACGGGCGACTTCAACGGGGACCATCGGATGGACCTTGCCGTGGCGCTCCGCAACGACAAATTGCTCATCCTGCTTGGACGCGGGGACGGCACCTTCACCCAGAAGGCCGTGTATGAATACGGTGATACGCCCACCGCGGTCGTGGCCGCCGACCTGAACGAGGACGGACGGCTCGACCTGGCCGTCACCCAGGGAGGGAAAATGAGCAATGCCGTCGCCATCCTCCTGGGGAACGGCGACGGGACCTTCCGCCCGCCGGTCCCCTATAGTACCGGCCATCGTCCCCTGAGCGTCTCCATCCTGGATCTGAACGGCGACCGGCACCTGGACCTGCTCGTGGTGAACGGCGAGATGGACGATATCAGCGTGTTCCTCGGCAAAGGCGACGGCACCTTCACGCGCAGCGCCGCCTTCGGGGCCAATGCCGGCCCGATCGCCGCCGTCGCCAAGGATTTCGACGGGGACGGCAAAGCGGACGTGGCCATCGTCAACAATCTGTCGAGCGACCTCTCCATTCTACTCGGGAAAGGAGACGGCACCTTCTGGCAACCCCCGCGCAGCTACAAAACCGGATCGGCGCCGTTCGCGATCACGGCCGTCTCCTTCGCTCCCCAGGACCCCAGACCCGGCCTGGTGATCGCCAACAACCTCTCCAGTACCATCTCGGTCTTCCTGGCCAAAGACCCGCGATCCCACCTGGTCCCGACGCGATGAGCTCGTTCCAGCCGCTTGACAAGTCCCTGCCCCGCCGCTAGATTGACAGAGCGATCGCGGGCCCTGGAGCCTTGATTATGAAGACCTTCATCTGGTGGTTCTTGACCGGCTCTACAACCACCATCGCGGTACTGATGGTCCAGGGCGGGTTCCAGGAACTGATCAGCGGAGACAAAAGCTGGGCCAGCTTCCTCCTCACGACCACCGGAGGAGGACTGCTGGCCGGATGTATCGCCATCATCATGAACCGCATCAAATAATGCATGGGCCCACCCGCTTTTCGGCTTGACTCCCGGCCGACATCATGCCAGAGTGATAGATTATGACCTGCCTGAAATGCCAGGGCTTCATGATGGCCGAGCGGCATTACGCATTGGATAGCCGCCGCCTCTACGCCCGTTGCCTCAACTGCGGATTCTGGATGGACCTGGCCGATCTCCTTCGATTCTTCCACCAGGTGATTGAAGCCGGACTGGCGGACCTCAAATTCAGGGCCACGATTCCATCGTGACCCGCCTCCGCGCTGTCCTCCTCGCTTCGGCTATCGCAAGTCTTATTGGCCTCCTCTTCTGCGGCACCGAGAACGCGGCGGTCGCGTCCACAGACGACCAGGCGCGGGGCATCCGGGCCCACAGGGGTGGGCCCGCCCAAGTTCTGAATGCCTCCAAGCGAAGGTCGGCCAAGCGGCCCGCTGCGATTGAGGGGGTCTTGCTGAAAGACCTGACGACCGGCCAGACTCTGTTCGAACAACGCGCCGATCAGCCCATGTCTCCCGCCAGCCTCACCAAAATCATGACGGCGATCGTGATTCTTGAGGAGGCCGACCTGGAAGACCAGGTCACCGTCAGCCGGCACGCCGCCGCCGCGCGTCGAATGAAACTCCATCTGAAGCCCGGACAGGTGCTGCCGTTACGGGGTCTGCTCGAAGCCATGCTCATCCGGTCCGCCAACGACGCCTGCCTGGCCGCCGCGGAGCACGTGGGCGGCGATGAGGACTCCTTCGTGACGAAGATGAACGCCAAGGCCCAGGCGATGGGCCTCACCAGCACCCACTTCCGGAATGCGTGCGGATTCGACATGGACGAGCACGTTTCGACGGCCAGGGATCTGGCCACGCTGACGGAATATGCGATGGCCAACGCGACCTTCGCGGCCATCGTCAAAGAACCGGCCGCGGTCATCCGGACGATCGATTCGCGCAGGACCTTCATCGCCCGAACGACCAACCGCCTGTTGGGAGTGATCGATGGCGCGGTCGGCGTGAAAACCGGCTACACCAGGAAGGCGGGACGGTGCCTGATCGCCGTGGTCCGCAAAGAGGACAAGGAGCTGTTGCTGGTGCTTCTCAACACGCGCCAGCGTTGGCGGACGGCGCACGACCTGATTCACTACGGCCTGAGGGCTCAGGCCTCCCCTCTGAACACCGCCTCGAGATAGCCGGATCCGCCTCCGACGATCGGTCCCCCCGGCGTCAAGAGGCGCCGTTGAACTCCACGGTGATATCGCGCCCGGAAAAGAGAATCACGATCGTCCCCGCTTTGTAATTGAGCCGGGTGAACGTGGTCTGATCCTCGGCAAATTCCTCCTTGCCTAGGAGCTTCCTCGCCTCGTCAATGCCATCCCCTCGCAAGAGCAAGCGAAATACCCCGGCGGCCAGGTGGGCGAACCGCTGGTTGATGAAGAGGTAATCGACCTTGCCGTCCGTCAGCCGTATGCCTGCCATCGAATTGCTCGGGCTTTTCTTGTCATAGAGCATCACGTAGACATCCTGGATTTCGACTTTGACGCCGGGAAGCTTGGCTTTGATCAATTTTTCCTTAACCTTGTCCTCGGAATCCCCCAGTTTGACCCCGAATAACGAGACATCGGGAGCATTGAATTGTGTCAGTTCCATCAATTCCGATTCGGTGAGCTCGTAGGACTCCGCGCTCGCTCCGTCCCAGACGACTAGGACGCTCGCCACCGCCCACACGGCCGCAATTATCGCTGTCTTATAGGACCTGCGCATTCTGCACCCCCGTCAGATAAATGGATGATTTGTGATAGATCACACACGGTTCCCGAGAGAAAAAGCAGGTCATGGTAGCGAACATCCCTGTGAAGATGCAAGTGCCCCCCTTATGGGTGTCCCTCTGCAGCCGCGCCCGCGAGGAGCAATTTGGCAAGGACCCCCAATCGGGTGAAATAGGCGGCCGCCGCCTCTTCCAAGTCCGGGAGCAGGCGCTCGAGGTCGGCTCGGCAATCCTCCAGGATCACGACACGGATGGGATCGAGCCTCTGGCCCGACTCCAAATAAAAGACCACGCACCCGCCGATCACCTCGTCAAGAACCAACAGCTCCCCCTCGCTCTCCCGAGGAACTTCAGGAAGCGCCGCCTGCTGGTGAGCGCGCCAGAGCGAGACGATTTCCTCGGTCACGACCGTTTCCTACAACCCGACGATCCCATAGGCGAGGGTGGTGGCGAGCCCTATCATGACCATTCCCCACGCCCGGTACACCCAAAACGGCCGCTTGAACCACCAGTCCAAGAACGCCTCCCGCCAGCCGACGGGGGACCAGAGGAGAAACAGGCCCTTGGCAAGGCCCACACACCCGACAAGGATCCACAGGGCTCTGAAGGAAAATCCGGCCGTCCCGACCACCAGGGCCAAACTCAACACCATCCCCAACTGAATCAGAATGAAGATCCGAAACTCATCAGACGCCAGACGCGCCAGGATCTCGATGAACCAGGCCGGTGCGATGATCAATCCCATCCCCAGCGAGAACCACACCACGCCAAGGCCCGTGAAGACGACCGCCCTCACGGATAGAGCCCGCGGGCCAGGTGCGCCTGGGCGATCTTATCGATTCCGCTCATCAGCGCCGCCATCCGCATCCCCACCTTCCGGGCCTTGGAAAACTCAAGCGTCCTCCAGAAGGCGGCCGTGATGATCTCATGCAAGCGGCCGCGAATGTCCGGCTCCTTCCAGAAATATTTCTGGACGTCCTGGACCCACTCGAAATACGAGACGATCACCCCCCCGGAATTGGCGAGAATGTCAGGGATGATGAAGACCCCCTTCTCCTCTAGTATCTGGTCGGCTTCGAGCGTCGTGGGCCCGTTGGCGCCTTCCGCAAGGATCCGGCACCGGACTTTCCCGGCATTCTTCTCCGTGATCTGCTCAGAGAGCGCGGCCGGAATCAGGATGGTGCACTCGAGCTTCAGAAGATCCTCGTTGGAAATAAACTCTCCCACGCCGCATTCATGGAGGGGCCGAGCATGGTGTTGATACCGTGCGCGAAGGGTGGGGATATCCAGCCCCCCGCCATTAAAGACCCCGCCTTTCGCATCACTGACGGCGATGACCTTCGCGCCCCCCTCACGCAGGATCCGGGCCGTATGCATGCCCACGTTCCCGAACCCCTGTATGGCGGCGGTGATCGTGGACATCTCCAGACCCAGGTACCGCACGGCCTCCATGATGACGTCCACCACTCCCCTCCCCGTGGCCTCCTCGCGTCCAAGGCTTCCTCCAATAGCCAGGGGCTTGCCGGTGACGACGCCGGGTACGGCGTAGCCGGCCTGTTGGCTGTAAGTGTCCATCATCCACGCCATGATCTGGGCATTGGTTCCCACATCGGGGGCCGGGATATCCTTTTCCGGGCCGATCAGAGGGGCGATTTCTGCGGTATAGCGGCGGGTCAGGCGCTGCAATTCTCCCTGCGACAAGGTCTCGGGGGCCACCCGGATCCCGCCCTTCGCTCCCCCATAGGGAAGCCCGACCAGGGCGCACTTCCAGGTCATCCACATGGCGAGCGCAGCCACTTCTCCGAGGCTCACTCCCGGGTGGAACCGGATCCCCCCTTTGGAGGGACCCAGCGCGGTATCATGTTGAACCCGGTAACCCATGAACACCTTGACGGTCCCGTCGTCCATCAGGACCGGGACGGATACGATCAGGGTGCGCTGAGGGAGCTTCAACCGCTCACGAAGATTGCGGTCCAATCCGATTCGATCGGCCGCCTCTTCAAACTGCGCCACCGCCAGCCGAAAGGTGGGGGTATTCAGCTCCTGGTTCGGTTCCACGCTCCCGGCACCTCTCAAGTCGGTTGAGGGGGGGGCGTCCCCTGCGCGGGACCGGTTTCGCCCCCCTGCGAAGCCCGCTCCTTCTCCAGGGCGAGTTGGAGCTTGCCGTACTCACGACGCCCTCGGACCGTTGATTTGATCTGGAAATTGCCCGCGTGGAAGAACCAGCCGGCGTTGACCCCCGCCCGGTAAGGTTGCCCGTCCTTCGAGAGACTGATGTCCCCGGCCATAAACATCTCGTTCATTGCCTCTCGAACGGGAGCCCATTCCGCCTCGGCAATTTCGGTGATGACGGCCACGTTGGCGGAGATGAGCTGGGATTCGTGCGCCTCCACCAGGTAATTCAAGAGGCGATACCGGATCATATCGCGAGACTCCATCACGCATTTCTCCGATTCTGGCATTGGCGGGGGCTCCTTTATACGGCTCCCGAGGAGGGAACCCGATCGCTACACGCGCGCTTCAAGCAGGGCAAACCCGAACACGTCCTGAACGGCTTCCATCACCGCCTTCATCGCCCGATCAAGCCCCACAGGGGCGCCCAATTCCCTGGAGATCGACGTCACCCCTAGCCCGGAAAGCCCGCAGGGGACGATGGCCGAAAACGGAGCCAAATCGTTCACCACGTTCAACGCAAACCCGTGGCGGGTCACCCCCCGGGAGATGCGGACCCCCATCGCCGCAATCTTCCGATCTTCGATCCAGACCCCGGGCATTCCCTGACGGCGCCCGGACACCAGCCCGAAGGCCTCGAGCGCCCGGATCACGATCTCCTCCAACTGGTTCATGTAGGCCTTCGGTCCCTGGCAGTGATCCCTCAGCCTTACGATCGGGTACCCCACTAATTGACCCGGCCCATGGTAGGTCACGGATCCTCCCCGATCAGAGACGCAGACCGGAATCCCGTTGATTACGCCGCGCTGCCATCCTTCCCCAACATGCTGCTCGCGCGCCGTGCGCCCGAGGGTATAGACCGGAAGATGCTCCGTCAGGATCAGCGTATCGCCGATCGTCTCCTCGACCCGGGCCTGGTGAAGGTCCATTTGGATGGCGCACGCCTCCTGGTAGTCTGTCAGCCCAAGCTCTAGGAGACGCCCCGGTACGTGCATGGACAGTCCTGGCCGGCCGATTATTTGATCGCCGGCCGCTTCATGAGGATTTTCTCCTGGGTCGCCTTTCGCACGACCGACAGCCGGGCCATCGGGGAGGTTCCGTCCTTGAGGAGCGCGTGCCACAAATCGGACATGTTGTAGATCTGGGTCACATCCACGGCTGTGACGACATCGCCCTCACGCAGGCCGGCTTCGGCGGCAAGCCCCTGGGGCTCCATGCCCAGAACCAAGACCCCCCGCTCCACATCCAGACCAAAGGCCGCCACGATGCTGGCGGTGATGGTCACCGGGACAAAGCCGAGTGGGGGCCGGAGCATACTGCCCCGCACAACCAAGGACTGGGCGACGGGAAGGGCTTCATCGATCGAGATGGCATAACTGATGTTCTGGGCGGCCGGCGCCACCGCGGTGGTGATCCCCACAAGGCGGCCCGAGAGGTCCACAAGAGGCCCTCCGCTGCTGCCCGGATTGATCGCGGCATCGGTTTGAATCAGGTTATACAGGGTTTCTCCGGTCGGAGGCACGATGGCTCGGTCCACCCCGCTCACGACTCCCACCGATACGGTGGCCCCGCCTTTGATCGAAAATGGATTTCCGATCGCCACGACGGTTTCTCCGATCCTGAGACTGGAGGACTGGCCGATTTTCGCGGGAACCAGCCCGTCAATGTCCACCTTGAGGACGGCAAGATCGGTCAAGAAATCCCTCCCCACGACCCGGCCTGGGACAAGACGCCCATCCTGAAGCCCCACCACCAGACGGGTCGCTCCCGCCACGAGGTGGTTTGAGGTCAGAATATGACCGTTCGGACTCACGATGATCCCGGATCCAGACCCCGAAGGAGTCGGTTGAGCAGGAGTCGAGCGGACGGGACCGTGGGTCATGATGCTGACGACGGAGGGGAGAACCGTCGCCACTGCATCAGGCACTGAAAGGGTTTTCTGAGAAACCTCCTGGCCGGCCCCCACCGGGGACGCGGTCAGGAGGGAGCCAAGCAGCAGCACTCCAAACCCGAACCTTCCGCCAGCCCTGTCGCTCCGCACCATGGGTCGCATCAGTAAGGTTAATTGTCGCACATTTACACGCACGGAGGAAGGGGGATGCGACTCCCAGGCGCCTGACGGACGGAAGGTCAAAGGAGGGGTTGAAGCAACGCCAGAAACTCCGGGGTCCGTAATTTCAACAAGGCCTTCGCCTCGATCTGGCGAATGCGTTCACGCGTGACGCCCAAGATGCGGCCAACCTCTTCCAGGGTCATCGACTCTCCCTGCCCGATGCCGAACCGGAGGCGGATCACGGCTTCCTCGCGGGGGCTGAGGGACCCAAGTGCCCGGGCCACTTCCCGGGACATCTCATGATGATCCACTTTGCTGTCGGCCGTCTGGCTTTCCCGATCCGGGATGAAATCCCCCAGGAGGGAATCGTTATCCCCGACCGGATGTTCCAACGACACGACGTCCTGGAAGGCCTGGATCGTTTGTCCAACCCGCTCGCTGGTCGACTGGATGACTCCAGCCACTTCTCCCAATGAAGGTTCCCGGCCCAGGCGCTGAGACAGCTGCCGCGTCGCCTTGTAGACGCGTTGATAGGCTTCGGTCATGTGGACCGGAATGCGGATCGTGCGGGACTGGTCCGCCAGCGAACGGGTGATGCCTTGCCGAATCCACCACGTGGCATAGGTGCTGAATTTGAACCCCCGCCTGTGGTCGAACCGCTCCGCCGCCTTCATGAGCCCGATATTCCCCTCTTGAACCAGGTCCAGAAGGCTCAATCCTCGACCGGTGTAATGCTTGGCCACATCCACAACCAGTCGCAGGTTGGAGAGCACCATTTCGTCCTTGGCTTTTTCCAGTTCGGCCCATCCTTCGTGGAACTGCTTGAGGGCGGACTTCAACTCTCGCGCCTTCGGGGGGGGCCGACGGCTCGAACCACCGACCTCTTTGATCGCCTGTTTGATCGCCCGGCTTCCTTTTTCGAGATCGGTCGCCGAGAGCCCACTCACTCCCAGGACGGCTTTGAGGTCGGCCTGAGCGGCGGTCAGCGAATCAGTGAGACGAACCTTTCGCACCACGGCCAACGCCGTTCGGACGGCGCGCCGGACGAGGCGATCCCCCCGTTCGATCTGTTTGCCCAGGACAACTTCGCCTTCCCGTGTCAGGAGCGCTTTCTTGCCGAAGGATTGAAAATACAACCACTCCAATTCAGCGAGATGGTCTTTTTCGGGAGGAGAAACCCCCGGCGTCTCCTCCTCGGCGGTCTCTTCCACCGGTTTGTCTTCTTGGAGGTCTCGACCTAAATCGAGGCCTACATGTTCGATGTCTTCTCCCACCAATTCCTCTTCCATCATTCGATCGGGATCGGTCGATCCCCCGGCTTTCCCCTGGACCCCCTCGGTTCTACGGTTATTGTGGAGGCCCCAATCAGGGTTTTTGGCTTCATAATATTTGACACCCGGATTGGGCCCTTCGTTTAGGACCGGACCGGCACCCATCGCTTTAAAAATTACAGGCATTGTAACTCCTTGAAATACTGACCTTTCTTTCGAGAGGCTCAAACCATGTGATCAGGTTCTTTTTTCATTATCTTTAGGTAACCAGCCAGGGATCGCTTATCAAGGCTTGGGCGGGGGAAAATCTTCGTTGGCGGAGAGACTTACTCAAGTCGAGTCAGACGGTCCAGATCCTCCTGCTTGCCGACCACGACCAGAATGTCGCCCTTCTCGATGACATCGTCGTCCAGGGACGGGGTCACGTTGAAGACCTCCTCCGTGGTCATCTGTCCCTTGACCATTCGCGTGACCTTCTTTCGGATTCCAATGATGTTGACGTTGTAAGCCTCCCGGATCTGGGCCTCACGGAGCCGGAGGCCCGACATTTTGTCGGGTACGGCGACTTCCTCGACGCTATAGCCAGGGGAGAGTTCCAGGTACTCCAAGACATTCGGAGAAATCAGCCGCTGGGCCAGGCGAACGGCCGCATCGCGTTCGGGGAAAATGACCTCGGTCACGCCCAGATTCTGCAAAATTTTCCCGTGCTGGGGGGTGACCCCTTTGGCGATGATCTGCTTGACCCCCATCTCCTTCAGGGTCTGGACGATCAGGATGCTGGCCTCAATGTTCTCTCCGATGCTCACCACCGCCACATCCACATTCTGCGCGCTGATGGCCCTGAGCGCCTTCACATCGGTCGCATCGCACTGGACGGCGAAGGTGGCCAGGTCGCTGATGGCCTGAATCTTCTCCGGATCCGTATCGATGGCCAGGACCTCGCACCCCTTCTTCACCAAAGTCTCCGCGACTCCATACCCGAATCGCCCAAGCCCGATCACTGCCACCTGCCGCTTCATAAAAGAGCCTCCTTATCCGATCACCACCTTCGCGAGAGGGAAACGGTACCGGAGTTCCTCGTGGGATCGGATGGCGAAGAGACCGATCGCGAGCGGTCCAAGGCGTCCCAGGAACATCGTCGCCATGATCACACACTTACCGAAATCGCTGAACAGGGCCGAGAGGCTGAGAGTCCCTCCGTTCCCGGTGGACAGCCCCACGGTTCCGGCCGCGGAGGCCACCTCGAACATCAGCCTGAGAAAGTCCTGGTTCTCCGAGGAGGACAGGACCATGGTGAACGCAGTCACCAGGCCCAGCGCCAGCGCCGATAGCACCAAGGCCTTGGTCACGAGCTCCGGAGGGATCCGCCGGTGAAACATCATGACGTCGGCACGGCCCTTCAACGTTCCCCAGATCGCTGCGCAGATGATCCCGAACGTCGTCGTCTTGATTCCCCCCGCGGTGCTCCCCGGCGAGCCTCCCACCACCATCAGGAGGATCAGGAAATACAGGGTGGGATTGGCGACCAGGCTGATGTCGATGGTGTTCAACCCGGCCGTCCTGGCCGAAACCGATTGAAAGTAGGCTACCAGAATCTGCTCGCCGAGGGGAAGCGGAGCGAGGGTCTTCTCGTTGTGGATCTCAAAGGCCCAGATCCCCGCGGTCCCGCCCACGATCAGCAACCCTGTGACCGCAAGGGCCACCTTGGTATGGGTTGAGAGACGGAACCGGTCGCCGTGCAGGTTGTCCAGGATGTCCCGGAAGACCAGAAATCCGACCCCGCCCAGGACGATCAGGACCGTGACGGTCAGGTTCACGGTCACATCGCTCCGGTAATGGAGCAGGTTCTCGGAGAAGAGCGAGAAGCCGGCGTTATTGAAGGCCGAAACCGCATGAAAGACCCCGAAATACAGGGCGCGCAGCGGGTCCATATCGGAGGAGAAGCGCGCGGCCAGGATCAGGGCCCCCATGCCCTCCGCAAGAAGCGTGATCGCCACGATGACCTTCACGAACCGAACAAGCCCCTCCATGCTCAAGGTGCTGAGCACCTCCATCATCATCATGCGCTCGCGCAGTCCGATCCGGCGGCCCAAGGCCAGCAGCAAGAGCGTCGCCATCGTCGAGTACCCGAATCCTCCCACCTGAATTCCCAGGAGGATGACGAGTTGGCCAAAAGTTGAAAAATCGTTCGGCGTGTCCAGGACGATCAGGCCCGTGACGCAGACAGCGGAGGTCATGGTGAACAGCGCGTCAAGGAACCGGATCCCTCCTCCTGTCGTCGCGAAGGGCACCATCAGGAGCAGCGTGCCAGCCAGGATCACGCCGAGAAAGGCCAGAGGAACGATTTGCGCCGCGGTGAACTTGGCTTCCCGGACCCTGCCCAGAATTCTCTTCGTGAAACCTGCCTGAGGAAGGGCTTGCTCCATAAAAGGCGGCGATCAGGACTTCTTTATCGCCTGCATGAAGGTCGAGATAATATCGATAGGGATGGGAAAAATCATGGTCGAGTTTTTCTCCGATGCCACTTCCACCAGTGACTGGAGGTACCGGAGCTGCAGCGCGATAGGATTCCGCCCGATAATTTCAGCCGCGTCAGAGAGCTTCTGGGCAGCCTGAAATTCTCCCTCGGCATGGATGACCTTGGCGCGCCGCTCGCGCTCGGCCTCCGCCTGTTTCGCAATGGCGCGTTGCATCTCGGGGGGCAGGTCCACGTTCTTGACTTCCACCGCCGCCACCTTCACTCCCCAGGGCTCGGTCTGCTGGTCAATGATCCGCTGGAGTTCCACGTTGATCTCATCCCGCTTGGACAGCAGTTCGTCCAGCTGGCTCTGGCCCAGCACGCTCCGCAGGGTCGTCTGTGCGATCTGGGAGGTCGAATATGAATAGTCTTGGACCGCCAGGACGGCCCTCTGGGGATCCACCACCCGGAGGAAGATGACGGCATTGACCTTGACCGAGACGTTGTCGCGGGTGATCACATCCTGGGACGGCACCTCCATGGTGACGGTTTGAAGATTCACCACGACTATCCGCTGGATACCGGGGAACACGAACCGGAGGCCCGGGCCCTTGACGATCTGGAACTTGCCCAAGAAGAAGACCACGCCGCGCTCATACTCCATGAGGATCTTGATGCTGAGCTTGACGAGGGCAGCAATGATCAGAATCGGGATGATGTACTGGAGCATCGAAGACTCCTCTCTGTTTACTTGCGATGCGGTCCGACCGTCAGCGTCAGCCCCGCCACCGCCTTGACCTCGGCCTCCTCGCCTTCGCGAATGGGCTCCTCGCTGATCGCGTCCCAGAGTTCCCCCTGCAGGAGAACCTTCCCCCGAGGCTTCAGGTCGGTCTTGGCGAGGGCAATAGTCCCGACCATTCCCTCGGCCCCGGTCACGGGGCGTCGCCGCTGAGCCTTCACAGCCAGCCAGGTCATCGCCAGCATGATGGCGGCAGCGGTGACCATCGTCGGGATCAAAAATTCCAGAGAAACCTTCATAAAGGGGGCATCGGTTTTCACCAACATGAGGGCCCCCAAGGTCATCGCCGCAAGCCCCCCCAGGGTCAGCAAGCCATAGCTGACGACCTTGATTTCAAGGATGAACAGCACGATCCCCAAAATGATGAGCAGCACACCGGCATAGTTGATCGGGAGGGTCTGGAGGGAATAGAAGGCCAAGATCAGGCTGATGGCGCCGACGATCCCGGGAAGGATCGCCCCGGGGTTGTAGAGTTCCGCCAGCAACCCGATCGTCCCGAGGGTCATCAGCAAGAAGGCGATGTTGGGATCGCTTAAGGCCTTCAACGCCTCGAGCCGCCAGCCCAACGGGATTTCTTTCAGGACCGCCCCCTTGGTATGCAGCGCCGTCTTGCCGGACCCCGTCGTCACGGTCCGCCCGTCCACAGCCGCCAGCAGAGACGGCACGTCTTCGGCGATCAGGTCGATGACCTTCAGCGACAGGGCCTCCTTCTCGGTCACCGACACGCTCTTTCGCACCGCATCCTCCGCCCACCGAGCATTGCGCCCGTGCTGCTCGGCGATGGATTTGATGTAGGCGGCGGCATCGTTCTCCACCTTTTCCTTCATGACCGCATCCATCTCGCCCCCGCCCATCGCCACCGGATGCGCCGCCCCCACGTTGGTTCCCGGCGCCATGGCCGCAATGTGGGAGGCGTAGAGGATGAAGACCCCCGCGGAGGCCGCTCGTCCTCCGCTGGGAGCGATGTACACGATCACCGGAATCCGGGAGGAGGTAATGTCCTTGACGATCAGGCGCATGGAAGTGTCCAGCCCCCCGGGCGTGTCAAGCTGCACAACGACCGCCCCGGCGCCGTTCTGCTGGGCTTCCGTCAGGAGGTGGTTGATGTATTCGGCGGAAACGGGGTTGATGACCCCCTCATAGGACCCCACGTAAACCGGGGCCGGGCCGGCGGGGATGCCTTCCGCAGACCCCATCGAGGACAGAATCAGAAAACCGAGAAGGAGGGTGAACCCGGCACGGCACGCCGAAACCATTCGGTGGGACTGGGATCCGCGATTCATCAGTCAGCTCAACCTCAAGGGTATCCTATTCTCCCCCCCTACCCCTGTCAAGGCAACGGGAGGCTAGTCCTTCCGACGCACCGATCGAAGTCCGGCGAGAAGGGTGTCCGCGTGTTTGAACTCTTCGTGGGAGAGCGGGGCCTGGCCAAAGCGGGCCCTGCAATACAGGTCGGTCAGGGGCTCGACGACTCGGCCCGCTTCACGCCACTCGCGGGTCACCAGGCGGGCGAATTCCAGCGGAGTCGCACCGGGAGACTTGGGGACGCCGCGAGATTCGAGGAAACGCAGCATCCGGCCATACAGGCGGACGGCCGCGATCTGGCTGACGGTTTGGATCCCCGCCTGCAGCAGGTGGCCCTGCTGCTTCCTCCGGATCACCACCGTCAGGACCAACGCAACCCCCGCCACACAGCCCACCAGCCACCCCACAAAGGTGCGGCCGTCCCC
The DNA here is from genome assembly GCA_041490525.1 of Nitrospiria bacterium. Lineage (GTDB taxonomy): Bacteria > Nitrospirota > Nitrospiria > Nitrospirales > NS-4 > JBGPTH01. Next base: position 42,752 of record JBGPTH010000009.1, read on the forward strand.
CCGGAGGAACGACCCGGCTTGTTGACGAAGGGCGGCCAGCAGACGGTTTCCCGAAGCCAGGAATCCCGAGGTCTGCGATTTCACCTTGTCGCTCCGGTCGCGGAGGTCCTGATAGACCGCGATCTGATCGAGGAAGCTGTAGCGGATCACGTACCGGTCCCACTTGAGACGGACTGAATCCATCATTTTGCCGGCCTTCGCCCAAAGCGGGAGGGGAACGGAGGCATCCGTATCGGGGGTCGGGTCAAACGTGATCCATCCGGACCGCGGGAAATACACCTCGACCCAGGCATGCGCGTCCTGCTGGCGGACGGTGTAATAGTTGCCGAAGTCGTTCCATTCGCCGGGGAGGAACCCCGTGACCAGCCGAGCCGGGATGCCCAAGGTTCGCAGCATCACCACCATGGCCGTGGCATAGTGCTCGCAGTAGCCGGTTTTCCGCGTGAACAGAAAGTCCTCGACAGGGCTCGCGGGAAGATTCGACCCGACGTCAAGACTGTATCGATAGTTGCGCCGGAGGTGCTGCTCGACCGCCCGGACCTTTTCGTACGGGGCCTCGACCCTTTGGGTCACCGCCCTGGCTAATTCGGCAACCCGCGGACTCATTTTCGGCAACTGGAGGAACTGCTTCTTGATCGAGGGGGGATAGGTGAAGGAGGACGCCGCCCGGTCCTCCTCCAGCAGACGGTCAGGGATAGAGAGCACCGAATACTGAAAGCGCATCGAGGGGGGGTAGGCCAGACGGACCCCCCCCATTCCATCCGCCTGGAGGAACGGGAAGTTGCCCTTGACCGAGTCCATGAATGACACCCCGAACAAGACCGAGGTATCCAGGGCCTCGATCAGGATCTCCTGGCGGAGCACAGGGCCCTGCGCCCCCACGGGCTTGGGATCACCGATGACCTTGAAGGACCCGTCCCGCAGGGTTTCCACTATACGGCGTCGACCGAAGCTATTGCCCCAGGCGCGCCCGTTGTACTTGTCAAACGCCCCGCCCCTGAAATAGACCCGCGACGACTCCGTGAAGGGAATACGCTGATCCGGAAACTCGACCCGCATGACCACGGTGGGATCAAGCTTGACGGCGCCGATGACCCCCAGATTCACCTCCTCGGAAAAGCCCGAGGTACGAATAGGCTCCCCCCGCCCCTTCTGGAAGAACCCGGCTCCGATGCGCGGGATCACGAAAAAGATGGCCAGCGTGATGCAGAACGCCCCGATGGCGATCCCGTTCGTCGTCCAAAAGAACCGGGCCGTGACCGGGCCCGATGCCCCGACGGAATCCACGGGGGACTCGCCCGACCGACCGGCGGACCGCACCTCTTCCTCCTCGTTTCTTAAATGAAAGATGAGCAGAGCCCAGATCGCCGCGAACAGATAGGCGAGGAACACGACCGAGTACCAGAACTCCATCGTCAGCGCGGCAGAGGCCAAAAGCTCCAAAAAGCTGATGGCATAGAGCTGAAGAAAATCCTTCCGGTATTGCAGATTGAACAGCTTGTTGATCATCAGGACGATAAGGAAATGGACGGCGGCGGTGAGAATGTCCCGCGAGAGGAATATCATGTCGCCTACGAAAACCAGAAAGGCCGCGACCATGAGGACGTTCCAGGCCTGCCGCGAAAGCCGGAAGAGCCGAACGACGAGCCAATCGGCGCCCCACCCCCCGACATACGCCATGCTGGCCAAGAGCGCCATCACCCCGAGCACGACCAGGACGAGGGACAGCTCGCCGGTCAGGACCAAGCCCGCAAACCCCACGGCGGCTAACAGAATGGAGCTGAGCCGGAATGCGTGCTCGAGGTTCATGGGTACTCCCAGGCCTCAAGCATTCGACTCACGCCCCGGCACACCTCCGTGACGCGGGGGTCCACCCAGGGCAGAACCAGAATCGTCAGCTCCCCACGCAGGGTCTGCTCTTCAAGCCTGAAAAAGGGTTCGGGCACGGCACCCGAAACCGCCGCGGGCGTCGGGTCACAGAGGGCCAGCGCCCGCAGGATGCGGTGAAGATGCGTGTCCCCTGTCCCATGCGGGATTTCCTGATCCCCCACCAGCAGACGCACCGAAAAATCATGCTCCAGGAAGTAGGCCGCGATGGAGGCGACCAGCACCACCGCCCGTTCAAAAAAGTGCTGCCGATGTTCAGGCGCATCCGTGGGCAAGACCAAGGTGACCTGCCGTTGGTCCTCGGCTTCGGTCTCCCGCACCATCAAACACGCCCGGCGCGCCGAGGTCTTCCAATGGATGGTCCGCGACTCATCGCCAAACTGGTACTCCCGAAGATTATACAAACCGACGCCCTGCCCGCGGCGGGGGACGGCCTGCTCGTGGCCCAAGGCGACGAGATCCTCAATCAGGTCCTTGGGCACCCGTTTGGACTCGGGGTAGACCACCAGCTCGGATGCCAGCGGAAGGGTGGCGGCCTTCACGAAGAGACCGAAGGGAAAGCGGGTCAGCAGCTTGACCCCCTCTATACGATGCAATCCCCGACGAGGAACCAGGAGGGTGTAGGCCTGCGTGACCGAGGCCTGCGGGGGGAGATGGAGAAGATGGATCCCCCGGTCCACGGCGGCTCCCGCGACGAGGTCCATGACCCGCAGGGAGAACGTCGGCAGCTTGTGCTTCCGGTTGGTCAGGGTCAGGGCGAGGGTCGCCGGACGCCCTGCAAAGATGTGGGGCGGGGTGCGGCGGTGGATGGCAAGATACTTCAGGCTCTGTTCGGACAGGATGCCCGACATGACGATGAGGCTGAGCATCATCGCCAGCAAGAGGTAGAGGAGGTTATTGCCGGTGTTGAGGGCGGCCAAGCCCACCGCCAGGGTCAGGAGAAGGAACCGCAGGCCCTCGGATGTGAGGCGGATGGACCGGTAGCGGTAAAACCACCGAAAGAACTCGCGGACCCGGTGACCCCCCCACGGAAGGCGTTCAGCCGCCAGTTGGCCGCTCCCAGCGTCAGCGATCACCACCCACCTCTTGTTGAATTCCCCATCCCGCAGCCTCTCCCAATCTCTACTTCGACACAATCGGCCCGATTCACAAGGAAATTAATTTAGTACCCTGAGGCCCCTTCCCTGTCAAGGGAAGTTGCTAGGGAGTTTCATTGAAATGAAGAGACAACGAGGCACAACCACCAAGGACCTGCCATAACAAGAAAAACAAGAACTAACGGCAAAGTCCCGGCCACCCTCGCCGGCCAGATAGATCTGGTTCACTCGCGAGGCAACCCGCGTCACGGGAGGTTATTTGTTGCGTTGGTAAAAGAGCTCGAGGGCGTCGCGATAGCCGGCGGCCCGCCCCTCGTCATAGGCATGTTCGAGGCGGCGCTTGAGCTTCTCCACGGTTTCATCCCGCTTGCGGTCCGCCGCGCCCTGGTTCAGCAAATTAAAGAGCGCCACGTGAACGATCTTGCTGCGGCGGACTTCCATGTCCTCGCTGATCCATCCGGCAAAGGCCTCCGGCGCATGGTTCAGGACAATCGCAGGCTTGAAGGCATCGTAGCCGAGCTTCTCCTTGGTGATCCTTCGGACCACCTCGATCTCTGCCCTGAGCTTCGGAAGGTTCTTCAAGAGAAAGCCCTGAATGTCGTGGTGCCCGGCCTCAAAGAGCTTCTCCAGATTCTGGCTGACATAGATCTCGGGATTGACCGGCTGCTCCTTGACTCCGTAGGTCGGATGGCTCGCGAAGCGAAGCCGGTCGTATTCCTCCTTGGCCGCGGCGTCCCCGATGACGCCGTAAGCCTCGCTGGCCTCCTTGAAGCGGGCCTCCGCCCTTTTGTCGCCGGGATGGTGGTCGGGATGGTTCTCCTTCGCCAGCCGGCGAAAGGTGTTCCTGATTTCGGACGGCGTGGCGTCCCGCTCCACCCCCAGCACTTTGTAATAATCCTTCACACCCACCCACCCCGGACGCGCCGAGACGCGTCCTTTTCCCGTGGCATGGGCGCGACTATACCATAATCTAAAGACGAGATGATTGCGGGCGCCGAACGGGCGGCGGGTGACGCTGGTTGGGGGCCCCCACCGCCTAGAGGCCAGTCTTCGCAGCGGAAGCCGGTGGGGGAAACCGGCGGCAGGACCCGCCGATTAAGGCATTCTCACATTGCGCAAGCAACGCCCCAGCAGGTACCATGTCGTACATGAGCGACACGCCGAAGCATACGAATCGTCTCATCCACGAGACGAGCCCCTATCTGAAGCAACACGCCCACAACCCGGTCGATTGGTACCCCTGGGGGGAGGAAGCCCTGGCTCGGGCCAAGGCCGAGAACAAGCCGATCTTGTTGTCGATCGGGTACTCGGCCTGCCACTGGTGTCACGTCATGGAGCGAGAGTCGTTCGAGAACCCGGACATCGCCAGGCTGATGAACGAGCACTTCATCAGCATCAAGGTGGACCGGGAGGAGCGCCCTGACCTGGACGACATCTATCAGAAATCCGCGCAGGCCTTCATGCGCCGCGGTGGGGGATGGCCGCTGACGGTGTTCCTCACCCCCGATCAGGAACCGTTCTGGGGAGGGACCTACTTTCCGCCGACCCCGCGATACGGGATGCCGGGGTTTCCCGAGGTGCTCCTGGGCGTGGCCGAGGCGTTCATGAAAGAGCCCGCCCAGGTCCAGGAAAACATCCAGAAAGTCAAATCCGGCTTGCGGCGGATCAGCTCTCCGGAACCGTCCGAGGGTCCTCTGACCGAGGCCCTCCTGAACGACGCTCTGCGGGATCTCGGCATGTTCTTTGAGCCGGTCAACGGCGGGTTCGGGGACGCGCCCAAATTCCCGACGTGCCCCCCCCTTCACCTCCTTTTGCGTCAGTACCATCGCACCAACGATCGGAAGCCGCTCGACATGACCCTGCACTCGCTGTGGAAGATGGCGGCCGGCGGCCTCTACGATCATCTCGGCGGCGGCTTCCATCGCTACTCGACCGACGGCCAGTGGCTGGTCCCCCACTTTGAGAAGATGCTGTACGACAACGCCCAGCTCGTTCGCCTCTACCTGGACGGCTGGCGCCTCAGCCGCGAGCCCCGGTTCAAGCAGGTGGTCGAAGAGACGCTGGACTACATCCGCCGCGAAATGGTCCACCCGGGCGGCGGCTTCTACACGGCGCAGGATGCCGACAGTGAAGGACACGAGGGCAAGTACTTCGTCTGGGAACCGGCTGAAATCAAGGCCATTCTGGGGCCTGACCTGGGGGAGGCCTTCTGCCGAGTCTATGACGTGACGCAAGGCGGCAACTTCGAAGGCAAGAACATTCCGAACCTGATTCTGAGCAACGGCCGCATCGAGGTCAAAGACGCGCCGGACGCCGGGCAGGTCATGGCTGAAGCCCGGCGGAAGCTCCTGCACGTGCGCGAACGACGGGTGAAACCGTTGCGCGACGAGAAGATCCTGACAAGCTGGAACGGTCTGATGATCTCAGGGGTCCTGGACGCCTACCAGACCCTGGGAAATCCGGGGGACCTCGCCATGGCCGAGAAGGCCCTCGCCTTTCTCCTGGAGCACGCCTACAAGAATGGACGGCTTTTCAGGACGGTGACGGGCGGCCAGGGCAGGCTGAACGGGTACCTGGACGACTACGCCTTCCTGACGTCGGCCTTGCTTGATGCCTTTGAGGCCACCTCCAATCCCACGTACCTGGACAAGGCCCGCGAGCTGACCGGGGTCATGCTGGAGCAGTTCTGGGATTCCCAGTCGGGGGGATGCTTCTTCACGGGGAAGGATCATGAACCCCTCATTCAGCGGATGAAGGGCGGCGAGGATTCGGCCATCCCCTCCGGGAACGCCGTGGCGGCGATGAACTTCCTGCGCCTCTTTTCCTACACCGGCGAGGGGGCGTACCTCGATCGGACCGAAAAGACCTTCCGGCTCTTCCGGCACCAGATGGACCAGAACCCCTTTGGGACGGCCTCCATGCTGTGCGCGCTGGATTTCTTTCTGACGAAGCCGAAGGAGATCGTGCTGGTCGGCGCGCGGACGCATCCGGCCATGAACGATCTCCTGGGGAAGATCTACGGGCGATACGTGCCGAACAAAACCCTGGTGGTGGTGGACGGGAACACCGGGTCAAGCCTCGTGCCGGCCGCCGCCCAGGGCAAGGCCGCGATCGACGGTAAGCCAACCGCCTACGTCTGCCACAACTTCACCTGCTCCCATCCCGTCACCGACTGGGACGCCCTGGAAAAGCTGCTGTAACTCTATCAAACGCCAAATGATTTGAGAAAAACTGCCAGATGAAATGAGAAATCACCTTGCCTCTTTTCTATCCGATCCAGAGTCCTAAGCTACCAACTCTTAAAGGCTTTTGCGCTTTCGATTTATCAATACCCGTTAACCAGCGCTTCAATTGGATTCGTGTTGTTTGCACCTTCATTTTTCGGTCCATTGGTCCCACTGAAAACATTCAAATAGGAAACAGTGACTGACCCTCTTTTCTTCTCTTGATATTTGGAACTTACCGGAAATGCCATCTGACAACGCGCAAAAGGATCTCATGGAATTACTCATTTACGCTGATATGGTCTCCGCTGTAGCCAAGGTGTATTGCCCCACTTAATTTTTGGACAGCGTGTTTCTCGTTGCTAACCACCCATTCTGCTGAGAATTCGGCCGTGTTCGAGGCTCCGGTTCAAAATGGGAATCTGGGAAGCACCCGCCTGCTACTCTGTTAGAGGGCCTCTGCTGTCTCCCCTTGCGATGGTTTTGAAAAAATTCACTGGGTTTCCTGCATCCGCCTGACTAATCTACCTGTCCAACTATTAAGTGGGGCAGGACAGCTCCAATTCGGGTATGGGTGCCGCTGTACCGAAGGAAGGGCCCACCTCCAGCTCATCGGCGCGCCTTCAGGACCTGGCGAAGCGCCGTGACGAGTCGCCGGTTCTCGGCGGTCGTCCGTACCGCGACCCGGATCGTTCGACCCGTCAGCCCGGGAATCGACGAACAGTCCCGGATCAACAGACCCTCCTGACGGAGTGCCTGCGTCACGTGGGCGGCCGGCATTGAGGGCGGCAGCTCGACGAGGAGGAAGTTCGCCGCCGAGGGAAAGACGTGCAGGCCGGGGATCACCTCCAACGCCTTGGCTAGGCGAGCCCGCTCCCGATGCATAAAAGCAAGACTCCGCTGGGCATGCCGCCGATCTTCCAGCGCAGCCTGGGCAGCCGTCTGCGCGAGCGTATTGACCGACCACGGAGTCTGAAACCGTCGAATGCGTGCGACCACTTCGGGAGGCCCGGCCAGGTACCCGATCCGAAACCCCGGTAGGGCATAGAACTTCGTGAAGCTCCGCAACACGAGCAGACGAGGATTCCGGGCGACCGCGGACAGCACCGAGTGGGCCTCGCAATAGTCCACGAACGTCTCGTCCACCACGACCCAGACATTCCGACGAGCTGCCATGTCGGTCAGGTCAAGGACGTCCTTCGCCGACGCCACCTGCCCGGTCGGGCTGTTGGGGTTGCAGAGAAAGAGGGTATCGATCCGGCTCCTGGTCGCGCGTAGCGCCTTACGCGCTTGCCTGACAGGAATCTGGTAGCCGTCCTTTCGAGTGGCATGGAGGTACGTCACGCGGCCCCCCGCATTCGTCACCGCCCGCTCATATTCCGAGAAGGTCGGGCCGAGGATGAGCGCATGGCGAATGGAAAGTGCACGGGGTACGAGGTGGATCAGCTCGCTGGATCCGTTCCCGATCATGAAATGGGCAGGGTCCAGCTTCCAGCGAGACGCCAGCGCCGTCATAAGATCGTGACAAGCCGTGTCAGGGTAATGGCACGCGAGCGGCAACGCTCTTGCAGCCGCACGCAAGGCTCGTTTCGACGGCCCCAATGGATTGATACTGGCGCTGAAGTCGATGAGGCGGCTCGGCGCGCGGCTAAGCTCCCGCGCCGCCGCGTATATGTCGCCCCCGTGATGATCCCGCATGGTCACAGCAGGAGCAGTCCCGCCGCCAGCAACGCCGTCAAGGCAAACACCGTCCACATCACGCGCAGGGCCTCGCCGATGCGATTCGGACTCAGTGATCGTATGGACTCGCCGAGAACCGGCCGCTTGGCTGGGATTCCCTCATAGAAGTTGATGCCCCCCAGTTGAACCCCCAATACCCCAGCCATCGCCGCCTCCGGACGTCCACCGTTGGGGCTGGGGTGCTTCTTTCCGTCACGCCAGAGGATGTACCACGCCCGCTTCATATTCTCTCCCTTGCGAAACACCACACCGGCGGAGACGACGATCAAGAGCGCCGTGACGCGAGCGGGAATCCAATTGGCGGCATCATCAAGGCGTGCCGACGCCCACCCGAAATACCGGTACCGCTCATCCAGATGCCCCACCATGGAATCCAGCGTGCTGATCGCCTTGTAGGCGAGTGCCAGCGGAGCCCCGCCCAGGACCAAAAAGAAGAGCGGCGCGACAACCCCATCCGACGTGCTTTCCGCGATCGTTTCTACGGTCGCGCGCACGATCTCCCCCTCGGAGAGCTGCGCCGTATCGCGACCGACAATCCGAGCCACCGCGAGACGGGCATCGTCAAGCGAGCCGGTCTTAAGCGCGCGCCCTACCGCCACAACGTGATCGGCCAGATCCCGCGACGCCAGCGTCGTGAACGCCAGGAGCACCTCCATTCCCTTCCCGGCCATCTCATGCACCCGTCCCGACCACTCGATCGCCAGCCAGGCGAGGCTGTAGGAAACGGCCGGCAGTCCCACCGCCAGCACGATGCCGGCCACCAGTTCTCCGGTCCGATCGGTCGCGATACGACGCACCCCCTGTTCGTACCAGGCAACCGTCCGGCCCATCAGTCGGACCGGGTGGGGCAGCCACCGTGGATCGCCGAGGACCGCGTCGAGGGTGCAGGCGAGGAGCAGGGTGCCGGCAGTCATCCAATCCTCATGCAGAGCGGCGCGAGGATCAGAAAGAGGATCTCGGCCACCTCGTTGGTGGCGCCCAGCGTATCGCCGGTGACGCCGCCGCAGAGACGGCGGGAGTGCGCGCTCACGGCGCGCGCCACGAGCGCCGTGACGGACAGGCTCACCACCGCGGCGATGGGTCCCATGGCGAAAACCAGTGCCGCGGCCACTCCCAGGGTCGCGATCAGCACGTGGTGAGTCTTCAGGTTCTGAAGAAACGACTCCGCGAGTCCGCCTTCTGCTCTCGCATAGGGTACGGCGATGGCGCCCACCACCATCGCCCAGCGCCCGACGGCCGGCATGCAGAACAACACCAGCAGACGTCCCGGGTCCGGAAGAGCTTCCAGTCCCGCATAACGAAGCCCCAAGGCGAGGATCAGCCCCGTGGCCCCGATCGCGCCGATGCGCCCGTCCCGCATGATCGCCAGCCGCTGCTCCGGCGTGCGCCCGCCCGCCCAGCCATCCAGGGTGTCGGCCAACCCGTCCTGATGGAGCCCCTGCGTCACGGCCACCAACAGCACGATAAGCAGCGCGTCCAGCACGACCCGAGCGATCACGTCGGAGAGCAGCCACGTCGTCAGGGCCAGCATGCCCCCCAGGAGGAGCCCCACGACCGGATACCAGGCCATCGACCCGGCCAGTTCAGCCGGCGTCGGATCGTGATGGCAGCGACTCAATGGCACGGCGGTGAGGAACTGCCACGCGATCACGAAGGACCGACCGGCGCGGCTGCTCATGGCGTCCGTTCCGACACGCCGGCTTCGTCAAACGTCGCCATCTGCATCAGAATTTTGATGGCTGCATGGAGCAGGCTGATACCGAGGCACGCGCCGGTGCCCTCGCCCAGACGGAGGTCCAGATCCAGCAGCGGTCGCAGGCCCAGTTTTTTCAGAACAGCCTGATGGCCTCGCTCGACGGATAGATGAGAGGCGATCAGATACTCCCGGCAGAGCGGTTGGAGCCCAGCGGCAATCAAGGCCGCCGCGCCCGTAATGAACCCGTCAAGCACCACCGGGCGCCGACAGGCGGCAGCCCCCAGGATCAGCCCTGCGATGCCGGCGATCTCGAAGCCACCGACCTTCGCCAGCACATCGATCGGATCGGTCGGGTCCGGACGATGCGTGCGCAGTGCCTGCTCGATGACGGCCACCTTTCGGGCCAGTCCGGCATCGTCCAGTCCCGTGCCGCGCCCGGTCACAGTGGCCACGGACTCGCCGGTCAGCACGGCGGTCATCGCCGTGCTGGCCGCGGTGTTGCCGATCCCCATATCCCCCGTGCCGAGCAGGCCGATGCCGTCGTTCACCGCCTCCCGTGCGAGCGTCACCCCGACCTCCAGGGCACGAACCGCCTCCTCCCGGGTCATGGCCGGTTCACGGGCCCAATTCTTGGTACCCGGCGCGACCTTCCGATGGAGAAGACCCGACAAGGGCCCAAACTCGTGCGCCACGCCGATGTCCACCACCCGCACCTCCGCGCCCACGTGCCTCGCCAGCACGTTCACGCCAGCCCCGCCCTTGAGAAAGTTCAGCACCATCTGCGCCGTGACCGCTCTGGGATAGGCGCTGACCCCTTCGTCAGTCACGCCATGATCTCCCGCGAAGGTGAAGACCGCGGCGCGTGGAATGGATGGGCGCTCCTCGCCCGTGATCGCGACATAGCGGGCTGCCAACTCTTCCAGGCGTCCGAGACTTCCAAGCGGCTTCGTCAGCCGGTCGAGCCGACCGTGTGTCCGGCTCAGGCAGTCCTGATCGACCGGGCGAATCGTATTGATTGCGTCCTGCAGCGTCATCCGCGCTCCTTCGGCTTCAGGCGTATGGGCAAACCCGTCACCACCAGGTACACTTCGTCAGCTTCCTTCGCCAATTGCTGGTTGACCTGACCGGCCAGATCACGAAAGCGGCGCGCGCCCGCATCCAGGGGGACCAGTCCGAACCCGAGTTCATTGGAGACCATGACCACCCGCGCCGTGGTCATCCGGATGGCGTGAATCAATTTGTCGACCAAGATGGGTACCCGATAGTCCGGCACCTCACGCTCTCGCAGGTTGCTCAACCAGAGCGTCACGCAGTCGAGGACAATCGAGTCATAGGTGGTTTCGTTGGCGCGAAACCATTTCTGCAGCTTGAGCGGGACTTCCGCCGTGTCCCATCCGGGACCGCGTAACGATCGGTGCCGGCTAATGCGGTCGCCCATTTCAGCATCAAGCGGCTGCGCGGTGGCCACGAAGGCTCGCTTGGTCTTTTCTCCCGCCAGCTTCAACGCAAACGCGCTCTTTCCTGACGAGGCACCCCCGACCACCAGGATCAACTGAGCCCGGCCGGATCGTTCATCGATATGACGGTCGCTCATCCCCTCACACGCCTCGTTCGATAATCGCCGCAATCGCCGACAGGTCCACATGCTGGGCCACGACGTCGGCCCAGTCATCCAATATCTGATCAAGGGATCGCTCCGCCTGGATCTCCAAAGGGTCCCAGCCGCGGCGGGCGCGGAGCCGGTTGAGGAAACTCCGCCGAAACGCCGGAGTATCGAAGAGGCCGTGCACATACGTGCCGAAGACCCGGCCATCCTCCGATGAGGCCCCCTCAGCCCATTTCATGGAGTGATCGGGCTTCTGCACATCAAGCAGCGGGATGACGCCGCTCCCCGTTCTCGTCCGTCCCATATGCACTTGATAGCCTTCAATCGGGCATCCACTCTCGCGATGCGAGCCGACGACCTGGATCAGGACCTTCTTGCGGGCAAAACTGGTCACGACGTCGAGCAGCCCGACGCCTTCCAACTCCCGCTCCGGCAACTCGATCCCGCGAGGATCTCGGATCTGTGTGCCCAGGATCTGATAGCCGCCGCAGATCCCCACCACGGTCCCTCCCTCCCGGACCATCCGCTTGGCCAGCCGATCCAGCCCTCGCGTCTTGATGAAGTGCAGGGCCTGCGCCGTGTTCTTCGTCCCTGGGAAGATTAGGGCATCGAGCGGCTGGTCGGTCTCCCCCCACAGGCGAACGATCTGCACGTCAGGCTCCTGGAGCAGCGCTTCGAAGTCCGTGAAGTTGGAGATGGCCGGCACGTCCGCCACGGCGATCGTGAGGCGATCCGCTCGCGGGCACGCGGGTGCCGTCACGGTGTCCCACCCCAATGAATCTTCTTGCGGCACCCGCAGGTTGCCCCAATACGGGAGGACACCCAAACAGCGCAGGGCGGTCTGGGCTTCCACCATGTGGATCCCGGGAGCCAGCACGTCCGGGTCACCGCGAAACTTGTTGATCAAGAACCCCTTCACATGACCTCGCTCGTCAGGCTGAAGGAGCGTCAGTGTGCCCACCAGAGCGGCAAATACGCCGCCACGATCGATGTCCCCCACCAGTAACACCGGGGCCTTCGCCTCCTTAGCCATCCGCATGTTCACGATGTCCTGCTCGCGCAGGTTGGGTTCGGCCGGGCTGCCAGCGCCCTCGAGGATCACAAGGTCGAATTCCTCGGACAGCCTCATAAACGACTCTTGAACAGCCTTAAAATGCTCGCGCCGGACCCGTCCGAAGTCAGACGCCATGAGCGAGCCTGCGAACTTTCCATGGACCACCAACTGCGCCCGTCGCTCGTCCTCCGGCTTGATCAGCACCGGATTGAAGTCGGTTCGTGGGGCCAGCCGGCAGGCGGCCGCCTGGACGGCTTGGGCCCGCCCGATCTCCTTGCCGTCCGGCGTGACGAAGGAGTTGTTCGACATGTTCTGCGCCTTGAACGGAGCCACCCGGAGCCCGCGCCTGAGAAAGAGCCGGCAGAGCGCCGTGACCAAGACGGATTTCCCAACGTGCGAGGCGGTTCCCTGAATCATGAGCGTGCGGGCCGCCATGGGCTTACGACTCGCTCCGGCGATCCCAGCGGTCATAGTGAATCAAGTCCGCCACGGGAAGACGCGCGCGCCAGCCGGCGCGTTCCAGATCAGGGGCTGGCGAGAAGCCGTTGACATACCCCAGGCACAGGTACGCGACCACTTTGATCGGTCGCGGAATCCCCAGTACCTGCTTCAGCGCCGCGTGGTCCAGGATGCTGACCCAGCCGACTCCAATGCCTTCCGCGCGCGCGGCCAACCACAGGTTCTGGATGGCGCAGCACGTGCTGTAGAGGTCGGTGTCGCGGACCGTTGCGCGGCCCAGCACGTGCCGCCCGCCCCGTTGCCGACTGCAGGTCACGCACAGATTCACCGGCGCTTCTTCGATGCCTTCGAGCTTCAAGCGTCGATACAACTCACGTCGTTGGCCCGTGTACCGGGTCGCCGCCGCCGCATTCGCGTCCTGAAACAGGTCCTTGATGGCCGACTTGGTGGCGCGGTTTCGGATCACGACGAAGTCCCACGGCTGCATGAACCCCACGGAGCCGGCCTGGTGCGCGGCGGTCAGCAGTCGGGAGAGCACCGCGTTGGCGATCGGCGTGCGCAGAAAGTCGTGGCGCACGTCGCGCCGCTCAAAGATCGCGCGGTAGACCGCCGCTCGTTCTTGCGCCGAAAATCGAGGCCGAGCCGTCTTCACGCTGGCCCCGTCTGTGAGGGCTGCGAGCCGCGATCGCCGCTTCGGACCTGCTCCAAGCAGGCTGGACAGAGACAATCCCGGTAGCGCGCGGCGATCCAATCGAATTGCCAGTCCGTGACCGGCACCTCGGTACACCAGCAGCCGTATCCCCCGCAGGGAAACGGCTGGCCACAGCGCTCACAGTGTTTCTCGGTCAAAACTCCACTCCTTTCTGCGCTTTGATACCTTTGCGGAAGGGATGTTTGATCATCTTCATTTCTGACACGAGATCTGCCCGCTCGATCAACTCGGGCTTGGCATGTCGCCCCGTGATCACCACGTGCTGCAGGGGCGGACGCTGCCCCAGGACGTCCAGCACCATGTCCAGCGGGAGGTAGTCGTGATGCAGCGCGATATTGAGCTCGTCGAGGATCACCATCGCGTAGCCCGGATCGCGGAGAAAGCCGGTCGCGGTCGTCCACGCCTGCTGCGCCACCCGTGCGTCCCGCTCCCGGTCCTGTGTCTCCCAGGTGTAGCCCTCGCCCAGTCGTAGAAACGTCACCTGCTCGCCAAAGCCTTTCAGAATCCGTTCCTCGGCCGTGTCGATTGCGCCTTTGATGAACTGCACCACCGCCACTTTCAGCCCATGCCCGATGCAGCGGATGGCCATGCCGAGTGCCGCCGTCGTCTTCCCCTTGCCGGCCCCCGTGTACACGATCAGCACGCCCTTCTCCTCCTGGGCGGCCGCAATGCGCCGGTCCACCGAGGTCTTCAACCGCTGCATGCGCGCTTTATGGTCTGTTGAATCCGTCATGACGTGCCTCCTCGATCCGTCGGCGAACGGCACGGCTGCGGCGTGCCGCGTTCACCAGGGCCTGCGCTAGCGCAGGCTGACTGGCAAAATGCAGGTGGGTATAGAGCGCCACCGTGTTCCTGCTGACCAATCCGTCGTTGCCTTTGGGCTCGCCCCGCGCATCCGTGAGCCGGCAGGCGCGATCGAGCTCGCCGCGAGGCACGAGCGAGGAATAATGAAATTCATGCCCCCGGGCCGTGACGCCGGCGTCGCCCAGGATGCAGGGCCGCGCGATCGTGAGCTCCCGATACCCGAGCGTCAGGCCGGGCTTCCGCATCACCGCCTCCGCGGGGAACAGCCCGACCATCTCATGCGCGTGGCCGTCGAAATCCCGGATCGCTTCCGTGAGATACATCATGCCGCCGCACTCCGCATAGATCGCTCCGCCGCGCTCTGCGAAGGCGCGAACCGCCGCGCGCATGGCCGTATTGCCGGCCAGCGTCGCGCCGTGCAATTCGGGATAGCCGCCGCCGAGATAGAGCAGATCGACCTCAGGCAGGACCGCGTCGCGGAGCGGCGAGAACCGGATCAGCGTGGCCCCGGCCGCTTCCAGCGCTTCCAGGTTGTCGGCATAATAAAAGCAGAAGGCCGGATCGTAGGCGACGCCCACTCGGACGGGCGCGTCGCCGCTCGACCGCGTCGGCGCGTCCGGACTCGATGCGGGGCTCTCCAATTCGCCACCCTGTCCCGCCAGGGCTTCGATCTGATCGAGATCCACCGTGTCAGCGGCGGCTCTCCCGAGACGCTCGTACAGGCCGCGCCCGCCCTGTTCGATCGCGGTCACGAGACCCAGATGACGATCGCCGATGCGCACCTCCGGATCGGCCCGCAGGTACCCGACGACCGGGAGTTCGGTGTACGTCTCCACCGCTTGCTTGAGCAGGCTGAAATGTTTGTCCCCGCCGATCCGGTTGAACAGCACGCCGGCGACGCGCAGGTCCGGGTCAAACCGCACATACCCCAAGACCATCGCCGCGGCCGAGCGTGCCATGGCGCTGCCGTCGATCACCAGCAAGACCGGCGCGCGCAGCAGCTTGGCCATCTCCGCCGTGCTGCCGCGCTCGGCCGTCGGCGAGCTGCCATCGAAGAGCCCCATCATCCCCTCGATGATCGAGATGTCCGCATCAGCCGCCGCGCGATGAAAGATCGCCCGATTCACCGACTCCTCCAGCATCCACCCATCCAGGTTGCGGGACGGGCGGCCAGTCGCGGCGGTGTGATGGCCGGTATCAATGAAGTCCGGCCCGACCTTGAACGCCTGCACCCGGCGGCCGCGCGCCTTGAGGGCGGCCAGGAGGGCCAACGTCACGGTCGTCTTGCCGACGCCGCTCTGAGTCCCGGCGATGACCAGTCTGGGCGCGCTCATCGGCATGCGTGACTAGTCCGCATCGTAATGCACCTTGACCCCGACATAGATGGACCGCACGGCGGTGCCGGCATTCAGGATCTCCTCGTACTTCTCGTCGAACAGATTCTCCACGCGGGTGTAGACCTGTATACGTTTCGTCACGTCATAGGTGGCGGAGAACGCCCAGACATCGAACGCGCGAAGGTTCTGCTTATTCTGCAGATCGTTAAACCGGGAGCCGACGTATCGGGCGGCCAGCGTGACCACCAACGGCTCGACGGGTTGGTAGCTTAGGAGCGCGCTCCACTGGTCTACGGGCCACCGCGGCAGGCGAAGCGCGGTGGCAAGGTCCCGTGTGAGGGTGTTCGTGTATTGCGCTCGTAGGTCCAGGTTCTTGGCGAAGGGACGGTCGCGCAGCAGGGACACCCCGAGACTGGCCTCCCAGCCTTTCGTGACGGCCGCGCCGATATTGCGTGGACAGGAAAGGAACGTGCTGAAGGGGGCGCAGGCAGGATCGTTGTTGCTGTTCAGAATGAGATTTCTAAATCGGTTCCAGAAGTAGCCTCCGCTCAGGCGCACCCGGTCTCCCAGAAACCGCTGGTCGACGCCGATGTCAGCGCCCTGACTTTTCTCCGGACCCAGGTTCGGGTTGCCGAAATTCGGAAAGAAGAGATCGTTGATCGTGGGCGCGCGAAAGCCGGTCGCGTAGCTCCCTCTGAACTTGGTGTTCGTTTCCTGAAGCAGATACCCGCCAGTGCCCCGGTAGGTGGTGGCATCGCCAAACGTGCTATAGCTGTCCTGTCGCACGCCGGCCGTGGCGAAGACCCGGTCCCAGGCGTTGAGCTGGGCTTCGGCAAATCCCGCGTGGGACTGAATGAGGCGGCTCAGCAGGCCGGTGTTGTTCCCGCCCACTTGCTCGCGGAACTGGTAACCCGTGCTAAGGAGCAGCGGTTTGGCAATGCGGAAATTCTCCTGGACCTCCATGCGGTTCGTGCTTGTCTTGGTCTCGTTGGGCGAGCCCGCCGGCACACTGAAGGCGCCCGTCACGAGATTCCGTTGGCGGGTGCCGGGGAGAAACAGCGCTCGATCCTCATTGTGAGTGAGCGTGAGCTTTTGCGACCACCAGTCTGTGAACGGCTGATCGTAGCTAGCACCGTAGATGACCTCCTGCTCCCTCGTCTTCGAGCCGAAGACGTCCTTCGGTGGGGGCGACAGGTTATCGAGGTTGATCGAATTGTTGAGCCAACGGAACGTCAGATCCACCCGGCCGTCGTGGGGCAGGGCGAGCCCCACCCTCGATGAGCCTTGCCAGTTGTGGTACGCATCGCGCTCGGACGCACCGAGGCGGTAATCGGCGGCGGAAAAGCCCGTCGTGTCCCAACGGGAGAGCGAGACCGATACATCCAGCGGCCCTTTCTGCCCGGAGGCGTGGGCGCCCTCGCGGATCGACGAGAACGATCCGTATTCGAAGAACCCGCCGACACGCGGCGTATCCGTCCCCCGCTTCGTGATGATATTGATCACGCCGCCCACCGCGTCGCCTCCCCAGAGCATGCTCTGCGGCCCTCTGAGGATCTCAATTCGCTCGATGTTGTCCGTCGAGAGGTTGGCAAAGCTGTAGTAGCCCAGCGTCGTACTATTGACGATCGCGCCATCGATCAGCACAAGGGTCTGGGAGGGGCTGCCTCCGCGCATCCGCACAGTGACCTCCGCCCCGGGCCCTCCGCTGGAAAAGACCGCCAGACCTTGGCTGAGACGCAAGGCGTCCGCCACGGTCTTGATCTGCTGCTTTCGGAGTTCTTCTTCCGTGATCACTTCGACGGCACTCGTCACCTGCTTGAGCGGAACCGGCGTCTTCGTGGCCGTCACCACAACCGGGTCAAGATTTTGGACTGGCTCCGACTCTCCACCCGGCTTCGCCTGACCTGTCGCAACGCCCGGTCTCGCCGCGTACAGCAGGACAAACAGGAACACAACACCACATCGGCGCCACCCACCATGTTGCATCGCC
This sequence comes from Nitrospiria bacterium, assembly GCA_041490525.1. Taxonomy (GTDB): domain Bacteria; phylum Nitrospirota; class Nitrospiria; order Nitrospirales; family NS-4; genus JBGPTH01. Next base: position 60,358 of record JBGPTH010000009.1, read on the forward strand.
CACCTCCCTTTCGCTCGAAAGGTTGAGTGGAATCGTCCGACAGTTGGGTCTCCTGACTTGCGGATCGCGGCTCTCCTGCGCCTTCCCATGCGCCGCGGCGCACAGTGGCAATGTGCAGGATCACTCCCCGCTTACAGTGGCGGCACCGTGATGGCTTTGCACCATCTTCCCCGTCGCTGTCGACCTATCCTTCGCTATGACTCCCCCTTGAATGATGTCCGTGCCTCCTCACCAAGCGGAACGACTGGGCACATCATCGATTCCGCTACTCGGCAAGCCCACTCTTCCGATTCATCAATAAGAAAATAAAGAACGGTCCTCCCGCTAACGCCGTCACGACTCCGACCGGAATTTCTCCTGGCGCCAGCACGGTCCGCGCGACGGTATCGGCCGCAATGAGGAAGGTTCCCCCCACGAGCGCAGACGCCGGGAGCAGCAGTCGATGGTCCGCCCCAATCACCATTCGTACCGCATGGGGGATAATCATCCCGACGAACCCGATCATGCCGCTGACCGACACCACAGCGCCCGTCAATAGAGCGGACGTAAAGAACACAATCTTTTTCACCTTGTGCACCTCCACGCCCATGGACGAGGCCGCTTCTTCCCCGAGGGCCATGAGGTTGAGGGACTTGGCCTGCCAGAGGAGCACGAGCCCACCCGTGATGAGGTACACGGCCAGGGCCGCCATCGCCGGGAAGGTCGGAGCGGTCAGGGTGCCCATCAGCCATGCCATCGTGCCAAAAGACCGGTTCGGGCCCATAATCGAGATGATGAACATGATCAGCGCCGAGAAGATCGAGTTCAGGATCACGCCAGCCAGCAAGAGGATATACACGGGAAAGCGCCCGTGGGTGGCGGCAATGCGATACACCACGAGAAGCGAAATCAGTCCTCCCACAAACGCGAACAAGGGCAATGCCGAAATGGCCAGCACCGTGGTTCCGATGCCCAAGAGGATCGCCACGGCCGCGCCCAAGGCGGCTCCGCTGGAGATCCCGAGGATGTAGGGATCGGCAAGCGGGTTGCGGAGCAACGCCTGCAGCGCCACCCCGACCACTGCCAGGCCCCCTCCCACCAAAAAACCCAACACCACTCTCGGCAGTCTCACCTGTAAAAGAATCGCCCCCGCAGGACCCTGCGCGTGCACACCGGCCTGCCAGTCACTGATGGCTCGGAACAAAATGCGCCCCGCGTCAGAAAATCCGATAGACTGCACGCCGAACCGCAGACAGCCGATCATGACCAGCACGCTGACGCTGGCGAGCACGACCATCGTGGTGATCCATCGGTCGAGCGTCAGGTGGGATGAACCGGTCTTCATTAGGGCGCGCTCCGATCCTCAAAGGCTTCGGGATGGATGGCCCGAGCGAGCATTTCCAAACCCTGGACGATCCGAGGTCCAGGACGATTCAAGAGATCGTTAGGGACGCGACGGAGTCGCTTGAGCTTAATGGCTGAGAGAGTCGTCCAGCGCTGCCAGAGCTCTTCTTCGCCCTCGGCGATCCCCTCCGCTCGACCGGTGGGAAAGAGGATCAGTTCCGGATCTTCACTGAGCACTTCTTCCATGCTCAGCCGTGGATAGGCCACGCGCGCGCGTGCGGCGACATTCGACCCACCCGCCATCTCGATCGCCTCATGGATGAAACTGCCCGGACCGACAGTGATGAGTGGCGCGCTGTTCAAGACATACAGCACGCGCGGCCGAGGCAAGCGGGAGGTACGGGCTTTGATCTCCTCGATCCGCCTCTGCATCCGGTGGACCACGTCGTCGGCAGCGGCTGATGCCCCCAGGAGCCGTCCCAGCGTCTGGATGTGGGAGAGGATGCTCGCAACCGTCGTCGCGTCCAAAACGTAGGTCGGGATCTGTAACTGTTCGAGCTTGCCGAGAATGTCCACACGGAGCAGTTCCCGCGGCGCCAGAACCAGGTCCGGCTCAAGCGCCACAATCGCTTCCAAATTGGGATGCGTGTACCCGACCTTCGGTTTCGCTTGGGCTTCCGGCGGATAGTCGCAGTATTGCGTGACGCCGACGACACGCTCGCCAATGCCGATGGCGAACAGGATCTCGGTGATGCTGGGTGCCAGGGAGATGATGCGGTGGGGAGCGTGTGTGAGCGTGACCTTGCGGTCAAGGTCATCAACGAAGGTCCGCGTGCCGGTCTCAGCCGCCTGAGAATCGACAGGGAGCAGTCCGGCGATCAGCAGGAGTGTGAGGCACGCCCCTGCAATCTTGGGTGCTCGTGGGGACAAATAAAAAATCCTCAAGGCCTGTGGGACCCTGAGGATTGCACCCAGCTTCTTCATCCTCACCCTGCCCCAGCCCACGAGGGAAGGATCGGTCAATCACCGGGCAGGTCTTCTGGCTTCTGGATCGTCCTACTCCCCGCGCCTTCCCATCTCCCCAAAGGGAGACAGTGGCTGCATGCGGGTTTCGTCCCCAGTTACAGCGGCGGGACCACGAGGGATTCGCACCCTCTTCCCTTAGCCCAGGACTTATGTGGTAGTTAGGGTAGAAGTGATGCGACTTCTTGTCAAGCTAAAATTCGGCATTGCGTTTATGCCACGGGGTCAAGGGCATCCGCATATCGATGGGCCCACGATAACCACGTTGCAAGGTCACTACTCGGTTCAATCCTGCTGTGCTTCTGGATAGCGCCAGCTTCAACTGCTGCAAGAAATTGGCGAATCTTCTGACTCTTCTCCCATGACGCGAGTTTAGCTTCTAAGTCACGGATTCGTTTCTCTTCTTCCCACCTGCGCTGTTCTGCCTCGAGACGCCGGCGTTCCGCTTCTTCCCGTTCCCGTTTCCATCGTTCCCGCTCCGCCCGCGCGGCCTTCATGGCCTCGGCCGCCGTAAGCAGCCCACAGATCAATGAGTTAAGGCAATCCTCAACCTTTTGTGTTGCCCCGTCAGCCCAGGTCCGCCGACAGCCCTCGGTATCGCCGCTCACAATGTGCAACGCAAGGCGCCCTGAGGGGAAGTAATCGTACAGCGGCTGGCTGTACCAACGGAAATGCTCCTCCCGTTGCGCAGGGGTCAACTCCCGCTCTTTCTTATCGAGCACCTCTTTCAACTGGATGTGGACTGATTCATCCAGCACCTTGACACAGGTGCGGCGCACCCCATCGTCCTCAAGCACGGACACCGGATACCCCCGCCCCTCTAAGGCCTTCACTAGGGCGTCCATGATCAACATAGAACGGTCGATACTGTCTCGGCTCACCGCGATGTCCAGACATTGCTTCGCTTTCGGTCGAACGAGGCCAAACTCATTCTTGGCAGCGCTTTGAAGGCTCTTCAAGGTACGCTCGACGAGAGGATGTGGAGACTCGAGTTGGGAAGGGACGTGGATGCGGTTGGCGTCGGCTTTTTCGGCAGCAAGAGCCGTCTTCGTTTCAGGACCCAGGCGCTCTTCTCTTGTCCCTTCTGGTCGTTTGCGAATACGAATCTGTTGGAGCTTAGGATCGGCGATCGCCGGCAACGGCTTGTGCACGACCTTTTTGCCAGCGGCCACCCTCGCCCAATAGCCCAACGGTGGCTTCGGGATCTTGTGCTTTTTGCAAATCTTCGCCAGCGCCACATCCGAAATCCCATAGCTCTTGGCAAGGGTGACAGTGGGCGTCGTCCACACCTGCTCGTACAGTTCCTGGCGGCTGATGGTGATGACCTCATCCTGGCGATAGAACATAGGAGCACCTCCCCAGGTCTATGTGGGCAGGACTGAAGATGAAACGGCCCCTGGGGAGTCCAGCAAGGGCCTCGCCTCCCAGTTTTCACCTGCACTTGGATTGGGGGCAATGTACAGCTAGGCGCGAGTTCTGAAAAATTACGTGATCGCCGTGACTGTTCTACTCGAAACCGCAGCTTGGAGGGTATGGATAACTGGCCTGCACTGGGATCTGCACTGGGATGGGCGCTGGATGGCCCTAGTTTCGAGGTGAGGGCTGGTTGTTTTCTCTTGGATTCAACAACAGTTGAACGCTCGTTTAACGAGTCTTACCATTCTCATTCCATCTGGCACTCTCGCCCGCATCCTCCCCGGGATTTCCCACTTCATCTGGCATCTCTCCGTTTTTTTCAGGGTTGTAAGTGCCTGATCTTCCGCCAGTTCCCGGCTATTCCCGCTTTCCCAGATTATTTGGCATTGGATAGCTGCTGTAACTCAATTATTGCGTTGGTCAATCTCCGCGACGATGGCGCGTTGAAGTTGTGCGATGGAGGCCGCCTTGTCCTGCTCCTTCTTGAGTTTCGACGACTCGCCGACCTTCTGGATAGACAGTTGGCCCACGCGCTGACGATAGACGTAAAGCGCATGCAGTATGCTGCAAACGGTTTGCTCGTCCTCTCCCGTTAACGCGGCCACCTTCTCCACATGCGCACGCACAGCGGGGATCGGCTGCGCGGTCTCACCACCCGTCAGCGTGGCCTCATAGGCAGCAAGCTGAGCCTCATTCTCCTGTGTGTCCATGTCGAGCAAGGGCTGCAGGGCGGCCAGATACGTGAACACATCAACGCCAGCCTCGGCGGCTTCATGACTTAAGTCCAGATCAGGCGGCCACAGCCCCCATGGCCTGCCGTGCAGGTAGATTCGCCTGACCACCTCAGGGTCCAGGTTGGCCTGTTGGGCCAGGAACCGGAAAAAGCCGGGCGCGGTCAGTAACTCGATCAATTCAGTCTCGTCCAAGGCAGGTCCTCATTACAAGAGACATTTGCTCAGCACCCTTCTGTTATGAGGTTCTTTGGAGCAGCCTCCATGTACAGGTGAGTCAGGTGACGCCTGGCGTCACGCAACGTCTTGAAGTTCGTCTCCGCCCTTGTGGCAAGGTCGATAAGGACCCACCCCTTACGCTTCTTATAATAATGCCCTCCGCCAAAGACCGGATTAATGCAGAAGCACTTGGCGAAGGTCACGAAGCCCGGAGCGTTCGCGACCGATTGGAAGAGTTCCTGAGCCATGTTTACCTCATTGCAGGAGAGCCTGTCGCCTTAATCCATAGTGGAAACAGTGGGTAGACAGCGTTCTACTCTGACGGTTTGCGCAGGGAGCTTATTCCTCCCGTGACCATGCCATAACCAACCACACCGATCATCGCGACCACGATACACATTGATAGGATCTCAACCATCGCCTACCTCTTCAAAGGATCGTCACTGGCCACAGAGTCTTCCTGCTCGTCCTGATCGGTTGCGGGAAGCCTCAGCCCATCGTGTCCAGAACAAGCAACAAGCGTCACGCTCTCGTCTTCTCGCGCTTGGGACCGGTAGACCTCGCCAGCACGATGCCAAAGCCAAGACGGGCCCGATTAGGCGTCGGTCCCTGGTGGCCTTTCCGATTGGCTTCGATGACGGAATCGATGATCTCACCGCACAGCAGGCACTTCCACCCGGAGAGGGATGCACCGCTTGTTGTGCCTACCGCTTCCTCCAACCTGGTCGGCACCATCAAGCCATGACACCGTAGGCAGCTCATCTGTTAGGCACCCCTGGACTCGACACAGCGCTTGAGAGTGACACTGGCGTAAGAGCGGCGGAGACTGGGGAATCGATCGCGTAAAGGAGGACCCAGGAAACGCGAGGGATAGGATAGCCTGCGGGGCTCAAAACGTCATGGTTTTATACTACGCGAAATGGAGCAGTCTGGTCAATCCGTATTTATTGAGTGTGAGAGTGTAATGATTCTGCCAGGTTCTCGTCGTCCCCCATCCTACTTCAGCCCCAGCACATCCTGCATGTCATAGAGACCGGGGTGTTGCGTGACGACCCATTGGGCGGCGCGGAGAGCGCCGCGGGCGAAGGTGTCCCGACTCTGGGCACGGTGGGTGACCTCGATTCGCTCCCCCATCCCCCCGAACAGCACGGTGTGGTCCCCGACGATGTCCCCCGCGCGGATCACCTGGATGCCGATCTCTCCCCTCTTCCGCTCGCCGATCAGGCCCTTGCGCCCGTAGGCCGCGACCGCCCCGAGGTCTTTTCCGGTGGCCTCGGCCAGCACCTGCGCGATCTTCAACGCGGTCCCGCTCGGGGCGTCCTTTTTGAGTCGGTGGTGAGCCTCCGTGACCTCGATGTCGTAGTCGTCGCCCAATTTACGCGCCATCTCGGCGATCACGTTGAGCATCAGGTTGACTCCGACGCTCATGTTGGGAGAGAAGACGCAGGGGATCGGCTTCGCCGTGGTGCGGAGCGCAGCCACCTGCGCCGGGGACAAGCCGGTGGTCACGATGACCATGGCCTTCCGGCGGCCCGCCATGATGTCCAGGTGCGCCAGGGTGGCATCCGGCGTGGTGAAGTCGATGAGCACGTCGGCCCGCTCGGCAAGCGCGGCGAGGTCGTCGGTGACCGGGACACCGACACGGCCGCACCCGGCCACCTCTCCGGCGTCCTGACCGACCGCCGGGTGCCCCTTTTTCTCGATCGCCCCGACGCACTGATGCGTATCCGATTCTTGGATGAGGCTCACGAGCCGCCCGCCCATGCGGCCGCCCGCGCCGGCCACTATGACTTTGACCATGCCACCACCTTTACGATTTCCACCGTTCCCCATAATGATTGAGCAGGTTCTGACTGAGAAACTTCTTGGCGGGTGACGCCTGTTGGGGGCCCCCACCGCCTAGAGGCCAGTCTTCGCAGCCGAAGCCGGTGGGGGAAACCGGCGGCAGGCCCCGCCTCTGTCTCCATGTCCAGCCGCTAAATCAGCCCGAAGTCCTTCATCGCCCGGCTCAGCTTGTCCAGGTTGTCCTTGGACATGGGGCAGAGGGGGAGACGGAAGTCGGCCGTAGCCTTCCCCAGCAGCGCCACAGCGTGTTTGATCGGGATCGGGTTGGTCTCCACAAACAGGGCCTGGAAGAGCGGGTACAATTTGTAATGCAGCACCCGGGCCTTGGCCGTGTCGCCGGCCGCCCAGGCGTCCACCATCCCGGCCATCTCGGCCGGCGCGATGTTCGCGGTCACGGTGATCACGCCCTTCGCGCCCACCGCCAGCATCGGTAACGTGAGCGGATCGTCTCCGGAGAGCACCGTGAACCCCTCGCCGCACAAGTGGACGATCTCGCTGACCTGCGACAGGGACCCGGCGCCTTCCTTGATCCCGACGATGTTTCTCAGCGCCGCGAGGCGCGCCACGGTCTGCGGGGACATGTTTACGGCCGTCCGGCCGGGAATGTTGTACAGGATCTGCGGCAGGTCCACGGCCTCGGCCACCGCCCGGTGATGCTGGTAGAGCCCTTCCTGGGGCGGCTTGTTGTAATACGGCGAGATCAGCAGCGCTGCGTCGGCGCCGGCTTTCTTGGCATGGCGGGTGAGGGCAATCGCCTCCTCAGTGGAGTTGGATCCGGTTCCGGCGATCACCGGCACGCGGCGCCGGACGACCTCCACCGTGAACTCGACGACGCGGTGGTGTTCTTCATTGGTGAGCGTGGCGGACTCGCCGGTCGTCCCGCACGGCACGATGCCGTCTGTCCCGCTGGCGATCTGCCACTCGATCAGCTCGCCGAGGGCTTTCTCGTCCACTTTGCCGTTCCGAAACGGCGTGATGATGGCCACGATGGAGCCGGTGAAGGTCACGGCAGGTCGTACTCCCAGGCATCCGGGCGCATGACGCCCTCGTACACCGCCCGCGCATCCCCGGTCAGGGTCACATCCGTGAAACGTTCGCCCGCTGACCGGAAGGTAACCCGCAAGGGCATCTTGCTGATGGGGACGACGGTGACCGGCGATTCGACTTTGTGGACCAATCCCGCGATCAGGGCCGACGCGATGGCCCCGCTCCCACAGGCCAGGGTTTCGTCCTCGACTCCCCGCTCATAGGTCCGGACATGGATCGTATGCCGGTCGAGGACCTGGACGAAGTTGACGTTGGTCCCCGCCGGCTTGAATTCGTCATGATAGCGGGTCGCCCGCCCGACCCCCAACACCTCCGCTGTGGCCGTCTCCGGCACGAAGTACACCACGTGAGGGACCCCCGTATTGACGGCATGCCCTTCCAAGATCGCCGGACCGATCGGCAAATGAAGGTTCAGTCGCACCCCGGCCGGATCCGGGACTCGCACGGTCACCTGCTCGCCGGTCACCTCGGCCTCGACGACGCCGGCCGCCCCGTCGAATCGCATGACCTTGGGAGCGATCCGCTTCAGGTAGGCGAACCGCGCGGCGCACCGCGCCCCGTTCCCGCAAAAATCAGCCTCGCCGCCGTCGTCATTGTAAAACCGCCACCGAAAGTGAGTCTTCCGGGATTTCTCGATAAAGATGAGACCGTCCGCCCCCACCGAGAGATGGTGCTTGCAGACGTGGGACACGAAGGCTGACGCCTTCCTCGGGTCCACCACACGCTCCCGGTTGTCCACCACGATGAAGTCGTTGCCGGCCCCTGAGAACTTCATGAAGGGAATTTTCTTCATCGTCATCATGTCTACTTTAAAAAGGCGGGGATCGACTCCCCGCGCACCAGATCGCCATAGTCCTCGCGGGTCCGGATGACGTGGAATTCACCGTCCCGGACCAGCACCTCGGGGACGCGCGGCCGGGAATTGTAATTGGAGGCCATGCTGAACCCGTAGGCGCCCGCGCTCATCACGACCAGCAAACCGCCCGGATCGACGAGCGGCATCATCCGGTCCTTGGCCAGGAAATCCCCTGACTCGCAGACGGGCCCCACCACGTCCACCAGCGCCTGCTTCTTCCCCTTATCGCGGGGCTCACGCACCGGTTTGATCTCGTGATATGCCCCGTAGAGCGCCGGGCGGATGAGGTCGTTCATGGCCGCATCCACAATCAGGAACATCTTGTCCGGATTGGCCTTGTGGTAGAGCACCTTGGTCACGAGCACCCCGGCGTTGCCCACGATGGCCCGCCCCGGCTCGAAGATCAACACGCATTTCAAGTCCTTCACGAGGGGCGAGATGGCCCTCGCCAAATCCTGGGGCTGCAGCGGGATCTCGTCCTGGTAGGTGATCCCAAGGCCTCCGCCGACGTTCAGGTACCGGATTTGAATGCCGATCCCCTTGAGCTGCTCCACCAAGGCGAGGATCTTCCTCAGCGCGTCCACGAAAGGGCTGACCTGGGTCAACTGCGACCCGATGTGCTTGTGGACCCCAACGATCTCGATGTGGGACAGGGTGGTCGCCAGCTTGAACTCATCGAGCGCCCGCTCGGCGCTGATCCCGAACTTGCTCTTCTTGAGCCCGGTCGCGATATAGGGATGGGTCTTCGGATCGATGTCCGGGTTGATGCGCAGCGCCACGCGGGCCTTGGTTCCCAACTCGGCCGCCACCCGGTCGAGGGCGCCTAGCTCCTCCGACGACTCGACGTTGAACATCAGGATATCGGAACGAAGGGCGTACCGGATCTCCTCCTCGGTCTTTCCCACCCCCGCGAAGACGATCCGCCGGGGCTCGATCCCTGCCTCCAGCGCCCGGAACAGTTCCCCGCCTGAGACGATATCCCCGCCGGCCCCCTCCTTGGCCAGAAGCCGAAGGACGGCTACGTTGGAATTGGCCTTGATCGCGTATGCCACGATGTGGGGCACGTCGTTGAAGGCCGCGTCGAAGGCCCGGTATTGGCGCAGCAGCCGGGCATGGCTGTAAACGTAGCAGGGAGTCCCCACCGACTCCGCGATCGTCCGGAGCGGGACGGCCTCGCAGTAGAACTCGCCGTCTTGATACCGGAACTCAGGCATTCTGGGGGTCTTCCTCCAGAAGGTCCAGCCCGTGTGCATTGAGGCCGCTCACGGCCTCCCCGAACGCGTCCGTGAGCTTGCGATAGCGGACACGCGCCGAGGGCGCGGCCTGTTTGAAAAACTCGCCGTCCAACAGCGTTTGGAGCGCCTGTGGGGTCGCGTAACGCAGGTGTTCGAAGTTCACGATGATGTCGATCTTGGCTTTCCGGGCCGCCTCGGCGACGCGAGACTTCAGCTCGGCCGCATTGAGCCGGTCCAGGGCACCCTCCACCTCCACCATCAAGGCGGTGAGTTTCTCATGCTTGCGGGCCTTGATGCTGAGGAACTCGTCCACCTGGCCCGAGACCTTCTTGAACGCCAGCAGCGCGTTCGGGATCGGGTTCTCCATTTCGATGGACGGCAGCTTGGCCTGCAACGTCTTGATGACTTTGGCCACCGGCGAGAGCCCCCCCTTCGGACAAGCCCGTCCGATGACCCGGCGGAACTCCCAATTCATAATGACCCGGGGAGCCAGGCGCTGGCTGGTATGGAAGAGCCGCCGCCAGATATTCGGGAGAGAATAGAAGCTGTGGTTCGCCCAATGGAACCCGTCCTCGAGCTGCTTGGGGGTCATGCGGGAGGGGTAAAAGGTGACGTGTTTCCCATCATAGTGGGACCAGTCTCGGTCGAAGATCCGGCCATCGGCCTCGTAGCGGGCGTGCAACGGCGTCCCGGGCAGCGGGGTGAGCACGTTGAAATAGGCCAGCTCGCAGTGGTTCTTGACTAAAAATTCCACGGTGCGCTCGAAGACCGACTCGTCGTCGTTGTCGAAGCCGAACACGATCCCCGGGTTCACCATGATCCCGTACTTGTGGAACATCTTGATCTCGTCCTCGAACTTCTTGACCTTGTTGAACGGCTTGTGCGTCTCGCCCAGGCTCTCCTCGAAGATGGACTCCATGCCCACGAACACCGACACGCAGCCGCTCTCGGCCGCCAGCTTGACCATCTCCTCGTCATCGCCCAGGAACAGCGTGGACTGGCAGCCCCACTTGAGGTTGAGCGGCTTGAGCGCCGCCCACAGTTCCCGGCAATACGCCCGGTTGCTGTTGTGCAGGTCGTCGACGAACGCGACGATGCCGCCGTCCTCGATCCCGAACCGGATCTTCGCCGCGATCTTGAGGGCGTCCAGGAAAGAGCCGCGCCCCATGCGCGCCACGAGCTCGCCGCAGACGAATTGCCTCACCTGCTTGATCTCATCGATGACCTCCGCGACGGGCCGCCGGCGCGTGCTCTTGCCGTTGAAGGGGGAGACGCTGCAGAACTCACAGTCGAAATGGCATCCCCGGGTGGTGAACGTACACTGGCGGGTCATATAGGCGTCGTCGCTGAGCAGGTCCACCCGCGGGTGCTTGTAATGGTCCAACGCGGGGAACGCCTCCATTTTATAGTGTCGCTGCATTCGGCCGGCCTCGAAGTCGGCCAGAAGCTGGGGCCAGGAGTCTTCGGCCTCGCCCGTCACGATGGCATCGCAGTGCTGCAGCGCCTCCTCGGGACAATACGTCGGGTGCACCCCGCCGAGCACGACCGGCACACCGCGCCGGCGAAACTCCTCCGCGAGCTGATAGGCCCGCGGAGCGTAGCAGGTCATGATCGAGATCCCCACCAGGTCGGCCGGAGAATCCAAGTCAATGTCCCTGACGGCCTCATCCTGGACCTCCACGTCCCAGTGCTCCGGGGTATAGGCGGCGATCACGGGGAGACTCAACTTGGGAAACCAGATCGCCTTGCGCTCACTGGGGCCGAGATGGTAGGGGCTCTCGCGCGGATAGGGGTCCACCAGCAACAGCTTCCGGCGCTTGGGCCGGGTTAGCGGGGATAGTCGCATCATCTGCATCACGTCACCTCATCGGTCATCGAGAAATGTATTGCCATCACTTTACTTGGTCTCCTGCTTCGCCGGCGGCGCGTCTTCCGGTGGGACGGGATTGCCCTTCTTCCCGCAGGCGTTCAGGCTCCCTATCAGCAATCCGCTCATGAGAATGAGCGTCGCCAGCCTCAGCAGACGCCCGTGCCGCCCTCCTGCAGAGGCCGCCCGCCTCGTCATCAGGCCTCCGCTCGCAGACTTTTTTCGAGGGCCTTCAGGCGGGCCACCACCCGCTTACGGGAGGTCCCGCCGATCTGATCCTTCCGCTCCAACGCGCCCTCCACGGTGAGCACATCCAGCGCATCTTTCTCGAAGGCCTTGGAGAAGGCCCGCAATTCGTCCAGGCTGATCCCCTGGAGCCCCTTCCCGCGCTCGAGGCGTTCCCGGACGATTCGCCCCACAACCGTATGCGCCGTGCGGAACGGAACGTCCTTCCTCACAAGATAATCCGCCAGCTCGGTGGCCAGCAGGAATCCTGACTCCGCGGCGCGAGCCATGGCCTCGCGCCGGACGGTCAGACCGCCGACCAGGGTCGCCAGCAGCCCGACGCACGCCTGCACCGTGTCCATGGCCTCAAAGAGCGGGGCCTTGTCCTCCTGGAGATCACGGTTGTAGCTCAGGGGAAGGCCCTTGAGGACCGTGAGCATATTGAGGAGGGCTCCGTACACGCTCCCCGTCTTCCCCCGGATCAGCTCCGGAACGTCCGGGTTCTTCTTCTGCGGCATCATGCTGCTGCCGGTGCAGAGGGCGTCCGGAAGCTCCACGAACCCGAACTCCTGGGAGGACCAGAGGACCAGCTCCTCCGCGAATCGGGAGGCATGCATCATCACCAGCGACAAGGCCGCCAGGGTCTCCACGACGAAGTCCCGGTCGGAGACCGCATCCAGGCTGTTCTGGCTCACGGCCGGGAAATCGAGCAGCCGGGCGGTGTACTCCCGGTCGATCGGATAATTGATCCCGGCCAGGGCTCCCGACCCGAGGGGCAGCACATTGATCCGCTTGAGGGCATCGCGCAGGCGCCCTTTGTCCCGCTCCGCCATCTCCACGTACGCGAGGAGATGGTGCGCGAACAGCACCGGCTGGCCTCTCTGGAGATGCGTATAGCCGGGCATCACCACCCCGATCTCACGCCGGCCCACCGCCAGGAGGCTCTCCTCCAACCGCCGCAACCGGGTGATGAGATCCGCCACGGCCTCGCGCAGATAGAGCCGGAGGTCCAGGGCCACCTGGTCGTTACGGCTCCGGCCGGTGTGGAGCTTGCCTCCGAGGGGCCCCACGATCTCGGTCAGGCGGGCCTCAATGGCCATGTGAATGTCCTCGTGCTCGGCGGCGAACCGGAACCGGCCCTGATTGATCTCACGCTCCACCTGCTTGAGCCCGCCGATGAGCCTCGTCGTTTCAGGGGGCGTCAGGACCCCGGCCCGCAGGAGCGCGCGGCAATGCGCAATGCTTCCGATGATATCGTGCCGATACAGACGCCGGTCCACGGCCAGCGACGAGGTGAAGGCCTCGACCAGCGGGTCCGTCCCTCCACGGAACCGGCCGGACCACGGTTTTGTCGGCTTGAGTTTTCTCTTCTCGGTCATCCGCGCCCGACCGTGCCTTTCTTGCGGGAGGCCCGAATGGCCAGCCGCAAGGCGTTCAGACGGATAAAACCCTCGGCATCCTTCTGCCGGTAGCCCTCGTCCTCCTCGAACGTCGCCAGGTCGAGCCGATAGAGCGACCGGGGCGACCGCCGCCCGACCACGGTGCAGGCGCCTTTATAGAGCTTGAGGCGGGCCGTCCCCATCACGTCCCGCTGCGCTTCGTCCATCGCCGCCTGGAGCATCTCCCGTTCAGGAGCATACCAGAATCCGTAATATACCATCTCGGCGTATCGGGGGATCAATGAATCGCGCAGGTGCAGGACCTCCCGATCCAGCGTCAGCGACTCCACCGCGCGATGGGCCGCCTGGAGGATCGTCCCCCCAGGTGTCTCGTAGACCCCCCGTGACTTCATGCCGACGTAGCGATTTTCGACCAGATCGACGCGGCCGATCCCATGCGTCCCGCCGAGGGCGTTGAGCCGCGCCAGCAAGGCGGCCGGCGAGAGCCGCTTGCCGTTCACGGCGACGGGGTTTCCCTCTTCGTAGTCGATCTCGACGTAGGCCGGTTTCGCCGGAGCTTTTTCCGGGGCGACGGTCATCTGGAAGATCTCTTCCGGGGCCTCTTTCCACGGGTCCTCCAGAATTCCGCCCTCGTAGCTGACATGGAAGAGATTCCGATCGGTGCTGTAAGGTTTCGCCTTCGTCGCGGTCACCGGGATTCCATGGCGCACGGCATACTCGATCAGTTCCCGGCGAGACCGAAACGACCACTCCCGCCAGGGGGCGATGATCTTCACCGACGGATGCAAGGCCTGGTACGTCAGCTCGAACCGCACCTGATCGTTGCCCTTCCCGGTGGCGCCGTGGGCGACCGCCTCGATCCCCTCCCGCTTGGCAATCTCGATCTGCCGGCGCGCGATGAGGGGCCGCGCGATGGAAGTCCCTAAGAGGTAATTCCCTTCATACACCGCATTGGCGCGGAGCATGGGAAAGAGGTAGTCCCGGACGAACACCTCTCGCAGGTCTTCGATGTACACCTTCGAGGCGCCCACTTGGAGGGCCTTGGCTTTGACGGCCTTCATGTCCTCCCCCTGCCCGAGGTCGGCGCAGAAGGCGACGACCTCGCACCCCAGCGTCTCCTTCAACCATTTGAGGATCACGGACGTGTCCAGGCCGCCCGAGTACGCCAACACGACTTTCTTCATCCGGGGATCTCCGCCAGGCATCTCCGTCATCGGTCCCTGAGGAGCCTGATGAGGATGGCTTTTTGCACGTGGAGGCGGTTCTCCGCCTGGTCCAGAACGACTGAATGGGGCCCGTCCAGAGCCCCCGTGGTGATCTCTTGCCCTCGATGAGCCGGGAGGCAGTGCATGACGATGGCATCCGGTTGGGCGGCCGCCAACAGGCGCTCATTGAGCTGATACGGGCCGAAGATTTCGAGGCGGTGCGCCTCCTCCTTCTCCTGGCCCATACTGGTCCAGACGTCGGTGTAAAGGACGTCGGCGCCCTTCACCGCGACCGACGGGTCGCGGAGGATCTCGATGGACGCCCCCGTCCGGCGGGCCCGACCGGTAGCCCACTCCACGATCGAGGCCTCCGGTTCATACCCGGAGGGACAGGCCACGCTGATCGCCATCCCCATCAGCGCCACCCCCTCGATCAATGAGTTGGCCACGTTGTTGCCGTCGCCCACGTAGGCGATCTTGACACCCTTCAAGCGCCGCTTCTTTTCGCGGATCGTGAAGAGGTCCGAGAGAACCTGGCAGGGGTGGTGCAGCTCCGTAAGCCCGTTGATGACTGGAATGGTCGCGTAGCGGGCCCACTCCTCCACGGTCGAGTGGGCGTAGGACCGGATCACCAGCCCGTCCAGGTAGCGGGAGAGGACCCGAGCCGTATCGGCCACGCTCTCGCCGCGCCGCATCTGGATATCCGTGACCGAGAGAAACAGGGACTGCCCGCCCAGCTGGTTCATCCCGGCCTCGAACGAGACCCGGGTCCGCGTGGAGGGTTTTTCGAAGAACAGCCCCAAGGTTTTCCCGCTCAGCCGTTGGGTCGCGAGCGCGCGCCGGCGCATGGCCTTTAAGGCCGCCGCCTCCCTGAACAGGGCTTGCACGTCCTCACGGGTCAGATCGTGGACCGCAAGCAAATGTCTCAAACCGGGGATCACAGGAGCGCCTCTATCACCTCTCCCAGCGTCGTCACAACCCGGTCGATCTCCGCCTGGGTCACGATCAAGGGCGGCACAAACCGAAGCACACGGTCGCTCGTGGCATTGGCCAGGATGCCGCGCTTGCGAAGTCCATCGACCACCTCGCGCGCATCGCACGTCACCTCGACGCCGATCAGAAGGCCCAGCCCTCGAACTTCGGCGACGGCGGGGCATCGGCCCTGAAGATCCAGGAGCGCCTTAAGGAAGTGTTCCCCCATCCGGGAGCAATGTCCGAGGATGTCCTGGTCCTCAAGAATGACCTCCAGGACGGCCAATGCGGCGGCGCATGCAAGGGGATTGCCGCCGAAGGTCGATGCATGACTGCCTGGGGTGAACCCCTTGGCCGCGGCCTCCGTGGCGAGACAGGCTCCGATAGCCACGCCACCCCCCAAGCCCTTGGCGAGCGTCATGACATCCGGCGCGATCCCGAAATGTTCATAGGCAAACAGCCGTCCCGTTCGTCCGATTCCAGTCTGCACCTCATCATAGATGAGCAGGGCCCCTCTTTCCCGGCTAATCTCCCGGCAGGCGTTAAGGAAGGCCGGATTGACCACCCGAACCCCGCCCTCCCCCTGGACTAACTCCAGTAGGACTGCCGCCGTCTTCGGCGACACAGCCTTGGAGAGACTCTCCGCGTCGTTGAATGGCACGTAGCGGAAGCCCTCGGGAAGGGGTTCGAACCCCTTTTGCACTTTTTCCTGCCCCGTCGCCGTGAGCGTGGCCAGAGTCCGGCCGTGGAAGGAGTTCAGCATCGAAACGATCTCGAACCTTCCCCCGCCGTCTCGCTCGTGCGCCACCCGACGTACAAGCTTGATGGCCGCCTCATTGGCCTCAGCGCCGCTGTTGCAAAAGAAGACTTTGTCGCCAAAGGAATGATCGACGAGCATCTGTGCCAATCGGACCTGAGGTTCGGTATAGAACAGATTCGACGTATGCACCAGGGCCTGGGCCTGTTGTTGGACGGCCAAGGTGATCTTCGGGTGGCAGTGGCCCAGGACATTCACGGCAATGCCAGCGAGAAAGTCCAGATACTCCCGCCCCTCGACATCGTACACTCGGGTCCCCCGCCCTCTCGCAAGAGCCAGGGGGTACCGCGTATAGGTGTCCATAAGGTATTGGCGTGTCGCCTGGATCAATTCTTCGGTGAGCATAGCTTCGCCTTGGGTTCTAGAACAAAAGAAAGTATCACAAAAGTCGCGATCAGTGCAACCGAAATCCAAATAAAACAATGATTTCGGCGGCAGGTTCCGGGGGCACCGCCATCATAAAAATCAAGGGCCCACGACCAACCGGTCGTGAGCCCTGCACCGACTTCAATGAACTCGCCGAAACCTGTGCCCCGCCGAGGCGCTTTAGGCGGTTCGGAAGGCTTCTTTCAGGAGGGGCGTAAGCTCTCCCTTCTTTTCCATGGGTTCCAGAATATCGGTATCCCCATAGAACGTCCCATTAATGAAGACCTTGGGAAGCGTTGGCCAATTCGTCATTTTCGAGAGGGCCTCTCGTTTGGCCGGATTCGACAGCACGTCAATCAGTTCATAGGGATACCCGAACTTGTCAAAAAGCTGCATCGTCTCCATCGTGAACCCGCACTTTGGAGCGGCCTTAGTGCCTTTGCCGTATATGAGAATCTTATGCGCTTTTATTTCCCGCTGAATCTCTTCCTCGATCGGATCCATGACTCCCTCCATACCGAACTTGCTCGACCCGGCATTTCGATCAAATATGCCGGGATATTCAATGCCTACTTCCTATTTCCTATCCTCCATCCGCGGTCTCGGCTTTGATTTCAAGCGCATGGATGCGGCCATCCTTCATGGGCTCGCCCAGCGCGTCGTAGATCAAGCGGTGCCGATCCAGGAGATTTTTTCCTTTGAACATGTTTGAAACAACTCGAATGCTGAAATGGTCCATCGTCCCGGTCCTGTCGGTGACCGTGACCGATGCATCGGGGATCGCGTGTCGAATGAAGGTCCTCAACGTCTCCTCGCTGATCATTAGTGCTCGTGGGGGTGCTCAAATTAAAGTCTTATCCCGTGGGCTCAAACAATGAGGCCATCGGGTTTAGCAAGCTTGGATTGGTGGAGGGTAGGGGATTTGAACCCCCGACCCCGACGTTGCGAACGTCGTGCTCTCCCAGCTGAGCTAACCCCCCTCCCGTCCCCAAAGACCTCGTGGATTATACCCCACCTTCTTCCGCTACGCCAAGCGTCGTCGGTCTATTTTATATGCACCTGCCGCCCTTCCACCGTCAGCCGTCCCTCGGCGAAAAGCTGGATGGCCTCAGGATAAATGCGATGCTCCTCGATCAGGATGCGCGCTTCAAGTGACTCCGCCGTATCCCCTTCCATAACAGGAACCGTCGCTTGGCGGATGATCGGCCCCGTATCCACGCCTTCGGTGACGAAATGGACAGTACAGCCCGACACCCTCACCCCCCAGTCGAGGGCTTGTTGCTGGGCCTTCAAACCGGGAAAAGACGGCAGAAGCGAGGGGTGGATGTTCATGATCCTGTTGGGGTACGCGTCGATGAGCACACGCGTGACGATCTTCATGTAGCCCGCGAGCACCACCAGCCCCACATCGTATTTCCGCAGGTGGTCCAGGATCACGGCATCGTAGGCTTCTCGGTCCGGCGTCGCCTTGGGATCGAGGAAGAGGGCCGGCGCGCCGTGCTTGCGAGCCCGCTCAAGGGCCAGGGCCTCAGCCTTGTTGCTGATGACCACGGCAAGGACCACTGCACCGAGCCGGCCCTTTTCGATGGCATCAATGATCGCTTGGAGGTTGGAGCCCCGGCCGGAAGCCAGAACGCCGAGTCGGACCTTCGGATCAGACATACCGTACCGCGTGCTGGCCTTTTTCGACCACGCCGATCTTGAAGGCCCTTTCCCCGGTGGCTTCGGCGATGCGGATCACCTCTTCCGATCTATCCGGGGCCACGACCACGACCAAGCCGATGCCCAGGTTGAACACCCGGGCCATCTCGTCCACCCCCACCTGTCCCCGGGACCGGATCAAATCGAAAATGGGCGGGGGCGTCCAGGAGCTGCGCGTGATGACGACCCCGCAGCTTTCAGGAATCACCCGAGGAATGTTCTCCGTCAACCCACCGCCCGTGATGTGCGCGATCGCCCGGATCTCACACGATGCGCATAAGGCCAGGATCGTCTTGACGTAGATCCGGGTCGGACGGAGCAATACCTCGCCCAATGACTCCTCCAGACCAGCTACGCGGTCCGCCAAACCCATCTTTCCCTCTTCAAGCAAGACCCGGCGAGCGAGCGAGTAGCCGTTGCTGTGCAGACCAGACGAGGCCAGCCCGATCAGGAGGTCTCCGGGCTGGACCCGGCTTCCATCGATGAGCCGGTCGCGCTCGACGACACCCACCGCGAAGCCGGCCAGGTCGTAATCCCCCCCCGAATACATACCCGGCATCTCCGCCGTTTCACCGCCGATCAACGCGCAACCGGCCTGCCGGCACCCTTCGGCAATTCCGGAGACGATCGCCTCGGCTTGTCCCAGCACCAGCTTGCCGACGGCCAGGTAATCCAGGAAAAAAAGCGGTTCCGCCCCGCACACCGCTACATCGTTCACGCACATCGCCACGAGGTCGATCCCGACCGTATCATGGCGCCCCATCAGGGACGCAATTTTGAGTTTGGTGCCCACCCCATCGGTCCCTGAGACCAGCACCGGATCCCGATAGCGCTTCGGGTCGAATCGGAACAGGCCCCCGAATCCTCCGATATCCGTCAGGACTTCGGGACGGAACGTCGACCGGACGATCGGCCGAATCCTTCGGACGAACTCATTGCCGGCCTCGATGTCCACTCCTGCTGTCTTGTAATTCAATCCCAAGGCGGGATCCTTTCTGACATGGTCGGAGAAATGTTAGCGAAACGGTCGGATGCGGTCAACACGAGTAGTC
Organism: Nitrospiria bacterium; assembly: GCA_041490525.1. GTDB lineage: Bacteria > Nitrospirota > Nitrospiria > Nitrospirales > NS-4 > JBGPTH01. Next base: position 79,658 of record JBGPTH010000009.1, read on the forward strand.
GTACGCCGTTTGATGGACTCACTGATGAACATCATCCAATTTACCCGTTATTGATCGATTCTGGATGAACCAATTGAAGGTATGACCTTCTCTGGATAACTTTCGGCATTGGATTCCACAAAGAGTCAAATAATTGGTCCACGAATTCTGATATCCCGATGAAATTACTTGTATAAGCCTGACAGGCTAAGCCTGGCATGCCGCTTGCTTTTATATTCCGTCAAAATTCAGACGCTTCCTATATAGGAAGAGGGACAAACACAATTCGATAAGTTGGCCTAACAAAGGAGGATAACAAATGTTAGCGGAAAAACAAGAGGAAAGACAAGGGACCGTGCTCCTGTCCGTGAAGGAGATCGCCACGTATTTAGCGGTGACTGAGCGGACCGTCTACCGGTTGGTCAAAGATCACCGTCTTCCGGCCTATAAAGTTGGGGGGCAGTGGCGGTTTAAGGTGGACCTGATTGACGCCTGGATGAGCCGGGAGCGCGCCCTCGAATGTGCTGAGGTTTCGTTAACCCATTAAGCCTGGGCGGGTATATCCGTGGAGGCATGGACCAATTCCACAAGGGTTTCGATATGAGCGGTCTGTGGAAACATGTCGTAACCCTGGAGTCGCCTCACTCGGTACCCCTCTTCCCTCAGGAGGCCCAGGTCTCTGGCTAGCGTAGGGGGATCGCATGAGAGGTACACGATGCGAGGCGGCTTGAGACGAACGAGGGCTGCCAGGGCCTCTTTGCTGAGGCCGATCCGGGGAGGGTCAAGGAGGACCAGGTCGTACTCACCCGGAAGGGCAGCCCCGAGGGCCTCCTCGACCGGCCCCGGTCGAAAACGGCATCGGCCGATATGGTTGACCCGCGCATTGTACCGAGCATCCGCCAAGGCAACCGGATTTCCCTCCACCATTGTCACAAGAGCCCCGGCCCGCGCTATCGGAAGGCCGAAGTTGCCGACCCCCGCATAGAGCTCCAAGACCCGGATCGGAGCTACTTCTGACCCTTCGAAGGCCCAAGATTTGACCGTCTCGACCAAGACCTCATTCAACTTCCAATTGGCTTGTGAGAAAGCCCGGTCGCTGAACCGCAAGATCAACCCTGCCACCCGCTCACAGAGGGCCATCTCCCCATCCACCCACCGGCGGGCGTGTGAGCCGTACCCGGCGGTCAGGGCCTGACCCTTCAGACCCGCGAACCCTGTCCGGACTTTTGCAAACCAAGCCTCAGCTTGGGTGCGAGTCCCGGATTCGGTCCTGTACTGCGCCACTACCTCTTCGGTCATGAAGGAATAGCCGAGGCGGACTTCCTCCAGGACCATGGCTTGAGACTCATGCGCCCCCAAAAGGCTGTTGAGGTGTGCAACCACGTCATTAAGACGCGGAGGGAGCAACGGGCACTCGGAAATCGGCACCGGCCGATGGCTCCCTTCCTCGTAGAATGCAAGGCTCCCGACCCCTTTCGTGGGGCGGAAGACGGCGAACCTCGAGCGGCTACGGTATCCCAAGGACTCGGGGGATGGGACCAGGGGTGGGACAGGCACATCGGTCAGCCCGCCCTGGCGCGCCAGAGTCTCCGCCAGAATGTCCCGTTTGAGGGCAAGCTGGATCTCAAGCCTGGCGTGTTGCAGTTGGCATCCGCCGCATTGCCCATAAACACGGCATGGAGCCGGCACCCGATCGGGTGAGGCCGTGACGACCTCAAGGAGACGGCCCTCCCCATAGCCTTTTCGGGAACGGCCCAGGCGGACACGGACGGATTCGCCCGGAAGGACCCTCGGGACAAAAACCGCCATCGACCCATCGTGAGCAAGTCCATGCCCACCGTGGACTAGCTTTTCAATCTGGACGAGGAGAGTTTTTTCCGATTGGGTTACGTCGGTGGACATCGTGAGCTACAGTGTACCTTCTCGGAGCTGGTAGAGCTGTCCGTCTTCGACCCGATACAGCAGCGGCGCCACGAGCAGTTTCGGATACCTCAAGCGCAGCCGCTTGGCCTCGCTCAGCACGAAGTCTACCTCGTTGCCGATCTCGAACATCGGGGCGAAATGCATGAAGTGCGCCTCCGCCCACTCCGGATCCCACCCAGCTTTCTCTATGAGACCGGCAATGAACTGCTCGCGCCTGCCCGAAAGATTGACCATGCCGCAGTTGGTGTGAGCGAGAAGCGCAACCGCGGAGATGCCGCCGATTGCGATCGCGTAGGAGACCTTGAACTCGCTGTAGCGCAGGTTGCCGCCGCCCGACCGGATGATGAAGGCGAAGTTCTCCGGGATCCGCAGATGCTTGCGGTTGTCCATGCACATGCCGATCAGCAACTCAGCCGTGTCATGGACGGCATGCGGCCTATTCAGGTTCTGGTAGGCAAGCAAGGCCTCGATCGGCGTCTTTCGGAACGCGGGCAGGATATCGGACTCGGTCTTGACCGGGATTAATCGTTCCATGGCTCGCTCCTATGTGAAGTAAGCCCGCAGGATAGGGCAGCGGAGGGGACAGAATCAAGCCACTCAGGCCAGTTCGTCCAGGAATTCCTTCAAGGCCACGGCCTGGTTGTGCTTCTCGTCGGCAGCGCCGTACACCAGCGTGACTGTCTTTCGGCGGGAGAGCCGGGTCAGTTCCTTGAGCGCGTCGATCCGGCCGGCACGTTTCAGCTCCGCTCGGTAGCGGTCGCGAAAACCTTTCCATTTGGCGGGATCGTGCCCGAACCACTTGCGGAGGGGCGTGCTCGGCGCCAGATCCTTCCGCCAGTCCGCGATGCGCGCGCGCTCCTTGCTGACCCCGCGCGGCCATAGCCGGTCCACGAGAATTCTCATCCCGTCGCCCGCACCCGGCTCCTCATAGACGCGTTTAATCCGGATCATGCTTGCGTCTCACTATATCCTTGCCAGATAGTCCCGCAAAGATATGAGGGGGATGCCCCGGTACTGCCTCACCAGGAGCATCTCTTTATCGCCTGTGACGATGGCATCCGCTCGACCGGATTCGGCACATTCGAGGATGCGGTTGTCGGGGTCGTCCTTGAAGACCTTCACCCTGTTCTTCGGTTTCACCAACTCGGCCATTTCCGTCATCAGGACCGCCACCTGGCTCAACGCTTCGGGGTCTCGATCGAATTTCCCGGCCAAGGTAGATAACAATTCATCTAGGATCGGTTTGGAGATCAGCAGGGTGTCGGCGCCGTCGAGGATTCTGAACACGGCCTTTTCGGCCTGAGAGCCGGGGACGACCAAGGCTGAGATGAAGATGTTGGTGTCGAAGACGACTCTCACCGAGCGGCCAGGTACTTGCGCAGATCACGCTCGGTGAGGATGCCTTTTTCCTTGGCTTTGCGCGTCCAGTACCCTTGCGCCTCGCGAAAGCCCTCTTTCAGGCGTTCCCGCTTGGCAAGTCGCAGGGCCTCCTGGATCACCGCGCTGACGGTCTTGCCTTCTTCTCGCGCGATCTCGGTAAGCTCTTTGGATAGGGTCGGCGGAAGAGAAATCGTTTTTTTGACCGCTGTGCCCATGGCTCCACCTCCGGTATGAATAAATACTACCACAACCACCACCGCCAGGCCAGGGAGAAAACGGAAGCCGGTGTTGTCCTGCGGATGAGACACCTACCCCCGGGGATTCGTCTAGCGCGATGCAGGGACTGGCATTGGGGGACTGGCTGCTTTTCTGTCTTCAGAAAAGATGCCTGTCCCCGTCTTAACCTATAAATATTTTTCGTTCCCCCTTGACATCAATAAGCCGGGTCGTATATTTTTGAAGATGGTGAAATTTCCTATGTATACTACACTATACACAGTGTACATAGCATAGTGATACAGATACTACTGTATGTACGTGTAGTGAAGAGAGGAGGTGATACATACACACTCTATTACAGGACAGGGACACAGTGTACCTGTACAGGTACTGTTGTGCCCCCATTAAAATTTGGACAGGTATAATTGGTCAGGAGGGCTCATGGAAACAGTTGTGAGACCTGTCCAGAATGGTCGTGGGGGGAGGCGTCGGTGGAACGCCGAGCAGAAACTGGCGGTGTTGCAGGAGTG
>JBGPTH010000010.1:0-82922 GCA_041490525.1 Nitrospiria bacterium
AGAGGTGGCGGGGACTGTGCGCGAGCGCGAGACGCGACTCGAACGGCCGTCCGCATCGGGGACAGACCGGTCCGTCGATGGGGCGGATCGAGTCCCAACAAGGCCGGCAGAAGGAGGGGAGCCGCCGGTCGGCAGCGGGACCCTGGCACGCGAGACAATCCACCGGATAGATCCAGTTCAAGAGCGTGTCCAGCAAATCGGGCATGGGCGACGGTTCCTCTGCTTGGACACCGCGCCTTCCCGGATGGTACATCGTGAGTTGGGGGGAGGGTTCTTGTCGTTGTCGATCATCGTCCCTTTGTGTTATAGCTTACCGGGTTGGGCCAGATCGCGGAGGAGCGTGGTCCGTTTGGAAGGAGTCTCCAAGGTCTATCAGCGGGGCGCCGCCGTCATCCAGGCGTTGCAGGAGGTTTCGCTGGAGGTGGGAAGGGGTGAGTTCCTAGCCCTCATGGGCCCCAGCGGGAGCGGAAAGAGCACGCTGTTGAATCTGATCGGCGGGCTGGACCGGCCCACCTCGGGGGATATTCTGATCGACGGGTGCTCGACCCGAGGGTTCACCGAGGCCGACTGGACGAGACTCCGGCGAGAGCGGATCGGGGTCGTCTTCCAGTTCTTCAACCTCCTGCCCGGCCTGACCGCGCGGGAGAATGTGGCGCTCCCGCTCCTGCTCCGGGGCGATTCCGATCCCGACGCGCGGACGGAGGAGTGCCTGGCGGCCGTCGGGGTGACCCATCGGGGCGATCATCGCCCGTCCGAACTCTCCGGAGGGGAACAGCAGCGCGTGGCCCTGGCCCGCGCGATGGCGCCCCGGCCGGCGCTTCTCCTTGCGGACGAACCAACCGGCAACCTGGACTCGAAGATCGGGCATGACATCGTGCGCTTGATGAAAACCCTGGCCCGACAGAACGGGCAGACCGTGGTCCTGGCCACGCACAGCCGGGAGGCGGCCGCCGAGGCTGATCGGATTCTGAGGATGCGGGACGGGCGCGTGGAGACGGAGGAGAGTGGGTCATGAGACGGTCGCTCGGCGGTATGATGATCGTTGTGCCGCTTCTGGCTGGAGCGGGGTGGGCCGGGCCGGCGTTGGCGGATCAAGCGGAGTCCACGAATCCCTTGGCGAAGGCCCATCCCATCGAGATCGACGCAAGGGGCATCGCCCCTCCGGTCGTCTGGGGGGTTCCCGGGATCACGGAGTCCATTCAATCGCTGAGCGCGCCCCTGACCGATAAGGTCGTCACCCTCAAGCTGAGGCCGGGACGCTACTCCTACATGACCACCGTGTTCTCCTTCGAGTTCACGGTGTCCCTGGATGGAAAGGTGGAGTATGCCCGCAGTCTGGACCAGTGCGTGGGCGGTCGCGGCACCGCGACCCTTCTCGTGAAGTGCCGCCGGACCCAGCCCTTCTGATGCCTCCGCCCCGCGCGACGGGTCCCGACCTCTCGGCCACCATCGCGGGCGTCCGCCTTCCCCTCTGCCTCATGAACGCGTCCGGCGCCCTCTGCGTGACCCGCGAGGAACTCGAAGCGCTGGGACGTTCGCGGGCGGGCGCCATCGTGACCAAGTCCATGACTCTGGAATCGCGCGCCGGAAATCCGGAGCCGCGGTACTATCCCTTCGGGGGAGGTTCCATCAACTCGATGGGCCTGCCGAACCTGGGCTACCGGGCCTACGCGGAGCTGATCCCCGCGCTCAAGGCCTTCGGCAAACCCGTCATCGCCAGCGTGGCGGGCCTGGGGGAGGACGATTTTCCGGAGATCGCCCGCGTCATCAGCCGGGCGGGACCGGACCTGGTGGAAGTCAATCTCTCCTGCCCCAATATCCCCGGCAAGCCCCAGATCGGGTACGACTTCGAAGCCTCCGAACGGTTGATCCGCCGCGTACGGGCGGTCGTAACCCAGCCGATGGGCGTCAAGCTCCCTCCGTATTTCGATCCCGCCCATCATGCGGCGATGGCGGAAGTCCTGAAGCGGGCCCCGGTGGATTTTCTCTCCCTGATCAACTCCGTGGGCAACGCCCTCGTGATCGACCCCGAGCGGGAGTCGGTCGTCATCAAACCCAAGGGCGGGTTCGGCGGCCTCGGAGGCGCGATCATCAAACCGGTGGCCCTCGCCAACGTGCGGGCCTTCTGGAAGGCGTTCGAGGGGCGCATCCCCATCATCGGGGTCGGCGGCGTCACGCACGGCCTGGATGCGTTCGAACACCTCCTGGCCGGGGCCTCGGCCGTCCAGGTGGGAACCGCTCTGGTGGAGGAGGGAACCGGGGTCTTCGACCGGATCGCCGTGGAACTTCGCGCCGTGCTGGAAAAGAAAGGCTATCCCGCCGCCGCCGCCGCCGTCGGCCGGCTCAAGGAACTGTGACCCTCCTCCGTCTCCTCGTGTGGCGACAGATGTTCGCGGAGCCTCTCCGCACCGCGGTCACGATCTGCGGCGTGGCACTGGGGGTTGCGGTGTACGTGGCGGTCGCCACGGCGAACGTGGAGGTCCTGCGCTCGTTCGAGGAGGCCGTCCTGGGCGTGGCGGGCCGGACGACCTTGCAGGTGTCGGGGGGAACCCGGGGCCTCGGCGGCTTCGACGAGACGGTGATCGAGACCATCCGGCACACGGACGGGGTGACCCGGGCCACGCCGGTTCTTGAGATCACAGCGGTCTGGCGCGCGGGATCAACGTTGCCGGTTTCTATTCGATCGGGAGGGGGCCCCGCAGACGCCCCTCCCGCACCCACCATTCCTATTCTCGGCGTGGATCTCCTGGAGGAGTCCTCCTTTCGGGACTACAAGGTCGCGGATCAGGGCCAGACAGAATCCGATTGGGAACGCTACCTCGATCCGGACGCGATCTTTGTGGGTCGCCGCCTGGCCGAGCGATACGGGATCGCAGTCGGGGCGGTGCTGGAGGTGAGAGCCGGGACGCTCCTGCGCCGCCTGGTCGTCAGGGGGCTGTTGGTGGGGGAGGGGCCGGGGCGAGCCACGCTGGAAGAGCTCGCGGTCATGGACATCGCGGCTGCGCAATGGACCTTCAACCGATTGGGGAAGCTCGATCGCGTGGATCTCGTGACGGACCCCGCCGTGCCGGTCGAAGAGGTGCACCGCGGACTGCAGGCCCGACTGCCGCCCGGTTTCATCGTCAAGCGGCCCGAGCAGCGGAACGCCCAGGTCGAACGGATGACCCGCGCCTTTCGCATGAACATCGTCTCGTTGAGCGCCGTCGCCTTGCTGGTGGGGCTCTTTCTCATCTACAACAGCATGTCCTTTGCGGTGGTCCGCCGGCGCCGGGAAATCGGAATCCTCCGGGCGGTGGGGGCCTCCCCGGCCGGAGTCCGCAGGCTGTTTCTCGCCGAGGCGGTGATGCTGGGGGTGATCGGCGGCGCGATCGGCCTGGTCTTGGGCGTCGTCCTGGCGCAGGGGGCGGTGCGGGCGATCGCCGCCACGATGGGCCACCTCTATGATGTCCGGACGCTGCCCCATCCCCCCGGCATTCCCGGCGGAGTCCTGGTCCAGAGCTGGATCATCGGCGTGGGCGTGGCGGTGATCGGCTCGTTAGGGCCGATCCGCGAAGCCGGCGCGGTGGTGCCGGCCCAGGCGCTTGCGCCGCGCGGCTATGAGGCTGCCGGCGTGGTGCGGGTAGGGGCCACCTTGAAGAAAGTGAGCGGGGTGTTCGTACTGGCGGGGCTGGCCGCGCTGCCGGGCCCGATCCGGGGCCTGCCGGTCTTCGGATATCTGTCGGCCTTCCTGCTCATGGTGGGGTTTGCATGGCTGAGCCCGGTGGTGCTCCGAATGATCGGACCCGGCCTGCGGGCGGTCCTACCCCGCCGGGCCGGGTGCCTTGCGCAAATCGCCGCCGGCGAGCTGGACCGGGCGCCCGTCCGGAACGCCGTCGCCGTGTCGGCGTTCATGGTCGGCCTCGCGCTCATGATCGGGATGAGCGTGATGATCCACAGCTTTCGCCTGTCCGTGGACCTGTGGCTGGATCAGACGGTTAAGGCCGATGTGATCGTGGCCTCCCCGACCTGGCTCGGCGAAGGCCCGGAGGGGATCCTCCCCGAATCGGTGCGCGCGCGGCTCCGGGATCTGCCGGGAGTCGCCGCGGCGGACGGCTATCGCGACCTTCGGATGGAGTTTCGCGGGTTGCCGGTCGCCGTGGTCGCGCGGGACCTGCTCCTGCACGCCCGGCACAGCCGCTACCTGTTCATGGAGGGAGAGTCCACGGCCGTCTTGACGGAGGCCGTGCGGAAGGACCAGGCGGTGGTCTCCGAGACCTTCGCCCGCCAGTTCGACCTACGCCGGGGGGATCGGTTGGCGTTGCCGGGCCCCCAGGGGCCGGTGGAATTTTCCATCGCGGGGGTGTTCTACGATTACTCCACCGACGGCGGCAAGATCGTCATGGACCGGGGGCTCTACGAGCGGCATTGGGGAGACCGCAGTTCGACCGTGGTCCCCCTCTATCTCGCTCCCGGGGCCGATCCGGAGGTGGTCCGCCGCGCGGTCGCCGAACGCCTGGCCGGGGATCCGCCGGTGATGATCCTGACGAACGGCGAACTGAAGCGGGAGGTGCTGCGGATCTTCGACCAGACCTTCCGGGTCACATACGCCCTCGAGATCATCGCGGTGGCCGTGGCGCTCCTGGGCATCATCAACACGCTGCTCTCCGGCATCCTGGAACGGCGGCGCGACCTGGCGGTGTTCCGGGCGATCGGCGGGACCGCCTCGCAGATCGGGCGCCTCATCCTGTGGGAGTCCGGGTTGCTGGGGCTCGCGGGCACCGTGCTCGGGGTGGCGGCCGGGCTCGCGCTGGCCGTCCTGCTGATCGAGGTGATCAACAAGCAATCCTTCGGCTGGACCATCCTGTTTCATCCCGCCCCGGGGATTTTCCTTCAGGCGGTGGGACTGGCGCTCCTCACGACCGTGCTGGCCGGGCTCTGGCCGGCCCGGCGGGCGGCCCACCTGCCGGTGGCGGAGGGCCTGCGGTATGAATAAGACCTTTCACCGTTCATCGTTAAACCTTCTGCCTAAATATGCCGACACCTCTTGCAGGTTCAATGTATAATGGATAATATTTAAAGAGGGAACGCCATGGCAAAAGCAACGCGTATCAGGGTCGTGACGTATAACATCCGCCAAGCGCGAGGGCTGGACGGGAGGATCCGGCTCGACCGGATCATCGAAGTGTTGCAGGAAGTGGACGCCGACATCATCGCGCTCCAGGAGGTGCTAGGCTCCCAAGCTTCGATCCTGCAGGAAGCGACGGGCCTGAACGTGATCTTCGGCCCCACCCGGTATCTGCCCGTCGGCCTTTACGGGAACCTGTGCTTGAGCCGGTTGCCCCTCGTCGAGCACAAAAGTTATAACCTCACCTGTCAGCCGTTCGTGCCCCGCGGCTGTCTTCGGACCGATGTGGACTATGGGACCGGTTGCCTCCATATCTTCAATGTCCACCTGGGACTCCGTTACCGGGAGCGGATCAGGCAGGCCCGCATGCTGTCCGACATCCTGGATCCGCGAACGCTCCGAGGGCCACGACTGCTGCTCGGGGATTTTAATGAATGGTTCAACGGGCGGGCATCAAAACTGCTTCGGGCCGAGTTCGGCCATCCGTTCGGGCGGCGAAAGAGAGTGCGGACCCACCCCAGCCCCTTCCCGGTGTTTCCGCTGGACCGGATCTACCATGATCCCATGGTGCGCGTCGACAACGTGAAGGTCCATACCAGCCGACGCGCGAGAATTGCCTCGGACCACTTGCCGACCTACGCCGACATTCGCATTGAACCGAGCAGCGGGAACTGCTGACGTCACTCCTTGACAATTAAATTTCCAGGATCCGGCCGCGCTGGAAGACCAGCGACCGCGATGTCATCCAAGGGGTTGGCGAGGGCTTACCCCCTCAACGCGGCCAGGACTTCATCGACATGCCCGTCTACTTTCACCCTCCGGAAGATCGCCTTCAGCGTGCCAGCCTCGTCGATCACGAACGTGCTGCGCTCGATCCCCCAATGGATCTTGCCGTACATGTTCTTCTTCTTGTACACCCCGTAGGCCTTCGCCGCCGATCCGCTCGTGTCGCAGAGCAGCGGGAAGGGCAGGCCGTATTTGTCGATGAACTGGCGGTGGGAATCCGCATCGTCCATGCTGACCCCGAGCACGACCGCGCCGGCTTTGTCGAGGGCCTTCATGGAGTCCCTGAAGCCGCAGGCTTCCCTGGTGCAGCCCGGCGTATCGTCCTTCGGGTAAAAATAGAGCACCACCTGTTTGCCCGTGAGGCTTTTCAATGAGACCGGCGTTCCGGTCCCGGTCGGCAGGGTGAACTCGGGGGCTTGCTCGCCCACCTGCAACTCTTTAGCCATAACGTCTCTCCTACACCTCTGTCAAACGGTTCAGGAGGCGGGGTTTGGGTGCGCGCGTTCAGTTCGGCCGGGTTTTTCCTGGCCGGCCGGGGAGGCCGCCGGCAACGTCACCGTAAACGCCGCGCCCTGGCCGGGGGCGCTTTCGACGGTCACGTATCCCTTGTAGAGGGAGAGGATGTCCCGGACGACGTGCAGCCCCAAGCCTGTGCCTTTTCCCGGCGTTTTGGTCGTGAAGAACGGGTCGAAGACCTTCCCGATGATCGTTGGAGGAATGCCCCGTCCGCTGTCCTGGATGGTGACGTGGACGTAGCCGTCGGTGCTGGTCGTAGACAGCGTCAAGGTGCCGGGGCCTTCGATGGCCTCAAGGGCGTTGGTGAGGAGGTTCAGGAAGGCCTGGTGGAAATCCTCGGGCTTGCCCCGGACCGTCGGAATGGCGCCGAAGTGCTTGACCACCGTCAACTCCTCGTGCGCCACCGTGTTCCGGGCCGCCTTGATCGCCTCGTCCAGGATCTGGTTGAGGTCGAGGTCGCGGACCCCTTCCAGGATCGGCCTCAACGCGAAGGTCTTGACGTCCCGGATGATCCGGGCGATGCGCTGGGCCGCTTGAATGATCCCCTCGACGGATTCCTCGATGACCTCCGGCCGGGTCTCGCCGCGCAGGCGTTCCGCGAACCCCGTGATGATGTAGAGGGGGTTGTTGATCTCATGGGCGATCCCGGAGGCCAGCGTGCCGATGGTGGCGAGTTTCTCCGCCTGGAAGAGCTGATCGCGGAGGCTCCGTTTGTAATGGGCGATGACGTCCCAGACCAGGAGCGCCAAGGGCCCGCCCAGGACCTGGGCGCGCGGGGGCTTGTTTTCAATGATGAGCCGGCCCATGGCGGGGTCGCCGGTCACATCGATAATCAAGTCCGCGCGGTCCTCGGCCAGGAGACTCAGGGGGTCCGTGGTCGCCGGGATGCCCAGGCGCTGGGCCAGGCGCAGGCCGAGCGCCTCGGGGTTGGTATCCGCGATGCCGATCACGTCAACTCCCGACCCGGGAGAGAATAATTCGAGGAGGGCGGACCCATCCTTGCCGGCGCCGATGATCACCGCCCGGATTGCGGGGTAAGAGCTGTCCATCAGCCCTGCCCCGAACACGGAAAGGTCAGGATGAGCGTCGCCCCGCGCCCTTCGTGCGTCTCGACGCGGATGCGTCCTCCGTACTTCGTCACGATCCGGCGCGCGATCGTCAGGCCGAGTCCGGTCCCTTCCCCTTGGCGCTTGGTCGTGAAGAAAGGATCGAAGATTTTCGAGACATGGGCGCTCGGAATGCCGGGGCCGGAGTCGCGGATCAGAACCGAGACCGCGCCGCCCCCGGCTTCGGTCTTGAGATGCAGCTCCCCGTTGCCGTTCATGGCCTGGATCGCGTTGGTGATGACGTTCATCAGCGCCTGCCAGATCTCCAGGGGATTCGCCTCGATCCGGGGCACTTCCCCGTAGTCCTTCCGGACCACCAGGTGTTCTCCCGCGATGTTCATCCGGGCCGACCGGAGCGCTTGATCCAATTGCTCGTTGATATCCACCGCCACGCGGGGGGCCGCGGCCTCGGCGCGGCTCTGACCGGTGAAGTCCTGCACGATCCGCGCCATGCGCTTCGCTTCCCCCATGATGCCCTTCGCGTGCTCCTTCATGGGCGCCATCTCGCTCTCATCCAGCATCGCCTCGCTGAGGCCCAAGATGGCGTACAGGGGGTTGTTCAGCTCGTGCGCGACGCCGGAGGTGAGCACCCACAGGCCGGCCAGCTTTTCGGCCTGGATGAGCTGGTCATGCAGGAGACTCTCTTCGGTGATGTCCTGGAGCACGAGTCCCGCCTTCTTCCCGTCGCCGGGGCGCGCGTTGACGTGGAACCACGCGTACTGGTATTTGCTGTTTCCGATCTGGAGCTCGTTCAGCAACGGGCCCTCGCCAGGGTCCGGCGGAGGGGAGAGCGGATCTCTGGCCTGTTCCGGCTGAGGGGGCCGGCCCTGAGGCAACGCCGCGAGGGTGCCCTGCTGGAGACCCACGTGCTGCTCGATCCCTTCGCGCATTTGCTCCCGGGTGGCGTGATCCGCCCGGATGAGGTCGAACAGCGTGACTCGACTCACGTCCCGGTCGGGCAGGCCGAACGCGTCCTGCGAGGCCCTGTTGATGTACTCGACCCGTTCCTCCTGGCCGACGATCAGGATGGGATTGGGCATGCTGTCCAGGATGGTCTCGATGTAGCCCTTGAGGTAGTTGAGACGGTCCTCGGCGAGCTTCCGCTCGGTGATGTCGCGGATGATGCCGGCGAAGTGGGGGCCTTCCCGGGTGTCCCAGGCCGCAAGGGACAGCTCCAGGGGAAATTCGCTCCCGTCTTTCTTGATCCCCGCCAGCTCCACGACTTTTCCGATCACCCGGGGCTGTCCTCCCCCCAGGAGTCTCCTGAGACCGGCCTCGTGCGCGTCGCGAAACCGTACGGGCATGAGAAGCGTCAGCGGCTTGCCGATGACCTCGCCGGGCGCATACCCGAAAATTTTCTCGGCGCCTTTGTTCCAGAAAGTGATATTCCCGCGGCTGTCGGCGGAGATGATGGCGTCGATCGCGGTCTCGGCGACCGCGTGCAGACGGTCCTCGTCGCCGAGGGCGGAGGTGGCCCGGTCGAGTTTTTCCTTTGTCCGAGTAAGCGCGTCAGCCAGCTCCTCGATCTCGTCTCCCGTCTCGCGCATGATCGAAGTGGGCCGGTCGTTGCGGACGAGGAGTGCGGCGGCGTCCTGAAGGCGGCGGATCGGGGCCGCGAACCGGACGGCGGTGGCGTAGGCCAGGAGGCCCAAGAGGCCGAGGGCGCCCAGGCCGGCCACGGCGGTTCGAACCAGCGGCGGGCGGGGGTGATCGGCCAGCAGGAACGCCGCCGTGATGCCGGCGAGGACCGGCACGGCCCCGGCGGCCAGGATCCAGGCGAAGAGCCTGCCTTGGAATCCATTTCGGGCGCGGTGTCGGACGGACCTCATCATGACTTGGCCGGCTCCGCGGGGGAGCCTGGAGGGCGCAGGGGAAGGCGGATATGAAAGGCGGTGCCGACGCCAACCGTGCTTTCCACGGTGATCCGGCCGCTGTGGGCGTCCACCACGTCCTTGACGATCTTGGTCCCGAGGCCGGTGCCCCCTTTCTTGCTGCTGATGGCGCGGGCGGTGAAGAGGCTGTCGCGAACCTCCGGGGGCATCCCCCGGCCGGTGTCGGCCACGGAAAGGAGCACGGCATCGCCTTCCGGGGCCCGTTGCCCGCGAACCGTGATGGAGCCGCCTTTGGGGACCTCCGGGATCGCGTTGTTGATCAGGTTGTAAAACAGGTTATACAGCCGGCGCTCGTCGGCCATGAGCATCGGCAAGTCATCCAGGCCTTCGGTGCGGAGGGTCAGGCCCTTCTCTTCCGCGACCAGGCGCAAGGTCTTCACGACGGTGTCCACCACCCCCGTCGCCCAGCAGGGGGCGAACTGGGGCGGCGCGCTCAGGCCCTTCACGCAGTCCGCGATCTCCTTCATCCGGTCCTGGATGCGGCCGGCGGCGTCCTTCAGCATGGCCAGCACCTCATGGCACATGTCATGGCCGGGCTTGGCCTTGGCGACTTGCTTTTGGGGGAGGCTGTTGAAGAGGTCGTCGATCTCGGATTTCAGGAGCCCCGCGCCGGTCACCACCGGCATGAGCAGGTTCTTGACATCATGGCTGAGGTCGCCCAACCGATGCACCACCTCGGCCAGCCGGGCCTCCTCGAACAGGCGCGCCTGTTCGATCGCCGCGGCCGCGATCGAGGAGATGATGGTCAGGATCGCGAGGTCATCCTCATCCAGCCGCCCATCCCGCTTGTTCAGGACATTGAGCACCCCGATGGATTTTCCCTCCCATTGCTTCAGCGGGAGCGTGATCATGTCGTGGGTGGTGTGGCCGGTGGCCTGATCGATGCCGGCGAAATGGCGGGTATCCTGGGCGGTGTCCCCCACGACCATCGGGTTCCCTGAATGGAAGACCGCGCCCGCGATGCCCTGGTCCCAGGGAATGGCCGTGCCGGGTGCGACCGGCTTCTCCCCCATCGAGTGGCGAAACACCAGTTCCTCGGAGTCCGGATTCGCGAGCAGGACGGAGCCGGTCTTCGCGCCCACCACGTCCAGGGCGGTCCGCAGGGCCGTTTCGACCAGCTCGTTGACGCTGATATGTTGGGAAAGGGCCTGGCTGATGCGGCGTGCGGCTTCGACTTCCCGTTCCCGGCGAAGCAGTTGTCGGCGGATTTCCTGGGAATTGTCATCGCCTGTGGGCATGACCACCCTCGTTGTCGGCCTGCGGCAGGCGGAATTGCTGACACAGGCCCCGCTTGCCTTCGGGTGCGGCCCGAAGGCTCACGCCGGGTGCGGGAGACAGGAGGTCCTTTGCGGGAAAACTAAAAAAACCCCCGGCGGCGCGAGAGGCCGCTCGGTCGGGGGCGTGCAGCCCTCGTCACCGAACCCGGCGATCGATTCTTCCGGCGACTCAGCCTTTCAATTCGGTGCGTTGCTTCATCGCGTTTGCCACCACCGCGGCCAGTTTCTCCCCTTCCACCGGCTTGGTGACATAATCCACGACGCCCTGCTTCAACAGTGACACCGCCAGGTCGGTGTCCGGATAGCCGGTCAGCACGATCACCGGGATGCTCGGGAATTGGGAGCGGAAATACTGGATGGCCTCGACGCCGTTGACCTTGGGCATGCGGATGTCGCAAATAATGACGTCCACCATCAGCGGGTTATCGTCGGATTTAAGCACCTTCACCGCCGCCTCTCCGTCTTCAGCCTCCACCACGTCGTAGCCGGCCTTTGTCAAGGTCATGCGGACAATCTTCCTGATGTTTTCCTCATCGTCGACCACCATCACTCGTCCCAATCCAGATGAGTCTTTTGTGTGCAACCCCCACGGCATGGCGTCCTCCTTTTTTATAGGGTCCCGCTGGCACGGGATATTACCGTATTACCAGATCGCAATCAACCGTTCTCCCTCAATTCCAGTAAATTCCGGGTAGGTGCACAAATCTCATATCTCGTCGAAAACCCATACGTTTTGGCTTTACCTGCAACCCCGGCGATGGCGGCCTAGAGAGCCTTAGGGTTCTGGGTGAAGACTTCCGGTCCGAGGATCCCGATCTCGAGGGCGTAGCGAACGAGGTCTGCGCGGCCCTGCAGTTCAAGCTTTTCCGCAATTCTCGAGCGATAGGTCTCAACGGTCTTGACGCTCAGGTGAAGGCAGTCCGCGATCTGTTGGTTCGTGTGGCCCTGCGCGAGCATGACGAGCACCTCCTGTTCGCGCTGGCTCAGGAGGCTCTTGGCTCCCCCCTGGCGGGCTGCATCCCGGGTCGCGGAGTTCGAGAGCGGGCCCTGGGCGAGGTTGCCGCCGGACGCCAGGTCCACGAACATGTGCCCCCGGTACACTGCGCGGATGGCGGAGAGCAACTCAGAGTCAGCCGCCTTTTTCACCACGTACCCGCATCCCCCCGCCGCCAGGGCCGACCGGAGATAGGCGAGGTCATCGTGCATGGTGAGCACCAGGACCCGCACCTGCGGGCATTCCTGCCGCATCCGCTCGATGGCCTTGATGCCGCCCCCTCCCGCCATCGTGAGGTCCATGAGCGCCACGTCCGGCCTTGCCTCCAGGGCTTTCGCCACGGCCTCGTCGCCGTTCGCGGCCTCTCCGACGACCGCCATGTCCGGCTGCGTGTTGATCAGCATCCGGAGGCCGGCCCGCAGGACCGCGTGATCATCCGCGATGAGGACCCGAATGCTCTCCATGAGATGTCTCCGGGGGCCGGATCCGCGCGTCGGCGAGGGGCCCAGCCTGGTTGGTGCGCGTAGGCCTGTCATAGAGTCCGCGCATTATACCCAATCCCTTGCAGGTTTGCCACGAGTGTATGCCATCAGAACGACCGACGAGCCGGCCCCCGTTAGGACACAGGGGACCGCTTGGTCGCCCGCCCGATGACGCAGTGGGCGGTGATTTTCTCTTCCTTGCCTTTGAGACTCAGTTCGCCCACCCGCTGAGTCTGGAATTGGTCGCCCAGGAACCGGAGCGTGGATTCCCCGATGATGATGCGGCACGGACTGGTCTCGAGATGCGGCAGCATCAGATCCTTGTCGAAGCTCTCCAGGCGGGAGGCGGTGTTGACGGTGTCGCCGACCGTCGTGTATTTCATTCGTTCGGTGCTGCCCAGGCTGCCGGCGACCACGTGGCCGGTGTAGATGCCGACCCGCATCTTGAGCGTCGGCAGCCCCTGCTCCTGCATGCGCGCGTTGAGCCGGATCATCTCCTTTTCCATGGCCAGGGCGGCATTCACGGCGTTTACCGCGTCCTGGCGGATCTCCGCCTCCGTGGTCCTGGGTAACGGGACGCCGAAGTTGGCCTTCATGCCGTCGCCGA
This sequence comes from Nitrospiria bacterium, assembly GCA_041490525.1. Classification (GTDB taxonomy): domain Bacteria; phylum Nitrospirota; class Nitrospiria; order Nitrospirales; family NS-4; genus JBGPTH01. Next base: position 12,765 of record JBGPTH010000010.1, read on the forward strand.
AGTAGTCGTCCACGACGCCGCCGTGATCCATGACGCATTTCGCGATCGTGTCCATATAGGTGTTCAACAAGTCCATGAGGGCCTGCGGATCGGTTTTCTCCGAGAGAGTGGAGAAGCCCTTCAAGTCGGTGAACAGGACAGTCACCAGGAGTTTCTGGGAGCGCGGGCGGCCGCCCTCCAGGAATTGCTCGCGCTCGTTCCAGACCGCTTCCGCGACCTCCGGCGAGACGTGCTTGGAGAAGAGCTGCATGACCATCTGCTTTTCGCCCTTTTCCCGGACCTGCTCGATCGCCGTGGAGGTCATGGACGAGACCGTCTTCAATAAATCGATGTCCTCCCGGGTGTAGAAATGCCCCGATTTTTTCGTGCCCAGGGCCAGCACCCCGGTGAATTCATCCCGGTAGAAGAGCGGCAGAGCCAGGCTCGCGCCGATTTCGGCGAACCGTTGGCCGCACGATTCCCGGACCGGTTCATACTGCGGGTCTTCCGCGAGGTCATATTTGGTGATCAGCTTCTTCTCCCTGGCCAGCAAGGCCAAGAGAGGATCGTCGTATGCCACGCAAAGGTCTTTCTTCTGCTCCGGCGCGTTCACGGGCCCGTCCCCTATGAAAATCGCCTGACACGCCTTTTTGCGGTCATCCAGCAGGACGATCCCCGCCGAATCCACGAACATCTCCTTCCGGACGGTCCCGATGACCTTCCCGATGATTTCGTTGAGGTCCACGACCGACGTCAGTGCGTCGCTGAGGGCCCCCACCGTCGCTTTGAAATCGTACTGCTTCCTGAAGAAGAGCCGGTCCACGCCTTCCTGCACCCTGTGGTTCACGGGATTGAAGAAGAAGACGACCAGCAGGGCGAAAATGATCGGATACACATTTTCCGCCTGGGCGCCGAATAAGGGGTCCAGCACAAACTTGCGCATGGTGACGTGCACTGCAAAGTATCCCGTGCCGACGATGACGGTCATGAGGCCGTAGCCGACCGTCCGTTTGATGAAGACGTCCACGTCGAAGAGGTTGTGCTTGACAATGGCATAGGCGATGGCGGCCGGGAAGACGACGACGGGGATGGCCATGAAGTTCGTCTGAAGGGTCATGCCCAGAGAATGGCCGACCAATGCGCCGAGCGATAGGATCGCCGGTATGGGAAAAGCCAGCGCGGCGCCGAACAGCACGACCTTGGCCCGCTGCCTGGCCAGGACCGACGCTCTTTGAAAATACACTCTCAGCGTGGAAGCGACCAAGGCGACGGCGCTGATCACCATGTAGACGGTCGCCGCCTGGTAGAACGGCAGAAAGCCGTCCCGGGGATAGAGGATCTCCATGGGAACGACGAGGATCGCGCCCAGTAGATAGGGAAGAAGTTGGATGGAGGGATGCCTTTCGGTCAGTCGCAGGGGCTCGGGAAATATCAGACTCAGGTGAAGGACCGTGGCAGGGATGAATGCCCGGGCGATCAGATACAACCGGACGAATCCCAGATGGGAGGATTGAAGATCGAAGGAGGTGATGGCATAGGCGCTAAGAAAAAAACAGACGGCAAAAAAAGCCCAGCTCACCCCCGTGTCCGGCTTGAGGACGAACACGATGACCCCGATGACGAGGTACAGGATCCCCGCGAGAAACGTGATGCCGAAGGTCTCTACCAGGTCCAGCGCGGTGAAGCGCATGGTCGGGATCCTAACCTCGATCAGCTCGCGCCCGCGCTGAACGGTATACCGGATGGGATCGCCGATCCGCGTCGCCGTGATGACCTCCTCCAGGTCCCTCATCGAGGAAACGGGCCGGTCATCGGCCTTTTTGATTTTATCGGGATAGCGAATGCCGGCCTGCGTTCCGGTCCAGCCATAACCGCCGTAATTTCCAAGGACCATGCGTTGATTGACCAGAAACCCGGCAAACGGCTTGTCGATCCACGTGAAGGCGGCCACGGTGCAGATCACGCTGGTCGCGAGGAGCAGAAGGATCAGGAGGAAGAAGAGAAGTCGACCGACGAGGACGCGCCTTGGTAGATCCTTGAAGGAAAAAATGGGGGGCAGCCAGGCGGCCTGGGTCATGCGTGTGGCTCCCAACCCGAATTGAGGCTATGCCATCGGGGGTTTTTCGCGCGAACGGACCTTCCGTTCAAGGAAGGGGCTTTCTAGAAATATACGGAGAGCGTGAGCCCTATGTACTGGCCCACTAATTGATTATTGTCCCCGTCGAATCTGTTCCTGTAAGAGATCAGCACCTGCATCGGCACGGGAAAGCTCCCTTCCGCATACAGGGGAATGGTATCGTACCCGATGCTGAAAATATAGATGTGCTCGTTGTAATTGCTCTGGTTCGACAGAAGGCCATAGGTCAGGGCCTTGTCCCCGCCATAGTGATCCTTGAATTTGTGGCCGTATTTGTATAATCCAGCGAGGGAAAAGTTTTTCGGAAGCCCATATTTCGCGGAAATCTCGCCCTCAACGACATCCCCGACTTTTCGGTGCACGTTCGTGTCCCGCCCAGAGCATAGGGGGTTGTTGACGTCGCACACCTGGAGATCGGCTTTATCCGGAAGGTTCCAATCATAGCGAAAGGTGGTGTTGAACAGAATGCTGCCGGGCTCCGGGATGCCCAAATCCTTCGTCACACCGGATTTTTGGTTGAGGACCAAGTCCTGGTGGAAGCGGAACAGCAGGGCCCAGGCCTCCCGTCCGAAATTGCGGGCCACGAGATTCGCCGGGTCCCGTAGCTCGCCGGTCGGTAACCGGACGCCTCCCGTAAAGGCGGCTCGGAAATTTTCTGCTTTGTAGTACTGATATTTCCCCCCCACCTCCATGTCCGCCAGATGATCATCGCTCCAGGTTTCGACCTTCTTGAAGCTCTTGAGGACCAGAAGCGCTTGGACGTCGTTGGCGGAGATCGGAGTGGTAAAAGCCCCCCCGCACTTCGCGATGGGAATGAGGCTCCCCGCACCCCGGCAGAGGGTGGCGGTCGACGAGTCCACGTTGGCCGTGACGTTGGTGGTCTGGAACCAGTAGGGAATATTGGTTCCGAGGGAGAGCCGATCGGTCAACCCGTAGGCCACCTGGGTGTTCACGTATTTGATATCGTACCTGAAAGTGACCAAGCTTCTGCCGAGGGTGTCAGTCGGGGTGCACGCCCCGTTGACCGGGCTGCAGATAGCTTGGAGCCCGAGGAGTTGATTCGTGAGATTGGTGTTGAAGTCCTTTGCGGCGTCCTCGACATCCCCGTTCTTGTTGTACCGCTTGGTGATGGGGAGGAAATAGTTGGTGTCCACCTGAAGCCGCCATTTCCCCTTTGGAAGTACCGCGGCGTCATCCGCGTTTGAGACCCCGACATCCGAGAGAACGAGAAGCGTGAAACTAAGAACGAGAAGACATGTGATCAACGCGAGGTGTCGCATACCCACTTCCTTTCATCAAAGCATGAATGAGAATGACCCCGCAGGCGAAAATCATGAGGAACGCGAACACGTCGCCATGCCGGGTGTAAAACGTCCTGCTGTCGGAAAGCATGATGGTCCCCATGAGCGTGCCCTGGGCAAACAACTCTTTTCCATTGGAGCCTGTCAAGCGTTCGGTGATCCGGCCGAAGGGGTCAATGAAGGCCGAGAGGCCGATGTTGGCCGACCGGGCGATCGCGACCCGGTTTTCCGCCGCGCGGAAGACCGTCATGGCCAGGAGCTGGTAGGGCGCGGCGGTATCTCCGAACCAGCCCTCGTTCGTGGCGCTGACCATGAATTCGGCGCCGCGCTTGACGAACTCGCGGAAGTGGTCCGGGAAAATCACTTCCCAGCAGATGGCGGTGCCGAAAGTCGCCCGGCCCACGGTCAAGAGCGTGTAGTCCTCCCCGGGCAGGTCCCTGCCGACTCCCGCGACGAGCGCCTGGGGCCATTCCACGACGCCGTCCAGGGGTTTGTACTCTCCGAACGGGACCAACGTCATCTTCCGGTAGTGCCCCTCGATTTTCCCGGTCGGGGAGAAGAGCACCATGCTGTTGTACCGGTTGTTGGCAAGCTCCTGGCTGGTGAATTTTCCGTATTCGGAGCTTCCGACGAACAGGTAGGCCTTGGCCTCGGCGGCCACCTGAGCGAGGGACCGCTGAAGGGCGGGGTCGTGCTCGACATCGCCTGGAACGGCGGATTCGGGCCAGATTATCAGAGCCGGTTGTTGGTGAGCCGCTTCCCGCGTCAGGGCCGCATGGCGGTCGAGGATCGTTTGCTTGAATGACCGGTCCCATTTTTGGTTCTGCGGCACGTTGCCCTGCGCGAGGGCGACCGTCACGCGGTCGCCGTCCATCCCGCGAGACATCACGGCGGCGCCGAAGAGCGCGGTGCCGATCAGCAGGCCTGCGGCGGCCGTCACGGAGAAAACGGGAAACGGCCTGCGGTCCGATAGGGGGGACGATTTGGTCAGGCGGCGGCCATGCAGGAATGCCTCCGCGATGGCGACATTCACAAGCACGATCAGGAAGCTGAGGCCGTACACGCCGGTAAGGGAGGTGATCTGAATCAGGGACGGATGCTGATACTGCGAGTGGCCGAGGAGCATCCAGGGCAGGCTGAGAAAGGACAGATGAGAGCGGAGGTATTCCAGCGCGACCCACAAGGGCGGCGCGACGAGGGCCGCGGAGAGCCTGGTCCGGCCGCGAATCCAAACGAGGCCGAGCCCCCAGAGGCTCCAGAACAGCGGATAGAAGAGGACCTGGAGGAGGAGATAATCGAGCAGGTTATACGCGGGAACGGTCCAGAGCCAGTGGGAGGTTACGGTGACGAAGCCAATCCCGGTGACGGAGGAGAGAAGGAACGCCTGTTTCGGAGTTTTTCCCTCCAGGGCGATCAGCAGGGGCACCAGCCCGACCCAGGCCAGGCCCCCGAGGTCGAACTTCGGGAAGCTCAGCACCAGGAGGACTGCGCTGGCGCAGGCGAGACTCACGGCCGTCAGCGCGGCTTTCGCCGACGCGAGGAGGCCTCGATCCGGAAACAGGACAGAAAAGGCCCTTCCGCCTTGCAGCGGCACGCTCTGCCCTCTCTCTCCCAGGGTCATCATGATCTCAGCGTGTGTCGCTTCCTCTCACCGGCGTGCCCTTCCTTTGGGCCCGGCCTGCGCCCTCGGATCGAGGCCGAGCGGGAGGGTCGGAGGCGTGGAATCCCTCCTCGCTTTGCAGCCGCAGGCTCCACCCTCCGCCCCTCTCCGCGATCATGATCCGAGCCGGTTCCTTTCCCTGCGAATCGGATGCATGTCCGATCTGTAACCTCGCTGATTACGGACTATTCGCATCCGCGATGTACAGCGTTATTTCGGTCACCCCCGTGAACCGGCCCGTGTGAACCCCGCCTAGGATGATTTCCTTCAAGAAGTCCGTTTCCTTCAGGGACCTGTCGGTGATGAAAAACGCCTTCGTGCCGGGATTGCGGAACTCCTGGTTGGGATCGGTCAAAATCTGTGTTCCCAGCGCCGCAGGGTCGGAACTCAACACCGAGCAGACCAATTCGGCCGGGGTCGCCATCGGCACACCCGCGATGTACTTGCGATAGAAGTAGTTTTTCCCATTGTGATTCAGTTGAATCGTCACGTCCACGTCGCCGCTGAATCCAGTGAAATTGAAGACCTCGATCCCCGCGATGCCTGTTCTGGTGACCGCGCCACTGGGCTGATGATCGCGATGACACAACCCGGCGGAGCCGCCGGCGTCTCCCGCCAGGGCGTCCATGTTCGACGCGACCAGGATCCCCAGGACCCCCACTGTCGCAATGATGAATTTGCTCGGTTTCATGTGCCTTCTCCTTTTTGGTTAGTCTTTGAGCCGAAGCGCGGCTTGATCACTGCTGCTGAAGGACGAGGGGATTTGAAACGTGATCGTGGTCGACGTGGTCTTGTTCAGCACGGCCTGATCCATGGCGTCCCCGCTGCCCGCCGTCGTGTGATGGCCGACGGTTTGGGACGTCAGGGTCGTGGTCAACTGCACCGCATGCCCGATCTCCATCCCGACATAGAACGCGATGAGCTTACCGGTGAGGTCGTTCTGGCTGATCGGCGCGGCGGTGGACCAGGTCCTGGTACTGTAGTTATAGGTCTGGTAGAGGCATTTATTGGCCGCGCAATTGTATTTGGTGCCGATTTTTGAGGTCACGTATTTGGCGATCCGCTTGGTGAAGATGAGCGTGTTGTCGGGGCCGTTGGGGGATCCGTACCCGGCGTCCCCATACAAGACAGAGGTATCGTCCACCACGCACTCGGTGAGCCTGAGACCTCTCTGAAAGAGTATATCCAGCCCTAGGGAGTCCTTCGCCTTGTAAATCGCGAACTGATTGATCTGGCGGTCCTGCAACGGCACGGTCGTGGTGGTGCTGTTGTCGGGGAGGCGATATGTGATCACGGTCGCCAACTGGCCGAACTTCAACACGACCGCGACATTGTCCAGCAGGTCGATCCACTGATTGGTCTTGAAATTCTGCGCGTTCGGCGTATAGCCGATCACATGAATCTGGGCGCCGGGGATGAGGTTCCTGATGTTGCCGAAGAGCGCGTCGCCCGTCACAAAGGTGGTCGTCCCTCCGCCGATGAGGCTGAGCGGGCTGGTCAGGGGATCGGCTCCGGCCGCGATGCACTGGGGATTGGCGAGATGCACGAAGAGGTCTTTCTGCCGCGGGTCGGTCCGGATGTGCTTTTCGGTAGCGGTGAGGACGACTCCCGGGCTCAAGTCGGACGGGGAGACCATGAATCCCCGGTATTCGTCGAAATTGGTGAACCCGTCTCCCTGCACATTGCTTCCCACGGGGGCGCAGTCTTTGTCCTCCCCCGGCGCCAGGCTGGTCGACAAGCCGGTGAAGCAGACGATCGGCGGGTATTTCGCTTCCCAGATGTCAGGAAGGCCGTTGAAGTTGCTGTCCTGCGGGAGGATAAAGGTGTTCGTGCCGTTGACGAGGATGACCGCCATCCCTCCGCAGTCATTCGGGGTCAGGGTGTTCCCGTTCAAGGCAAAGTCGATCGTGGTATCGGGAGGGGCCGTCGGATGAGAAGGGAAGTTGGTGCACTCCCCCGGATAGGCGGACGTGGTCAAGGCGTTGTTGGCGATCGGGTTGGCGGCCTTTGACGAATCGAACACCAGGCTGACGGAATTGGGAGCCGTCACCACGCCGTCCACGTTGATGAGAATCGTGACGGGCTGCCCGGGCTCCGGAAGCCATGTCCCGGTCACGTCGCGGCCGCTCCCGTCGAGAAGGACCACCGTGGGCGTCCCCGCGACGATCGGAAGGGGCAGACCGTTGGACCCGACCGGCCCGATCCCCGCCTGAACGGGGCTCAGGCCGATCCAGGCCAGCCCCACGACTCCCACCACGCTTCCCACGATGCTTCGAATCACCCATGTGCGTTGTTTCATCTTATACCTCTCTTTCTCCTTTGCCTGAGCATCCGACACCTAGAGGGTCGGACTCGACCTTATTTCAATGGATTCGCCCTCACTATCACGTCCGTGGTCTTATTCGTATCCGCTTTCTCCGAGAGATTCGTGGCGGTGGTATCAAACGCCACAAACCCGCCGTCGCCGCTGATCGTCGGATTGTTGCTGTTCCCATTGGCCTGGGTCGTCCCGTCGGCCGCCACCGAGACGCGCTTGAGCTGGCCGGTCTGCTGGTCATACACAAAGACATCGGTTTTCGCATTCGTATCGCCAGAGACGAGATTGGTCGCGGTGGACAGGAACGTCACGAAGCGGCCATCCGCGCTGATCTTCGGAATGCTGCTGTTGTTGCTCGCCTGCGCGCCGAGCAGGCCCTTCGACACCCACGTGGTCGTGTTCGTCTGCCGGTCGTGGAGCAAGACATCGGCCTTGGTGCTCGTCTTCGCCGGCCCGGAGTTTACGAGGTTCGTGGTCGTCGAGAGGTACGCGATGAAGCGACCGTCCGCGCTGATCGCCGGGGCGCTGCTGTTGCCGTTGGACTGGACCGTGCCCGCCGGTTTCGAGATCCAGGTGGTCGTGTTGGTGTTTCGGTCATACAGCAAGATGTCGGGCTTGGTGCCGGTCTTCGTGGGCACGATATTCGTGGCGGTGGACACATAGGCGACATACCGGCCGTCGGCGCTGAACCCCGGGGCGCTGCTGTCGCCATTGGTCTGCCCGCCGGTCGGTGACACCGAGATGCGCGTGGTCAGCCCCGCGTGCCAATCGGTGACGAACACATCGTTTTTGCCGGTGTCCCCCGTGACCAAGTTCTTTGCGGCGGACTGGAAGGCGATGAGCGCCCCATTCCCGCTGATCGAGGGGGCGGTACTGTTGCCGTTGGTGGCCACGCCCCCGATGGCCTTTGACACCCGCGTGGTGGTGATGGACCCAGTGGTCCAATCGGCCACGAAGATATCGGAGAGGGTCGTATCCGGCCCGTTGAGATTCGTGGCATTGGACGCGAAGGCGACGAACTTGCCATCCGCGCTGATCACCGGCGTGCTGCTGGTGCTGTTCGCCTGGGCGCCCCCTGTCACGACCGAAACGCGCGTGGTCTGCCCGGTGGCCCGGTCGCGCACAAAGATATCCTGTTTGGCATTCTTGTCGCCGGGGACGAGATTGGTCGCGCTGGAGGCGAACGCCACGAACCGGCCGTCGTAGCTGATCGCCGGGGTGGTGCTGTTGCCGTTCCCCTGGGTTCCGCTGGTGGCGACGCTCACCCGCTCGGTCTGACTGAGGGTGGTCGTGAAGGCCACGGAGGCGGCCGGAACGGTGCCCATCCAGATCAGCGAGCACGTCGCGCCCGCCGCGCAGGTCCCGTCCGACTGGCGATCCGGGTCCTTCGTCCCGTTAAAGTAGTCGGCCGTGACCGTGAAATCCCCGGGTGGCAGGTGGGGATACATTTGCGCCAAGTCAATGCTGATGGTCAGGGGGGCGCTGGAGCCGTCCGCCGCGACCTCCACGAGGTCATCCGGAACGCTGATCGGGGTGCTCTCCGGGATCCGCTCCGGATTGACGATATGCCCCAAATTGTCCTTGACCGTGAGATTCACGTTGGCAAAGTTCGGCGGCAGGACGAAGTACGTCGCCGGATTGCCGGGGAAGGTGACGGCGTTGAATTTGACCGTCGCGGTCACAATGATCGGGTCGCTGGGCGCAAAGCCCGAGGGTTGTGGCGGTGGCGGAACGGTCGCTTGTGGGTCCACGTGACCGGCCGGCGGAGGACTGGTGTTCAGCGGGTTGGTATCGCACGCATCCCCGATGCCGTTGCCGTCCTGATCGGCCTGATCGGGGTTGTATACAAACCGGCAATTGTCCAGAGGCGTCCCGCTGGTTCCGCCTCCCATAAAATCCGGTACCCCATCCAGGTCCGTATCCAAAAGAGTATCGTTGACGGTGATCGTGACATCCAGGGATCCCACGGCCCCGAGGCCGTCGGTCGCCATGAAATGGACCGTGTACACCCCGGACTGGGAGGAATCCGGGGTCCAATTGAACTGGCCGGAGCCCGGGTTAAACGTTGCCCCGTTGGGGAGGCCGGTGGCCGAGAGGGTCAGGGGAGTGGGCCCATCCGCATCGGTCGCGCTCACCGTCAACGCTAACAGTGCGCCTTCGTTCACGGTCTGGTTCGCGATCGGCGCGATGACCGGGGCGTCATTCACCGGCGTGACATTGATGGAGACCGAGGCGGCCAGCGAGAAGGTCACTTCATCCTTCACCCGGAAGGTGAAGCTCTCCGGACCCTGGGTGTTGTTGTAATTCAAGGCGGGCGTATAGGTGACCGAGGCAGTACAGACGTGGCTCGCGCAGGCGCCGCCCGTGATGGCGGACAGCGAACCGTGCGACGGCGGCGTGACGATCGAGAAAGTCAATGCCGCGCTATCGTTATCCGTCGCGGTCAGCGCGATGACTTTGAGACTGTCCTCCGGTGTGGTCGCCGAGCCGTTCTGCGCAGCGGGGGGCTGATTCGTGGCGACCACGACTTTGACGGTAGTGCTGTGGGTCTTCCCGCCGCCCGTCCCTTGAATCGTCAGCGTGAAGGTGCCCAGCGGGGTCCCTGGGGAAGTCGTGACCGTCATGGCGGAAGTGCCCGCAGGCGTCTGGGGATTGGGGATGAAGTTGGCCCCTGCGCCGGCAGGGAGGCCTGCCGTGACAGACAGGGTGACCGGCACGTTGAAGCCGCCGGTCTTGCCCAGGCTCACCGTGTACGAAGTCGACCCGCCTTGATGAGCGGTCCCGGTGGCAGGCGTGGCGGAGATCGTAAAATCGCCGCTCGCGGTCACCATAAAGGTCTGTCCATTGCTGGGAGCGCCATTTACGGTCACGACGACCGGGCCCGTGGTTGCCCCCGGCGGTACGTTGATGATGATAATGCCATTGTCCCAGCTCGTGGCCGCGCCGGCGTTCTGGCTGTTGAAGGTGACGGTGCTGGTCCCTTGAGTCCCGCCAAAGTCTGATCCGTTGATCGTGACCGGGGTGCCGACGGGACCCGAGGTCGGAGAAAGGAAGCTGATCTGGGGACTTACGGTGAGGGTCGTGCTTCCGGTGACGCCGCCGTACGCTGCCGAAATCGTGCTCTGGCCTGGGGCCAAGCCCGTCGCGCTTCCGTTCCCAAAGATCGAGGCGATGGAAGGACTGCCGCTGTTCCAGGAGGCGCCGGCGATCCCGATGACACTTACCGGCTTGGAATAACTGATGACCGCGCCGTTGCCGAGCATGCCGACGGCGTTCGCGCCCCAGCACTGCACGGTGCCGTCCGACAGCCTCGTGCAGGCATGGGCGCCCCCGACAGCGACGCTTCCGGTTGCCGTGGTGATCCCGGGGATGGTCACGGGGAGATTGGAGTTCGCGAAAGTCCCGTTCAGGAGCTGGCCGACATCGTTTGAGCCCCAGCATTGCACCGTGCCGTTTGAAAGGGTCGCGCAGGAGTTGTACGAGCCGGCGCCGAGTTTGATTGCGGTGGCGATGCCGCTGACCGCGACGGGAACATTGGAGTCCACGAACGTTCCATTGCCGAGCATTCCCTCATCGTTGAGTCCCCAGCATCGCACGGTTTGATCTGAAAGAAGCGCGCAGATGTGCTCGGCCCCTGCAGCGACCTTGGTGGCGTTGGTGATGGAGCTGACCTGGACCGGAGTCGGGGAATCGATGTTGGTGCCGTTGCCGAGCTGCCCTGAGAAATTCGTGCCCCAGCATCTTACCGTCCCGCCGGAAATGACCGCGCAGGTGTTATCGTCTCCGGCAGTGATGTGGGTAGCGGTGGATATGCCGGTAACCGGGACCGGGATGAGAGAATTGGTGGTGGTCCCATTGCCGAGTTGGCCGTTGACGTTTGCGCCCCAACATTTGATTGTGCCGTCGGAGAGCAAGGCGCAGGTGTGGTCGCTTCCGGCCGCCACCTGCATCGCGGTCGTGATGCCGCTCACTTGGACCGGCGTGAGAGAATTCGTCGTGGTTCCGTCGCCGAGCTGCCCGTTGAAGTTCGCGCCCCAGCAGCGGACCGTCCCGTCGGAAAGAACCACGCAAGAGTGGTTCTGTCCCGCGCCGACCTTGGTGGCGTTGGAAATCCCTGCAACCATGACAGGCGTTGAGGAATCAGCGGTGGTGCCGTTGCCGAGCTGGCCGGCGAAGTTCGCCCCCCAGCACTTCACCGCCCCGCCTGCGACCACCGCGCAGGTGTGGAAATTCCCGGCGTCCCCGGCGTGGTCTGATGTCGTGCTGTTGACCCCTAGGACCGTGACCGGGGTGGTGGAGATGCCGGCGGCGGTCCCGTTGCCGAGTTGCCCAGCGCCGTCATTGCCCCAGCATTGGATCGTCAGGTCCGCACGGGCCCCGCAGGTGTGGAAGAGTCCAGCAGTAAGGCCACCACCAAACGTGGGAGAGCCCGTGGGCGTGACGGGAGTCGATGAGTCGGTGAAGCTTCCATTGCCGAGCTGGCCGGCGTTGTTGGAGCCCCAGCAACGAACCGAGGCGTCGGACAGGAAGACGCAGGAATGTAGGTTCCCCGCCGCGATAAGAATGGCGGAAGAAACCCCCGAGACCGTAACAGGTGTACTCGATTGGGTGGTCGTCCCGTCACCAAGCTGGCCCGCGAAATTCGTCCCCCAACAGCGGACCGTCCCGTCTTGGATGCGCGCGCAGGTATGATGGCCGCCGGCCGCCACGCTGCCCAAGGTGGTGGTGACCGCTGTGCTGATCCCGGTGACCGGGACAGGGGTGGTGGAATTGACGAAGCCTCCATTGCCGAGCTGGCCGCTGCTGTTCTTGCCCCAACAAAGTACAGATCCGTTTTGCATGATCGCGCAAGTGTGTCCGCTGTTCAGGCTTCCCCCCGCCGAGACATCGACGGCGGTCGTGGCGGGGGTCAGGCCGTTAATGCCGGAAACCGAGACCGGTATCGAGCTGTTGGTCGTGGTGCCGTTGCCGAGCTGGCCGAAGTTGTTCGACCCCCAGCAGCGAACCGTACCGTCAAGCAGCAGCGCGCAGGCATGGTTGGCGTCGAAGTTCCCGGCTCTCACGGAGATAGCGGTGGAAATGCCGGAGACCGGCACAGGGGTCGTGGAATTAGTCGTCGTTCCGTTGCCGAGCTGCCCGAATGAATTGTCTCCCCAGCACGCAACCGTGCCGTCACCCAGGAGCGCGCAGGTGTGCTCGAGTCCCGCGGCAACCTGGATGGCATTGGTGATCCCGGTCACCGTGACCGGCATGGTCGAACTCATGGTCGTTCCGTTGCCGAGCTGGCCTCTGTTATTCAATCCCCAGCAGCGGACAGACCCGTCGAAAAGCACAACGCAGGTATGGAGGAACCCGGCCCCAACGTTGCCGGGCGCAAGCAGGGTTCGCGTGCTTGCATTGCTGAAGGTCGCGGTGGCTGTGAACTGCTGGCTCTGGCCCACATTGATCGAGGGATTGGCCGGCGTGACCGCGATGCTTGCGACATTGACCGGCGTAAAGGCGGCGCTCCCGTTGCTGGACACCCCGTTCACCGAAAGAGCGATCGAACCAGGGCTTGCGCCGGAAGGCACGATCACGACGATCTGGGTATCGCTCCATTCCGCGATCGTGGCGCTGGTGCCGTTGAAGCTGACCGTGCTCCCGCCCTGGACCGCGCCGAAGTTGGCTCCGGTGATGGTGATGAGCGCTCCGACCTCGCCCGAGGTCGCCGAAATGGAGGAGATCTCCGGCCCGCAGCACGTAGTGGAGTAGAGATCCGCCTCGAACACTCCCAACCCGTTGAAGTTTCCCCCGACCAGGACCTTCCCGTTTGGAAGAAGGGCTGCTCCGGGCCGGGCCCTGGGTGTTGACATGGGTGCCGTCGGGGAGAACGCGCCCGTGACGAAGTCATACACTTCCGCCGAGTCCAAGGAGCCGCTGCCGCTATCGCCTCCCGCGATCAGCACCCTTCCGTTCGGTAGGACAATGCCCGTATGAGGTTCTGCGGCGAACACGCGCGCGGTCGCCATGGACCCCGTCGGTGCGAACGCCCCTGTCTGCGGATCGTACAGCTCCGCCGAGGCAAGGGCGGGGTTGGTCGGGTTCGTTCCTCCGGCAATCAGCACTTTTCCATTCGGCAAGAGGGTGGCGCTATGGCCGCGCCGCGCGGTCCCCATGGACCCGGTCGGCGTAAAGAGGCCGGTCGCCGGATCGAACAGTTCGGTGCTGGAGAAGGCCACGGACCCGGCGGAATCGCCGCCGCCTGTGATCAGCACCTTGCCGTTGGGCAGCAATGTCGCGGCGTGAATGAAGCGACCCGTTCCCATGGAGCCGGTGGTGAAGGTAAAGGTCCCTGCAGCCGGGTCATACAATTCGGCCGAGGTCAGTGCCCCGAAATTCGAACCGCCGGTGATCAGCACCTTGCCATTCGGCAGCAAAGTTGCGGTGTGAAGGAATCGTGGGGTGTTCATGGGCCCGGTTGGGGTGAAGGCGCCGACGCCGCCATTGCCGGCAGGATCGAAGAGGTCGGCGGACTGGAAGATCGTGGTCGTACTATCGCCGCCGGCAACGAGGACTTTGCCGTTCGGCAACCGCGTCGCGGTGTGTTGTGACCGGACGTTGCTCATCGAGCCGGTGGCCGTGTACGAGCCGGCTCCGCCGTTCCCGGCTGGATCAAAGATCACCGCTGAGCTTAGCGACTCTGTGTTGAAGCCCCCGGCGAGGAGCACCTTGCCGTTCGACAGGAGCGTCATCGTGAGATCAGCTCTAATGACATCGGCAGGGGGGACTGGTGTCCACGTGCCCGGCGTTGGGCCCAGGTCCGGGCAGTAGAGTTCCGCCGAGGCGAGGCCGTCGTTACCAGCACCAGTTCCTCTTCCCCCGGCGAGCAGCACCTGTCCGTTGGGTAGGAGGGTGGCTGTATGGATCCACCTGGCCGTTCCCATTGAGAAACTCGGGATCCAGGTATTCGTTGCCGGGTCATAGAGCTCTGTTGAGGCGACAGGCGTCACGGAGCCGGTCGCTCCGCCCACGACGAGGACCTGCCCATTGGGGAGGAGCGTCGCGGTGTGGAAGCGACGGGTGGTCCCCATGTCCGGAGTGGCCGTGAATGAATTATCCGATGGGTTGAAGAGTTCCGCCTGTTTGATAGCCTGGGCGGTGCCGGAGTCGAAACCTCCCGCGATCAGCACCTTGCCGGCGTTCGGTCCCGAGATGAGGAGGGTCGCGGTGTGATTGGTTCGGACGCTCACCATGGTCAGAGCTGTGCCGCTCCAGGCGCCTGCGGCCGAGTCATACAACTGCGCCGATTGGAGCGAACCGGAACTATTACTTCCTCCGGCGACCAGCACATTGCCGTTGGGGAGGAGCGTCGCCGTGTGCAGCTCGCGCGCTGTCACCATCGTCCCGGCCGATGCAAAACTGTTGGTGGTCGGGTTATACAGGTCAGCCGTGTTCGTGAAAGAAGAACAGGGGCTGTTCGTGCAGCCGCCGGCAATTAACACCTTCCCGGCGTTCGGTCCGGAGGTGAGCAGGGTCGCGGTGTGGCCTTGTCGGGAGGATCCCATCGTGGACCCTGTGATGGCGGTGAAAGTCCCCGCAGCCGGGTCATACCGCTCAGCCGTATTCAGACCGGCCCCACCGGCGATCAAAACCGTCCCGTTGGGGAGTAGGGTGGCGGTGTGACCATCTCGTGCTGTATTCATCGAGCCCGTCGCCGTGAAGGTCCTTGCGATCGGGTCATAGAGCTCGGCCGAGACGGTTGGGAAGAAAAAGGGGCCACTGGCAAAGCCACCACCCGCGATCAGCACCTTCCCATTGGGTAAGAGGGTCTCGGTGTGGCTGAAGCGCGCGGTCCCCAGTGCCTCGGTGGCCGTCAGGGTGCCCGGTTTGTCGGACTGGAGGTTAAAGGTAGCGGTGACCACCCGATTTGAATCCAGGGGGGTGATGGCGCACGTGCCCGTGCTGCACGCCCCGCCCCAGACGATGAAGTTCGAGCCAAGGGCCGGCGTGACACTGAGGAACACTGTAGGCGCACCTGAGAAGGACGCAACGCAAGTCGGCGGGCACGTGATGCCGGCTGGACTACTGGTGACGATGCCGCTTCCGGCCCCGAGCAGGCTCACCGAGAGGGTTGTCACGACCGTCAAGTTTACGCCGGTTGTGTGCGTCTGCCCGCCTCCGGTGCCCTGGATGGTCAACGGATAAGTGCCCGGCGGGGTCGTTCCGTTCGTGGTGATCGTGAGCGTGGAGTCCCCAGGAGGTGTTTTAGGGTTGGGGAAAAAATTCGGAGTCGCTCCGGTGGGGAGGCCTGAGGTCACGGAGAGCGTAACGCCGGTGCTGAACCCGTTAAGGCTCCCGAGCGTGACCGTGTACATGGCCGAATTCCCTTTAATGACCGTTCGATCGCCGGGGCTGGCGCCGATCGTGAAATCGGCGACCGTAAAGGTCTTATCCGTGTTGCTGGCCAGGCTGTTGACGGTCACGACCACTGCTCCAGTGGTCGCGCCGGAAGGAACGTTGATCACAATCTGCGTGTCGCCCCAACTCGTAGCGACGCCTGCATTGGTGCCGTTGAACGTGACCGTGCTGCTCCCCTGCGTCGCGCCGAAGTTGGAGCCGTTGATCGTGACCGGGGTGCCGACTGGACCCGAGGTCGGGAAGAGAGAGGAGATCGTCGGAGCCGGGGCGGTGACCGTGAAAGTTTTATCGGTGTTGCTGGCCACGCCGCTTGCCAGTGTGACCACGACCGCCCCGGTGGTCGCACCGGAAGGAACGTTGACGACGATCTGCGTGTTGCTCCAGCTTGTCGCAGCCCCCGCGTCGGTGCCGTTAAAGGTGACCGTGCTGGTTCCTTGGGTCGCTCCGAAGTTTAATCCGTCGATTGTGACCGCTGTGCCGATAGGGCCGGAAGTCGGGGAGATGGAGTTGATGAAAGGCGCGCCGGTGTTGAGCAGAATGGAGACGATAGGATGGCCGCCGGAAGCTATCATGGCCAGATCTAGTTTCCCATCGCCATTCAGATCGCCGATCGCCACCCCGCCTTGATTCCAGCCCACGGGGAAGTTGATGGCGGCTCCAAAGGAACCGGTGCCGGTGCCCAGCAGGATGGAGGCCGTAAGGCCGCTGGTATTCGCCACCGCCAGATCCGGGATCCCATCCCCATTGAGATCCCCGATCGCCACCGAGACAGGGAACGTGCCCACGGGGAAGTCCGTGGCGGCTCCGAAGGAACCGGTGCCGGTGCCCAGCAGGATGGAGACCGTATTGCTGTTTAGATTTGCGACGGCCAGATCCGGGATCCCATCCCGATTGAAATCCCCGATCGCCACCGAGACAGGTCCTGTTCCCACGGGCCAGATATTGGGCTGGTTGAATGCCCCCATTCCGTCGCCGAATAGAATGGAAACAGTATTGTCGTTGCGATTGACTACGACGAGATCCGCGGCGCCGTCCCGGTTGAGATCCGCGATCGCCACCGAGGTGGAGCTAGCTCCCACGGCAATGGTGATGGCTGCCCCGAAGGCGCCCGTCCCGGTGCCCAACAGCATGGAAACCGTATTATCGCCGCTATTCGCCACGACCAGATCCGGTATCCCATCGCCATTGAGGTCGCCGATTGCCACCGAGTTCGGGAACGTGCCCACGGGGAAGTTCGTGGCCGCTCCGAAGGAACCGGTGCCGGTGCCCAGCAGGATGGAGACGGTAGCGTCTGGGTAATTTGTGACGGCCAGATCCGGAATCCCATCCCGATTGAAATCCCCGATCGCCACCGAGGTTGGGCCCTGGCCCACGCCGAAGTCCGTGGCGGCTCCAAAGCCGCCACTGGCCGTGAACGTCGTGGTGTTGAGTAGGACGGCGACAATTGTGTTGCTCTCATCCGCCACGGCGAGATCGGGCCTTCCGTCTCGGTTGAAATCGCCGATTGCGATCGACTTCGGACTAGGCGAGGGTGGGCCCAAGGCGAAGTTCGACGGCGCCCCGAAGCTGCCAGTGCCGTCACCGAGGAGAATAGACGCCCCGTCGTTCCCGACCGCAAGATCCGGATTGCCGTCCCCGTTCAGGTCACCAATAGTCACGGTCAAAAGGTTATTGCTACTGAAGCCGCCGAAGGGAGAGCCGGTGGCTGCTGTGAAGGTCCCATTCCCATTTCCGAGCAGAACTACAACGGAGCCGGAACTGGATTCATCGGTCACCACCAGGTCGAGCTTCCCGTCGTGGTTCACATCCCCGGTCGCCAGGTGGCGCGTAAGATCTGTTCCGGCTATTGCGAATGTTGTAGGTGCTTGGAAGGTTCCATCGCCATTGCCCTTCAGTATCGACACGCCCGCAAATTTATTCGCTACGGCCAGGTCCGGTTTTCCGTCGCGATCAAAGTCGCCAATGACCACTTCCTGAGGGATTGATCCTGCCGCAAAGGGAGAGCCGGAAGCCGCCGTGAAAGTGCCGTCGCCATTGCCGAGGAGGATCGAGACGCCGCCATTGACGTTCGCAACGGCCAGATCCAGTTTGCCATCGCCATTCAGGTCCCCGACCGCGATCCCGTTCGGGAGTGAACCCACGGAGTAGTTGACAGCAGGCGCACTGAACGTGACGGTGGTGGGTGACGGGAGCGTCGTGGCGTTGAGAAGGATGGTGACGGAGTCGTTGTTGGATTCCACCACTGCCAGGTCTGGTTTCCCGTCCCTATTGAAATCGCCCACGGCAAGGAAGATCGGATTGGGGTTCGGATTGCCGCCGACAACCGTCGAAAAACTGTTCGGACCTGGGGGGATGAACCCGCCGCCGGCGAGGCCCAGGGCGATGCTGACGCGGTTTTGGGCAAAGCTCGCGACGGCCAGATCCAGTTTGCCATCGCCATTGAAATCCCCGATCGCCACCGACTCCGGCTGCACTCCCCCGGGAAAGGCCGTGGGGGAGCCGAAGGAGACTGTTGGACCTGGGGCAAAGCTGGGCGTGGGGAGAAGGACCCCCAGCAGAGCGGCTACTCCGGCCATGACGAAGGCCAGCCGTAGCGGTCTTCTCTCCCTCCGCTCGTGCTCTGTGTTCACGCCTGCCTCTTCGCTCGGAGTGGTGGTCACTGTTGTCCCTGGTCCATGGATTTGGATTTCATCATCTTCACGGCGCCACGCCGCTCCAGGTCCCGAACGATGTGAACGGCCGCCCAGGGCAGGCAGCGTTGCTGTTCACGAATACGTCACTGGTCTTTTTCGGTCCCGGACCCGCGGCGTTGCCCAGGGCAGGCGGGGTCAGGAGGAAGAAGTCATGGGGGCTTCCGCCGACCGGAGCGGTCAATTTACTGTCGGCCGCGCTATCGTTGAACCACAGCCTGGCGGTCCCGGAACCGTGGGAACCACCGGCGCAGGTGATCCGAACGGAAAGCTTCACGCTCACGGTGTTTCCCGACGAAAAGGTAACCGTCGGTTGCAGGGGAAACACCGTCAGCTTGGCATGGTCGAAGCCGCTGCTGCCGCCGAGCTCGTACGTGGCCTGGCCTGTGCTATCCGGGACCAGCGCGCCGTTTTTAAACACTTCGGCTTTGAAGTCGAAGTTCGTCCCGACATCGTCGCTGTTTTTCAGGCCGACCCACATCCGGGCCAGTACATCGCCCGTGATGTCCTCGGGGTTTTTGTCCACGATGTAGATCGTAATATCAGCCACCGTGGACCTTCGCTCCGGGCTGCTGTTCGGGACAACCTTGAGAAAGTCGGTTTGGGTGATGGACTTGTTGGTAAGCACCATAGTCTTTTGGCCGGGATTAAACCCCAGGCTCGTCAGGATGTCGCTTCCCAGCGCGGAAGGATCAAGGAGCGCGCACGCCAATTCGAACGGGTCCGCCATCGGCACCAGATCGAAGTGGCCGCGGAAGAAGAAATCCTGGCCCAGGAAATTCAGTTGCAGGGTGGCGTCCACGTTCCCGGTGGTTGCGTTGAAATTGGTGACCTCGATCAGGGCGTTCCCCGATGTGATGACCGCGGCCGGTGGCTTCGTATCCACCCGGCAGAACCCGGCTGATCCGCCTGCGTCCCCCGCCAGGGCCGTATGGGTCGAGCCGACAAGGATGCCCAGGACTCCGACCGTCACGATGAGTTGTTTGCAGAGTTTCATGGTCGTCTCCTTGGTTATTTCAAAAGTCGTACAGTGGCTCGACCGTTGCTTCTTCACGGTGCCACGCCGCTCCAGGTTCCGAACGGGGTGAACGGCCGCGCGGAGCAGGCCGCCTTATTGTCCACGAATACATCAATGGTCTTCTTCGGTCCCGGACCCGCGGCGTTGCCCAGGGCAGGCGGGGTCAGAAGGAAGAAGTCATGGGGGCTTCCGCCGACCGGAGCTTTCAATTCACTGTTGGCCGCTCCATCGTTGAACCACAGCCTGGCGGTCCCGGAGCTGTGGCCACCCACGGCGCAGGAGATTCGAACGGAAAGCTTCACGCTCACGGTGTCTCCGTGGCCGATGTCCCCCGTGAGGGCGATCGGGATCGATCTCAACTTGGCGTTGTCGAAGCCACTGCTGCCGCCCGCCACGCCGTTGATCTGCCCCGATCCGACCGGCGAGATGCCTTTTTTGACCTCCGCCTTCAGATCGAAATTCGTGCCCACGTCGTCGCTGTTCGTCAGCCCGACCCAGGCCTTGACGCCGGTGGCGCTCGTGACAAAGCTCGTCGTCCCGGCCGGCGCGACGCCCATCCAGATCAGCGAGCACGTCGCGCCCGCCGCGCAGGTCCCGTCCGACTGGCGATCCGGGTCCTTCGTCAGGTTGAAGTAGTCCGCCGTGACCGTGAAATTCCCCGGCGGCAGGTGGGGATACATTTGGCTCAGGTCAATGCTCGTCATGAAGGTCTTGGTGGTCCCGGCCGCTAAGCAGACCAAATCGTTCGGAATGCCGATCGGCCCGCTCTCCAGTATCCGCTCGGGATTTACCACGTTATTGCTGCTGTCCCGCACGGTGAAGTTCACGTTGGCGAAGTTCGGGGGCAGGACACAATAGGCGTCCGGGTGCCCATCGTTGGTAAAGTCGATGGGATTGAAGGTGATCTTGGAGGTTATGATGATCGGATCCCCCGGCAAGGCCGTGGGCGAGGCGAGGGTCGACTGATGCGTCACCTGCCCCTTGTCCGTCGTCGGGTCGGCGCCCTGCGGGTTGGCGTCGCACACGTCCCCGACACCGTTGCCGTCTTGATCGGACTGGTCCGGATTGAAAACAAAGGGGCAATTGTCCCGCTCGACCTGCCCCTGCGCGTTTTTCTTACCGGCAGGCTCGATAAATTCATCCCCGTTCAGGTCGTAGGCGTCCGGAATGCCGTCCCCATCGCTGTCGAGGATGATATTGTTGACGGTGATGAGGATATCCTGGAAACCGACGGCGCCGAGACCGTCTTTCGCTTCGAAATGGATAGGATGCGGCCCACCCTGGGAGGGGTCCGGGGTCCAATCGAACTGCCCGGTGCTCGCATTGAATGTGGCTCCGTTGAGGAGCCCGCTGGCCGAGAGCGTCAGAGGAGGGGGGCCATCCGGATCGGTGGCCGTCACCGTGAACGTGAGCTGAACGGTCTCATTGACGGTCTTATCCCCGATCGGCGCAATGTTCGGCGGCTGGTTGCCGGGCGGGGGTGGAGCAGTCAATGCAAGGCCCGCGGGATAGCCGTAGGAGCCAGTGGCTCTAAAACCGTAAGAATAAACTGCAATGGGTTCTGAGGCGGTGACCGTATGCTCTCCGGTGGTGACGGAGTAAGCTACCCCTTGAAAGGCCCCCCCAGGTAAGAGAACCATTTCAGGGGAGGCGCCTCCGTCGATGACCACACTGCTTGTAATAGGAGCGATGATATTTATGAAATTCGGAGAGTACCCAGGAGGCGTGAAGAAACGATGGTTGTTCAAGAATAGATTCGTCGGAATAATGAGCATCTCCAGCGGATCCCGATCAGTATTGATTGGCGATGCTAAGGCGCCACGGCCGAACTGGGCCACAAGTATCGGGTGTGTTCCCGTGATATGGGTTGCTTTACCAGTCGTGATATCGAAAAATTGACTCCGGTTAAGCGTTGTATTTTGGGGGCTCACTCCGTCATCAATTGTGACAAGCGTCCCATCTTGACTAGCCAGAATTCTCAGGATGTCGTCGGTGCCATTGTTCAGTGGAAAGGTCAGGTAGTCGTTTCCCCACATGGAAATAGGAAACATCTCCTCGACCAGATAATCACAAAAGCCGGTGCCCGGCGGAACATCGGAACAACGACTCCCTGCAAAGACCGCCACAGGTTTGTCACTGGTAATGATGGTTCCTGTGACGTCTCCGCTATTTCCACATTGGTATTGGTAAGCCTGCCCCTGATTCAGAGTAATGGACACGGTGCTTCCCGCAGCAGTGTCGCTTATACTTGCGCAAGAGGGGGTTAGGGTCACCATGGCATTATTTTCGGTTGCCAAGACGACGAATTCCGACGGGGCAAATACGCCTGATCGCTCCTGATAGCCCAGCGCAATGTATTCCTTGCCGAGTGTGGAGGTTGGCAAGCCCAGATAGGCATCATCGGCGGCACTTGCCGGCACAGGGCTTCGAAATTTGACCGAAATGGGTCCACTGCTTGTGACATGGATCCCCTTATTCTCTGCCACCTGATTCGTTGTGATTTCGGCATCGAGGGGGAGGACCACGGTAGCGGGTGCCCCTGGCGACACCGTGCCAGTCGAGCTGAAAGACGGGGTAGTACCAGCGATGGCCACGGTAAACGATGCAGCGCTGTCGCTTTGAATATAAAGTTCAGCCCCATCAAAGAAAGCGTCCGGAAACGCTAGCCAGAACTCGGTGCCCGAATGTGCCGCTTGCTCGGCGTAAGACGGTCCGAAGAGGAAGACGGCCCACATCAGAGCTAAAAGACCAAGCCCCAGGACTGCCTTCCTGGGGTTTAGTGGCTTTTGGAAAGGACTCTTCATGTTCCCCTCCGCTAGCGTCTTGACCCAAGGAGGATTTTGACCTGAGTTTGGCCTTGCCCGTCGGTATAGGTAATCTTCCAGGCAAGCGAATTACGCGTCGTTCCATTGAACAATTCCTTAGGCGCCGAATAGATTCCCGTTCCAATGTTCGCCTGCCCCACTGCGATGGGGTCAAGGAACAAGACTTCGCCCTGAATAGCGTCATCAGCGCCAGCTGGCGACAGCAAGCGTAGAGAGGCTTTGTTAAGAGTCTCTACCCCATTGTTCGTAAGCTGTACTTCTAGATTCAGCGTTGTGGTCGTTGCGTCGTTTGTATTGTTTTGAACGAAATAAGTGATGGTCAGTGAGTCATCTACTGCCCAAGCCATTGAGCTGAAGGACCAAATAATCGCCAATGTGACCAGACTTTGTTTCATGGCTAATGGCTCCTTCCTCTACAATCCCAACCAAGGCTCGTCATCGACAGACCATTCGCTTCTGCTGGCATTGACCGTGGAGTTTTCCATCGACCATCAATCTGCGCACTCGTCGCACCCTCACGCCGTTTGTTCAAGGTATCCCTCATACGATGAATTGGTCCTTGAACAGGACATGGTCCTTTACCGCCTTGTTCACGGCAGCCACGAGCTTCTCCGGCTCGATCGGTTTGGTCAGATATTCTGCCACCCCCTGCTTGAGCAAAGCAGTGGCCAACGCGGGGTCCGGGTGCCCAGTCAGTACGATCACGGGGACGGAGGGAAACTGCGACCGAAAATAGGCGATGGCCTCCACGCCGTTGACCTTGGGCATGCGGATATCACAGATGATGGTATCCAGAAGGAGGGGATTGTCACCGGACCTGATGGCGGCGATCCCTTTTTCGCCGTCCTCGGCCTCGACCACGTCGTAGCCCGCCTTCGTCAAGGTCATGCGGAGCACCTTCCGGATGTTCTCCTCGTCGTCAACCACCAAGACTCTGCCCAGTCCCATGACGTACCTCCGTGATTAGTGATGTCGTGTGAAGTCCCGCATATCATTCAACGAGGGCAATCCCCATGCCTTTTTATGCGCGCCGCTTTCATCATGGGATGTTAACCTTTTCCCGGGGTTTCCTTCTTGTAGGGGAGTATCCTGTCGGATACGTTCAGGTATCCAAAAAGATAAACCGCCCGCTCATTAATCACCCTCGCCCAAGCCTTTAGGGGGGGTCACTTTTACTCCTTCTGGACCTAATGGTCAATTGGACTTCAGTCTAGCCTCCCTTATCCCGCCGCTACTTTGACCGTTTCCCTCAGATATTGTCATTAGAAAAGACCTGCATATATTGCGCGATGGCCCCCATGTCTGTCAGGGAAACCCTGGGTTTCCCTGACACGCAAGGCCCTTTTCCCCCCTTTACGGGGACTTCCAGGTCCCGATCCTTCCCATCCGTTATGGGGTTCCGGTACAGCCTGTGGGGAACGGCGAGCCGTCCGCGCCGGCGATGGTCACCCCGTTGGAGGTGTTACCCAGAGAGTTGAAGTTGCCGGATACCACTGAGAACGCGCAGCTCCCATTCTTCTCAGAGCTTGCACTGCCGCCGCTCTGGTTCTTCTTGAGCTGGTGGCCGCTGGCGGTGATCTTGATCCCGTTTTGCCCGTTGCTCTTGGTCGTGTTCTCCTCGAGCTCCACCGGTGATCCGATGCCGTTGCCCGTGCCGCCGAGCAGAATGCCGTTGGCCCCATTCCCTTTCCCGACGTCGCCGTTCCGGTTCTTCTTCAGCACATTCGGCTTGGCGCTGGTGATACGCGAGCAGCATCGTCTCGGCAACGACGGCATTGACCAGAACGATCAGAAAACTTAGCCCGTACACGCCGGTAAAGCTCGTAATTTGGATCAGCGAAGGGTGCTGGTATTGGGAGTGCCCTAGGAGCATCCAGGGGAAGCTGAGAAAGGAAAGATGCGAGCGAAGATACTCGAGAGAAACCCATAATGCCGCGGAGAGAAAAAGCCCGGGTCTGCCCGTGGTCTTTCGATACCAAGTGAGCCCAACTCCCCATAGACTGATGTAGAGCGGGAGATACAAGAGTTGGAGCAAGATGTAATCGAAAATGTTGTAGGCTGGGACGGTCCAGATCCAATAAAACAGGCCCGTAAAGAAGACGATCCCCATGACCGATGACAGACAAAACGCCTGTCGAACAGTTTTCCCCTCCAGGGCGATCAGCAACGGCACTAACCCCACCCAGGCGAGGACGCTGACGTCGAACTTAGGAAAAGCCAGAACCAGGAACACGCCGCTGCACACGGCATAGCTCACGTCTCTGATGTTTGCTCTTCTCATCTGCGGCTCGTCGTCTTCGAAGGACGCGCCGTCATTCCGGTCACTCGTCCTTGATTGACCGGAACGGAGGCCTCAGTGCTAATCGGTCAGGGTTGCGCGTACACGATCACATCCAACAGACTGCCAGCGTGGAAAACGCCACCAGGGCCGGTTGCCGTACAGCTCGCACCGGAGGTTTGAAGGCCACAGACCCGTCGATCCGCGGTTATGTCTTCATCATCAGTGATCGCGTTATTCTTCGGGGTGATGACGAAGCGGTAATTCGTGGGAAGCCCAAAGGCCGTGAGAATGGCCTGAACAAGAGCCGCAACTTCCCCGCTCGGATCTTCGTTTGGATTCAGTACACCGCAGACAACGTTGCCGTTGTCACGGGCTGCGTAGTCCAGGTTCAGGCGCATCCGAAAGAACTTGACGGTCTTGCCGTTTTCTAATCTCAGCAAGACGTCACCGTCCTGAAAACCAAGGGGCTGGTCAACATTAGTGTAGGCATCGACCGCCAACGTTCCTGTAAACTTGACCGCGTGTTTATCCGGCTTGGCGACTTGGCAAGAGGGCGTGCTGGTGCCGGCATCTCCTGCCCAGGTGGACACTCCTGTCGCAAACACAATCCCGACGATTGCCGCACAGATGATGCTCAGTTGAGTCTTCATGTCTTTCCTCCTTTTCTAGTTATGCACGTGAAAGTTGGCCTGCTCGTCACTCAAGAACTCCGACGGAATCTTCCAAAGAATATTCGTTATTTGTGTGCCTGACTTCGTTGCTACAGAGGTAATGAACTGGTCCAAGTTGTCGCCCATTCCAGCAGTCTTGTGAAAATTGTTGGTCGAGGTGGTCGTGAGCTGCGTCGTATGACCGATCTCCATGGCGAAGTAGAACATGATGGCTTTGGTGATGAGATCATTGAGGGTAATTGACGTCTTGGTCGTTAACTTTCCTCCTGTATACGTTTGAAATTGAAGCGTGGGATGACTGGTGCCGGGCGTGCAGCCTACCGTCACTGACATGGTGCCGCCCGTATTCGTGCAAATCACAAAATCTGCGATCCGGTGTGTGAAGACGATCGCGTTCCCGCTCTCGGTGGTCAGCACAGGACCGGTCGTAGTCCGGTACACGTTCGGCGTGCCGTACTCGCCCACCCCGAGCGTTTGTGTGGAAGCGATTGCAGTGGGCTCGGCGCACTCGATAAGCCGCACGCCTTTTTGAGTCTTGAGATTTGTCACGGTGTCAAGAACGGGAAAGACGGCGTTCGCATTGATCTGCCGATCCGACGTGAGACCGTTAGTTCCAGCCTGGTACGCGATTCCTGTGCGCGCACCGTAGTTCAGGAAATTGTCCACCCATTCGTTGGTAAGGTAGTTCGTCGAGATGCGCGGCTTCCCGGAGCTATCCAACATCGTATTGAGCCCGAGCACATGAATCTGGGTGCCGGAGATGAGCGTGTTCAGCGCCGTGAAGATCGAGCTGGTATCGGTCGTGTAAATGGTCCGCGTGCCTGGTTCTGATCTCGCGAAGCCAAGAAGACTGGTGGTCGCCGCGTCATTCGCGCCGGCCGGGTTGCACTGCGGGTTGACAAGATGCACGAAGAGATCTTTGTGCCCCGGATCGGTCCGAATGTGCTTGCCGGACACGATAAAGCCGCGGTACTCATCAAAAGCCGCGATCCCGTCTCCCAAGAGGGGACTGTTGACTGGCGCCGCGTCAGTGTCGTCACGGGGATTCAGGCAGATTGCAGTGCCGCACATTAGTGTCTCGTATATGTCAGGGATACCATCGGCATCGGTATCTTGCGGGAGGATGAACGTCGACGTGGCTCCTGCGGTGTCGATCACTTGAATGACCGCCATGCCGCCGCAGTCCGTCGGCGTCAGTTGAAAGCCAATAGCACCTCCTGGAAGAGTCGTAGGGACGCTGCTCAAGGTGAAGTCCGGGCTGAGATCCGTGGGGGAGCCGAAGTTCGTGCACTGTCCGGGGTACGCGGACGTCGTCAACACACTCGCGTTGATAAAGGGATTCGTGGCGCCGTCAAAGGTGATACTGACGGGGGGCGCGACCAGGCTGATTGAATTCGGGGTGATCACGGCGCCGGCGGACTTGACCACGATAAAGACGTTCTGGCCCGGCTCCGGCAGCCAACTTGAGGTCATATCATCATAGGCTTGCGTGACAGGATTCAGGAGCAAGATGGAGACCGTGGTCGTGGTGGAGATAGGCAGGTGCGTGCCTGGATCAACAGCAGAAATTGCCGTGATCGATGTCGCGGCATACGCCACGGTCAGGGTGAGGGCGCACGTGGCCATATACACCAAGAGGGCGCAGAGCGTTTTGTCCAACTTCATCGCCGACCTCACTTTCTTCTGAAGGTTCTTTCTCAGAGCCGACCCTCGGTTAGAAGAACTCACCATGCCAGATCCCCGCGAGTTGGTCATCCGTCCCTCATGGGTTGGGCCGCACAAAGACGTCTGCGACGCCGTTCGTGTCCGCCGGCACGAGATTCGTGGCCGTGGACGTGAATGCGATAAAGTGCCCGTCGCTGCTGACGCTCGGGAACAAGCTGTTGCTGTTGGCCTGCGCGCCCGTCGAGGAGACCGACGCCCGGCTGGTCTGGCCGGTCTGCGTGTCGCGCACAAAGATATCCGTTGCGCCGTTCGTATCGCCGCTGACCAGATTGGTGGCGGTGGAATCGAAGGCGACGTAGCGCCCGTCTCCACTGATCGCCAGCGTGAAGCTGAAGCCGTTGCTTTGGGCGCCGCTGGACGACACGGACACGCGGCTCGTTTGGTTCGTCTGCCGATCGAAGACGAACACATCCGACGCCCCGTTGGTGTCCCCGCTGACGAGGTTCGAGGCGAAGGAGACGAACGCCACATAGCGCCCGGTCCCACTTAACGCGGAGAACAAGCTGAGGCTATTCGCCTGCGCCCCGCTGGAGGACACCGAGACGCGCGTGGTCTGCGCCGTCTGCCGATCATAGACGAAGATGTCCGGCATCCCGTTGGTATCGCCGGAGACCAAGTTGCTGGCCGACGACACGTAGGACACATACCGGCCGTCGGCGCTGATCGCCGGGAAGTTGCTGTCGCCGTTGCCCTGCGCCCCGCTGGAGGACACGGACACCCGGGTGGTCTGACTCGTCTGGCGATCCAGCACGAAGACATCCGCTTTCCCGTTGGTGTCACCGCTCACCAGGTTGCTCGCCGTGGATTCGAACGCCACGTACCGGCCATCGGCGCTCATCGCGGCCGTGATGCTGCCACCATTGGCCTGCACGCCGCTCGTGGACACCGAGACGCGGCTGGTCTGCGCGGTCTGCCGATCGAAGACGAAGATGTCCGCGGCGCCGTTCGTATCGCCGGTGACGAGATTGCTCGCAAACGAGATGAACGCCACATAGCGGCCATCGCCGCTGATCGCCGGGAAGATGCTGTCGCCGTTGCCCTGGACGCCGCTGGAGGACACGGACACCCGGGTGGTCTGACTCGTCTGGCGATCCAGCACGAAGACATCCGCTTTCCCGTTGGTGTCGCCCGAGACCATGTTCGTGGCGAGCGATGTGAAGGCGATATAGCGCCCATCACTGCTGACGCCGGACGGCGTGCCGCTGGCAGAATTCCCCTGGACCCCGCTGCTTGACACACTGACCCGCTGTGTGGACGGCGTCACCGTGATGCTCACGGTCGCCGCTGTGCTGGCCAGTGACCCGTCTTTGACGGTGAACGTAAAGCTGTCCGAGCCGTTAAAGTTCACCGTGGGGGTATAGGTGATCGACGCCGTGCAGCTGGAGCCCTGGCCGCTCGGCGAGCAGGTGGTCCCGGAAATGGCTGAGAGCGTGCCGTGCGCCGGGCCAGTGCCGACAGCAAAGGTGAGCGACGGACTGTCAATGTCCGAGCCCGAAAGAGTGATGACCTTCGCCGTATCTTGGGTGGTCGTCACGCTTTGCGCCAAGGCCACCGGCGCATCATTGACCGACGTGACGGCGATCATGAAGGTCCGCGAGAACAGATTGTTGAATGCCTGGCCGTCGTTGGCGGTCACCATGATCGTCACCGTCCCGTTCGCATTCGCGACGGACTGATACTGCAGGGTCCGCGTGGCGCCGGTGCCCGTCATCGTCGGATCCGGCACAATCGCGGGATTGCTCGACGTGGCGGTCATCGTGACCGTCTGACCCGCTTCGCTCGGCGGCCCGGCACTCACGTGCGTGATCGAGACGCTCTGCAGCCCGCTGTCCTCCGGCACGCTTTGATTCAGGATCGCGTCGAAGGAGGGCACGACATTGCCGGTCACCGTCACCGTAAAGGTGGTGGGCGGGGCGCTCGTATTGCCGGCGGCATCGCGGGCCGTGCAACTAACCGTGGTCACGGCGATCGGGAAGGTGCTGCCGGAGGCCGGCAGGCAGGTGACAACCGGGGCTGGGTCAATGGCATCGGTCGCCGTCGGCGGCGTGTACGTCACGACCGCACCGGCGGGCGAGGTGGCCGGGACCGTGAGATTGCTGACCGAGCCAAGCACCGGCGGGGTCAAGTCCCGCAGCGTGACGGCCGGGGTCGCCGTGAAGAAGGCCAGGATGTCGATGGGATTTCCTGGATTCGGGATGCTGCCGGTGAGGAGCAGGCTCTGCGGGCCGGGGGCCAGGGGGCCGGTCCGGGCGCGCAGGCTGCGGATCGCGTCAGTCAGATTGACGCGCAGATGCAGCACATTTCCGGTGAAGCCCGGCGCACTGGGCAGGATCTCCGGCGGGCTCTGCAGCGTGAGCTGCATGCCGTTCACCAGCACCTTGGTCGCCGCAATCAGCGTGGCATCGTACGGCGCGACGTTGCCGATGTAGAGATCCACATTCGCGAGCGTCGGCTGCACCGCCCAAGTCAGATCCCAGAGGGCCGGCGTGACGGTGGCCTGCGCCGTCAGGTTCGCGGGCGGCGGCGCGTTCGCCGGCGGTTCCTGCTTGACCGTCAAAGCGCTGTTGGCCGGCGGCGCGGGTCCCAGGAACACGGGCGCGGGCAGACAAGTCGCGCCCGTTGGACAGGAGCCATCGGCGGCGCGCGCGGGATCTTTGACCTGGTTCGCATAGGTCGCCGTGATGGTGTAGTTATCCGGCGGCAGGTTCGAGTAGTAGTCCGTGAGATTGAGCACGGTGCTCTGGGTTTGCGTCGTGCCCGCCGGAATGAGGATTACATCATCGGGGAACCGCAGGGGCGGGCCTTCGGGGATCAGGTCCGGGAACACCATGTGGCCGGTGCTGTCCGTCACCGTGACCTGCACGTTGTACGGCGAGGGCGTCGGCGCAAAGTAATCCGACGGGCCGCTGCCAAAGTCGATCGGCTTGAAGGTCACGGTTGCGGTGACGGGGATCGGTTCGCTCGGCAAATAGCCATCCGGGGACGCGGGCGGCGGGATATTGGCCGCCGTCGTGTTCGTCGTGGGCACCCCTAATGGCGTGGGATCGCACGCGTCGCCGATCCCATCATTGTCCTGGTCGGACTGATCCGGATTCGGCACGGTCGGACAGTTGTCGCGCTCGACCTGGCCGAGCGGATTCTTCTTGCCGGCCGCTTCGATGATGCCATCGCCGTTCAGATCGAACGCATCCGGGATGCCGTCTTTATCGGTATCGAGAATCGTGTCATTGACGGTAATGCCCACGGTCTGGGAGCCGACCGCGCCGACCGCATCTTGCGCATCGAACCGCACCGAATAGACGCCGCTCTGCGAGGGATCCGGCGTCCAGGCGAAGTGCTGGGTGGCCGGATCGAACGTCGCGCCGCGCGGGAGGCCGGCGGCCGAGTACGTGAGCGGAGGCGGCCCATCCGCATCGGTGGCGTTCACCGTGAAGGAGAGAAGCTGATTCTCATCCACGGTCTGGGCACCGAGCGCCGTCAACACCGGGGCTTGATTCACGACCGGCGGGACGATGGTGATCGAGACCACGGCCGGGCCGCTGGTGAGGGGCGCCGCGCAGGTCGCGCTGGGCGCGCCGCATGCATCAGGATCGCCGCGGTCCGTGACCACGTAGCTGAAGCTATCCGGCCCGCTGTAGCCGGTCGTGGGGGTATAGGTCGCCACCGTCCCGAGCACGGTCACGGAGCCGTGCATCGGCGGCACCACCACCGTCGGCGTGAAGGCGACCGCCGGGGTCTCGACGTCCACGCCGGTGAGCGTGATCGCCACGGCCGTGTCCTGCTTGGTGCTCGCGCTCACGAACGCCGCCGTCGGTGGATCATTGACCGGCGTCACGGTGATCGTGACGAGCGTCACCGGGCCCGTGCCCACGCTGTTCGTGGCCCGATAGGTAAAGGTGTCCGTGCCGTTGAAGTTCGCCGCCGGCGTGTAGGTGAACGAGCCGTCCGCATTGAACGCCAGGGTGCCGGATGTCGGCCCAATGCCCAACAGCGCGGTCGGCGGGGGCGCGCCGAAATCGTTGGCGAGCACGCCGGTCGCCGCCGCCACGCTCAGCACGCTGTCTTCACTGGTACTGTAGGCGTCCGGGTTCGACACCGGCAGGGCGGTGTTGACCTTCGTGATTGGCTGCGCGGTGCCGGCTGACGAAATCCCTAAGAACACGGGACTGGGCAGGCAGTTGGCCCCCGTCGGGCAGGAGCCATCCGGGGCCCGCTCCAGATCACGGATCTGGTTCTGATAGACCGCCGTCACCGTGTAATTGTCCGGCGGCAAGTTCGAGAAGAACTCACTCAGATCAATCGTGGTGCTGTAGGTCACGGTCGTCCCGGCCGGCACCAGCACGAAATCATCCGGGAACCGAACCGGCGGACCTTCGGGGATGCGGTCCGGGATCAACACGTTATTGCTGCTGTCCCTGACGGTCAATTGCACGTTGTACGGGGACGGCAGGAGGATAAAGTAATCATCCTGGGTTGCGTCGCCGTTAAAGTCGATGGGACGGAAATCCACGTTCGCGGTTAAGGGGATCGGTTGCCCAGGGCCGAAGGTGGTGCCGGCCACACTGTTGTTGAGGACCGGCGGGGCGGACGCGGCACCGGCACCGGACGGGCTCGAATCGCAGGCGTTACCAATGCCATCCTGGTCATCGTCGGCCTGATCAGGATTCGGGATCGTCGGGCAGTTGTCACGTTCCACCTGACCGAGAGGATTCTTCACCCCGGCCGCCTCGATGATGCCGTCGCCGTTCAGATCGAAGGCGTCGGGGATCCCATCCTTATCCGTGTCCAGGATGTTGTCATTGACCACGATGGTCATGGTCTGTGACGCGACCGCACCGAGGCCGTCCTGGGCCGAGAAGGTGAGGGTATACGGCGAGCTGCCGCCCTGAGAGGGATCCGGGGTCCACGTGAACTGCTGCGTGACAGGATCAAAGGTCGCGCCACGCGGCAAGCCGCTCGCCGAGAAGGTCAACGGCGGTGGCCCATCCGCATCCGTCGCGCTCACCGTGAAGGACACCAGCACATGCTCGTTCGTGACCCGATTGGCGATGACGGCCAGGACCGGCGGATTGTTCACCACCGCCGGCACCACGGTGAGCGAGACAATCGCTGGGTTGCTGGTGAGCGCCGCGGCGCAGGCCACACTCGGCACGCCGCAGTTATCCGGCGCGCCGCGATCGGTCACCGCATAGGTGAAGCTGTCGGACCCGGTATAGCCGGGGGCCGGCGTGTACGTCGCCGTGATGCCGGCAAATGACAGTGTGCCGTGCAGCGGCGCGATCAGGACGACCGGGGTGAGCAGCGCGGCGTTGGTCTCCACGTCGGACGCAGCCAAGCTGAAGACCGCCGGTGAATTCTGCGTCGTCGAGACGCTCTGGACCCCGGCGACCGGCGGCGTGTTCTGGACTGACACCGTGATGGACACGGTGGCCTGGGCACTCGTCAGCGCGGCGGCGCAACTCGGTCCGGGCGCACCGCAATTGTCCGGCGCGCCGCGATCGGTCACTGTGAACTTAAAGCTATCGGGACCGGTGTAGTTCAACGCCGGAGTGTAAGTCACATTGGGTGGAGTGCCGGACAGGACGCCGTGCGCGGGAGGACTCGCAATGGAGAAGGTCAGATTCGCGGCCGAGGTCTCCATGTCACTGCCGGTGAGCGTAATCGCGACCTGATGGTTCACGCCCGTCACCACGCTCTGGCTGTTCGCCGTTGGTGCGTGGTTGACGTTCGCCACGACCGTCAGCGTCGTGCTGCCGGTGGTGCTGCCGCCGCTCTGTGTAGCAGTGATAGTACTTGTACCTGCTGTTAACCCTGTCCCTAGTCCATTTACATCGATCGTGGCAACGCTTGGTGTTGCGCTGGACCATGTGACACACGTCAATGCGGGATGGCAGACGCCTGCGCTTCCCGCATTGAAAATCGTCTGAATCTCGGCAGCAGGCACCGCGTGGTTGTAGATTTGTAGTTCATCTATCCGGCCATTGAAGAAGTCTCCTATGGTGCTTCCTAGGTTCGCTGCACCAATTAGCAATGGCTGCGATGTCGAGATGTTCCCCGGGGATTGGTCGGTGATCGCGACCCGACCCACGTCAACACCATTAACGTAGAACGTATAGGCTGATGCAGGCCCGCCCATGTTTGTTACGACGACGGCCACGTGCTGCCATTGTCCAGAGACCAAGCCGACACTCGATTTCATTTGATCTACGGAACCGTCGTTCGATGATACCTCAAGCTGAATGCTCGCGTCGTCATCAGCCCTTAGTGTAAAGGCCCAAAATTCGTGTCCTGTCGAAGATCCAAGAGAGTTGCCTTTGTGAGCAATAATATAGGCTGCGTTCAATGCCGACGGATTCACCCATGCCATGATCGTAAATTGCTGCCCAGCCGTGAGATTCAAGTTAGGATTGGATGAAACGGTCACAAAGTCATTTACTCCGTCAAGACTGAATGCCTGCCCCACTTTCCCCGGCCCGAATGTAGCGCCGTTCATGAGTGTTCCGTTATTTCCGCTTATGATGTCATTCGCATTGCCTTCCGCTGGCCACCAGCTAACTATTCCAAGCGGCAGAGCCGCACCGGCATTCAGTACCTGAGAAGATGTGTCTGTGAATGTGCCGGTTGCGGTAAATTGCTGGGTCTGTCCGACATTGATTGTCGGGTTGACCGGCGTTACCGCAATAGATGACAACGCTATGACGGTCTGACAGGCCGAAAACTCGGAGGTGTTGTTGTTCGGATCGGTCGCGGTCGCGGTAATGAATTGGCCGGCTGGCACTGCGGAAGAGGATGCGAAGATGACCGTAGCGTTGCCACTGCCGTCGGTCGTCACGTTCGTGAAGCCAAGGAAGGTCTGGCCTTCGCCGTTGCCGGAGGGATCGCAGGCTGTGTTGGCAAAGAATTCCACTCGGAACTGGGTACTTGCGGTGCTGTTCAGCGTTCCGCCAACCGTTGTGCCGCCACCAAGAGTCACCGCGCTCGTGAGCACCGGGAAGTTCTGGAGGTTGTTCGGCCCGGTGTCGGCATCGCCTGGATCGTTCGGGGTCACACCATCAATGCCAAGTTCGATTCCTAGACAAGTAAGACAGTTCAAAGGACCATTGGAGAATATGGAGTTTCCCAAGATGGCGTTGTTGGTGCCTGTTTGAACCCATATGCCGATGCCTCCGTTAAAGGGGCCATTAAAGGCGATGAGATTGCCGGACCCAGCAGACGTACCGCCGACACGATTGCCGGATACATTCAATATGTAGACGCCGATGTAAGTATTCGGAAGGGAGGCAGTTCCTGTTGTATCGGTTCCAATGAAGTTTCCTTCAACGACATGACTCGTTGTGAGGAGCGTGGGACTCGATGTGCCGAGCGAGATGCCGTGGTCATGATTGCCGGATATGAGATTCCTCGCTTGAGGTGTTGCCCCGCCAATTTGATGGTTGGCGCCTCCATTTATTGAGATACCGTTACGGGAGTTCGGAATCGCAACAGTCCCTGACACATCTGTCCCAATGAAGTTACCTTGGACCGTTGCCTGATTGACAGTTTCTATACCTATGCCGGGACCTTCAAGGGTAATGCCATTACCTGAGATGAGATTACAGGCCCCGGTACAGGATCTACCTGGCGATGTCCCTATGATTCCCCCAATAGTGTTGTTGTTACCTTGTACTCCGACCCCTCCTTCATTTCCAATGGCCGCAGTACCCGTTGTGTTCGTGCCAATGAAGTTCCCTTGAACAATGTTTCCTGACCCATCGAAGATATAGACGCCGCTGATGGCATTTCCTGAGACGACGTTTCTGGCTGCCGCGACTGTGCCACCGATGGTGTTGCCATTAGTATTTATGAACACGCCGTGACTGCCGTTGCCTATAGCCGCAATGCCGGTCACGTTCGTGCCGATGAAATTGCCTTGGATGAGATTCCCTGTCGAACCGACTGTCTGAATCTCAACCCCGATCTGCGTGTTGCCCGAGATCACGTTGCAGGCGCCGGTGCAAGCCCCACCAGGCGTCGTCCCCGTCGTGCCGCCGATGGTGTTGTTCGTCGCTCCCGTTGCGATGAGCACACCACCGCGGCCATTCCCCAATGCTGCCGTGCCAGCCGCGTTCGTGCCGATGTAGTTGCCTTGCACTACGTTGCCGGTGGCACCGGCGCCGGCGATGAGGATGCCATCGAGTGCGTTACCTGAGACGATATTGCGGGAAATCGCTGTCATGCCGCCGACAATCGTGCCTGCAGCGGAATCAATCCATACACCACGCCCGCCGTTCGGAGCCGCGGCCGTCCCGGCCCTATTCGTGCCGATATAGTTGCCCTGAACGACGCTTCCAGGCGCTCCGGATCTGACGCCATCCGTTATATTGCCGGAGATCACGTTGCGGCCTCCAGCCACGTCTCCACCAACCTGCGTGTTCACCCCGGAACCAATGAAGATTCCAGCGAAGGCGTTCCCCAGCGGCGTAACCCCGTCCGCGCTGAGCCCAATGAGATTGCCCTGAATCACAGTGTCATTCCCGGCGCCGGAGTTTAGAACCACTCCGCCATTTAAATTACCCGAAATCACATTCCCGGCACCGGTACCCGGTGTGGCGGTGAGCCCACCTATGATATTTCCGCCAGCTCCAATTTGGATGACCACCCCAACCATGTTTCCGAGCGCTGCCGTTCCGGTCGCATTCGTGCCGATATAGTTGCCTTGGATGAGGTTGCCGGTCGTCCCAGCCCTGAAGATCGCAATGCCGCCGCCGTTGCCCGACACAATGTTGCGTGTGTCGGCCGTCGTGCCGCCAATGGTATTGGTACTGGCGCCCAAGTCGAACTCGATCCCGTTGCTGCCATTGCCGAGTGTTGCGGTTCCGGCCGCATTCGTGCCGATATAGTTGCCTCGGATGAGATTGCCGGTCGCATTACCACCGGTGATGAGAACGCCTTGGGAGGTATTGCCGGAGATGACGTTCCGCTCGGTCACGGTCGTCCCACCGATCAAATTGCTTGGCGCATTGTCGATCTTGACCCCACTCTGGGCGTTCGCGATCGCGCCGGTTCCCGCCGCGTTCGTGCCGATCAGGTTCCCCTGAACGATATTGCCCGACGTCGTGCTGTTTAGAATCCACACACCGGCGATCGCATTGCCTGAGATAAGATTTCCGGCGCCGCTCGCCGACCCTCCGACCGTATTGTTCGTCGCCCCAGAGAAAATCACGACGCCGCCGGCGGCATTTGGGAGCGCACTCATACCGGCAGCATTAGTCCCGATGTAGTTGCCCTGGACCATGTTGCCGATCGCCGCGGTCCCCTGAATGCCGACCCCAGCACCATTCGTGCCACCAGCAATGACATTGCGTTGGGCTGCAGTCGGACCGCCGATGCGATTGTTCGGACCAAAGACCTGAATGTTGCCGTTGTTGCCCAGCGCCGCAGTGCCTGTGACATTCGTGCCGATGTAGTTGCCTTCGATGATGTTGCCGCTCGAAGCCGTGTTGATGAAGACGGCGTAGCCGGCAAATCGGTTGATCACAAAGCCGCGAACCGTGTTATTGCTGCCAAGCGTTAAGGCATCCCCGGTGCCCGCGCTGGCGCCGTTCAGTTCGATGATCGGCGCGCCCGCGAAGCCCGGCTGCGTCGTGCCGTCAATGATCACGGGACTCGTAATCG
Organism: Nitrospiria bacterium; assembly: GCA_041490525.1. Classification (GTDB taxonomy): domain Bacteria; phylum Nitrospirota; class Nitrospiria; order Nitrospirales; family NS-4; genus JBGPTH01. The sequence goes on from JBGPTH010000010.1 coordinate 49,420, forward strand.
TGGGCAAGGCGCTCAAGGGAATGATCGTTTGCGGGCCGCTGCCGATGCTGAATTGGATGGTATCTGCGCCGGCATTCGCATTTGCGGCATTGATTGCTTCGCGTAGACTGCAATGTGTGTCGTCGCAGACGCCGTCGTTCACATCGTTGTTACTGTTGACGGTGTAAACGGTGCCCGACACGGAATTGCTCACATTCAATGTCACGCTGGTTGTCTTGGTGACGCTACCGCCGGTCGCCTGAATGTTAATCGTGAACGAACCTGTCGGCGTCGTACCGAGCGTCGTAATCGTCAGCGTGGATGTACCGGGCGGCGTGACCGGGTTCGGCGCAAAGTTGGCAGAAGCGCCTGTCGGCAATCCAGAGGTAACGGAGAGCGTGACCGCACTATTGAAGCCATTCTGGGCCGTGAGAGTGATGGTGTACTTGGCAGACCCACCTGGACCAGAGAGCCGTGTAGCCGGATTTGGGGCGATGGTGAACCCGGGCGCATTCGTTGCCTCGTTGCTGTTCGCACTTTCGACCCCGTTGAAGGCGCGGACCACATAGAAGTAGGTAGTGCCGTTCGTGGCAGTAGTATCGACATAGGTGGAGGTCGTGTTGTTTGTGAATGTCGTGAGCGGTGCGCTATAGCTGCCGGTCGTCGTGGAGCGGTAAACACGCTGCTCGGTGACCCCTGCGGATGTGCTTGGGGTCCAGTTCAGCGTAACTTGGTTATTGCCCGCAATAGCCGACAGAGCTGTCGGAGCGGCAGGCGCCGCCACAACGTTGATCGAGACGGTAGCCGGGGGGCTCGCCGGAGCAATGCCGTCGTTCACTGTGAAGGTGAAGCTGTCGCTCCCCAGATAGTTCGTCGTCGGGGTGTAGGTCAACGAGGTGGTGTTGAGGAGGACAGAGACATCGTTGCTGATGCGATTCGTTACCGCCAGATCCGGTTTCCCATCGCCGTTAAAATCGCCGATCGCCACGGAGACCGGAGTAGTTCCCACAGCAAAGTTGGTGGCCGCCCCGAAGGACCCGGTACCTGTGCCCAGCAGAACGCTGACGTCGATGCCATTCGCCACAGCCAGATCCGGTTTCCCATCGCCGTTGACATCGCCGATCGCCACCGACTGAGGGATATTTCCCACAGCAAAGTTCGTGGCCGCCCCGAAGGACCCCGTCCCCGTGCCCAACAAAATGGAGACGGTATTGATGAAGGGCATCGTCACGGCCAGATCCAGCTTCCCATCGCCGTTGACATCGCCGATCGCTACTGAGAACGGATTAGAACCCACCGCAAAGTTCGTGGCTGCTCCAAAGGCGCCGGTGCCGTCGCCCAAGAGAATGGACACGTTATTGCTGTTGACATTCGTCACGGCCAGATCCAGCTTCCCATCGCCGTTGACATCGCCGATCGCCACCGTGACGGGGCTAGTCCCCACAGCAAAGTTTGTGGCTGCCCCGAAGGCGCCCGTCCCTGTACCTAACAGAATGGAGACAGAATTATCGTCGTTATTCGCCACGACCAGATCCAGTTTCCCATCGCCATTGAAATCGCCGATCGCCACCGAAAACGGTGCTCCTCCCACGGCAAAGTTCGTGGCTGCCCCGAAGGAACCCGTCCCCGTGCCCAACAAAATGGAGACGGTATGATCGTCGGTACTCGCCACGACCAGATCCAGCTTCCCATCGCCGTTGACATCGCCGATCGCTACTGAGCGTGGGCCATTCCCCACGGCAAAGTTGGTGGCCGCCCCAAAGGAACCCGTCCCCGTACCCAAGAAAATGGAGACGTTAGCGCCGCCGCCATTCGCCACCGCTAGATCTGGTATCCCATCACCATTGAGATCGCCGATCGCTACAGAGACGGGGATATCTGATACCACAGCAAAGTTCGTGGCCGAGCTGAAATTGAGATTCGGCCCACTCAACGTGCCGTGTGATGGGCCACTGCCGGGCACCACCGTGAACTTCAGCGCGTCAAGATCGGCATCGGTGCCAGTCAGCGAGATGTTGACCGGCGTATCTTCCGCGGTCGTCACGCTCTGCGCGTTCGCCGTCGGCGCCTGGTTCACGTGAGTCACGGTGATCGAGACTGTCGCAACATTCGAGTCCAGGAACCCATCGTTCACTTTGAAGGTGAACTTATCAAAGCCGTTGTAGTTCGCGTTCGGCGTGTACGTGACCGTGGCCGTGCAGGTCCCGGCAGAGCAGGAAGGAGCAGAAATCGCACCGAGACTACCGCGGTTCGGCGACGCGACAATTGAGAAGGTGAGAGGAGCGCCTTCAGGATCGCTGCCGCTCAGTGTAATGCCTTTGGCGGCATTCTCGTTGGTCGTCACCGATTGGGCGCTCGCCGTGGGCGCCTGATTCGCTGCGGTTACGGTCACGCACTGAGAAAACTCGGAGGTGTTGCCTGCGGGATCGGTCGCCGTGGCAGTAACCACCTGGCCCACCGCCGACGCGGCCGCCAGCGTCGCGTTGATCGGGATGTTGCCTGTGCCGTCGGTCGTCACATTGGTGAAACCGAGGAAGGTTTGGCCTTCGCCAAACCCGGACGGATCGCAGGCTGTATTCGAGAAGAACTCAATGCGGAACGTGGTGCTCGCCGTGCTGTTGAGCGAGCCCGCGATCGTGGTGCTCAGCCCGGCCGTCGCGCTCGTCAGCACCGGGAAGTTCTGGAGGTTGTTCGACCCGGTGTCGGCATCACCCACGTCATTCGGCGTGACGCCGTTTTCGCCCAGGTCAATGCCGAGTTGCCCATTGGCGAAGATGGCGTTGCCCTCGATCGCATTGCCAACGCTCGAGCCCACCGCGACGCCAATCTGGCTGTTATTGGCGATGATGTTACCGGCCCCTGCGACCGTGCCTCCGACGGTGGAATTGCCGACAGATGCCTCAAGTCTCACGCCAAAGCTATTGCCGAGCGATGTGGTGCCATCCGCTCCAACCCCGATCTTGTTCCCCTGAATCAGGACGCCCGCGCCGGAATTGCCTACCACATAGACACCACCAATGCTGCCGTTGTTGCCTGAAATCACATTCCCGGCGCCCGCCGCCGTGCCCCCGAGGACCGTGTTCGGCGCGCTGCCGATCGACACACCGCTAGTCCCGTTCCCACGTGCGACGTTACCGGTGATGTCGGTGCCGATGTAGTTGCCCTGAATCACGACTCCGGAATTGCTCCCGCTGTTGCTCAACGCGATGCCTTCATGGGCGTTGGCCGAGATGACGTTCCGCGCCTGCGGGTTCGTGCCACCGATGGTCGCACCGCTGTTCGCTTCGCCGATTCCGGAGCCACCATTACCAAGCGCCGTGGTGCCGTTTGCGACCAAGCCGATGACGTTGCCTTGAATGACGGTCGGACTACCGGAGACAAACTCGATGTCGATGCCGTTCTGTACGTTACCGGAGATGACGTTGCCGGCGCCGGTTCCTGGTGTAGCCGTCAGCCCGCCGATCGTGTTGCCGGTCGCGCCGCTGGTGAGGAGTACCCCATTCTGCGCGTTGGGGAGGGCCGCCGTGCCCGCCGCGTTCGTGCCGATGAGATTGCCTTGGACCTTGTTGCCCGTGGTTCCCGCGTTGAGGATGTTGATGCCGTTGGTGGTGTTGCCGGAGATCACGTTCCTCGCGCCAGCCGTTGTCCCGCCGATCGTAGTATTGGTCGCGCCGCTGTCAAGGACCACACCAGCTCCCCCGCCTAAGCTCGCGGTGCCTGTCACATCCGTGCCAATGTAGTTGCCAGCGACCACCGCGCCGCTCCCGCCGGTGATGTCGACATTCGCATTGGTGTTCCCACTGATCAGATTGCGTTCGAGCGCATCGCTGATACCGTCGGCGTTGGTGCCGATGCGCGTATTAACGACGGTGGAATCTAAAACGCGCACGCCGTTGATGGTGTTGGGGATCGCCGCCGTGCCGGCCGTGTTCGTACCGATGAAATTGCCCGCGATGACGTTGTTGTTTGCGTTGGATTGGACGAAGACGCCGTAGGCGTTGCCGGAAATGACGTTGCGTTCGCCGGCATCATTGATGCCATCGCCATCCACGCCGACCGTATTGCCCGACGCGCCGCTATACAGCAGCACGCCGTTAATCCCATTCCCGATCGCCGTCGTGCCGGCCGCGTTCGTGCCGATGAGATTGCCTTGGACCTTGTTGCCCGTGGTTCCCGCGTCGGCGATATAGATGCCGGTGCTGCTGTTGCCGGAGATCACATTGCCGGCGCCGGTGCCGGGAGTGGCGGACGATCCGCCGATGGTGTTGTTGCTCGCCCCAGTCCTGATCGTGACCCCGCTGTCGGCATTACCCAGCGCCCCCGTGCCTGCCGCGTTCGTGCCGATGTAGTTGCCCTGGACCTGATTTCCGGTTGCGCCAGTGCCGCTGATGTCGATGCCGTTACCGCCGTTGCCGGAAATCACATTTCCGGCAACGGCCACGGTCCCGCCGATCGTGTTGTTGTTGGTCGCCATGCCGGCGACACTGACGATCCTTACGGCATTGGTGGCGCTGTTTCCGAGCGCGCCCGTACCCGCCGCATTGACCCCGATGTAGTTCCCCTGCACCACGTTGCCGGTCGCGGGGTGAGTCTCGCCTTGGATGGTCAGACCGTTGACATTGCCGGAGATGAGATTACGAAGGGCGGCAGTCGTCCCGCCGATAACGTTGGTGGTGGTGCTCAGAATGAACACGCCCCTGCTGGTGTTCGGGACCGCCACGGTCCCGGTCGGATCCGTGCCGATGTAGTTGCCCTGCACCACGTTGCCGTTGGCAGGGGAATTGTTGTCCGTGATGCTCACGCCGTTGGTGTTGCCGGAGATCACGTTACAGGCGCCGGTGCACGCGCCACCGGGCGTGGCATTGGCCCCGCCGATCGTATTGCCCGTCGCGCCGGTATCCATCAAGACGCCGTTGTTGTTGGGAAGGGCAGCCATGCCGTTGAGCGTGGTGCCGATGTAGTTGCCTTGCACGAGGTTGCCCGTCGATCTGATCGTCACCCCGTTATTGGTGTTGCCGGAAATGACATTTCCCGCGCCAGGTGTTGTACCGCCGATCGTATTGCTGTTTGCGTTGCTATTTATGGTCACCCCGCCTTGACCATTGGGCAGAGCAACTGTTCCGGCCGCATTTGTTCCGATGTAGTTGCCTTGCACGAGGTTACCAGTCGCGGTCACCCCCGTAATATTTACGCCGCTTCCGCTGAACCGATTGATCACCAATCGCTTCACCGTACTGTTTCCGGCGGTGATGGAGAGTCCGTTGGCCCCCGCGCCTGCGCTGGTTCCGTTCAGTTCGATGATCGGCGTGCCGGCGTAGCCCGGCTGCGTCGAGCCGTCAATGATGACCGTTTGCGTGATAGTCGGCAGCGCGCTAAGTGGGCTGATGGTCTGTAAGCCGCTTCCGATGTTGAACTGAATCGTATCTGTGCCCGCATTCGCGTTTGCCGCATTGATCGCTTCTCGCAGACTGCAATGTGTGTCGTCGCAGAGGCCGTCATTCACGTCATTATTGCTGTTGACGGTGTACACAGTGCCTGACACGGAATTGCTGACATTCAACGTCACGCTGCTCGTTTGGGTCACGCTGCCACCGCTGGCCTGAATATTGATGGTGGACAAGCCAATCGGCGTCGTGCCGAGCGTCGTAATCGTCAACGTTGATGTGCCGGAAGGAGTGACCGGGTTGGGCGCAAATTCGGCGGAAGCTCCGGTTGGCAATGCAGAGGTAACGGAGAGCGTGACCGCACTATTGAAGCCATTCTGGGCCGTCAGGGTGATCGTGTATTTGGCGGATCCGCCTGGACCTGCGAGCCGAGTAGCCGGACTTGAGGCGAGGGTGAAGTCCGGTGTTGCAGTTACCGTGAAATTGACGCTATTGCTGGCCACGCCGTTGACCGTGACGACGACGGGGCCGGTCGTGGCGCCGGACGGCACATTCGCAACGATCTGATTCGCGCTCCAGCTCGTCACAATACCTGCACTCGTGTCGTTGAAGGTGACTGTGCTGCTTCCTTGGACGGGACCGAAGTTGAAACCGTTGATGGTCACAGATGTGCCGACTGGACCGGAGACCGGGCTCAGCGACGAAATCTCAGGCCCGCAGCAGGTGGTGGAGTAGAGTTCTGCCGAGGCCAGCACAGTGGTGCCATTGTCCGGTGAGCCACCTGCTATGAGCACTTGCCCACTAGGCAGCAGAGTCGCGACGTGACAACATCGGGCCGTCGCCATCGAGCCGCTGGGCGCAAAGGTCCCCGTGACTGGATCATACAGCTCGGCTGAGGCCGTGGAGGAACCACCACCAATCGCTCCCCCGGCGATCAAGACCTTGCCGGTAGGCAGAAGAGTCGCCGTACCAGCCCGTCCAGTCGCCATCGTTCCGGTGGCAGTGAAAGTGCCCGTGGCCGGGTCATACAGTTCGGCCGAGGGAAGGAACCCACCACCAATAGTTTGGCCCCCGGCGAGTAAGACCTTGCCGCTGGTGGGGAGCAAAGTCGCCCTGGATGACGCTCGAGCCGTCGCCATCGAGCCGGTGGGGGCAAAGCTCCCCGTGGCCGGATCATACAGCTCCGCCGACGCAACAGGAGTAAAACCACCAGTTATACCAAGATCTCCTCCGGCAACGAGGACCTTCCCGGTCGGCAGAAGGGTCGCGGTGGGAACATTGCGGCCTGTGCCCATCGATCCAGTCGGGGTAAAGTTGCCCGTGGCCGGATCATACAGTTCGGCCGAGTTCAAAGCGATTGCACTGGGGTCAGATCCTCCCGTGATGAGGACCTGCCCGGTGGGCAGCAGAGTCGCGACGTGACAACATCGGGCTGTCGCCATCGAGCCGGTGGGCGCAAAGGTTCCTGTGGCCGGATCATATAGCTCGGCCGAGGCAATGGAAACACCAGCATTCTGTCCTCCAGCGAACAGTACCTTGCCGTTAGGCAGGCGGGTTGCCGTGTACCGGTTTCGTGGCGCACCCATTGATCCCGTGGCGCTAAACGACCCCGTGGCCGGGTCATAGAGCACGGCCGAGGCAAGCTCCCCACCACCTGAAGTATTTCCTCCGGCGATCAGAACTTTCCCATTGGGCAGAAGGGGTGCGGTGGCATCTGTCAGTTCTTCAAAGCGCGCGGTTGGCATTGACCCAGTGGCCGTAAAGATCCCCGGCGTCGCGCCCAGATCCGGGCAGTAGAGTTCGGCGGAGTTCAGGGTGATGTTGGAATCTTGGATGCCGCCGGCGGCGATCAGGACATTTCCAGTGGAAAGGAGCGTCGCTGAGTGACTCCAGCGGTTCGTGATGAGAGCAGCCGTTGGACTAAAAGTTCCAGCTACAGGGTCATACAGCTCACCAATAGCGCTGGTGGTCGGAGTAGGACTGCTGCCACCTGTGATTAAGACCTTGCCATTCGGCAGAAGGGTGGCAGTATGGTAAACGCGGACGGCTGTCATAGAGCCGCTTCCAGTGAAGCTTCCTGTGCTGGGGTCGTAAAGTTCGGCTGAGGCCAGAGAGATATTGGGAGCAGGTGTCCCGCCACTGAGCAACACTTTTCCGTTCGGCAAGAGGGTGGCGGTATGCCCCCAACGGCCGGTGGCCAATGATCCTGTCGCGCTGAAGGTGCCCGTGGCCGGATCATAAAGTTCCGCCGACGCAAGGCCGACGGGAGCGGCACTGGCCCCTCCGGCGATCAAAACCTTTCCGTTCGGCAAGAGGGTTGCGGTTGGCCCACTTCTGGCCGTTGCCAACGATCCTGTCGCGCTGAAGGTGCCCGTGGCCGGATCATACAACTCCGCCGAGGCGAGCAGGCCGGAAAGGTTCACGCCACCGACAATGAGTACTTTCCCATTGGGCAACAATGTTGCCCTATGATCGTTCCGGGCAGCGACTAAGGCACCCGTTGGGCTGAATGTGCCTGTAGCGGGATCATAGAGTTCGGCAGAGCTGAGGACGCCTACGTTACTCTGCGGATCGCTGGTGCCTCCTGTGACCAACACCTTGCCGTTCGGCAGCAGGGTTACGGTCGGACTGGATCGAGGCGTTGCCATGCTGCCTGTCAGAGCAAAAATTCCGGTGGCGGGATCGTAGAGCTCCGCTGAAGCCAGGGCCATTGCCGGCGGATTATTGTGATCTTGTCCGCCAACGATCAGCACCTTCCCATTCGCAAGCCGTGTGGCGCGCGAGGTGAGTCGCGGTGTTCCTAAAATTCCGGTGTTCGCAAACGTGCCGGGCGCTTGATGAGTGATTACTGTCAGAGGAGTACTGCCACTCGCAAAGCCGTTCACATTGACCTTGACGCCTTCGCTTCCGGCGACAGCGGGAACAGTTACGACGATCTTTGTGTCGCTCCAACTGAGAACTGTCGCGTTGACGCCATTAAAGGTGACTGTGCTGCTGCCCTGGAGCGCGCCGAAGTTGGATCCGCTGATCGTAATGGGTGTTCCGAGGATCGCGTTCGTCGACGGCGAGATAGAAGTGATCTCCGGCCCGCAGCAGGTCGTGGTGTAGAGCTCAGCGGAGGCAAGACCTAAACCCGTGACTCCGATTCCACCTGCGAGTAGAACTTTCCCGTTTGGCAGGAGGGTGGCGCTGTAACTCCAACGAGCGGACCCCATGGAGCCGCTCGGTGAGAAGATTCCCATAGCAGGGTCGTACAGCTCGGCTGAAGCCAGGGCACCAGTCCCACTTGAAAATCCTCCGGCGAGCAAAACCCGCCCGGACGGAAGCAGAATTGAGGTGAACGCATGTCGTCCTATCGCCATGGATCCTGCGGAGCTAAAGCTCCCCGCCACTGGATCGTAGAGTTCCGCCGAGGCGAGTGAAACAGGACCAGCGGCTCCTCCGGCGATCAAGACCTTTCCGTTGGGGAGGAGGACCGCGGAATGGACCTGGCGAGCCGTTGCCATAGCCCCAGTGGCAGTAAAGATTCCTGTTGCCGGATCATAGAGCTCGGCTGAGGCCAAAGCCAATGGGCCAAATCCCCCCGCTATTAAGACCTTTCCATTGGGGAGGAGCGTCGCAGTATGGGATTCCCTGCTCGCTGTCATCGAGCCAGTAGAAGCCCACGTCCCCGTCGCGGGGTCAAAGAGTTCTGCTGAGGCAGTAATTCCTCCAATTCCACTCAATCCCCCAGAGACCAAGACCTTTCCATTGGGTAGCAGTGTCGCTGTGTGATTTGCGCGGGATGTCCCCATGGATCCTGTTGGGGTGAAGCTTCCTGTGGTGGGATCATAGAGTTCTGCTGAGACCAGCTGCGTTCCATTGTCTCCGCCGCTTATCAGAATCTTTCCGTTGGGTAGGAGTGTTGCCCTGTGGAACCGTCGCTGAAAACTCATGCTGCCGGTGGAAGAAAACGTTCCCGTTGCAGGGTCGTACAGTTCTGCTGACGACAGAAGAATCCCTAAGGAGGAACTGCTTCCGCCAGCGATCAAGACTTTGCCGTTAGGCAAGAGATTCGCCGTGTGGTCCTCACGATCTGTCACCAAGTTGCCCGTCGCCGTCCACGTATCCGGCGTACCGCCGAGGTCCGGGCAGTAGAGTTCCGCAGAGGCCGTGTCCCCAGGATTCGTGCCGCTCGGATGATTGCCACCCGTAACCAGCACTTGACCGTTAGGCAAGAGGGTGGCGCGGTTGCGATATTGCCGGACCGATATCATCGAACTGGTCGCCGTAAACGTCCCCGAGGCCGGATCGTACAGCTCGGCCGAGTTCAGCCCGCCGCTCGCTCCCACACCGGTTGCCACGAGCACCTTGCCATTCGGTAACAACGTCGCGGCATGATCCGCGCGAGCTGTTCCGAGCGACCCGGTGAATGTGTAAGTCCCGAGTGCCGGGTCGTACAGCTCCGCGGAGGCAATGACCGTCCCTGAGGTATTCACTCCACCAGCAAGCAGGACTTTCCCTGTGGGCAGCAGTGTTGCGGTATGGCCGACGCGCGTCGCGTTGATTGTGCCAGTGGTGCTAAAAGTCCCCGAAGCCGGATCGTACAGCAATGTAGAGGAGATCTGACTTGGCCCGCAGGACGTGGTCGAACAGCCCCCGGCAATCAAGACCTTGCCAGATGGCAAGAGAATTGCCGTGTGATGATCACGCGCCCCGGGCATTGAGCCAGTCAACGCAAACGTCCCGGCCACGGGATCGTAGAGCTCAGCCGTCGCGAGGGCGCCGCCGGGGCCCGAACCGCCCACAACTAGAACTTTGCCGGTGGGCAGCAGCGTCAGGGTCGCGCCCTCGCGCGCCGCCTGCATCGCTCCGGTGGTGGCAAAGGTCCCCGTGGTCGGATCGAACAGCTCGGCGGAGGCGAGACGAGTTCCCGAGGAGTTCACTCCCCCGGCGATCAGAACCTTCCCGTTCGGGAGAAGCACGGGGTTATCGGAACAAGTGATTTGTTGGCACATCGTCCGAGCCGTGACCATCGACCCTGTGGCGGTAAAGGTTCCGGTCGCGGGGTCGTACAACTCGGCGGAAGCGAGAACCGTGTACCCACTTCGGACGCCGGCCGAGATAGTTCCTCCGGTCAGCCCACCGGCAATCAGAACCTTCCCATTGGGGAGGAGTATTTCTGCAAAGTTCGATCGAGCTGTGCCCATTGAGCCCGTGGCCATTGAGGTCGCGGGGGTATCTGCTGTGAGATTAAACGTCGCGGTGACTGATGAATTGCCAGTCAGGGGCAAAAAGCATGTGCCGGTCGTGCAGGCGCCGCTGTACGTGATGAAGTTCGAGCCTGTGTTTGGGGTCTCGCTGAGCGTGACGATCGTGCCGTTCGCGAACTGCGCCGAACAGGTCGGCGGGCAATTGATGCCGGCGGGAGACGATGTGATCGTCCCGCTGCCGGTGCCCGAGGAGCTGATCGAAAGCGTGAAGAGCTGGGCAAAGGTGGCGGCAACTGCATGGCTCACATTCATGGTCAGCACACACGTACTGGTGCCCGTGCATTCGCCACTCCATCCTGTAAAGACTGATCCGCCATTGGCTGTGGCCGTCAAGGTCACAGAAGTGCCGCTGGCAAAGGAGGTCGAGCAGGTTGGTGGACAGTTAATCCCAGGCTGAACATCACTGGTGACCGTGCCGTTGCCGACGATGCCCACCGACAGCGTGAAAGTCGGAACAGTAAACGTCACCGCGTTGCTGGCAACGCCGTTGACCGTGACGACGACGGGGCCGGTCGTGGCGCCCGATGGAACATTCACGACGATTTGCGTATCGCTCCAACTCGTAGCGGTCGCAGCGGTGACGCCGTTGAACTTGACCGTGCTGGCTCCCTCAGTAGCTCCGAAGCCGGACCCGTTGATGGTGACCGACGAGCCAATCGAACCCGAGGGGGGCGAGATCGTGGTGATCTCCGGCCCGCAGATAACGGGGGTGTAGATCTCGGCGGAGGAGAGCGTAGTAGGACCGTTGTAGCCACCTACGACCAAAACTTGTCCGGTGGCCAGGACAGCCGGCACACCACCTATGCGCGCTGTGGCGAGCGACCCTGAAGTTGTGAACATGCCGGTCGACGGATCATACAGTTCGGTCGAGGCAAGAGGATTTCCGCTGGTGTCACCACCTCCGGCGATCAGGACTTTCCCATTGGCAAGCAGGCTTGCAGGATTGTGCGAATCGCTGCGAGCCGTCACCATGGATCCCGTAGCAGTAAACAGGCCGCTGGCCGGATCATAGAGCTCGGCTGATGCTACAGTCGCGCCGCCCGTTGTCCCTCCCCCCGCAACCAAAACTTTCCCTGTGGCCAGCAACGTCGCGAAGTAGCCGTTTCTGCTTGTTCCCATCGCTCCTGTCGCTGTAAACGTCCCCGCGGCCGGATCGTACAGTTCAGCGGAAGCAAGCGTATTCCCGGAGGAGTCAGAGCCGCCAGCAATGAGGACCTTACCTGTTGGCAGCAGGATTGCATTATGGCCTGCTCGACTTGTTCCCATGGATCCCGTGGACGTGAAGGTGCCGGCCACGGGATCATACAGTTCGGCCGAGGCAACTTGGCTAGTTCCGGAAGTTGACGAGTGGCCTCCAGCAATCAGGACCTTGCCCGTCGGTAAGATCGTTGCCGTGTGGTTCTGTCGCGGCGTCCCCATGCTCCCCGTAGAGGCAAACGTGCCCGCCGTCGGATCGTACAGTTCGGCTGAGGTGGTAGACGACCCACCATTGAAGCCACCCGCGACCAACACTTTTCCGTTCGGCAATCGCGTTGCAGTGTGTCGTACATGCGCTCCTGACATCGATCCAGTCGCTGTGAAAGTACCAGTGGTTGCATCATAGAGTTCCGCTGAGGCGTGATTCACACAGCAACCTGACCCGCCGATTCCTCCTCCGGCAACCAAGACCTTTCCGTTCGCCAGAAGAGTGGCCGTGTGGTCTAGTCGCGCAGACCCCATCGAGCCAGTGGTTACAAAGGTATCCGGCGTGGTGCCGGGTGGTGGATCGTTGCAGATCTTGGCGACGAAGGCATCGTTCACACCGCCGAAGGTGTTCTGAATGGCACTGCCAGCCGTGCCCGGAAAGCCGGACCCTGAGGTGACTCCGGTCACGTACGCATTGCCCGCCGCGTCCACGCCGATGCCTCTGCCTCCCTCAACACCGCTGCTGCCGCCGAGGTAGGTCGAATAGGCGAGGGCCGTGCCGGCGGCGTTGATCTTTGTGACAAAGGCATCGCCGACGCCGCCGCCAAACGTCGCCTGTAGCGGGCTGGCCGTGGGAAAATTGGAGGAATCGGTATTACCCGTCACGTAGGCGTTGCCGGCCGCGTCCACGGCGATCCCGAAGCCTTCCTCATTGCTGCTGCCGCCGAGGTAGGTCGAATAGACGAGGGCCGTGCCAGCCGCGTTGATCTTTGTGACGAAGGCATCGGAGAGGCCACTTAAGGTGCTCTGGATGGGGCTGCCGGCGGTGCCCGGAAAGCCGGAGCCCGTCGTATCGGTATACCCCGTCACATAGGCGTTGCCCGCCGCGTCCACGGCGATACTCTGGCCCAAATCATTGCCGGTGCCGCCCAGATAGGTGGAGTACACGATCGCCGTGCCGTCCGCATTGATCTTGGTGACGAAGGCATCGGCGTTGGTTGCATTGCCAGCTTTTGTGCTCTGGATGGAACTGCTAGCCGTGCCCGGAAAGGTAGACCCCACCGCGTCGGTGTTCCCAGTCACGTAGGCGTTGCCGGCCGCGTCCACGGCGATCCCGCGGCCGAGGTCAGTGCCGGTGCCGCCCAGATAAGTCGAATAGACAAGCGCCGTGCCGGCGGCATTGATCTTTGTGACGAAGGCATCGAAGCCGCCGCCAAACGTGCTCTGAATGGGACTGCCGGCCGTCCCCGGGAAGCCGGAGCCCGGCGTGGTGGTCCGCCCGGTCACATAGGCGTTGCCGGCCGCATCGACAGCGATCCCGAGGCCAATGTCACTGCCGCTACCGCCCAGGTAGGTGGAATAGACAAGGGCCGTTCCCGCCGCGTTGATCTTCGTGACAAAGCCATCGGTGCTGCCTGCATACGTGCTTTGGATAGGGCTGCCGGCGGTGCCCGGGAAGCCGGACCCCAGGGTGGTGGTCTGCCCGGTCACATAGGCATTGCCAGCTGTGTCTACCGCGATCGACGTGCCAGAATCAGCTCCGGTGCCGCCCAGATAGCTGGAATATATGAGAGCGGTGCCGGCGGCGTTGATCTTTGTGACGAAGACGTCCTGACTCCCGCTCAACGTGTTCTGTATGGAACTGCTGGCCGTGCCCGGAAACCCAGGCGTGGAGGTACTCCCGGTGATGTAAGCGTTGCCGGCCGCGTCCACGGCGATCCCGACGCCTTGGTCAGTGCCGCTCCCGCCCAGGTAGGTCGAGTAGTACAAGACCGGGTCAATAATGAGCGGCTTCTTGGCGTCATAGGCGGCGAGTTGAATGCCCACCTGTATTGCCAGGCTAACGTTATTCGTTAAACGTTCATCGTTATTCGAAGCGTGGAGGATGTAGCGAGATGCGATCTCCTGTTTCTTACCCTTGATCTCCTGATACACGTGCGGCTGCAGCAATTGAACTTCGCTTCCCGCAACTTGAATCGCTAAATTCCCTGCCGCATCCACGCGCACATCATCAGCGCCATTGAACGCGAGTTTGATCTGATTCGGATCTGCGCCGGGCGCGACGATGAGGTCATACTCCAGCTTGCCCTGATTCCCGTAGTAGGCGAGGTCAATCCCGGGGTAAACGTCTTTGTATTGGACCTTCGCGTAAGTCGGAATATTCGTGCGCCACTTCGTGGGATCATTGCCGATGAAGTAATTGACGATGCCTGGAAGGGGCGAGAGGCCCGAGGCGAGGGGCGATGGGTTGGCCCCCTCGAACTGCATGCGCAGAACCGTAGGTTCTGCAGGCGCGGGGCTAGGGGCGATGGGCGATGGGGTTTTGCCTATAGCCTGCTCTTCCCGATTAACGTTTAACGAATAACGATTAACGTTCTCACGCGAACGAAGCGCCAACACCGCTTCGTTTGGCGTGAGGAACAGGGTGTAGCCGCGCCCGCGGGAGAGGAACTTGACCTCGCTCTCGGTTTGTCCCTGGTTGGCTTCAAAGCTCAGGGGAAGCCTTCCGTAGGACTGAGTGACAGGCGGCTGGACTTGGGGCTTGGTCAATCCAGGATCAACCTCCCTCACCCTCGCCCTCTCCCCTGAAATAGGGGCGAGAGGGTTATTATTCGTTTCCTTGTCCGATCCCGAAGCCGGGGCGAGGGAACTGGGAGAATGTGCCGTTGCGGGGCGGGTGGGGGAGGTCTCGAGAGGCGGCTGCGCTGAGATCAGAGTAAGCTGTTGGGCGAGGGCGGGAACAGAGTCAGACTGGATAAGGGCTCCCAACAAGCCGGCCAGGCTGATGGCAAGCAGCCAGGTTCGCGACAGCAGCAGCGGGTGTCTATTCCGCCAAAAGGCCATGAGGCGCTATGCCCTTTTCGTTACCGGGTTCATTCCGGTTTCTTTTCAGAAATGTTGACGCGCCACGGCGTGGGATTGTTGCCAGGGAAGGAGTGGGCCTTCCCCGGCAACTCATCCCGCCCCGATGGTTGAGGTAGGGGGTTGGCACCGAGGAGCTGAATGCGGAGGACAGCCCCCCTGTGAGTCTCCATACGCGTGGCCGCCTTCTTTGTTTCTTCGTTCCCTGTCTGTCGCATGGGCCTGGTCAGGGCCCTTCTCTTTTGTTTGGACGCAATCGTTGTGCCTTCGTGGTGCAGGGCCAGCACATCAAGGTTCAGAGTCCATCAACGGCTTGGTTTGCCGACAATTTCTAAGGATCAGCCTTTCCATCTGTGAGAGTTCCCTCCCCGGCAAAACGTATCTCGCCGGATACATCGGGTTATCCAAAAAGATAATCCGCACGGTCAGCGTGTCAGTTCGGCGCGGTGCTTCATCGCGTTCGCCACGACATCGGTGAGGATCTCCGACTCGACCGGCTTGGTCACGTAGTCCACCACGCCCTGCTTTAATAAGGAGACGGCTTGCCCGGTATCCGGGTAGGCGGTGAGCACTACCACCGGAATGGACGGGTACTGGGAGCGAAAATAGGCGATCGCTTCCATCCCACTGACCTGGGGCATGCGGATATCGCAGATGATGAGGTCCACCATGAGCGGATTATCGCCCGCATTGAGGATTGTGATGGCCTTCCCTCCGTCATCCGCCTCCACCACCTCGTAGCCCACTTTCTCCAGCGTCATCCTGACCGTCTTCCGGGCATGTTCCTCGTCGTCCACCACCAGCACCCGGCCCTGAACGGGTTTGTCCTTGGTGGGTGCCTCGAAGGCCATGAAAGTCCTCCTCTCGCGGGCTCTTGAGACTATACGCCGCGCAATCCCCCCGCCGGCGGCAGGGCGGGGATCGTCTAAAAAACGGGGGTATCCTAGTACAGTCCGCGGCGGCTGTCTGTCAGGGAAGACCTGGCAAACCCTTACAAAACGAAAATATATTTATTTTAGGAAAACTCTGAAAAAAAGGGTTATTCGGTCGAGAGGGGAATTTGGACGTTGATGAGGGTGCCTTTCCCAGGCCGGGATTCAATTCGAATGGTCCCTTTGAGGAGGGCGGCGCGCTCGTGCATGCCATGAAGTCCGAGATGTTTGGAGGCGCCGGTCGCCCTTAGGGTGGCGTCCACGTCGAAGCCGCACCCGTCGTCTTCCACCATCATCTGCACGAAGGTCGTGTGGTGCTCAACGAGGATGGCCACGGCCTCGGCCTTGGCGTGCTTGGCCGTGTTGGTGAGCGCTTCTTGCGCGATCCGGTACAGGGCCGTCTCCACCGGAAACGGCAGGCGGCTCGCGTCCAGGCCCTTTACGTGCACGTTCACTGCGATGCCCCGCGACGCCGAGAATTCGGCACCATAGCGTTCCAGCACCGCCGCGAGGCCCAGATCATCCAGGACGCGTGGTCGCAGCCCCCACGCCAGGCGTCCGACCTCGTCGAGGGTCTTCGCGGCGATTTGCCGAAGCTCGCGCGCTTGCGATTGGGCCTCTTTGATCGTCCGGGCATCCTCCACCGTGCGAAGCCCGACGAGCAGCGCCGTGAGCGATTGGCCGGTCTCGTCGTGCAGTTCCCGCGCGACCCGGCCCCGTTCCTCCTCCTGTGCGGAGATGACCTGTTCAAGGAGTCGGGCGCGGGTTGCCGCTTCCTGCTTGCGCTCGGTGATCTCTTCCGCGATCCCCACGATGCGGTAGACCTCTCCCGAGTCGTTCCGGATTGGGAAGGCCCGATCCCGTATCCAGCGGACCGATCCGTCCGGTCGCACCAGGCGATATTCCTCGTCGTACTCTCCTTTGATCTGGCTCTCAAGGGCCCCGATCACCCGTTCACGATCCTCCGGGTGGATGGCGTCCAGCCAGGACAGAGGCCGCTCATACAGGCTGGTGCATGTGCGCCCCCATATTTCCTCATACCCTGGACTGATGTAGATCATGTGGTTCTTATCGGGAGAGGACATCCAGAACACCTCCTTGATGTTCTCCGCCATCTGGCGGAACCGCTCCTCGCTCGCGCGAAGCGCTTCCTCCGCGCCCTTGCGCTCGGTGATGTCGGTGAACGCCGCGATCGCAAAGACGATCTTTCCTTGCGCGTCAAAGATCGGTGCCGCCGACACCTCGAGCGCGATCGTCTTTCCGTCTTGACGGATCTCCATATCATCGACCATCAAGGTTTCTCCGGCAAGGGCCCGCACGACGGGCAAACGGGCCGTTGGGTACTCCTGATCGGTCCCCGCGACATAGGCGTGATAAATGGTCGCCAATTGGTCTGGCTGTGCTTCCGGGATGATTCCCTGGCCGAGCAACCGCTGTGCGGTTTGGTTTGCGTAGCACGGCCGTCCGCCTGCGTCCAGCACGAAGACCGCCACAGGCAAGGCCTCGATGAATTGAACCAACCGTCCTTCACTCTCGCGCAGCGCTTCCTCCGCCCGCTTGCGCTTGGTGATGTCACGGCACACCGCCACCAATTGGACCACTTCGCCGGCCGCGTTGAAGATGGGGGACTTCACCGTGTTGAAGAGAAACACTTGCCCGTCGTGCTGGGTGACGGGCTCCTCTGGGATGTTTAAGGGTTTCCCGGACCGAAAGACCTGGTCATCGTCTTGAAGATACCGGTGTGTGTAGTCCTGCTGATTGAACGGGGCATCGATGATGCCGCGAAGCTGGTCCATCGTCATGCCGTAATAGTCGCGAAACGCCTTGTTGGCATATAGGATTTGCGATTGAGGGCCTTTGCACAGGATCATATCCGCGATCGAGTCCAGGATCTGCGCGTACCTGCGTTCGCTTTCACGCAACATGTCCGTCGCTTGGTTCAGCTCGGTGATGTCGGTTACGACCCCGACGCAATGGGTCAAGCGCCCCCTCGGGTCCCGCACGGGGGACATCGTCATTTCACTCCAGAACGGCGTGCCGTCCTTCCGGTAATTCTTCATGGCCACCCGGCATTCCCGTTCCTCGCGCAGGGCCATGCGGATTTCTTCGGAGGCCGTCGCATCCGTGTCCGGCGAAAACAGAAACCGGTAGCTCCGCCCGAGAATCTCCTCTTTGCCGTAACCGGTCAGGCGCTCGAGGGCGGGGTTGACGTAGATGACCGGATTGGTGGGCTGGGTGGGGTCGGTAATGAAGATGCCGTTCTCGGCGGCCGCGATGGCACGATCGCGCAGGTGGGCCTGCTCCCATTGGTTCCGGAGGCGCCCCGTGGTCCAGAGTAGGAACGCGAGCAGGGGAATGAACAAGAAGGCCCCGATCAAGCCCAGCTTCCACAGGATCGCATGGATGGGGGCCAGGATATCGCTCCGATCCATCCGCACCAGGACCCCCCAGTGCAAGCCCGTGAACTGGCCGTATCCTCTCGTCTGGGCGTAGCCGGTAATCACGGGCGTCCGGCGGCGTAAATGCATTTCCTCGACATAGCCCGGTTGGGCCGAGCCGATGAGGAGCGCTGAGAGCAGTCCCAGGTGCTTGAGGTTCACCCTCCCTTCCTGTCTTAGAATGGAATCCGCGATGACGTCCCCGTCCCGGGTCAGGAACTGGTACTCCAGTTTCCCTTCAGAAACGCGTTGAACCTGGAAGGCGCGGAGCGCTTTCGCGAATACATCCACCAGGGGGGGGATGCCCACACGCGAAGTCACCACGCCCTGGAATTCGCCTCGGGGTCCGTGGATGGGGGCGGAGAAGGCCACCGCCAGGGCGTTGCCGGTGTCCTCGAACACTTGAGCATCCTGGACATGAATCCCCCTCCTGTCGCGCACAGCCCGATACCACTCGCTTCCGCTCCGGTCCCGGCCGACGCTGGCCGGGTCCGTGGATGCGATGATCCGGCCGTTCGCGTCGGTCGCGCCCAGCCAGAGGTACACGGGGTATATCTTTTTCAGCGTCGCGAAGTACTCGGTCATGGCCGTCCGGTCGCGCCCTTGAAAGACCCCGGCCTGGGAGAGCATCTGAATGTCGCTGTACCGTTCGAACAGGATCCGATCCAGCATATCCGCGATGTCGCTGGACGTTAAGGCCAGGCTTTCTCCCGTGGTCGCGACCAGTTGGGTCTCCACGTAGTGAACGGCGATGGTCCCGATCACCAGGGCCACCACGGCCACCAGGATGATGAGGGGCGTGAGCCACGAGTAGGGTCGGCGGGCTTGTGGTCTCTGCACGGTCATTGCTCCCCCGTTGAACGATCCAGCCTTCTCCGCGGAAGCCCGGCAGGGGATAGGCTTGCGGCATCATACCGAGCCGACGCCGCCCTCTGTCAAGTGCTTTATTAGGAAGAATGAACCGGCCGGCCGCCGGCTTATGTGATCGCCGGCGAGTCGGCGGTTGCGGGAAGCGAGACCGTAAAGCTGGCCCCCTCGCCGGGGGTACTCTCCACCGAGATTCGTCCCCCGTACCGCGTCACAATGTCGCGGACGATGTGCAGTCCGAGGCCCGTGCCCTTGCCCTGCTCCTTGGTCGTGAAGAACGGATCAAAGACCTTGCCGATGATGTCCCGAGGAATGCCGGGGCCGGTGTCACTGACGGTCGCCTGCACGGCCCCGTTGGCGCAGGCGGTGGAGAGGGTCAACGTGCCGCGTCCCTCCATCGCCTGCACCGCGTTCGTGACCAGATTCACGAAGATCTGCATGACTTCTTCCGGCCTGCCCCGGACAGGAGGCACGGAATCGCATTGCATGACCACGGTGACCTCGTCGAGGAGCACGGCTCTCCGGGCCATCTTGACCGCCTCTTCCAGGGTGTGGGCCAGGTCGATGTCGCAGGTGTCGCTCTCGATGGCCCGGCGGGCGAACGCATTAAGGTCCCGCACGATGGAGGCGATGCGCCGCCCTCCATGGATGATCTCCTCCACATACTCGCGGACGACCTCCGGCCTGGTCTCTTTCCGGAGTTTTTCCGCGAGCCCCGTGACGGCGTAGAGGGGATTGTTGATCTCGTGAGCGATGCCGGAGGCCAGCGTGCCGATGGTGGCCAGCTTCTCGACCTGGATGAGCTGATCGCGGAGGTCCTGCTCGTACTGGACCAATTTCCAGACCAGCAGCGCCGACGAGCCGCCGAGGACCTCCGCCCGAGCCGGCTTCCGCCGGGCCAATTGCTCCCCCAGGACCGGATCGCCGGTCACGTCCACGATCACCTCGGCGCAGTCTTCGGCGATCAGGGCAAAGGCGTCGGTGGCCGTCGGGACGCCCAGGTTCCGGGCCAGGCGCACCCCCGGCGCCTCGGGATTCATGTCCGCGATGCCGACCACCTCGACGCCCGGGCTTCGGGTGAAGAGTTCGAGGAGGGCAGTGCCCCCCTTGCCCCCGCCGAGGATCACGACCCGAAGCGACTGGGGGTTGGGACCGGTCGGAGGCATCGGTCAGCGTTCTTGAACGAGGCGCAGCCGCTGCTCCATCGCGGCCTTGACGGACGCCAACAGCTTGGCGTCTTCCACCGGCTTCACAAGGTAATCCACGACGCCCTTGCTGATCAGATTCGTCGCCATTTTGGTGTCCGGAAACCCCGTCAAGACGATGATCGGCACCGAAGGAAACTGCTGGCGGAAGAAGTCGATGGCCTCCAGCCCGTTGATCTTGGGCATCCGGATGTCGCAGATGATGACGTCCACCATCAACATGTTGTCATCGGACCGGATGACTTCAATGCCGCGGCCTCCGTGGTCCGCCTCCACCACCTCGTACCCCGCGTCGGTCAGTGTGACGCGGAGGACCTTTCTGATGCTGCTCTCATCATCGACGATCAGGACCCGGCCGTTGCCGGGCGTGTCCTTGGTGTGCAATCCCCACGGCATGCTGTTCTCCTTTCGGTGAAAGAGTTGGATGACTGGACGGACCGCCCCCCTGAGGCGTAGTGCAAATTCGACACCTAAGCGAATGGAGAAGGGGAGGAGTGATTTTTCGTGGAGTTAGCGAATCAGGGGGGCGAGGGAATGACTGACCGCTTCGGTGTGAATGCACCATCGGTGGCCCAGACAGATCAACCCGACGATCCATAGACTCGTAACGCCGCTGTGAGGGCGCTCCCCGGCGGACCGGTCCACCCGTGTCGGCGAAAGATTTGCTCGAGGGCGGAGAGGAGCGTCACCACGTGCTCGTGGCGCGAGGATTCTCCCATCAACCCGATGCGCCAGACCTTGCCCGCGAGCGGCCCCAACCCGCCGCCGATTTCGATCCCGAATTCCGCGAGCAGCGCTTTGCGGACCGTGGCCTCATCCATCCCGTCGGGGACCCGCACGCAGTTGAGCGTGGGTAGGCGGTGGCCGTCTTGCGCCTGCGGCGCGCAGCCCAGGGCCGAAAGCCCCGCCATGAGGGCGGCGCTGTTGCGCCGGTGCCGGGCGAAGCGTAACTCCAGGCCCTCTTCCAGCACGAGCCGCAGGGCTTCCCGAAGCGCATAGACCATGCTGATGGGGGCGGTGTGGTGGTAGGCGCGCTTGCCCTCGGCCCAGTAGTCCGCGATCAGCGACAGGTCGAGGTACCAGCTCTGCACCTTCCCCTTGCGCGCCTTGATCGCCTCCAGGGCGCGGGGGCTGAGGGTGAGGGGCGAGAGCCCCGGGGGACAGCTCAGGCATTTTTGCGTGCCGCTGTAGCAGGCGTCGATGCCCCACGCGTCCACTTCCACCGGCACGCCGCCGAGAGAGGTGACCGTATCCACCACCAGGAGCGCGCCGTACCGGCGGCAGAGCCCGCCCATGGCCTCCAGCGGCTGGTGCGCGCCCGTGGAGGTTTCGGCATGGACCAGGGCCACTGCTTTCACCCGGCCCTCTCGTTTGAGTGCCTCCTCGATGTGCTGCGGATCAATCACCTGGCCCCACGGCGCCTCGACCTTCACGGCCCTTCCTCCGCATCGCCCGACGATGTCGGCCATGCGGGAGCCGAAGACGCCGTTCACGCCGACGAGCACGGTGTCGCCGGGCTCGATGAGATTCACGAGCGCGGCCTCCATTCCGGCCGAGCCGGTGCCGGAGACGGCGATGGTGAAGGGGTTGCCGGTCTGGAAGACGGCCCGCAATTGGGCCTGCACCTCGTTCATGATCGTCAGGAATTCCGGGTCCAGATGGCCGAGCAGCGGCGTGCTCATCGCCTTGAGGACACGGGGATGGACCATGCTGGGTCCCGGGCCGAGCAGGAGCCGGGGGGAAGGCGCAAGTTCCGAAACGGGATGCGACATGGGCGCATTATACCCATTGGGGGTGTCTGTGCAAATAGTCGTACACCCGTCATCGTTCCGCGTTCGGTTTGGTGCTATACTGCCGTCTCATGTCTGATCCGCCTTCAGAGCAGGTTCCGACTGTTCTCCCGGGCGCTGAACCTGGCCCTGCTTCTCCGGATTCTCCCTTACCCGCCCCCTCACCTCCTTCACGCGGCACATTTCTCTCTGGGTGGGTGACCGTTCTCTGCTCGATCCTTGTGACCGTCCTGATTGGAAGTTTCCTCCTCTCTCCCACAACCCGTCTCGAACGGCTTGAGCGGCCGGATGAGTCCCTGGAGCGTCTGGTTTCCCGGGACATGGACCTGCGTGACGCGCTGGGCCGCGCGCCCGGATGGGAGCAGGCGGTGTACCGGGTGCTCTGGGGAGACGAGGACCCGGTGAACGACTCGATCGGGTGGTATGAGGAGCTGACCGGGCTCGTGGACTCGCCGCTGGCCCAGCTCGAGCGCGTGATCCTCCTCGCCGAGGCCGGCCAGGCCACCCGCCTGAGCGCCGCCATTATTCCGTGGGAGTTTCGGGGCGAGGACACGACCCGCATGAAGCGATGGGTGCGCGCTGCATACCTCGGGACGGCCCCCAGTCCGGATGAGGGACGGAGGCTCATTGATGAAGTTCGCGAAAACCTCCCCTCCAGTTGGTTCGCCGACGTTCTCGTGGCGCACATCGCGGCCGGCATCGGGGACCGCGCGACCCGTGCGGAGGCACAGACGGCCATTGCGGATCGGGGCATGGCGCTGTTGCATCGCCGGCGCGCGTTGGCAGTGGGGGAGATCGTGCTGCTGGTTCTGTGCGTGGTGATGCTGAGACGGTTTCTCACGCGCGGCGCTGAGGTCCGGGTCGGTGAGGCGCCGATCCCGCCGTGCTGGACGATGCAGGACGGGTACGGGCTCTTTATTCGCGGGGTCTTCGGGTTCCTGTTCATCAACGCGCTGGTCTCCTTCGGTCTGCCGAAGGAGACGCCGTTCGCAGGCGTGGCCACCCTTGCGGCGGGCACGCCCTTGTTGTGGTGGACGACGAGATACCTTGCGGCCAAGGGCGTGTCGGTTCCAGCGGCCTTCGGGCTTCGCTCGCCGGCAGGCGGGGCGGCTCGGGTTGCCGGCGTGACCGTGGTGTTGATGGGATTATCGGTTATGGGAGAGGCCGTGATCGCCTTGGCCGAGGGGATCTTCAACATCAAGACGCATTGGGCGGACGGTCTCATGGAGAACATGATTTGGGGCTCGTCCTGGCTGGTCGCCGGTGAGGCCCTCGACAGCATCGTGTGGGCGCCGCTGGTCGAGGAGATCGCTTTTCGCGGCGTGCTCTTCGGGACCCTGCGCACCAGGATGGGAGTGTGGCCGGCGGTGTTGGCGAGTGCGGCCATCTTCGCGTTCGTCCATGGCTACAGCGTGGTGGGCTTTGCGTCCGTATTCTGGAGCGGCATCCTGTGGGCGCTGGCCTACGAGCGCACCAGAAGCCTCTGGCCGGGCATGCTCGCGCACGGATTGAACAACCTCCTAGTCACCGGGGAATTTATCTGGCTGGTGAGACTGTAGGGGCGTTGGCGAGATGTGCATAGGAGCGGGTCCTGTCGGCGCGTCACCGGGGCACCCGTTGCTCTTTGCGCGGGTCCTGCCGCCGAATCACCCAGACGTGCTCCCTACAGCCGCGGACGGGGTCGGTCCGCTCCGCCTGGGGCCCATTCGGCGTCTCCCGCGCCCTGCAACGGGTCACCAGCTCCCTACAGCCGAAGACGGGGTCGGTCCGCTCCGCCCGGGTCCCACGCGCCGCCACCCGCCCAATTCCTCGCCACCGCCTTGTGGAAGGGTAGGTGTTGGGACCTCCTATCGGTGCCACCCGCCTAAGAAGCCTTCGCGTTTAGGTGCTCCGAGACCCATTGGGCGATTAGCGTGGTCATCTCGCGGAAATCCTCCGGCTTCGAGAAATGGTGGTCGGCGCCGGGCAGGACCACCACGGAGTGCCGGCCTCCCAGCGACTCGGATAAACGTCGGCATTGATGAATCGGCACGTACTCATCGGCGTTGCCCTGGACGATCAGCGTGGGCGCCGTGATGGCCTTCGCCGCGGCGTAGCCGTCATGCCGGATGCAGTCCTCGTAAAAGGCGTAGGAGAGCTTGATGCGCCCGGTTCCGCCGGGGACGACGTTCGGGATCGTGCCGGTGGCTTTCCAGGGGGCCATTCCTGCCTTGCCGAACTCCAGATTGAGCATCTCCGGAAAGTCCGGCACGGGACACTTCAGCGCCAAACAGGCAAGCGAACGGGAAGGGGCGCGTCCCGCGGGAAAAGAACCTGTCTTGGCAGGCTCGGGGCGGGAGGGTGCAACGACGTCTGGGGCGGGCGGGTGTGATGGCCACTTGGCCGCCGCCATGAGCGCTACCAACCCGCCGAAACTGGAGCCCACGAGCGCGATCTTCCGGTAGCCCTTGGCCTTCACGAGAGCGAGGGCGGCCAGCGCTTGGGTCAGTGCCGTGGTCACGGTGATTTTTTCGAACGGCCCCTCGCTCTCCCCCTGACCGAAAAAGTCAAATCGAAATGTGGCGATGCCCTGTGGAACGAGCATGGCGGTCAAGACCTGATTGGTCTTGCTGTTTTTGTTGGAGAGAAACCCGTGGCAGAGCACGGCGAGCCGGTCGGTCTTCTTATCGGGCCTGGCGAGGATGCCGGAAATTTTATGGCCGGCCGGATCGGTAAAGGTCAGCGCTTCCTTTATGCGGTGATTGTAGCAGAAGGTGGCTCAAGCCGAGTATGATGTAGGCATGAGAGCGGCGGGTCCTGCCCCCGCATAGCCCATCGCAGCTGGGCGTTTCGCCGTCGAGGCCCCGCAGACCCGGCTCTGTACGCCCCGCGCTGCATCTGGGCGCCCATGCGGTGTCACCCGCTCGATTGCAACGGGTGGCTTCGGCGTTGCGGCCACGCAGACTCGGCTGCGCCGCCTTCCGCTCCGCCAGGGGCCCATGCGGCGCCGCCCGCCGAAAGAGTACAGGCATTGCATGGCCGATCAAGCCAAACGCCTTTCAACGAACATCGACGGCAACTTCTTTGTGGACTCGACCTGCATCAACTGCGACACCTGCCGGCAGTTGGCGCCGGCCTCATTCGTCGAGAACGGCGAGTATTCCTCGGTGTATCAACAGCCGGAAACTGAGTCTGAACGCTTTCAGTCTTTCCAGGCATTGCTGGCCTGTCCGGTCGGCTCGATTGGCGCAATCGTTCAGGACAAGGCCGTGATGCGTGCTGCAACTGAAAGCTTTCCATTAAAGATTGAACGGGAAGGGGCGCGTCTCGCGGGAAAAGAGCCTGTCTTGGCAGGCTCGAGGCGGGAGGGTGCAACGACACCTGGGGAGGGCGGGTGCGAACGGGAAGTCTATTACAACGGCTTCAACTCCGAGAAGTCGTTCGGCGCGAACAGTTACTTCGTTCAGCACCCTGACGGCAATTGGCTGATCGACTCCCCTCGGTATATCAACAAGCTGGTGAAGGCCTTCGAGAGCATGGGCGGGATCAAGTACATTTTCCTGACCCATGAGGATGATGTGGCCGAGGCCTCCCGGTACGCGAAGCAGTTCGGGGCCATCCCCATCATTCATCGGGAAGATATGGCGGCCCTGCCGGATGCCGAATGGATCATCGAGGGTGCGGAGGCGGTCGAGTTCAAGCCGGAATTCCTGATCATTCCGGTGGCGGGCCACACCCGCGGCAGCATGGCGCTCCTCTACGGCAACCGGTATCTCTTCACCGGCGATCACATGGGGTGGGACCGGGAGATCAACGGATTGCGCCTGGCCACGGTCTATGTGTGGGATGAGCCGACGCTCCGCCGATCGACCGAGCGACTCCTCGACTATGCCTTCGAATGGGTCCTGCCCGGGCACAGCGACCGGATGTATCTCCCGGCCGATCGGATGAAGGAGGAACTACGCCTTTTGTTGAAGCGCCGCGCGGAGAAGATCCCGATTGGTTGATGTCACTCCTCCGGGCGACTGGCCAGAAGCAATCCAATCTTTCCGAAGAACAGACCAAGGCCAAGGAGAATTAAACCGGCGGCGGTCCAGAGAATGATGACGGTTGCCCCTGTCCGTAAGCCGAAGAGTCCGGCGGAAAGACCCCACCCCGCCATTCCTGCGGTGCCCAGGTTCAGCGCGGCCAACTGAATCCACTTGCCCCGTTCGATCAGGCTGGTCAGCCTGGCCAAGTAAGGCCGGCGTTTCTTCTGGCTCTTCACTCGATTGAGCGTCAGGATGACCGGCAGCAAGTGGCTGAGGGCTCCCATGATTGTCTGGAGGATAAAGCCCACCAGCGCCATGTGGCTGTAGCCCATCAGATGGGCGGTGCCGGTTGGGAATTCCGGCGGGTCCGTCCGGCTGTTCCAGGACAGGAAGATGCCGGCCGCCATGGTGAGTAAGATCCAGCCGGTCGCGCAGAGGAGATGGAGGATCGGTAGAGAGAACCGCGTCTGCGCGGCCAGCCAGGTCCGGAGGATGTTCCACCCGTACGCGCACACCCCGGCGAACAGCACGAACCCGGCGACGACCTGAAACAGCGGCTCCGCAATGATGAACCCGCCGACCAGGGCCAGGATGCCCAGCGGGAGCGCCACGAACACTGCCACGGCCAGGCGGTCGCTGTAGAGGCGTACCCCCGCGACCGTGGGGAACATGTTGTGCATCGTCCCGACGATCGTGAGGGTGACGAAGCCCATGAGGTTCAGATGCAGGTGCGCCAGCCGGGCCAGGTTGACGCTGTCGGGTGGGAGCCCGCCGAAGGCGATCAGCTCCCCCAGGCCGATCCCGCTGAAGAGCGCAAGCACGGCGAGACCGTAGAACCAGAGGTTCAGCCCCGTGCGCTGGACGCTCCTTCGGACCATGGTGAGCGTATCCGAGAACAGCATGAGGAAAGCCAGCCCCACCGCCGCGCCGGAGAACCCGACAATGGTTAAATCGGAGAGGCCGAACCCGACGAGAATCCCGAGGGTGCCTCCGTTCAGCAGGAAATATTGAAACCCCCGGCTCTTCTTCTCTTCGAAGGGCACCATCAGGAGGGGAGGGATGAAGGTCAGCATGGCCCCGAAGATCATCTGGGCGACCCCGCCCACCAGCGCCATGTGCGCGTGGATGACGCGGAACTGCGGGAGAGGCGGATAGCCGAGATCCCTGGCGATCCACACATAGAGGCCCAGCAGGACCGACAGAGCGAGCCAGGCCAGAGCAGTCAGGAGGAACAATGGAGGACGGAAGTGGGTGAACATAGTTATGGCTTCAGGAAATAGAAGTGGTTGGTCGGTCCTTTTCCGTGTCCGATGGCCAACGCATGGCGAATGGCTTCCGTGGTGTACGCCTTGGCGGCCTTCACCGCCTGGCTCAAGGGCTTCCCGAGCGCGAGGTGCGCGGCGATGGCCGAGGCATAGGTACAGCCGGTGCCGTGCGTATGCGGCGTGTTGATGAACTCACCCTTGAAGACCTCGAAGAAGTGCCCGTCATAGAGGAGGTCTGTCGCGCGATCCGCCAACAGATGCCCGCCTTTGATCAACACGTGTCGGCAACCCATCTTGCGGATGATCTTCGCGGCCTGCCGCGCGTCGGAGAGTGTCTTGATCTCAACGCCGGAGAGCTGCTGGGCTTCGTGGATGTTGGGCGTCACGACAAGCGCCAGCGGGATCAACTCTTTGATGAGGGCCTCGACGGCGTCCGGCTTCAGCAACGGGTGGCCGCTCTTGGCGATCATGACCGGGTCCACGACGAGGTTCGTCACGTTCTGCGGCTTGAGCAGCTTGGCCACGACCCGGACGATCTCGGCCGAGGAGAGCATGCCGGTCTTGACCGCGGCCACGTCGAAGTCGTCGAACACGGCGTCGATCTGCGCCGCGATGATGGAGACCGGCAGCTCGAAGACGTCGGTGACCTCTTCGGTGTTCTGCGCCGTGATGGCCGTGATCGCGGACATCGCGAACACTCCATTGGCCGACATCGCCTTGATGTCCGCCTGTATCCCCGCGCCCCCGCCCGAATCCGACCCTGCTATCGTCAATACCTGCTTCATAAATAGTTCCAGTTGAAATGAACCGGGTGGCGCCGCATGGGACCCGGGCGGAGCGGAAGAGCGTACAGCCGGGTTCCGGGACTTCGACGGCGAAACGCTCTGAGCACGTACGGGTGATGCGGCGACAGGACCCGCTCCTTATCTCTTTCGATATTTAAAACACTCTACCACGTGATCGTCCACCATGCCGGTCGCCTGCATGTGCGCGTGGCAGACCGTGGAGCCGACGAACTTGAAGCCGCGTTCCTTCAAGTCTTTGGACAGGGCGTCGGATTCCGGCGAAGTCCCCTTCATGGTTTTCCTGGTCATGCCTTTGGGATTCCGCAACGTCCCATTTCCCGTAAAGCGCCAAATGTATCCATCAAAGCTACCGAATTCCTTCTGCACCTCCAGAAAACACCGCGCATTGGTGATGGCGCCTTCGATCTTCAGACGGTTGCGGATGATGCCCGCGTCTTGCATCAAGCGTTCCACATCGGCCTTATTAAATCTCGCCATCTTGCGCGCGTCGAAGTTCTTAAACGCCTTCCTGAAGTTGTCGCGCTTGCGCAAGATGGTAATCCAGCTCAACCCCGCCTGAAAGCCCTCCAGGATCAGCATCTCGAATATCTTCCGATCATCATGGACCGGGACACCCCACTCCTTGTCGTGATACTCACAGTACAGCGGATCCTCCCCGCACCACCAGCACCGCGGTTTACTTTTCATTGCTCATGGGGCCAAATGCCTTCCACGTCAAATCCTTTGTTGCGACAGAGGTTGAATAGTGAACCAGGAAAATCGAGAAGGTGACCTGTACCGATTATCAGTATGCAAAGGCGATTACCATTCTTAGTTTCAGTCAAGCCCTCAAGCAGGCGGTTGAACATGTGAGTCTCGCGACCGGAGGTTATTGTTGCTGCGAGTTCTTTATACATCTCATCCGGGTGGCAAAGTCCAGCCACTCGTCTAGATTTTTCTAGATAGGCCGAAGTTGTATTTTCCAGCATTGCCTCATCGCCAAGTTTTTCCCAACCAGGAATTTTCGGAAGGAGCCAGATTTCCAAGGCATTGATTATTTTTCTGTTGATAGCTCCCTCGACCAATGAAGATTCTGATAACTCCAAATCGTCCCGAGATCTTCCATCGAGTATCCAAATCAGTTTTGTTGAAGGCAGTATGTCTTGTTGAAGATCACCTTCATAAGCCAACGTACTTGCAAAGCGAGCAATGAAGCCCCCGTCTAACTGGGGAAATCTGTCACTCAATCTCTGTCTTAACTCGTCGCGCTTGGATGCTAAGGCGGTATATGTGGACTGAGCCCACTCAAATGCTATGAAGTCAGGGCCTCTTTTGTATTTTGCAACTATCTTTTTAAAAGTCCGCTGTAGCCTCCCTTTTCCTGATGGATCATCATGCATTGAGCCGAGAAATATTATTTTCGTCATTGCGGATGACACCTGGTAGGGCCTTTATCCTCTATCTCTTTCGAGGCAATGTGGTTCAAATGGGTGGGGTGGCGCCGAGCGGGCCCCCGGCCCGCAGGCATCCTCAGTTCTTTTCCTCTATTTCCCCTCACAGCCGGTGTGAGATCCCCACCCAAACCAGTCGCTGGCGGCCTACATCGCGAATCGCGGAGCCTCGGGCACCGCCACTTGCCGAACAGATGCGGTCCGCGCAGCGGACGGCGAGGACTGTCTGAGCCCCATCTGGCAATGCCTTCTGATGGGGCGAGTTCCGCAGCCGAGCAGATGAGAGGCTTAGTGCGGTCGAGGCGGAGCGCCTGAGCAGGGTAGGCCACCGGCGACAGGACCCCCACATTAAATCTTCTCACAACGGCCACGATTCCTCGTTCCAGGCCATCTCCCAGAACATCCACTCGTACCGCGAACTGACGATAAACGCCTCCTCCATGCCCGCCTTCTCGTCCTCGCTCGCCCGCTTCGCCCACAGGTCCACCTTTTCCCGCATCCATCGCCCGACCTCCGCGAACTCCGGCGAGGCATAGAGCAGGAGCCAGTCCCGGTAGGGATGGGACTTGGACGGCTTCCCTTTGCGCAGGAGGTGCTGGCCCACGATGCAGTAGATCCAGGCGCAGGGGAGGGCCACGACCGTGGCTTCGGCCGCCGACCCGTTCTGGGCCACCTGGAGCATGTGCCGCGTGTACGCGTAATTGGTCGGTGCCATCGACACCGCGGTCATGTGCTTGGGGGAGAGCTTCCAGCGCCGGCCGTAGTTCTCATGGAGCGCGCGCTCGACCCCCAGCGTCTCTTCGACGAGCTTGGCGAACCGGATGGCGGAATCCGCATCGGGGGCCTTCGTGGCGGCGATGGCGAACACGCGCGCGAGGTCGCCGAGGAACCGGCCGTCCTGAAGAATGTAGTATTTGAATTTCCGCTCGGGGAGGGTCCCGTTGCCGAGGGCCACGACGAAGGGGTGCGTAAGTTGGGCCGCCCAGATCGGTTGCGCGAGAGCGCGCAAGTGCCGGCTGAATTGCATGAGGTCTCCTCTCCTGCGGCTAACCTTAGCGAAATCATGGTAGTGGCGCAAGAGGCAAGCCCGTGCGATATAATGTTTTCATGCGTTTCAGGACCCTCCTGCTCACCTGGCTGTTCGCTGCGACTCTGACCGCGCCGACCCTGGCCGGGGAACCCCAGAAGCTCCCCTTACTGCCGGCGCCTGAATTCCGTGTGGCCGAGGTCTTCGACAACCGCCTGGAGATGTGGATCGAATTGTACGCCACCAAGGATCCGGAGGTCGTGGACTATGCGACCGCCCGTAAAGTCCTTCGGGTGATCATGCAGCAGGACGGGACTCCGGCCTATGAGCTGGCGCCTCATCCCCTCTTTATCTGGTGGGGGCGGGCGTTGTGGAAGGACCCGGAAGAGGACGGGATCAACGGCAACGAAGTCATCCAGGAAGACTACGTCATTTTCCACCCCAATCCCTATCTGCGCCTCTACCGCGACCAGTAACAGCCTGGGAACAGCCTGGTAGGGGGCCTCGCGAGATGCCCGCTACGTTTTTCCGAGCCGGTTGATCCCGTCGAGGGCCGCCGTGCGATAGCATTCGGCGAGGGTGGGGTAGTTGAAGACGTTGTGGACGAAGAAGTCCACGTTGCCTCCGTAGGTCAGGACCGCCTGGCCGATATGGACCAGCTCGGTGGCGCCGTCCCCGATGATATGGACCCCGAGGAGCTTCAACGTGTCCCGGTGAAAGACGAGCTTCATGAGCCCGTCGAGGTCGCCGACGATCTGGCCCCGGGCGATCTCCTTGTAGAAGGCCCGGCCCACCTCGTAGGGGACGGATTGCGCGGTTAATTCTTCCTCGGTGTTCCCCACGGTCGAGATTTCCGGGATGGTGTAGATCCCATACGGCATGACCTTGGGAAGCGTGGATTGCGTGACCTGAAAGGCGTGACAGGTGGCCAGGCGTCCCTGCTCCATGGAGGTCGCGGCCAAGGCCGGAAACCCGATGACATCCCCCCCGGCGTAGATGTGCGGGACCTCCGTCTGGTAATACTCGTTCACCTTGAGCTGCCCCTGCTTGTCCGCGGTCAGGCCGGCCGGGCCAAGGTTCAGCGATTCCGTGTTGGCCATCCGTCCCATCGCATACAGCAGCATGTCCGTGAGGATGGTCTTCCCGCTCTTCAGGCTGGTGACGACGCGACCCCGCTCGTCGAGCGAGACCCCGCTGATTTCCTCGCCCATCTTCAGGGTGACCCCGTTGGTCCGCATGTGATAGATCAGGGCCTGCACGATCTCCTGGTCCACGAAGCGGAGGAGGTCCGCGCGCCGATCAAGGAGGGTCACCTTGATTCCAAAGGCGGCAAACATCGACGCGTATTCGCAGCCGATCACTCCGCCCCCCATGACGGTCATGCTCTTCGGGATGGTCTCGGTGGAGAGGATCGAATCCGAATCGCAGACGGTTACGTCGTTAAAGGGGATGTCCTCCGGGCGGCGCGGTCGGGACCCGGTGGCGATGACGATGAAGGGCGCCCGCAGGAGGTCCAACTCGCCGTTCCGCTTGGCGACCTGAAGGGTGTGCGGGTCCGCAAACGACGCCGTCCCATGGACGATCTCCACGTCGTTACGCTCGAGTTGGTTGGTGATAACTTCGAGTTCGTGTTTGATGACGAGGTCCTTCCGGGCCATCAGGTCCCGGAGGGTGACGTTTTTCTTCAACGAATAGGAAATGTTCGGGAAGGAGCGGACCTTGAACCCGTGTAGATAGTAGATGGCGTCCTTGAGGGTTTTGCTGGGCAGCGTGCCGGTGTGGACGCACGAGCCGCCGAGCACCGTCTCCTTCTCGATGATGGCCACGCGCTTGCGGAGCTTGGCCCCCTGGATGGCGGCTTTCTGGCCGGCGGGCCCGCTCCCGATCACCAGCAGATCGAATTCACGCATTCATTCAGTAGCTCCAACCCATAGACCTTGTTGACGACATCGGAGGAAGGGGCGGTGGGAGGCCGGCTACTTTGCGGGCCGCTGCGAACGCGGCGTCCATATCCGGCATCGTGCCGAGCTCCGGCACCACTTGCATGTAGCGCACCACGTTGTCCTTGTCCACCACCAGCACGGTCCTGGCCAAAAGGTGAAGGTCCGGAATCAGAAGGCCGTGGGCCCGCCCGAAGTCGCCGCCGCGGTAGTCGGAGAGAAAGGTGACATTGGGGATCTTCGCCTCCTTGGCAAACCGCTTCTGCGCGAACGGCGTGTCCACGCTCACGGTGATGAGCTGGACGTCATGTTCGAGCTCCCCGCTCTTCTCGCTCAAATAGTGCGTCTGCTGCTCGCAGACCAGGGTGTCGAGGGAGGGGACGATGCTCACGATCCGGACTCTGCCCTTGCCGTCCGTCAGGCTGACGAGCTTGAGATCGCCTGTCGCCAGCTTGGCGTCCCGGAGGGTATCCCCCACCTTGAGCGGGGTCCCTTCCAACTTCATAGGGGAACCCTTGAACGCGACGGTATTCCCGCTGCCGGTGGCCGCGCTGCCTTTGGACACGGGCAGGTCCTTGTAGGTGAATGCGCCTTGGTCCATCGAGGCGCAGCCGGTCAGGGCACAGAGCACGATCGGCAGGCAATGAAAATGCTTAAGCTGCATGGAAGGCCTCCTTGGTCAAAACTCCTGGAGTCCTTATAGCCCCTCGATCCGGTTCAGGTCAAGAAAGTGTACTCGCGGGTCCTGTCGCCGAGCAGCCCCGCCGAGCCGGGAACCCGTTGCTCTTTGAGCGGGTCCTGCCCCCGCATAGCCCATCGCAGCTGGGCATTTCGCCGTCGAGGCCCCGCAGACCCGGCTGTATGCCCCGCGCTGCATCTGGGCGCCCATGCGTTGTCACCCGCTCGACTGCA